>CAZGBN010000003.1:0-143981 GCA_964524015.1 uncultured Mucilaginibacter sp. | reverse complement strand
AGTGATTATCAATTGGCGAATTCATCACCAAAACATCATAACTCTTTTTATTGGCAGATTGGATAAATGCATCCTGCTTGGCAGGGTCGTTTGTATATAGATAGATCAGTTGGCCGTCTTTATCTGTTTGTACAGGGGCCACCTTTTCTTTATATTCATCTAAAGTAAAATTCTCTTTAGCGGTATTGCTTACCAATACAAAGTCTTTAGCTTTTTCATAAAACTTTTCTTCGCTTACCATACCGTATTTTACAAACAGGCCAATATCGGTCCATTTTTCTTCGTATGCCTTACGGTCGGCTTTAAATAGCTCCGCAAGTTTATCAGCAACCTTTTTGGTTATATAGCTATTTATCTTTTTAACATTACTATCGGCCTGTAAAAAGCTACGCGATACGTTTAACGGAATGTCTGGTGAATCAATTACACCATGCAGCAACATCAAAAATTCAGGTACAATATCTTTAACCTCATCGGTAATAAATACCTGGCGAGAGAATAGCTTGATCTTGTTCTTCTGTATCTCAAAATCGTTCTTCAATTTAGGGAAGTAAAGTACCCCGGTTAAATTGAATGGATAATCAACGTTAAGGTGTATCCAGAATAAAGGATCTTCTGAGAATGGATATAGTTGTTTGTAAAACGCTAAATAATCTTCGTCCATTAATTCAGATGGCGCTTTTGTCCAGATAGGGTTGGTGTCATTAATAATATTATCAACCTCAACTGATTTGTATTTTGGCTTGCCTTCTTCGTCAACACCATCTTCTACAGAATCTGTAGTAGTGCCAAACTTGATAGGAATTGGCAGGAACTTGCAATATTTATCCAGTATTTCTTGTAAACGGTGTTTGCTTAAAAACTCTTCCGACTCGGCATTGATATGTAAAGTGATCTCGGTACCACGCTCTGCCAAATTGCCCTCGCTAATTTCAAATTCGGTACTTCCGTCACATATCCAGTGCGCAGGAGTAGCGCCTTCCTGATAGCTCAAAGTTTCAATTTCTACCTTATCAGCTACCATAAATGCCGAGTAAAAGCCTAAACCAAAGCGGCCTATGATCTCGTTGGCATCCTTAGCTTCTTTAAACTTTTCCATAAACTCGGTAGCACCCGAAAATGCTATCTGGTTAATGTATTTCTTGATCTCCTCGGCGGTCATACCCAAACCATTGTCAGATATGGTAATGGTTTTTTTAGCTTCATCAAAAGCAACTTCTACACGCAAATCGCCCAATTCGCCATTGTATTGGCCCAATGCAGCCAGGCGTTTTATTTTTTGGGTAGCATCCACCGCGTTTGATACCAGTTCACGTAAAAATATCTCGGTATCAGAGTATAAAAACTTCTTAATAATCGGGAAAATGTTTTCGGTATGTATCGAAATGGTTCCTTTTTCTTGCATAATTTATTTAGCTAATAGTTTTGAATTAATGTTATTATCCATCCGCACTCATCAAGGGTTGTTCCAAAGTAATTTATTTGTCAAATTGGCAGGATGCTATTTAGCTTTGAGTGAAAGGCACGAATAAAAACAACGTCTTAAGAAAGTATGGGAGATTAATCTCAACATTTCTACCATCCAGGTGTAAACCCTAAACCAAATACAGGTTTGCTAACATCTGTACGGTTAAACGGAATAGCCAGGTAAGGCTCCAGTACAAAATAGCCAAATAAATTTACGCGCAGGGATATACCCGCGCTCAATGCCGGTACGCGTTGGTTGGTGTTGTATATAGGGTTTCCTGTTGCATCCGTACCAATTCTATCCGGTGCCGATTGAAATTTTACCTGATTACCGTCGTTCCACGCTAAACCAGCATCAAAGAAAAGGTTCAGATCAGAAAAAAGAAAGCCGGATTTAATTTGCGATAACTTTTCAGGTCCGGTAAATGGTAAACGCACCTCGAAATTTGCTACCGCTGTACGGCTACCCGATAGCTGGTCTATAGTAAAACCATTAGAAGGTTTACTGGTGTTATTATAAAACGTTTGCGCCTCATAGCCACGTATTAAAAAAGGATAACCCAGATATAAAGGGTATAAACCGCTTGCATTGCCAAAGCGCCCGTACCCATATGCACGTGCTGCAAGGGTAACCGGTTTAATACGTACATATTTACGTAGGTCTATAGTTGGAGCGAAGAATTTATATGAACCAAAATTATATTCTGCCTGTAAACGATAACGATAGCCACCTAATGGTGCGGCAACGCCAGAAAAAGAATCGTCGCCTACTAAAGCCGCGCTTCCCTGGTAAATAGTAAATGGTTTTAATATGGTGCCGGCATTATAAGGATCACTATTGTAGGCATCAGATTTTATATTGTTTTTTTGATAGGATAACAAATTTCCATTGCTATCATAATAGGTGCTATAACGATCAATACGATAATAATACATTGCTGCACCGCCGCCAAATTGTAAGCGTGTAGTGCGTGAGATAGGATAGGAAGTAAACAATGCCGCCTGATCCTGAAATATACGTATCAGGTCCAACCGGGTTTCAGTTGCAGGTATGGTTTGGTTATTATTAGTAGTAAATGTTGCAGGTACGTTTTTGTAGGTAGCAAACTGGAAAGGGATATGTGATATACCCGCACCAAAGTTCCACCTGCTTTCTTGTTTAATATACTGTATTTGCCCACCAAAATCATACACCTGGCCGTTAACTGCAACTCCTGCCAGGATCTGGTTACGGCCCAAAATATCGCTAAATACCCCTTGTACGCCACTTGCCAAACCGGCACCAAACGTGCTGCTTACCCCTACACCAACACCGGTACTGGATAAATAGTCCATTTTGAATTGAGGTTTATACGGTATTTCGGTTATGGATGAGGCCGGTATTTTTTTATAGGCCAGAAAATTATTCAGGTTAGAATTGATCAGATCTACCCCGGCAGTACGAGATGGGGGCAGCATAGCGGCATCAAAGTTGGTTAACCCTCCATCTACATTAACAGGTGTAAAATCAGATGCTTTAGCGTTGTATATGCTATATTTTTGTGCCCGGTAGTATGAATACACAATATCGTTATTAGCAGAAATACTTATAGCAGGCGAAAATTCGGTTATACCACAAATACCGGTAAATAAATCGGTCATTTGTTCTACTTTGCTATCACTTAATGTATATCGGTACATATTACGAAAGCCATCTCGATTTGATAAGAAGTATATCTGTTTACCGTCCGATGAATACTGGGGATTTAAATTATTGGCACCATTAAAAATTTTAATATCGGTTACTTTGCCTGTAGTAAGATCGTATTCGGCCAGGTTAAAGGTAATATCCTGCGATAGTTTGGTATCATAAGTGGTACGGTCGCTTGTAAAAATTATCTTTTTACCATCTCTTGAAAAGCTGGGCTGATAATCGGAAAACTTATCGTTAGTTAGCTGTGTGATTTTTTTAGTATCGAAATTATATAAATATAAATCGCTTTGTCCCTCTGCCAACCCCTGAAAAACCATATCTTTCCCGTTAGGCGACCATGATAAATTACTGAACTGCTCGGCCTTTCCCATAGGTACATCATCAACTACACGGCTGCTGGCTACATCAACAACAACCATACGGTTACGCCCCTTGTTAAACACGCTAAAAGCAAATAGTTTCCCATCCGGGGACCATGTACCTGCCGATTCGATAAAGTTAAATTCGTCAATATGCGTGTTTGATGTTTTACTCGTGAGCTTTTTAATTATCCGCCCCGTCTTCGCATCGGCCAGGTAAAGATCAATTGTAAATAAATCTTTTTCTGATAAAAAAGCCAGGTATTTACCATCAGGACTTAATGATGGTGCGATGTTCATTTTACCAGCATTTTTATCATTAATTATCATTTGCCCAACAGGCTTTTGTACGGTATCTTTTAAAAATGGCTTGTAAGTGGCTTCAATAGAATTTTTCCATAAGGTTGAAAGGGTTTTATCATCATAGCCAAATGTGCGCCGCGCTCCATATTGCAGCCCAAAACGTGCGGTATTTTTAAAGAAAGGCATAATAACTGTATCGCCATAAGTTGAGCCGATGAACGACCAAAATGCCTGCCCATAACGATAGGGGAAGTATTTGTTACTTTCGCTTAATTCCTTAACAGTAGGTATATCATGATTTAAATAAGCATCCCTTATCCACATTGCAGTGTACGCGTCCTTTTTCCCCAGGGATAGATATTCGGCCATACCCTCAATCATCCATAATGGCAGATTGTTTATATTTTCATAAGGATTATCGGCCCTGCCTAATAGCGTATGGTATTGAAAAGCATGTACCAACTCGTGCCCCAAAACGTGTCGCGTCATTTGGTTATTTTCCATTAATGGCATAATAACCCGGTTTTTTAAGCCTTCGGTTACACCACCTGTGCCAACTTCAATACTGCCATCCAATACCGTAGTTTGTTGAAAGTCGGGGTGGTTAGCATATAAAATGATAGGATTGGCCTTATTAAAAGTATCCCTAAAAACTTGTTGGTGTAGGGTATACCAAAGTTCGCTTTCCTGCGCGAAACGTTTTATCGCGCTATCATTATTTAGATAATGGTATATTTCAAAATGCGGGGTTTTATAAACTTTAAACTTTAAGTTCTTATATCTTACCTTGTTTTGCCCAAAGTATTGCGCTTGCGCAGATAAACCAAAAAGTATAAAACAGAAAATACCTATAAAAAGAACGGTTCTTCTTATAGCTTTATCAATAACAGGGGAGAGCTTACTCATGTTGGGTGATAAGATTAGGAAGCTAATTTAAAAAAAACCTTTATAATAACTTATTACTGTAATTATGGTGTAGGTGTAACATCGGGTGCTACTGCTGGCGGTGCTATCATTAAGCTATCATTTTCCATTAACAATAAACTGTCATTTTCCAGTGTATCCCTTGATAATCTTGGAGTTGGGCAATCATATTGCTTAGTGATCTTTGACCATGGTTTAGGAAAATGACCATAAGTATAACCTGATTTAGGATCATGATAAACTTTCTCCATAAACCTGCCAAATATTGGCAGTGCCGTGTGTGATCCTTCCCCTGTTTCAGAAGTGGTAAAGTGTACACTACGATCATCAGCACCAACCCAAATACCGGTAACCAGATCTTTAGTAATACCCATATACCAGCCATCTACATAATCAGATGAGGTACCTGTTTTGCCGCCTATCTGGTTATCCTTGCTCCAAATATCGTATTCCCATAAAGCTTGCGATGTACCTCCCGGTTCTTCCATGCCACCCCTAAACATATATAGCATTAGCCATGCGGTTTCTTCACTTAGCACACGTTCTGTTTTTAAAGTAAATTCTTGCAGTACGGCACCATCCTGATCGGTTATTTTAGTAACCAGTAAAGGATCTATTTTTTCGCCTTTGTTTAGAAAAGTACTGTAAGCACGTACCATTTCATAAACCGATACATCGTTTGAACCCAATGATACTGACGGTACTGCTTTTAACGGACTTTCAATCCCTATTTTGTGTGCATACTCAACTACTTTATCCCAACCAACCTTTTCGGTTACCTGAGCTGTAATAGAGTTAACAGATTTACCCATAGCCCAACGTAATGACATTTCATAACCGGTAAAATTAAAATCGGCATTATTAGGTTCCCATACCTGTTCGCGGCCACCATCGTTATATTTAATGGATACTCGTTGATCGGTAAACTTGTCACATGGGGTGTAGCCATTATCTAATGCGGTAACATAGGCAAATGGCTTAAATGTTGATCCCGCCTGGCGTTTTGATTGATTTACGTGGTCATAATTGAAATATTTATGATCAATACCACCCACCCAAACTTTAATTTTTCCACTTGACGGTTCAATCGTCATCATGCCGGTATTTAGTATTCCGGCGTAATATTTTATAGAATCAATACTTGAAAACGTGGTATCCTTTTCGCCCTTCCAGGTAAATACCTTCATTCTTTTAGGGGTTTCAAAATACTTATTAATTAAAGTAGTATCACCGTTGTATTTCTTTTTCAGTAACTTATAAATAGGTAGGCGTTGTTCGTTTTTTTGTATAAAGTTTGGTATTTCATTGCCTTTTGAGTCACGCCATGGGTTTTTATCACCCCATAAATTATCAAAACGTCTTTGCAGCATTTTCATTTTTTCGGCAACGGCCTCTTCGGCATATTGCTGTAAACGCGAATCAATAGTGGTGTATATTTTTAAACCATCCTCATATAGGTCATAGTTATTTTCGGTGCACCATGGTTTTAACCACCGTTCAACTGCCTGGCGCAGGTATGAATCGCCATGATAATCTTTTTCTACATAACTTAAATTAAGGCCTATAGGGTTTTTGCTATAGGTATCAAATTGTGCTTTAGTGATATACTCATATTTCTCCATCTGACCTAAAACTACATTCCGGCGCTCAATGGCTTTCTCGGGATTATTTATAGGATTATAAGTTGATGTTGCCTTTAACATACCAATTAAGGTAGCTGCCTCGGCAGGGTTAACTTTATCGGGGTTTTTATTAAAAAACTTAAGCGTAGCTATTTTAATACCGAAAGTATTGTTGCCAAACGGAACAGTATTAAGATATAAGGTAAGTATTTCGTTCTTGTTATAAACGTGTTCAATTTTATAAGCGGTTATCCATTCCTTACACTTAAAAACTAAAGTACGTACTAAAGGTATGAACCTTATAAGCCCCTGCGATTTCTTTTTACGAGTAGAGAACATATTTTTGGCTAACTGTTGGGTAATGGTACTACCTCCGCGTTTATCACCGGTAGCTGTAGATAGCATACTGCCTGCAAAGCCTAAATAATCAACTCCGCCATGTTTGTAAAAACGTACATCCTCAGTGGCTACTAAGGCGTGTATCAAGTTAGGCGAGATATCTTTATAGTCAACCGGCGAGCGGTTTTCTCGGTAATATTGTCCAAGTAATTTACCATCAGCATAGTATACTTGCGAGCCAACAGCCAAAGGTGGCCTTTTAATATCCTGCATATCAGGAGAATATCCAAACAACCATAAAAAATTTAATTCAATAGCGCAGAAAAGAATTATTACACCATATATAAAGAAGACCAGGTATCTCAGGTACTTGTTTTGCAGACGTCTGAACATGCGGTAAAGATGTGAAATTATTGGCTCAAAATTAAAGCCATATTACAATTATGTATCAACGCAGTTTTAACAATTTAATTACATACGAAATGTAGAGACGCAATACTTTGCGTCTTTAATATTCATGAGGCATAAAGTATTGTGCCTTTACGTTTTCTTTTTGGTTGCCTTAGCTAGCGGATTAAATGCCAGCGCCGCATTTACCCAATAGTCAAATTGCTGTTGGGTGCGCATAGCTTCTTCACTTACATAAACAAAATCTTTCAACGGTTTGCCATTACGTACCATACCACGACAGCCATTGGTTTCTAAAGCCTGTTCAAAAATATCGGGCCCTATGCGGCAAAGCATTTCATCGCCGCTGGCACAAAGACACATTTTGCCATTTACCATAAAGCAAAGCCCTTTAAACATTTTCTTTTCTTCCACATTGGGTTGGTCAACTAAAGCCTCACGTATCCTATCCGCTAGTTTTTCGTTGTATGCCATATATTAAGGTTTATGTTCAGTTACAAAACTACTTTTACCATTTTTAACAACAATAGCTTTAACAATTGTATTGGCTGGTGTGGGTATAGGTTTACTATAAACTGCCGAAGTTGGAGTTGGGATAGACCCATCAGTAGTATAATAAATTTTTGCATCTACATCGTTACTGTGTATCTCAACCGCCACAGGTGGTGCAAATGTTTGCAGTACAGTAAAATAAGGATTAGCCACTATTAAATTATCAGTAATTTCTGATGTGGGTTTTTCCAGGTCCTGTGTAAATAGTTTATTAGCTAACCTTCCTGTAAATACTTCAAATTCGCCGCCATTTTCAATGCTACTATGATTGATATACAGTTTA
This sequence comes from uncultured Mucilaginibacter sp., assembly GCA_964524015.1. Classification (GTDB taxonomy): domain Bacteria; phylum Bacteroidota; class Bacteroidia; order Sphingobacteriales; family Sphingobacteriaceae; genus Mucilaginibacter. The sequence continues at coordinate 136,031 of CAZGBN010000003.1, read as the reverse complement.
TTGTATGCCTTTTTATTAAGATTGATACCTTGTAAATAAATATTATCACGATTCACAATAGCGCCTGAGTTCAAGATGGTAAACTTCTTGCCATTCTCTAAATTTATAACCGCTTTTGCAAATTGAGGTAAGCCAACCAAATATTGCTGTTGTCCGGGTGCAATATTATATATACCCAACGCACTCATCACATACCAGGCCGACATTTGCCCGCAATCTTCATTGCCTGATAATCCGTCGGGTTTAATGCTATACATTTCATTCCTGATCTTGTTAATATAGTATTGAGTTTTGTCGGGCTCATCGGTAAAGTTAAACAGGTAAGCCATGTGGTGGCTGGGTTCATTGCCATGCGCATATTGTCCAATTAATCCCGCCACATCTTCAATTTTTTTGCCGGATACTTTTGCCGTAGTGGTAAACAGTTCGTTTAACTTGGTTTCAAAATTAGCTTTGCCACCCATGCTTTTTATCAATCCCTGTACATCATGTGGTACTGCAAAGGCATATTGCCAGGCATTGCCTTCGGTATAATTTTTATTGATCTCGGTAGCATCAAAAGGGGCGTACCATGTGCCATTATTATTTCGGGCCTGCATAAAACCGTTTTGGCTATTATACAAGTTTTTCCAGTTTTGGGCGCGCTGTATATAAATGCTATAATCTAATTGTTTACCCAGCATTTTCGCCATTTGAGCAATGCACCAATCATCATAAGCATATTCCAGTGTTTTTGATACCGATTCTGGTTCATCAATAGGGACAAAACCATTTCTGGTATATTTATCAAAACCAAATTGGCTGCGGTTTGTAACAGTTTTCATGGCAGCAAATGCTTCTTCGGGATTAAAATCACGTATGCCTTTAGCATAGGCATCCACAATAACAGGTATGGAGTGATTGCCGATCATGCAAAAAGTTTCATCGCTGGCTAATGGCCACACAGGCAGCGTACCGCCTTGTTCGTTCATCGCTACAAAGGATTTTATAAAATCACTTGTACGTTTCCTGTCAATTAATGTCAATAAGGGATTTTCGGCTCGGAAAGTATCCCACAAAGAAAAAACCGTATAATAATTGAAATCCTGCGCGGTATGTATTTTTTTATCTAATCCCCGGTACTGTCCGTCTACATCATTATAAATATTGGGGGCCAGCATACAATGGTATAAAGCAGTGTAAAAAGTAATTAGCTTAATCCTGTTTTGATCGGGTGCTTTTTCCTTTTTGGTTGATCTGGGTCTGGTTGCTAATGGATTGTAGTTAGATGGCATATCCATCACCGCCTGATCACCGGCATCAGGCGCGCCACCTTCTACCTCAATTTTTGATAGTTCAGTATTCCATGCAGCTTTGGCATTTTTAGCTACTTGTTTAAAATCAAATCCGGGTACTTCAGCATTTAGGTTTTTTAAAGCGCCGTCAGCACTGACTGCTGATATACCAACTTTTGCTATTACCTCGCCGGGAGAACCAAATTGTAAAGCTAGTTTAATGTTTTTGCCCTCAGCTTTACTCATTCCTGTTTGCGGGGCATCATCTATAGCTATAACATAGCTTTTAAATGGTTTAGAGAATTTAGCATAAAAATAAACCGACTGATCTTTTGCCCAGGCTTTTGAACGGCGCATGCCGCGTATCTCGTGGTCGTTAATTATTTCTATCCATGATTCTATAACTTGGTCGCGGTGTTGCAGATCAACAATAATATTGGCTTGCTGATTGTTTAAATATGTATAATGATGAACACCTACCCGGGTACTAGCAGTAAGCTCTGCATCTATATTATATTTGTTTAGATGGGTTTTATAATAACCTGGCGAAGCAGTTTCATTTTTTTTAGAAAAACCTGAACTGTATTCGACGTTTTTAAATTTAGGTTCACCTGTGGTGGGCATAAATAAAATATCGCCATAATCAGATATTCCTGTACCGCTTAAATGGGTATGTGAGAAGCCATATACTACGCTATCTGTATAATGATAACCCGAACAGCCATCCCAGCCGGTTAAGCGTGTATCGGGGCTTAATTGCATCATACCAAAGGGCACTACTGCACCGGGGTAGGTATGGCCATGGCCACCTGTGCCTATAAACGGATCAACAAATTGAGTATAGTCTTTTTTTCTTTGTGCCGAAGTGGCAAGAGAAGTAGCAATCAGAATAATAATCAAAAATACGCCGCGCAAATTTTTCATGGCATCATAAATAGACTGGAGCAAATTAGCTGATTAATCTCTTATTTCAAACTGATCAGCATCCTTTAAAAAAGGGAATGCGCGCCTTGCCAAAGCAACTTCATTAGCCAGGATAGTAAAGGTGTATACATCTTCTTCATCCCGCTTATAATATACTACATTGCCGTTAGGGTCAATACAAGTAGAATCGCCGGAGTGATATATTTCATTGCCATCATGCCCAACGCGATTAACGCCAATTACATAGCATTGATTCTCCACCGCACGGGCGGGTATAAGTGTACGCCAGTGTAAAGATCGTTTTTCAGGCCAGTTGGCCACTATAAGTAATAGGTCGTATGTATCTTGTCCCACATTTCGTAACCAAACAGGGAACCGAAGATCATAACATATGATCGGGCAAATTTTCCAGCCTTTAAGTTCAACTATTAATTTTTTGTTACCCGCGGTATAAGTATCGTCCTCTTTCCCTAAACCAAATAAGTGCCTTTTATCGTAATGTTGGTACGTTCCATCGGGACGCATCCATATCAAACGGTTATAATGTTTTCCCTTTTCGGTAATGATCAAACTGCCTGTTACTACGCAATTATACTGCTCAGCAATGCCTTTCATCCATTGCATGGTTTTACCGTTCATTGGTTCGCTCATTTCAGCAGCGTTCATGGTAAAACCTGTATTAAACATTTCGGGTAAAATGATCAGGTCGGTTTTTTCACGTATGCCGGATAATCGTAACGATATATTTTGAAGATTTTTATCAATTTTTTCCCAAAAAAGGTATCCTTGATAAACGGTAATTTTAAGATTATCCATAATTGATGCGGCTGTTAACTGATACGTATTTTTATCACAAAGGTTTAAGTTTACTTAATCTCTCAATAGCGGTATTTAAAGTTTCTTTCTTTTTGGCAAAACATAAACGTAGTACATGATGATCTGTTGCTTGTGTATAAAAAACAGAGGTTGGTATTACGGCAACCCCGGCTTCTCTGGTTAATCGCAAAGCAAAATCAACATCACTTTCATTACTTAGGTTTTGGTATTTAATAGATTGAAAATAAGAACCATAGCAAGGTAGTAATTCAAATTGTGTTTGTGCTAAACCTGCACGAAAATAATCACGCTTTTCCTGAAAAAATCCTGGTAGTTCCAAATAAGTACGTTCATCCTTTAAATATTGCGCCATGGCATACTGCATAGGAGAATTAACGCTAAAAACAAGGTATTGGTGTATCTTTCTAAATTCTTCCATCAAATAAGCAGGGGCAAGGCCATATCCAACCTTCCATCCGGTGGCATGAAACAACTTTCCAAATGATGCTACAATAAAGCTACGTTCCTTTAATTCAGGGTATCGGGCCATGCTTCGATGGGTTTCGCCGTCATAAATTAAATGCTCATAAACCTCATCACTTAAAATAAATATATCCTGATTTTTTACTATTGCGCTCAACTGTTCAATATCATCTTCATGCAAAATGGTACCGGTTGGGTTATGTGGCGAATTAATGATGATCAATTTTGTGCGGTTGGTTATCAGTTTTTTAACCATACTCCAATCAATACGATAATCCGGTGGCGACAACTCCAGCGACTTTACAACACCGCCCATCAACTTAATAGCCGGCGAGTAACAATCAAAGGCCGGTTCAAATATGATTACCTCATCATTAGGATGTATCAGGGTGCTAATTACAGTAAAAACGGCTTGTGTGCCACCTGCTGTAATAGTTATTTCAGTATCCGGATTGTATGTGCTGTTATGTAGTTTCTCTACTTTATGTGCCACCTGCTCGCGCAAAGCCATTACACCCGCCATTGGCGCATATTGGTTATGGCCATCCTTCATGGCCTGATTGATCAGCTCAATTAATTGTGGTGAACACTCATAGTCAGGAAAACCCTGAGAAAGATTGATAGCGCCAACTTCGGCTGCTAATGCCGACATGGTAGTAAATATGGTAGTGCCTAATTGTGGTAATTTTGATATTATAGATGTCATGTTGGGTTAAAATTAAGCGAAATATATAACTTAGTAGCATGAAGCTGTTAAAACCTTTATTTGCCGCGACATTATTAGTTATACTGGCATCGTGCAACACAAAAACTAACAACAATGTGCCGGTAGTAGGCTTTGTTGATGCTTTTGAAGATGCAACTATTAGTCAAGCACGCACCGGATTTACTGCTGCTTTAAAGAAAAATGGTTTTAGCGAAGAGCAAAACACCATAAAAATAGAATATCGTAACGCCCAGGGAGTTATCCCAACACTAACCCAAATAGTAAATTATTTTATAAGCGAGCCTGTTGACCTGCTGGCTACCTGCACCACACTATCTTCGGTTACAGCGGTGCAAAAAACAAAAACCATTCCCATTTTTGAAATGGTATCACCAACGCCAGAGCGCATGAATGTGCTGGATGCAAATGGTAAAGCACCTGCAAACCTGTTTGGCGCTGTTGAAGATCTGAATTACATTGATACATCATTTTCTATCATTCCAAAATTGATAAAACCTAAAAATGGTAAATTAGTTATCGGTATGATATATAATCAATCCGAGCCGCAATCTGCTGATGCAATGGAACGGATAAAGGGCTTAGCCAACAAACAGAACATAACACTGGTGGCATTGCCATTAAATTCCTCTGCTGAAGCTCAATTAGTAACGTTAGCCTTATTAAATAAAAACATAGATGCTTTTTTTGCTAATCCGGATAATACCGTGTTTGCCGCTTTTGAAACCATTCTAAAAAATTGCAATCAAAAAAATGTACCCATATTTACCAGTGAGGCTGGTTTAGTACAACGTGGAGCGGTTGCCGCATTTGGTGCTGATATCTATCAATGGGGATACCAGGCTGGTGAGCAGGCGGCGCAATATTTAAAAACCAATAAAACTGACGGATTGAAACCGGAAATGGTGAAGGTAAGAAAGCGGGTATATAACGTTAAGGCTGTGAAAAAATATAATATTGCCATTCCGTCAAATTTTGAAGCTATAAAATAATGGACTTTTACCTAACCGCTTTATTGCAGGGTTTATGCTTTTCGGGGATTGCGTTAGGGATATACATATCCATGAAAATATTTAACATTCCTGATATTACTACCGATGGTAGTTATACATTGGGTGCTGCTGTTACCGCGGTAATGCTTATCCATCATTTACCGGCTTATTTTATTTTGCCTGCGGCGATTATATCTGGCGGTATTGCCGGAGCGATTACCGGGCTGATACATACCAAATTAAAAGTAAACCCGTTGCTTGCAGGTATATTGGTCATGACGGCACTTTATTCTGTTAATTTAACTATAATGGGGCGTTCTGATCTGCCGCTGATCAATACTTCATCTATATTCACGGCCATTAACTTGGTTAATGATACTAATCAAAATACCCTTATTATTCTTGTTTTTATTGTGCTTATAATAACATTATTAATAGGTTATTTATTAAAAACGGATTTCGGCATTGCTATGCGCGCTACCGGCAACAGCGAAACTATGGTACGGGCGTTAGGTGTAAATACCGATCGTATGAAGATAATTGGACTAGCAATGGCTAATGCAATGACTGCTATAAGCGGTTATTTGATTACCCAATTGCAAGGCTTTGCAGATATTAATATGGGTATTGGTATAGTAATAGGAGGGCTGGGGTCGGTAATTATTGCCGAAACCTTAATTGGGTGGTTCAATATCACTTCTATATGGCTTAGCCTGATTTTGGTATTAAGCGGTGCTATTATTTTCCAAATGGTGCTGGCTGTAACTTTAAGTATTGGTGTTGATGCAAATTTACTGAAATTAGTTACCGCAGTTTTTGTATTAATCATTGTAAGTTTACCACGAATAAAATAAACCAAACTAATATATAAATTTTATGAGATCATCATTTAAAAAGTACATCAACCCGTTGTTAGGTATAATGTTATTTGTACTGTGTTTTTGTGTAACCATCAAAGCAAATGCTGCCGACAGGTATTATTATCAAATAAAAGTATATCACCTAAAAAATACTAGCCAGGTTGCAATGGTTGAGAAGTTTTTACAAAATGCTTACCTGCCCGCTTTGCATAAATTAGGCATTAAAAATATTGGTGTTTTTAAACCTGTTACTGATGCAGATACAGCTGACCGTAAATTATACGTATTTACACCTTTTAAAAGCATGGATGAATTGGAAAGTACTCCGGCTAAATTGTTAAAAGACCAACAGTACCTGGTAAATGGTAAAGATTATTTGGATGCCCCGGTTGCTAATTTACCTTATGTACGTATTGAAACCATATTGTTAAGGGCATTTGGGGTTGCACCTACAGTGGAATTGCCAAAGCTAACCGCCAATAAAACTGACCGTTTTTATGAATTGCGTAGTTATGAAAGTGGTACCGAAAAAATACACGCTAACAAAGTTGAAATGTTTGATCATGAGGTAGCCATTTTTAATAAAATAAATGCAAATGGTGTGTTTTATGCACAAGTGATAGCTGGTAGCCGTATGCCTAATTTAATGTATTTAACTACATATAACAGTCAGCAAGATAGAGATGACCATTGGAAAGCTTTTTTTGCACATCCTGATTGGAAAGAGTTATCTGGCAAGGCTGAATATAAAGGTAACGTACAAAGAAATGAGCAAACATTTTTGCACCCTACAAGCTATTCAGATTTTTAAGCATGAGCAATGTGCACATTGGCAAAGGCCGCTTAGAAGCTTTTAGTGATGGCGTAATAGCCATTATTATTACTATTATGGTATTGGAGTTAAAAACTCCGCACGGTCATAATTTGGCCGATTTAGTACCTACTTTTCATGTGTTTGTTAATTATGTGTTGAGCTTTATATACGTAGGTATTTACTGGAATAATCACCATCATACTATGCATATTATAAAATCCATAAATGGCGGCATATTATGGGCCAATATGCACTTGCTATTTTGGCTGTCGATGGTCCCATTTGTTACTGCATGGATGGGTGAGACCGATTTTCAATCTCCTGCACCTGTAGCGATGTATGGCGTTGTGCTTTTAATGAATGCCATAGCATACACTATATTGATGATATTATTGGTAAAGCACGAAGGCCCGAGTTCATTATTGGCAAATGCATTAGGAAAAGATTGGAAAGGAAAAATATCAATAGTTTTATACTTAACTGCGATAGCTTTTGCCTGGGTAAATACCTGGATCAGCTTCGCTTTATATGTTACGGTTGCCTGCATATGGTTTTTACCGGATAGAAGGATTGAAAATATAGTTGAAGAAAAAGCATAAAAAAAGCCCCGTTAATATTAACGGGGCTTTTTAGTTATGTATTCTTAGTTTCCCTTTAACAAATGCCATTGTATAGCATAATAACTGCAAGGGGTTGTGCCATTGTTTTGTGCGGCGTGTAATACTTTTGACGCCATTAATACCGCGTCGCCATTATGCGCCATAAATTTTTCCTGGCCAATTTGAAATTGGCTCTCGCCGTTTATCATTAATATCAATTCTTCGGCACGGTGGGTATGTGGTTCATGACTGTTTCTGCCATTGTTTAATACGGTTGCGTGTACGTCAAAACGCTCAAACATAGTGGTGGGTCGGTCATATAGATCACGCCTTTCTCCGTTAGCTGATTTGGTAACTTTAAGCGTATTCCAATCCTTTAAAAATGATGGACCGGCATCATGGCCACGTTTTAAATTCTCCATGCTTGTCTGGTAATTTAAAACATACCAGCTTGCCGGGTCATTCGATTTGTTCTCAAAACTAACTTTATCACCTGCCAATATTAAAGCTAAACTACCTGGCCCAACAGCTTTGGTGCTGTCATGCAGGGTAACATTTACTATACCACTTTTAATAATTATTAGAAGTTCAACTTTGCTATCGGCTGCAGTAGAAGTATATTTTTTTCCTGCCGGGAGGGTTAAGGTGTAAACTTCAAAGTGTTTTACATCTAACGTATTTCCTGATAATATTTGCCTTCTTTCTACTGTACCTGTTTTTTGAGTTTTTTTACTTGGTGTATAAACACCTGCACGTAATGAATCTGTTTGTGCAATTGCATAAGTGGTAATAAATATTAGTAAAATACTAAGGAAAGATTTCATAAATAATTGGTGTTTGAAAATGTAAAATACTAATTTATTCAAAATAAAAGTCTGGTAGAATATATTCGTGATGTTATATGCTTATTGATATTTAGTTACGCATTATTGATGAGTTATCTATCAAAAAAGTGACAATAGCCCCAAGGTTATAGTTTTTTAATATTATTAGATTTATAAACTCAAATCAATTAACCATTCAATCACTATGAATAAATACCTACTAAAAAGCAAGAAGGATATTTTCCTCATTGCAGCGGCTGTAGTTACTGTATTATCTTATACACAGTGTACACCAAAACAAAACACTTCTATATCGGCTGTGTCAAATACAACTCCACAGAATGACCCTAATAAAGGATTGAAAGATTATTTTAAAAAGGATTTTAAAATTGGTGTTGCAGTTGCAATGCAGTCAATAAGCCGCGATTCAGCGTTGATCATAAAGGAGTTTAATAGCTTAACACCTGAAAACGATATGAAACCGGGTGTGTTACATCCATCAGAAAATACCTGGAAATGGGAAAATGCTGATGCTATAATGGCTTTTGCCAAAAGACATAAAATTGCCGTTCGTGGCCATAATTTATTGTGGCACAGCCAGGATGCCCGGTGGATGTTTACCGCACCTGATGGTAAACCATCTAGCAAAGAGTTGGTACTTCAACGTTTAAGAGACCATATTCACGCAGTTGTGGGACGTTACAAAGGACAAATATATGCCTGGGATGTAGTGAATGAAGCAGTTCAGGACGGTGCAGATTCAACCGTGATCTATCGCACAGCCAGTCCATGGTGGAATTTATTTAAAAGTCCTGAGTTTATTGAAGCGGCTTTTCGTTACGCGCATGAAGCCGACCCTAAAGCCAAATTGTATTATAACGATTACAGTAGCGAAAGTGACACTAAGCATCGTAAAATATATAAACTGGTAAAAAATTTAAAGGATAAAGGCGTTCCTATAGATGGCGTGGGTTTCCAGGCACACTGGAAAGTTAACAATCCAACAGTTCAGCAATTGCGTACTGCTTTAGATGAGATCATATCATTGGGTTTAGATGTACAGTTTACTGAATTGGATATTGATATACGAGTGCCCGCGGCATTAACACCAAATGGAGCACCTGCTGCCGGTGCAGCAACAGCAGCTCCTGTTGACCCGGGTTATACCGCGGAACTGGAAGCATTGCAAATTGCGCAATACAAAAAAATGTTTGATGTGATGAAACAATACAAAAAGCACATTAGTGCCGTAACTTTTTGGAATGTTACTGACAGATCAAGCTGGCTGGATGGCCGTGGACAGGGTGGTGGAGCAGCATCATCAACCGCCGGGCGTATACCACGTAAAGCTTATCCATTACTGTTTGATGTTAACGGTCAACGTAAAAAAGCTTACTGGGCTGTGGTTAATAAATAGTTTAACAAACTTATTTTAAAAATGCGCCATTGCTATTAGCCTTTTTGACTGATAGTAATGGCGTTTTTAGATTTATACCTATTGCTATATAATGAAATATACAAGCCTTTTTACAGTATTGTTGCTTATAGCATTAAGCGGCTATGCACAAACCAAAGTTTATATATGGCCTGGTGCTGTACCCGGCGAAACAGAGGCAAAGCATGAACCCGTATTGGCAACCAATCAATCAGGCAATGTTAAGCGTATTACCAATGTAACTAACCCTGCGTTTTTAATATTTTCGCCAAAGACTGCAAGCAATGGTTATTCGGTAATTATTTGTCCGGGTGGAGGATACGAAACTTTAGCTACAAATAAAGAAGGTTCGGAAATAGCGGAATGGTTTAACAAAATGGGCTATACTGCTTTTGTGTTAGAGTATCGTACACCTAATAAAAGACTAGGAGCCTTGCAGGACCTGCAACGTGCCATGCGTGTTATTAAGAGCGATGCTGCCAAATATAAAATTGATGCAAATAAAGTAGGGATAATTGGTTTCTCTGCTGGTGCAGATATGGCAGCCAAGTTAAATTCTGAATATGATGTAGTTACTTATCCTGCTGTTGATGAAAAGGATAAACTATCATGCAAAGCAGCATTTACTATGATTATTTATCCCGGCTACCTGAATGATGGGCCGGGACGTACATTAACTCCAGAATTGGGCAAACTAGATGCCAACACCCCGCCAACCTTTATTTTCCAGGCAGCTGATGATGGGAGCGGTGGAAGTTCTGTAACTTACGCCATGGCTTTGCAAAAAGCAAAAGTACCTGTTGAGTTTCATTTGGTACCCAAAGGTGGACATGGGTATGGTATGCGTGCCGGTAATCCAGCCGCCGAGGCATGGCCTGGCTATGCCGAAGCATGGTTGAAAACCAATATTTTGACGAAAGTAAAATAGAAGTATATTTTCTAAATAATTGTAGTTTATAATTTATAAAATGATCTCTAAAATGAATACATTATTACTTCAAAACTGCAGGAAGGGTATAATAATCTTTGCTGCATTTGCTACTGTACTAAGTTATACTCAGTGTACCCAAAAGCAAAGCGCATCTATTTCGGCTGTACCAAATACAACCCCTCAAGCCGATTTAAGTAAGGGCCTGAAAGATTATTTTAAGAATGATTTTTTAGTAGGGGTAGCGGTTGGTTCAAGATCAATAAGAACTGACTCGGCTTTAATTATCAGAGAATTTAATAGCGTAACAGCAGAAAATGATATGAAAGTAGCCGTTATCCATCCCGAAGAAAATAGATGGAACTGGAAAAACGCAGATGATATTGTTGCTTTTGCCGAAAGACATAAAATTAAAATACGTGGCCATAATTTACTATGGCATAAGCAGGGGGCTGAGTGGATGTTTACCGGTCCTGACGGAAAACCAGCCAGTAAGGAGCTATTATTACAGCGTTTAAAAACACACATTTTTACTGTAATGAACCGCTATAAAGGTAAAATGTATACATGGGATGTAGTAAACGAAGCTATTGAAGATGGTCCGGATTCGACCAAGATGTATCGTGATACTAAGTGGCTGGAAATATTTAAGGGTCCTGAATATATAGATGCTGCTTTTAGGTTTGCGCATGAAGCAGACCCAAGCGCTAAATTATACTATAATGAATTTAACAGCGAGCGCCCGGATAAACGGGAGAAAATTTTTAAGTTACTGAAAAGGTTAAAAGCCAATGGGGTGCCTATTGATGGTGTAGGTTTCCAGGCACACTGGACCGTAGGCCGACCATCTGCAGATCAAATACGTAAAGCACTTGATCAAGTAATATCATTAGGGTTAGATGTTCAGTTTACAGAATTAGATATTACGGTTCATGCAAAACCCGCTCCAATTATACCAGGCAAACCGGCTGTAGATCCCGGTTATACACCTGAGGCGGAAGCCAATCAAATTGCGAAGTATAAAATGGTGTTTGATATTTTCAGGCAATATAAAAAACACATTAATTCGGTAACTTTTTGGAACGTATCAGATAGAGGGAGTTGGTTAGATAGTCGTGGTGGTGGTTCGGCAGGTGATCCAATACCCAACCCTCCGATAATGCTCAAAGCATACCCGTTGCTTTTTGATATTAACGGGCAACGTAAAAAAGCCTATTGGGCCGTAGTTAATAATTAATAATACAAATAAGAAACCCCTGAAAATTCAGGGGTTTCTTATTTGTAGGTTCAGGAAATAAATTTATCTCTTCTAATTATTATTACATTTTATCAAAGCTCACCATCCACTGCACACCAAATTTATCATCAACCATACCAAAATACGACCCCCAAAAGGTGTTTTCCATTGGCATTTTTATAGTTCCGCCCTGTGATAAGCCATTAAATATTTTATCTGCCTCCTCTTTACTTTCAGTATGTACTGATAATGAAATATTATTTCCCGCTTTTAGAGTAGTGCACATATCGCCAACAGCGTCAGTAGCCATTAATACATTGCCGCCTATTGGCAAAGCTATATGCATCAACTTATTTTTATCGGCCTCGGCCACTGTACCGGCTTCCGGCGTGTCGCCAAAACGTTGTATCATGGCAAAGTCGCCCCCAAAAATAGATTTATAAAAATTGAATGCTTCTTCGGTATTACCGGGGAAATTTAAATACGGATTAATTAGTGCCATGATGTTTTATTTAACTAGTGATTTATTTAATTGATTAACTATATTTTGTAATTGATGTACATGCCTTTTGGTGTGGAACAGGAAGAAGTAAACAGCCTCTAAACGAGTTAAGTACCCAAAAGTTCGTATATCAAAATTAAGGCAAGTCATACTCATATCCAAGGTATTTATATCATTAATTATTGCCGATTTTATACTTTCCAACTTGATTAAATGATCTTGTAAATTATAATTACCAGGGGCAGGGGTTACATTTGCAGCTGCAATGCTTTTACCATCAAAATTTAAAAACATTGTTTTTATCCGGCCAACAAGTTCATCAACAGGTCGGGTAGTTACTTCCGTAGCGCCATTTAATAACTGATCGAAACCTGTACCCACTATATTTATATGCTCAACTACTTGTCCGGCAGTCCAGCTGCCTTCAAATGGAATCTGGTTATAAGTTTCCGGGTCAATAAGTTTTATTAACCATGTTATTGTTTGTTCAATATCCGCTATTATTTCTTTCTTTTCCATTGGGTTATCTTTTTTTATTAAAGGTAGCCCAAGTATTAACACCTTAAAATGGTTATAAAAGTCATAGTTAGGGGGTATTTAAGACAAAATTATTTATGTTTACATTATTAATTAAATCAAGGTATGGTACAAGTAGGCGTTTTATTACCTAAACACTATCGGTTGTTAAGCATAGCCGCTATATTAGATGTTTTTGATACTGTAAATAAATTTCATGCCAGAGCCGGGCAACCCGAGCCTTTTAATATATCGCTATTATATCACCAGGGCGATAAATATGAAAAGCTAGATGGGATAATGAATCACCTGGCCGAACCTATACATGAAGCTAATGGCAAGGAATTAATTTTGGTACCATCTTTTAATACTGATGAGATTAAACTTTCTATCAGCGAAAACCAGGTTTATATCCCGTGGCTAATACAACAGTATCAACAAGGTGCACATATTGCTACTTTTTGTACAGGTGCCTTTTTACTAGCTTCTACCGGCTTGTTAAATGGGAAAACTGCTACTACGCATGTAGATGCTTGTAATGGATTTGCTGCTGCATTTCCTGATGTAAAACTTCGTTCAGATAAAACTTTAACCGAAGATGGACGATTATATACCAGTGGGGGCGCCACATCAACGTTCCATTTATTGCTACATTTAATAGAGATACATTGCGGGCGAGACATGGCCATAAAAGCAGCTAAAGTTTTCGCTATTGATATGGATAGGGATAACCAATCCTACTTTAGCACCTTTCAGCCATTGAAAAATCATCATGACGAATTGGTAGCAAAAGCACAACAGAACATAGAAAGCCGATATAACGATGCGGAAACTATTGAAGAGATCATTAAAGATATTCCATCAAGCAGAAGAAATATGGTGCGGCGTTTTAAACAAGTAACCGGTATTACACCAATTGAGTATTTGCAGCAAACCCGTATTGAAGCAGCTAAAAAACTGTTGGAGCAAACCAGCCAGCAAATGACGGAAGTAATTTATAATTCGGGCTATAATGACCCTAAAGCCTTCAGAAAGGTGTTCAGAAAAACAGTAGGGATGACCCCGTCAGAGTATCGGGAAAAGTTCCAGGTGAACTAAGCTATATACTTATAGCATTTAATTTAGTATTATTTTTTTGGGTGATATCGTCCATTTCTTTGGTACATTGTTGTAGTAATTCAATATACTCCATTTTTTCCTGCTCATTGGTAGTGTCTTTAAGCAAATCAACTAAACTAAGCATAGAACAAAGTGGTTTTCTTAATTCGTGCGAATTTGACCAGGCCACATTTAGTAATATATTATTACTGTTTTTTATTTTTTGATTAGCCTCTTGTAATTTTATTTCCTTATCTAATAAGTCAGTAATATCTGTGGCCATTACTAAACTACAACTTTTGTTTTCAAATGTCACATTATGAGATGTGATTGATACTATTACACTCTCTCCATTTGATTTTATATGCTCCCATATCCCCGAATTTTTGATGCCAGTTTTAATCTCAGCGACAAATTTTTTTACATCATCACGATCACGCTTGGGGCGTATATCGCATATAGTCATTTTTAAAAACTCACTGCGCGTATAACCATATTTGTCCAAAGCCGCGTCATTTACTTTAATAAAGGCATAATTTTCAATATTATATATCCACATTGGGTTAGGATTTGACTCAAACAACTCGCGATACTGTTCTTCAGATTTAGCTAGTCTTTTTTGTTGGCTACCAATTTCAATATATAATAAAACGGTTATTACTATAATAAATACAAAGTCATTTAAACTTCTAAATAGGTCTAAATGCAACGGATCTATGTGGCCAAAAAAAAGAGTAATTACAGGATCACTCAACAATGCCCATATAATACCGGTTACCAAAAATAATACTGGTATACGAAACAACTTCGACATTATGAATATATAATTGGTTATTATACGTGTATAATATTTGTATACGCAATATTATAAATGTAGTTATATTTATTTTGTAACCCACATTTACCACTTACGCAACAGGAAAGTTACTTTTTATTAACTATACTATAAATAAAAGAATTGCGTTGAGGTAAGCAATTAGAAATTTGCTTATGTAATCATTACAACATAATTAAAACCTGGTAAAAAACGCTAATTGAACAATGCTGCCTGAAAGGTCAGTTGATGAACGTTTTTGAAAAAGTTTCATATAGCCAACTTCCATATCCATTTTAGGGCTAAAGCGCTGTCCAATACCTACATATACACGGTTTTGGTCAAATAAACTGCCGTTTATCTTATCTTTATTTTGCAAATTTAAAAACACCTCATCCTGAACGGTAGTAAACAAACCCTTTTTAAAGGATGATTCTTGTTTGGCTAACGGTATTACGAATTTTAAAAAGTATCTGAAACGTTGGGAAAATACACTGGTAGTAGGCGATCTTTCAATAAAGCGTTGTTCTAACCGAAAACGGTTGGTAATAGCAATAGATTTTATAGATTCAGTGTGAACATATTGTTCGTTAATACGGTGTTCATTCAAAGTTGCTGAAGGAGCCGGTCCGCTATTTGTTTCGTAAATGCTATGACCTATAGACAAGTTATTTTTTTTATCAAAGGTGTAAGCAATTGCTGATCTAAATAAGAAATTACGTACATATTTTACATCATCCGCCGACCTGAACTGCACATCAAATTGCAGACCCCAATGGTTATT
This sequence comes from uncultured Mucilaginibacter sp., assembly GCA_964524015.1. Classification (GTDB taxonomy): domain Bacteria; phylum Bacteroidota; class Bacteroidia; order Sphingobacteriales; family Sphingobacteriaceae; genus Mucilaginibacter. The sequence continues at coordinate 120,407 of CAZGBN010000003.1, read as the reverse complement.
TATTTTAGTGGTATTAAAAAATGATAACCAGGCGGTTTGCTCTTTGGTTTGGCCAAACAATAATACAGGAGATGCGATAAGAAATAACAGGATATAAAATATTCGTAGCATTAAATGGAGGATTACTTAGTTTATTCGTCAATAATAGTAAGATATTTTAAAGACAGAAAACACGTATGTGTTATACACTATCTTTTTTACAATCCGCCAATTTATTAGCTATAAGTGTTTTGTCAGCAGTTGATACAGCTAAAGATAATGCCATATTAAAATGACCTATAGCTTGCTCATTATTCACATCCTTATAAAGTTCGCCTAATAAGCTGTGATATAAATGGTTATTGTGCAGATTTAGTTTTTCGGCTTCAATAATAGCCTCAGTTTTACCATTAGCCTTGGCCAGGGCATAGGTGCGGTTTAATGCAGCAATAGGCGAGTATTCTATTTGCAACAAACGATTATACAATTGTAAAATATTTTCCCACTTTTCATGGGTATCAACAGGGATGGTATGCCAGTAAGCTATACCGGCTTCCAGGTGGTATTTTGATAATTCATTACCCTTTGATGATCGGTTTAAAAAATATTCTCCTTTTGTGATCAATTCGTTGTTCCAAAGGCTTGTATCCTGGTCATGGTATAAAACGGTATCGCCGTTGTTATTTATCCGTGCCTCAAATCTTGAAGACTGAAAACACATTAGCGATAGTAATGCATTTACAGCGGGCAAATCTGTATCGTTGTTCTCAATTAATAAAAGAGTCAAACGCATAGCCTCCAGGCAAATATCTTGGCGTAATGTAATGTCCCGGCTCGACGAATAATACCCTTCATTATAAAACAGGTATAATGTTGTTAAAACTGTTTCCAGTCTTTTATTTATTTCGGTAGGGTTGGGAAACTCAATTTTTACTTTTTCTGCCCTTAGTTTTTCTTTTGCCCTAAAAAGGCGCTTGTTAATAGTTTCTTTATTGGTTAAAAAGGCGCTGGCAATTTCATTTATACCAAAGCCGCAAAGAATACGCAGGGCCAAACCAATTTGTGCCTCGGCTGGGATAAGTGGGCTACATATAGCAAATAGCATTTGCAATTGGCTGTCAACAATATTTTTGTCGGATAGGTCTATCTCAATTTCTTCTGTACCGGGAGACAAAAGAATTAATTGCTGAGCAATTTTTTGATTGAAAATGGTATCGCGCTTAAAATGATCCTTAGCTTTATTTTTTGCAGTCACATACAGCCATGCTGTTGGGTTTTCAGGTAATCCTTTCAGGCCCCATAATTCAGATGCTTGTAAAAACGTATCGCTGGCAATATCCTCGGCCACTTCAATATGTTCAATGCCAAATAGTTTACAAAGCACCGAGGTTATCTTGCGGTATTCGGTTCTGAATAAGTGTGGTAATAACTCCTGTTGTTGCATAAAATAATAAAGCCTTTGTAAAAATACAAAGGCTTTTTAATCGATCATTACATCGGGTTAATTTCCCTAACCTCTACATTGCCTCCCATTTCTAGTATGGGACAATTTTTTGCCATTTCGGCGGCTTCTTCTAATGATTCAGCTTTAACTAAGGTGTAACCACCAATTAATTCTTTAATGTCTGCATACGGCCCGTCTGTAATAATATTCCCAGGGGTTACTACTTTGCCAGTACCGTGTAAACGGTTACCTCTGTCAATTAATTTGTTTTGGGCGGCAAAATTACCTATCCAGTCCATCCATTTTTTCATTGAGGTTTGCATTTCTTCGGGCGATCTTTGTTCCATCGCTTTGTAATCATTTCTGAATACGAATAAAAAATCTTTCATCTTATTAAAGTTTAATTGTTAAAACCCAATAACGATCATGAAAAGCCAAATTGGACAAATATTTTTATTTTATTTAATAAATATAGCTGGCTTGTATCTTTATTGATAGTTGAATTTTAGAATAGTTATTAATTAGTAATTTTGATAACTTATAAATCAATAATAGTAAACTTATGAAAACACTACTTAAATTATTTTTATGTGGTATGGCATTGTTTGTAACAGTAAATACACAAGCCCAGCACAAATTAACCAAGTTATGGGAGAGTGATACCACGCTTTTGGTTACTGAATCTGTAATACCATATAACGGAACAATTTATACATCACAAATTAATGGCCAACCCTGGATCAAGGATGGTAATGGCGCTATTGGTACTTTGACCATGAATGGTAAAGTTAAAAACCTTAAATGGATAACCGGATTAGATGCGCCTAAAGGTTTGGCTGTAAATGGCGATTGGCTATATGTAGCTGATTTAAAAGATGTAGTAGTTATAAGCATCAGCAAAAATAAAATTGATCATAAAATAACTATTGCAGATGCAGTTGGTTTAAATGATGTTACGGTTGATAGTAAGGGTGTAATTTACGTAACCGACTCACAAAACGCACGTGTGTTTAAAATAGAAAAAGATGTGCCAACTTTATATCTGGAAGGTTTAAGAGGAATAAACGGTATAAAAGCGATAGGAGATAAGCTATATATACTAACAGGTAACGCTATGATGGTTGCTGATGCCGCAAAAAACCTAACTAAATTTGCCACGCTTGAAAATGGTGGTGATGGTATTGAACCAATTGGTAATGGCGACTTTTTAGTGACGGCATGGGCCGGATGGTTATATTATGTAAAAGCTGATGGTACGAAAGAGGTTTTATTGGATACTCATACCACCAAAAACCGTAAAACAGCTGATATTGGCTACGATGCAAAAACTAAAATAGTTTATGTGCCTACGTTTTCAGCCAATTCAATAGAAGCTTATAAGCTAGATTAGATAACTGCTTCCAAATAATAAAAAAAGCCTGATCTATTATTAGATCAGGCTTTTTTTATTTAGCCCAGGCAGTTCCCTCCGGCGATCGTCTCCATTTAAAATATTCATCCAATACTTTAAGCGAAGCCTCACTAGGTACCGGGCCCGTATGTACGGTTTGACTAAAATACATTACCGCCGGGTTGTTTTTAGTATAGGCAGGCCATTTGGTTGCCCCGGCACCATTTGGGTCGCCATACTTGGCAAAATTTGTCCAATAAGTTCCCATTTGGTCAGATATCTCCAGGTCGGTTTTTGTGGTTTGCGGATTGTTAGGGTTAAGAACACCAAATACATAAGCTACTTCCTGCCCATGGGGTGAGCCCGATCCTGCACGCGGTGATGTGGCAGGATAATCAGGATGTTGGTCAAAATAATAATAAAATACTTTTGATTTGCCTTTACTAGCTTGCAGGTTTGCCCAGCTCCAGGTATGCCATCCAAAGGCAGCATCGCGGGCTAAATCACGAGCTGTTTTTGCTACTGCCCCTGTACCGGCGGGGTAGGCTTTAACCAAATCATCAGCGAATTTGCCGTAACGGCCTTTTACGCCAGCCACATATTCTTCTCCTGTTTTTGGTGGTGAGAAACTGGCACCCTCGTCAGAGTTATAACCTACTAATATTGGGGTTTCATTGTATTTACCGGCCTCGTATAATTTGTACTGATCGTCAGGAATTACATAGCCATCAATAATTGGCCACGCTAATCCACGACCAGCCGGTAATTTTTCTGCATCAACTTTTCTAAGATCGGCAATCGAATTAAATCCATTGCTTTTAGCATATGCTTCCCCTGCGGCCTCTGCATCATGTAATCGTTTCATGTTTTCTCCTGGAAAGGTGGTAACACGCGGCGGGCCAAATGAACCACCACTTTCAGATATAGCGCCACTAAATAATCCTTTAGCCAATGGCGATGCACAAAGTTGGCTTACGGCAATGCCGCCCGCCGATTCGCCGAATATGGTTACCTTTTTAGGATCGCCGCCAAAAGCAGCAATGTTCTGTTGTATCCACTTTAACCCGGCAATCATATCCAATAAGCCATAATTGCCTGATACCCTGTTTGTGTTTTCTTTACTTAAGTCGGGATGTGCTAAAAAGCCTAATTGCCCAACGCGATATGCTACTGAAACTAATATCACACCTTTTTTGGCCAAATTAGCGCCGTTATAATTACTTTCAGATGTTGCACCGGCATTAAAGCCGCCGCCATATATCCACACCAATACAGGCAATTTTTCATTAGCCGTTTTAGCCGGCGACCATACATTCAGGTATAAACAATCCTCACTTTTGCCCGATGGGATATTGCCACCTTGTATAGGGCCTGGTGCAAATTTATCAGCAACGCGCACACCGGTCCATTTTGCGGCGGGCTGCGGGGCTTTCCAGCGTAAATCGCCCACTGGCGGCGCGGCAAAGGGGATGCCTTTGTAAATGGTCAATCCGTTTTCGGCAATGCCTTGTAATAAACCTTCATTTACCTTAACAGGCGAAGGTTGGGCAATGGCTACTGCATTAGCAAATACTAAAGCAAGTAGTAAATAAAGTGGTTTCATGGTAATTGTAATTGGTTATATCAAAGCTAAGGTTTTAGATTAGATTAAGGCAAATAGTTATCATCTAACGTACTAATTCCATAATAACATTTATTAGTCTACCTTTCGTAAATAGCGTTCTCTTTTATAATAATGTGACCCGAAAAATATATATCTTTTCGTTTTATGATAAGATATTGCATTTTTAACGACTTTGCCTGTTTCTACGTGAAAACTCCATAATTTATTATTTCTAAACAAATATTTAGCAGGTCGCATATGTCGTCCCGAAGATATTTTTTCTGCAATACTAGCTAAGCTGTCGTTTAACAGCGTTGATGTTACAGTATCAACAAAATGAAGAAAAATCGTATCCTTTCTAATTGTAAAGATTCCTTGACTACTATCATGCAGTAAATCACCACTGAAGTGATACGTAAAAGTTGAATCTGATTTAAAATCAATTTTGGTAATAAAAAAACCTAAATCAGCAAAATTCGACCTGTAAGTTCCTAAGGGTTTATGTTGTGCGGTCGCAAAAAACACAGAGAAAATCAACGATGAAGTTGTTATTAATTTTTTCACACATGAAGTTAGTGTTTTCATTATCTTAAAACAACAAAGCCCTGATATTGCTATCAGGGCTTTGTACCCAGCGCCGGAGTCGAACCGGCACGGTTTCCCACAGGTGTTTGAGACCAGCGCGTCTACCAATTCCGCCAGCTGGGCTTGCTTTTAACCTAAAGAGTGGATTAGTTTCTTTAGAAGCGGGCTGCAAATGTATTTAAACTCTCTTTAATTCGCAATAGGTATTTTTGTCTGAAATAAATATTTGCAATATCATTTAACCTGTTTTCTTTAGCTGTATCGCTCAATCCGTCATAATCTTTAGTCAAGGCATCCAATTCGGTATTGATATCGTCTTCAATGGCAAGCACTTCGGCAGTAACATGACCCAATTCATCTTTGTTATCTACTTCCATTAATCTCTCGTTAATATCCATCATCTCCATTAAAAAATCTGCAGGAAGTTGTGGTTTTGCACCTTCATTTGCTAAATCATGCAGTTTTAAAATGTACTCCAATCGTTTATTAGGGTCAGATAATGCTTGGTAGGCTTTGTTGTTAAGGGTAGATAATTCCAGTATCTCCTGTTGTTTGGCATCATCCTCATTAGCGTAAAAATCGGGGTGATACTCCTTGCTTAAAGCGTAAAACTTCTTTTTAAGCAGGGCCGAATCCGGGTTAAATGATTCAGGAATCTGGTAAAAATCGAAATAGTTGATCATATTGCAAAGTTATACGTTATAAGCCATAACAATAAAAAATTATCTTTGCTTAAAATAACTACTAAATATGCTATTTGACCAAATACGGCAGAAGCCGTTTTTTATATTGGGCCCATGTGTAATGGAAAGCCAGGAGCTACTATACCAGGTTGCCGAACAAGTTGCCGAAGCAGGACAAAAATTCAATGTGCCGGTAATATTCAAATCATCATTTGATAAAGCTAACCGTACCTCTATACATTCATACCGCGGCCCGGGTATTGAAAAAGGTATGGAGATGCTGCAAAATGTGAAAGATAAATTTAATTTGCCGGTTACAACTGATATACACGAGCCATTTCAGGCCCAAATAGCGGCGCAGGTGGTTGATATTTTGCAAATACCAGCCTTTTTATGCCGCCAAACAGATCTGTTGGTAGCGGCCGCCAAAACGGGCAAAATTGTAAACATTAAAAAAGCACAGTTTTTATCGGGCCAGGATATGTTTTATCCGGCTCAAAAGGTAATTGAAGCCGGTAATGAACAGGTAATATTAACCGAACGTGGTAATATGTTTGGCTACAACAACTTAGCGGTTGATTTTAGGAATATATATGATATGAAAAAGCTGGGTTACCCGGTTTGTATGGATTGCACCCATTCGGTGCAGCGCCCTGGTGGGGCAGGCGGTAAAACCGGCGGCGACCGCACCTTTGTACCTATGATGGCATTAGCTGCCAAGGCTTTTGGTGCCGATGGTTACTTTATGGAAATACACCCTGACCCTGATAACGCGTTAAGCGACGGACCAAATATGCTTAAATTGCAGGATCTGCAAAAAGTAATGGAACCCTTATTAGGTTGATACGCAATGAAAGATATAGCCAAAAGGGTTTTTGATATTGAGATAGAGTCGCTGCAGCAGGTAGCGGGATTAATTGATGATACTTTTACCGCTGTAGTACAAGCCATACTAGCTAACAAGGGCAAGGTGATTGTTATTGGTATAGGTAAATCGGGGCTTATTGGTAAAAAAATAGCGGCTACTTTATCTAGTACGGGCACACCAAGTTTCTTTTTGCATCCCGGGGATGCATTTCACGGTGACCTTGGAATTGTGGGCGAAAAAGACCCGGTGATACTAATTTCATACTCTGGCGAAACGGATGAAGTATTAAAAGTTATTCCTTTTTTAAAATGGAATAAAAATTTGATAATCAGCCTAACAGGAAACCCTAATTCAACTATTGCTAAAAATAGCGATCATCATTTAAATATAATCATCACTCGCGAGGCTTGTCCGCTGGCATTGGCACCAACATCATCAACCACGGCGGCTTTGGTTATGGGTGACGCCTTAGCTATAGCCTTAATGGAAACCCGCCAGTTCCAGGAAGAAGATTTTGCACGCTTTCATCCCGGCGGTAGTTTAGGGCGAAAATTATTAACCAGGGTAAAAGATTTAATGCGTATAGATAACCTGCCTTTTATTGGCATGAATGCTTCATTTACTGATGTATTACTGCGCATGTCTGAAGGTAAATTAGGCATGGTGATTATTGGCAGTAAGGATAAAGTTGAAGGTGTTATTACTGATGGTGACTTAAGACGGTCTCTACTGCGTAACCCGGATACATCAAAACTATCTGTTGCTGATATGATGACCGCTAACCCAATAATGGTAGACTCGGACGAGTACATTAGTCAAGCCGAGCAGTTGATGATGGAAAAGAAAATAACCAATGTATTGGTAGGTTCTGTGATTAACAGAAGTTTAGTTGGTGTTTACCAGATATATAATTCTTAATGGCGGATATTCTTTAATGTATTTTATATCTTCGGATATAAACCTTAGCATATGAACAGTCAAGACCAACAACAACCCAACAGTTTTTTAAAAACCATTACTATTATACATTTAGCGTTATTAATGGGCCAGTTAATATTCGCTGTGTTAGCATTTACTATTAATGGCTCAACAGCTATTGTAATAGATACAAATGATACTTATTTATTTGTTGAAATTATTATGGTAATAGGATGCTTTATTGCATCAACTATTTTATTTAAAAGGCAATTGGTAGAAGCAATACAACAAGGTGATGTAAGCAGTAAACTAACCCGATACCAAACTGCGTTAATTATTCGTTGTGCTTTGTTGGAGGGGGCTTCGCTTTTTGGTATTGTTAATTACATGATTAGTGGTAATTTATTGTATTTGATCATATCAGGATTAATTATTTTATATTTCTTATCCTTCAGGCCCACTAAAGAAAAAATTAAAGAGGACCTTCAATTATCATATGATGAAGTTGAACTTTTATAACAAACAATTGTTGTAATTATATACACACCTACTATGAAAAATATTATAATTGCTATACTTTGCCTAATTCCGTTTGTTAGCTTTTCGCAGGATATGGACACTTATACTGCATCTAACGGTAAAACCTATAAAATAGGCGATACCGTAAAAGTAGCTTTAGGCTCAATGCCTGATGGCAATTTTAAATATGTGCAGGTTAGTCCGCCGTTGTTTGCACCGCCCAGTCGCAATAGTAACTCAATGAGCGCCCGCAGGGATTTTGCAAATACAAATGTGATCATTCGAAAGATCAAGAAAAATCCTCAAATGTCGGGCTCTGAAAAAGTAATATTTAATGTTAAGGTACGTGGCTTGGTTACTTATGATATTTGGATAGAAGAAGCCATAGCTGCTTGCGAAGTAACTCCGTGTGCCACAAAAACCAATCCTGTAAACACCGGAACCGGCAGTGTAGCTGATGAATTGATTAAACTTAAAAAGCTACTGGATGATAAGGCTATAACTACCGAAGAATTTAACGCTCAAAAGAAAAGACTACTGTCACAATAATATGGTTGATGTATTGGGTCAAGCCATATTTGACCATTACCACAAACTAAATTCCTCTAAACTTTGGATACATAATCAATATGGCCCCAAAGAAGAAATGCCGGTTGATACATTCTTTAGGGATGTTGATGAAATGCCCGCCTTAGAATTGTTTGCCATTAATGAATGTAATGGGAAAGTATTGGATATAGGGGCAGGTGCGGGCAGTCATGCCTTGTTATTACAGGATAGGGGTGTTGATGTTACTGCTATTGATATTTCGCCATTAGCAGTACAAGTAATGCGGCAACGTGGCGTTAAAAAAGCTTTTGAGGCTGATATATACACTTTTAGTCCCGGGAAATTTGATACGCTATTACTATTAATGAACGGCGTTGGTATAGCCGGCGACCTGGATGGGCTAAAAATTTTGCTTACTCATCTAAAATCACTGCTAAACCCGCGCGGACAAATACTATTTGATTCGTCGGATATTAATTATTTATATGAAGGTAACCTGCCAAAAGATAAATATTATGGAGAAATAGCTTACCAGTACCAATACAAGCATCTACATACCGACTGGTTTAAATGGTTATATATTGATGAACAAACACTTACCGTTATTGCCAATGAAGTTGGGTTTGATGTAAGCGTTTTGGTAGAGGATGAATACGATCAATATCTTGTGCGTTTAACACAATCTTCGTAAACAATTCTGTTACATTCGGGTTAAGCATTAAACTTGCAACAAATTTGTAAGTCTACTTTTAAAACAAATACATATATGAAAAAGCTATTTATACTTGCCGCATTTATTACACTTTCTTACGGTGCATTTGCACAAAGCATTGATACACGCAGAAAAATTGAAGTTGTAGGTTTATCTGAACAAGAGGTTACGCCTGATATTATAAATGTTTCTATCTCCTTAAAAGAATATTTGAATGGTAAAACCAAGGTTACTATTGAGCAGTTAGAAAGACAGTTGGAAAAAGCTGTTAGTGAGGCCGGAATTGCCAAAACCGATTTTACAGTAAATAATCTTTCGTCATACAATTACGAGTATCAGAAAAAGAAAAATCCTGATTTTTTAGCCAGTAAACAATACGGCATCCGCTTTACCGACCTGAATAAATTTAACAACATCATCAGTAAATTGGATCCTAAAGGCATCCAAAGCACTAATATTGATAGTTACGATTATTCAAAGATCAACCAGCTTAAAAACGAGTTGAAATTAAAAGCTTTATTATCAGCCAGGGAAAAAGCTAACTACCTGGTAACAGGTTTGGGCGAAAAACTGGGCCCGGTATTGCATATTATGGAAAGCGATAACAGTAGTTTTCCTTCGCCACGTAATGTGATGTATATGGCTAAAGGAGTAATGAATGAAGAAGCTGCTGCTGATTCAGATATCGACTTTAAAAAGATCAAATTGAGCTTCCAGATAAACGCAGTGTTTGAAATAGGAGGTAAGTAATTCTCGGATAGCGCTTATTTTCTACGCCTTTCCTATTAATAAATAAAGTCATGCTGTTTTAGCATGACTTTATTGCTTTTAATTAATTCGTATTCAAAATCAATCTTGGCTCATCATACGCTATCATTTTATCACGTGCATGGGGTGGTATCCTTACCGGTTTGTTAACCGAGTAATCATAACTCACGCACACTGTTTTTCCTACGGTAACTATTTCTTCACCGATTGCAGTACTGCGTATCAAAATATGCATTACATCAAAGCTACTATTACCTATACGAACTATGCGTACCCCGCACGATATTTTATCATGCAACATAACCGGCTTTAAATATTGTACTTCTGCACGCCCTACAATTATACCATTTTCGCTAAAGTTCCAATCAGTTACATCGCGCCAGTAACTAAAACGGGCCATTTCAAAATAAGTTAAATATATCGCGTTGTTAACGTGTCCTACCGCGTCAATATCCGAAAATCGGATAGCTATTGGGGTTTTATACTTATAATCTGAAATTTTTTCGGCTAAAAGTGCCATAATGTCTTTTGAATTTTATTTAAGCAGACAAATTGTCTTCAATTGTGAGTTAATCCTGTATTGGTATAACACTTGAGTAACTATTTGCGAAGTTAAACAAAAGAAAAAACAAACTTAGGAGGAATATAAAAATGACTTTAGTGAAATTTAACAACGGACACAAAAACCACATAGCAAACCCATTTTTTAATGATGTATATAATTTATTGAACGATTCAACCTTGGGCGAAAAATTTGCAAGTCGTACACCTGCAGTTAATATTGCTGAAACTGAAAATGAATTTGAAGTGGAATTAGCGGTGCCCGGTTTAAAGAAAGAAGACTTTAAGATCAACTTAGAAAAAAACGTATTAACTGTATCAGCTGAGAAAAAAGCTGAGGAAGTAAATGAAACTAAAAAATACAGCAAACGCGAATACAGCTATAACTCATTCACCAGGTCATTTACATTGCCACAAAGTGCCGATCAAAATAAAATTGAAGCCGACTACACAGATGGTATTTTAAAATTAACCATCGCTAAAAAAGAAGAAGCTAAAATTGTAACCAGAGAGATCACTATAAAATAATTTATTCGGATCGGTCCGGGTTTCCAATGGGCGGCAGTGCAAAGAAGTTTGTAGGATGGGAAATCCGGATATCACCGGATAATTAAAGATATTACTTGGTAACAGCACCAACCTGTTACTGAAAAAGTACAAAGACTGTTTTCATAATAAAAGTTGGTTTAGGTTTGAGATGGGGCCGTTTCCTTTTAGGAGGAAGCGGCTCTTTTTTATATAGGGTTATTGATTAGCTATTTCTAATGCCTTCTCTAAAAACTCATCCCTATTTTCGCGAACCCCTTTTATAGTTCTTTCCACATAGATGCTTGGTTTTGTACCAACCCCCTGATGCTGCGAACCATCCAACTTAACTATTTTTAAACCGGAATATGATATTCTGTAACCACCGGGTAAGTTTAAATAATCTACATCACCGTTAGTGCCGCCGGTTGGCTGTCCAACTAAAGTTGCTAGTTTATAATGATCAATTATGCTTATGTAACTCTCAGACCAGCTAATATCGCTGCCATCTATTAAAAATATCACTTTGGCATTTAAGTGAGGTTTAGCCGGTTTTAGTTCAAAACCTTCTGTAATATAACCTTCTACTTGTTTTTGATCAGGATATATCCGCTGTGCTATCTTCATCCATTGCGTAGCAGTATCTTTTTGAGTTAGCAGATATTCTATAAAATGATTGTTATCATTGTCTACCATGCAATTCCTAAAATCACAAATAATGGTTTTGCTTTGCTTTAGTTGAGGCAATGCTTTGTCAATAGTTTTCATATCAGCCAAGCCCATATTAATATACATAACATCGTTATTAATACGTTTTACAGTGTCTGCAGCAGCATATTGTTTAATATATTGGTAAGCAACAATATTTCTTTTTAGTTCTGCTTTGCCAGGTTTATTATCATAACTTAAATAATCGAGCCGCAAAATACTGCCATTTTCACCTTTTAAGCTTTCCGTTCGTGCCTTGTCGGCCAGCCCACCGGGTGTAGCTGCCGAAATATATTTTTTTACCTGCTCAAAATATTTCTTGGGGTCTTCATTGTTAATCGCTGTTACAATATCACCTTGCTTTACATCTACCGATTTATCCCATACACTTGTGATAACTAATTTACCTTCCACCCAATCCCAGCTGATGGGTGGATAGTAGTAATTTCTATTATTATCCCAGTTTACAGTAATATGCCCATCCTGTAACCTGACAGTGAACTTTAATAAAGTTTTATAAAAGTCTGAAGCATTTTGATCCTGATTTGCATTTACTAAAGCGTTTTTAAGATCTTGTTGCCAGTCAGTTTTAACTATATCTAGATAAGGAGAAAAATGCTGAAACTGATTCCATGCAATAGCAATATCAGCAACTCGTGTTGTTAAACTATCGGCAGTAATAGCATTTTGTTTAATACTAGTTAGGTCATTTTTTAATTTCCTTAAATTTATAGTATCGGCAAGAGGATAGGTGCTGCCGGCATTTCCATAAAGAGAAATTGGCATAATAATTTTTAGTCCGCCTCCAATATTCCTGGTGATGTACTCACCCACTTTTGGATAAGCTTTAAATAATGTTGTATGTTTTTCAAGCTTACCCACAGGCTCTTGAGCATATTTTGCTGTGCTTTTTATAGCAGCCCAATTTTCACCAGGCGATTTTTTGTCCCCACTAATTTCGTAGCTATAATAATCAGCGTTCGGGCCGTTTTTCTTTTCACCACTTAAAATATCTGTATGTACAACGCCTTTCTTTTCCTGGTTAAAAGTATTGGTATATATTTCTTTCCAGGTATTATCATCTTTTACAAACACGCTTATATCATCAATTAAAAGTTCTCCTTCGCCATCTAACAATACTCCGAAATTAAGGTCACTAGCATGTTGATCTATTGTTCCTTTAGTTTCAAAAATCTTCCACTCTGACCCTATTATACGGTCACTCATACCGTCATTAACCAGTTGCCATGATTGGTCTTCTTTCTTTATAGATGCCCAAAAATGGCCAAACCCCGTTCCCGTTGCTAATTTAGCCCTGGCTTTAACAATAAATGGTTTGTTCTGGTATAATTTTACGTCTATAATCTTGTGCATTGTTCCATATATTGGCTGTGCCGGGAGATAATAGGTGGATATATTAGAAGGAGCTTTTAAATAATACGCATCCCGGTTTGTTCGTAAGCTTTGATAAGGCATTTCTTTGTACTTGAAATTGCCTACACCAACATGTTGCCATGCAATTGTTTTGTACCCATTTAAAGATGGCGGAATGAGTTGCTGCTTATCAAAAACAATATCTTCGTTTTCGTCTGAAATCTTTAAAGTGGGAGCAATTGGAGTGAAAAGGTCAGTTAAGGTTTTTTTAAGAGAGTGCCTATCAGTGCAAGTATTTACTTTGCTTACACCATGTATAGCGAACTTATCCCAGTCAATAGCGGCTGCTTCATCACTTGGATGGAAATACCTTACATAGCCGTATAGTTTAGTAAAGGCAATCTGATTTTCAATTTGTTGAGTTATTTGGGCGTATGCTTGAGAAGCAAGAACTATAGATAATATTAATACACAAACTTTTTTCATGATATAGGTTAGTGGCCGAACAAGTATAGCATTAAACCTTAATCATATAAGTCTGTTAACAATGTTTAACACAATAATTAACAAATTTTAACACTAGTCCCTCATATTAATATACTGCAATGGCTGGCCAAAATCGCCTTTGCGACAAAGGCTTATAACGGCTTGTAGGTCATCTATCTTTTTACCCTGCACGCGCACCTGATCGTCCATTATTGATGGTTGTACTTTAAGCCCGCTATCTTTTATGGCTTTAACTATTTTTTTTGCCGCTTCTTTATCAATACCTTCCCTTATTTTAAGTTCCTTGCGTATCATATTGCCCGAGGCGGCTATTTGGTTTTGATCTAAGTCAAGCGCTTTAGGGTCAAGGTTTTGTTTTACCATACGGCTAATTATGGAGTCTTGAATGGCTTTTAGGCGCATGTCATTCTCGGTAACGATGGTAATGGTATTGCTTTTTTTATCAAGGTCGACAGTACTTTTTGAATCGTTAAAATCATAACGGTTCAAAATTTCTTTCTTAGCAGTGTTAATTGCATTATCTAACGTTTGTCCGTCAATTTTGCTTACAATATCAAATGTTGGCATAAGTAGTATGTTTATGTTGGTTTACAAACTTAAGGTAATAGGGGCATTTATATAAATTAAATATGATAAAGTTAACTGTGTTATGCTACAATGTTATCAAATAAAACATTCGCTATAACAATTACTTAATATTAAATTAACAAATAAATAAGCAGATTTGCATTTAACGACTGAAAAGCCGGAACTCTATGGATATTAAACGGATACCTTTAATTAATCGCGAAATAAGCTGGCTGTATTTTAACGACCGTGTTTTACAGGAAGCTACCGACCCAACGGTACCATTAATTGAGCGCATAAGGTTCCTGGCTATATTTTCTTCCAACTTAGATGAGTTTTACCGGGTTAGGGTAGCTACACTTAGCCGCCTGGCTAATTTGAATGAAAAATCAAAAGAGATATTAGGCTACAATCCTAAAAAGGTATTAAATCAAATTAAAAACATTGTAGTAAAACAGGAGCGGAAGTTTAATAATTTGTATGAGAACATCATTATTAAGCAGCTTGCCGAAGAGAAAATATTCTTGCTGAATGATAAGCAGATGAACGTGGCGCGCGGAACATTTGTAAAAAACTATTTCCGCGAAAAGCTATTAGCAACTTTGGTGCCTATTATGCTGGATAGCAGTATGCTTTTGCCAGAATTGCGCGACAGGGCTATTTACTTTTTTGTAAAGCTTACCAAGAACAAAAAAACAAGGTATGCGCTTATTGAGATACCGGATAACCTTTCGCGGTTTATCGTACTACCCGAAACGAATAATTTAAAGTTTATTACTTTATTGGATGATGTTATCAGGTATAACCTGGAAGACATCTTCTTTATATTTGAGCATGATAATATCGAGGCATTCTCCATACAGCTTACCAGAGATGCCGAATTAGATTTGGATAAGGAAGTAAGTGGTAAGTTTATTGATTCGCTCTCAAAAAGCCTGCAAAAGCGTCGTAAAGGTAAGCCAATGCGTTTATTGTATGACGCAGATATGCCGATGGATATGCTAAAGCATTTAGTGGGTAAAATGGGCCTGCATGGCGAAAGCCTGATACCTGGCAACCGTTACCATAACTTTAAAGATTTTATTGCATTTCCCAACGTGGGTAAACCTGAGTTGGAATATCCTAAATATTTGCCTTTGCCGGTTAGCGATTTATCGTTTGGTAAAAGTTTGATGGGGATGATAGCCAAACGTGATTATTTGATAAGCACGCCATATCAATCCTATGATTATGTGATCCATTTTTTACGTGAGGCGGCTATTGATCCAAAAGTAAAAGATATAAGTATAGCTGTATACCGGCTGGCTGAAAATTCAAGGATAATGCATGCCTTGATCAATGCAGCTAAAAATGGTAAAAAAGTAACCTGTTTGGTTGAGTTGCGTGCCCGTTTTGATGAGCAGAACAATATTACCTGGAGCCATCGATTAGAAGAGGAGGGTGTAAATGTAATATACGGTGTGCCGGATTATAAAGTACACTCTAAAATATGTTTGGTGAGCCGTGTAGAGAAGCAAAAATTAAATTATTATGCCTGCCTATCTACGGGTAATTATAATGAGAAAACGGCTATGATATATGCCGATCATACGTTATTGACCAACAACAAAAAAATCACCGACGACCTGATACAGATATTTAAAGCCTTAAATAAAAGTATACTTCCTAAAGGATTAAAAAGCTTAATAGTATCGCCAATTGATTCGCGCCCGGCAATTTATAAGTTAATTGATAACGAGATTAAAAATGCAAAAGCAGGTAAACCCGCTTACATGATATTAAAAATGAACAGTTTGGCCGATGAGCAATTGATTGCCAAATTATACCAGGCCAGCAATGTAGGGGTAAAGATCAACCTAATAATTAGGGGAATGTGTTGTTTGGTGCCCGGAGTAAAAGGGTTTAGCGAGAATATTGAAGTGATATCAATAATAGATAAGTATTTGGAGCATGCCCGCGTACACATTTATTGTAATGGAGGTAATGAGTTAATATATCTTACTTCGGCAGATTTCATGACCCGTAATATAGATACACGAGTAGAAGTCGGTTTCCCCATATATGATGAAGAATTAAAAAAAGAGGTTAGGGAGATCATTAACATCCAATTAAGGGATAATACCAAATCACGCGAGATTAATAACCTCAACAGTAATAAATACCATAAAACGGGTTCAGACATTCCTGTACGTGCACAAATAGATACTTACAATTACCTAAAAAACAAACAACCCAAAAATTGAAATACGGAGCAATCGACATCGGATCAAATGCGGTAAGGTTACTTATTGCAGATATTATTGAAAATAATGGATCAGTATCTTTTAAAAAAAATACATTGATACGTGTGCCTTTACGGTTGGGCGATGATGCTTTTTTACATCAGCATATTTCTGATAAAAAAGCCGATGACCTGGTGAAAACCATGCATGCTTTTCGCAGTTTGATGGATGTGTATAAAGTAACCGATTATATGGCATTTGCTACATCTGCTATGCGTGAGGCTAAAAATGGAAATGTTGTTGTAAAACGTGTTATTGAAGAAGCTAATATTAACCTAGAGATTATCCACGGGCAGAAGGAAGCTAAAATTATATATGCCAGTCACGCAGATCAAGCAATAGACAAAAGTAAAACCTACCTGTATGTTGATGTAGGTGGCGGTAGTACAGAACTATCCTTATTTTCTGCCGGTGAATTGTTGGCATCCAGATCATTTAACCTGGGTACTATCCGGATATTGGATAACCAGGATACTGAAGAAACATGGAACGATATGCACGACTTTTTACGTGAACATACCCGCCATTTCAAAGGTATTTTAGGCATTGGTACTGGCGGTAATATCAACAAGTTATACAAGTTAGCTGATGAGAAAGATAAGGCACCAATGTCTTTCGTCAAACTGAAATCATTATATACCTACCTCAATTCATTTTCATTAAAGGATCGAATAAATGTGCTGGGCCTAAACCAGGATAGGGCTGATGTTATTATACCTGCTTGCGAAATATATCTTTCAGTAATGAAATGGGGCGGTATAAAACAAATATATGTACCCAGCGTAGGTATGGTGGATGGTATTATACAAACCCTTATAGAGAATAATTCATCAGCGAGTTAATTATTTTAATTTTTTGTTTAATAATTAAAAAACTGTTATTATATTTGTATTGCTCTCAAAAGGAGCATGTTTTTCATAGGTAGATGTAGGGTCGAGTACTTGTATTCGACCCTTTTTTGTGCCTGTAACTTTTTATGGCGATGTTTGTTACTCACCCCAACTACGCTATGCTGGGTTATAAACAGAAAAAGAATTCCCTCTTTACGCCTAAGGCGAAGAGAGGGTGGTCGAGCGAAGCAAAGACCGGGTGAGTCGATAGACAGAAGATATATTATGAAAAAGAAAATTGTTGTAGCCATAACCGGTGCCAGCGGTGCTATTTATGCCCAATTACTTTTAAAAAAACTGCAGCAATTAAACAGCCAAATAGCAGAAGTAGCTATTGTAATGTCTGACAATGCCAAACAGGTTTGGGAATTTGAACTGAGTAATACGGATTATAATAACTTTCCTTATAAATTTTACGCCAAGAATGATTTTATGGCGCCGTTTGCTTCGGGTTCGGCAAAATTTGATACGATGGTAGTTATACCTTGCTCAATGGGTACCTTAGGACGTATTGCTTCCGGAACATCTGATGACCTGATTTGTCGTGCTGCTGATGTAATTTTAAAAGAGCGTCGCAAGCTAGTATTAGTAGCAAGAGATACGCCACTTAATTTGATCCATATCCGCAATATGGCGACCGTTACCGAAGCGGGAGGAATAATTTGTCCCGCGGTACCATCGTATTACAGCAAACCGCAAACTATTGAAGATGTAGCCATGACAGTAGTAAACCGGGTAATTGATTTAATAGGGTTGGAGAATGAGAGTTATAGATGGAGTGAAGAATAGTGAGCAGTGATTGGTTAATTAGAGGTTAGTATGACTAACTAATCACCAATCACTAATTAACTAATCTCTAAATTAACTATCTTTGCAGCTTCAAATGAATAAAAAAGTCGCTTTTTATACGCTGGGTTGCAAGCTGAATTATTCGGAAACTTCAACTATTGGCCGCCTGTTTAACCAGGCCGGTTTCGATACGGTTGACTTTACCAATACGCCGGATGTATTTGTAATAAACACTTGCTCGGTAACCGAAAATGCGGATAAAAAGTGTAAAAAAATAGTTCAGGAAGCACTTAAAATATCACCTGCTGCCTATGTAACGATAGTAGGTTGCTATGCGCAATTAAAACCAAAAGAGATTGCCGAAATACCCGGAGTTGATATGGTTTTAGGCGCTGCCGAGAAATTCCAGATCGTAGATTATATATCTGATCTGACTAAAAATCCAAAAGCATTAGTATACAACCAACCAGTCTCTGAAGCTAATGAGTTTGTATCATCATACTCTTTTGGCGACCGCACACGTACCTTTCTAAAAGTGCAGGATGGCTGTGATTATTCATGCACTTTTTGCACCATACCTTTAGCGCGTGGTAATAGCCGTAGTGATACTATTGAAAATGTTGTAGCGCAAGCTCAGCAAATAGCCCAATCAGGTGTAAAAGAGATCGTATTAACAGGTGTAAACCTGGGCGATTTTGGTATTATAGACGGTCAACGAAGTGCCAAATTTTTTGACTTGGTTAAAGCATTGGATAAGGTAGAGGGAATTGACCGTTTCCGTATTTCATCTATCGAACCTAATTTATTAACAGATGAGATAATTGAGTTTGTAGCCACATCAAATCGTTTTGTGCCACATTTTCATATTCCCTTGCAATCAGGCTCTGATAAAATTTTGAGTTTGATGCGCCGCAGGTATAAAAGGGAACTGTACGCCAATCGCGTAGCAAAGATTAAAGAGTTGATGCCTGATTGCTGTATAGGTGTAGATGTAATTGTGGGCTTCCCGGGCGAAACGCGTGAAGATTTTATTGATACCTATAATTTCCTGAACGATCTGGATATATCTTATTTGCACGTGTTCACTTATTCGGAACGTGAAAATACTTTAGCTGCCGAAATGAATGGGGTTGTACCTGGTTCAACCCGTGCCGATAGAAGTAAAATGCTGCATATATTATCTGATAAAAAACGCAGAGCATTTTACGAAACCCAACTTAATAAAACCGAGGAGGTGCTATTTGAGGGTGATATAAAGGATGGTTTTATGCATGGGTTTACCCGCAACTATGTAAAGGTAAAAGCTAAGTATGATCCTGTACTTGTAAATGAACTAAAAACTGTTCACTTAACAAATATTTCACCGGATGGTGACGTTGAAATAACCGAAAGCGAAGAAATATTAGCGCATTAAAAGCTATATTCGCTTCAAACAATCATAACCTATGTTTCCAAACATAACCTCGCTTATTGAATATTTTACCGGTTTACACATTCCATTACCCATACAAACATTTGGCTTTTTTGTGGCGCTTGCTTTTATGGCGGCTTATTGGGCTTTTGTACAGGAATTTAAGCGTAAAGAGAAATTAGGCATTATTCATCCATTTAAAAAGGAAATTACCGTAGGCGAGCCTGTCTCAACCCTTGACCTTGCCGGTAACATCATATTTGGGTTTATAATAGGTTATAAGTTAATTGATATGGCACTTAACTACAGTGCCATGATTAATGATCCTCAACAGTTTATATTATCATCACGAGGCAATTGGATAGGCGGAATATTATTTGCAGCTACATTAGGCTATTGGGCTTATGCCGAAAATAAAAAGCAACGCTTACCCAAACCAATTACTAAAACTATTACTGTGCATCCACACGAACTAATGGGTAGTATATTGATATGGGCAGCAGTTTGGGGTTTTGCAGGTGCTAAACTATTCAATGCTTTAGAGAACTGGAACGAATTTATGGCCGACCCAGTAGGGATGCTTGTAGGCTTTAGCGGTTTAACTTTTTATGGCGGATTGATTTGTGGCGGTGCAGCAGTACTATACATTGCTAATAAAAACGGTGTAAAACCATTAGATATGCTGGACATTGGTGGCCCTGGTATGATGTTATCTTATGCCGTTGGCCGTATTGGTTGCCAAATGTCGGGCGATGGGGATTGGGGTATTCCTAATTTAGCACCAAAACCGGGATGGTTAAGCTGGGCACCGGATTGGATGTGGTCGTTTAACTTTCCTCATAATGTAAGTAACCAGGATCCGGGTAATCTTATACCTGGTTGTGTGGGTAATTTTTGCAATGTATTAAAAGAACCAGTGTTCCCCACATCGTTCTATGAATCAGTAGTTTGTATATTGCTATTTCTGTTTTTATGGGCCATCCGTGATCGTATTAAAATATCAGGAGTAATGTTTGGTATATACTTGATATTAAATGGTGTTGAACGCTTTTTAATAGAGAAAATACGGGTAAATACACAATATCATGTGGCTGGTATAAGCTTTACCCAAGCCGAACTGATATCTCTGATATTAACTATTGCCGGTATAGTTTTAATTATAAACGGATCTAATCGGCGTAAAAAAACAAAGGCTAGCCATGGCTAATAAGGTTTGGAAAAAAATAGCTAAAAATCAGGTTGCCCGATTTATATTATCCGCCGGAATGGGATTTTTGGTTGATGTATCGGTGTTTTTTCTGCTTTTTCATTACGCATTTACCCAAAGAAATTATAATATTCTATCTGTTAAGATAAACAACTCCACACTTACATTAGGTATATCTTTTACTTTAGGTGTATTGGTCAATTTTTTGATCACCAAATACCTGGTATTTACCGAATCGCAAACATCTGCTTACAAACAATTTTTTAGGTTTGCGGTAGTAGCAGCAGTTGGTTTTTTTGCCAATTTAGGTATAATAGAGGTTTTTATAAATTACTTTGATATGTACCCGCCAGTAGCACGCCCGCTGGCCGCGCTAAGTTTGTTTTTTGCAAGCTATTTTGTACATAAATTCTTTTCATTTAGCTTGGCGTTAAGGCATCATCAGCCAAAACCGGTTACAGTTAAAAATAATTAATATTTATGGGTTTGGAACAAATAGGAAACCAGGTAATTGAATTATCTAAAAAAGCGGGTGATTTTATCCGTCAGGAAAGAAAATCATTTAGCTCGGCTAAAATAGAATACAAAGGATTAAATGATATGGTATCCTACGTTGACAAAACTGCCGAGGAGATGATTGTAGCCGGCTTAGAAAAAATATTACCTGAGGCAGGCTTCATCACCGAAGAAAAAACTAAAAATAAAATTGCCGACCGTTATAACTGGATCATTGATCCATTAGATGGTACAACCAACTTTATACATGGCTTGCCAGTATTTTCGGTAAGCATTGCCTTAAAAGAGTATGATGAGTTGGTTTTAGGTGTGGTATATGAAATAAACCAGGATGAGTGTTTTTATGCCTGGAAAGGTTCGCCGGCTTATTTAAACGGACAGGAAATTAAGGTGAGTAATTGTCCAACCATTAGTCAAAGTTTAATTGCTACCGGGTTTCCGTATTATGATTTTGGTAAGCAGGAACAATATATCAAATTATTTACTCACCTGATGCAAAACTGCCATGGATTGCGACGTTTAGGATCAGCTGCGGTTGATTTGGCTTATACTGCTGCGGGGCGGTTCGATACTTACTATGAATATAATCTTAATGCCTGGGATGCTGCCGCTGGAATTGTTATCGTTAAACAAGCAGGAGGGCAGGTAGTAAACTTTAGTGGGGGAGATGAAGTGTTAGGTACCCGTGAGCTATTGGCTACTAATGGGAAGATGACTGAAGAAATGCTTCAGGCTATTAAACAACATTTCAAATAAAAAAGGATCATACGTAAAGTATGATCCTTTCAATTATAAAATTCGTTCTTATTATTATAACGCTTCTGATACCACTTCCGTAACCTCAGGAACCATACGTTTTAATAAATTCTCGATACCTGCTTTTAAGGTAATGGTTGATGATGGACAGCCACTGCATGAACCGCGAAGTTCAACAGTTACCACACCTTCTTCAAATGATTTGTAAGATATAGCGCCGCCATCCTGCTCAACAGCCGGGCGAACGTAATCATGTAATATTTGCTGTATTTTAATTTCGGTATCGGTGCCTTCAAAATTACCTTCTTCGGCTTGTTCTTCTATTTGTACTTTAATTTCAGACTCTACAGCGCCTTTTACAAACTCTTTTAGTATTGGAGTAATATCATCCCAACTATCACCGTCAAATTTGGTAACCGTAACAAAATTGCTGGCGAAAAATACACCGTTCACAAATGAAAACTTGTACAACTCCTGGGCGAAAGGCGAATTTGTAGCACTCTCTTTAGTTGGATAGTCAACACTGCCATTTATTAGCAACTTGTTCACTATGAACTTCATAGTTGCCGGGTTTGGGGTCGATTCGGTATATACGTTGATATTCATTGGTGTAGCTTATTTAAAATTATTCTTAACAAATTTAGTTAGGTTTTTGAATAGTTGCATACTATTGTTTTGTTATGACCTATGTATGACTTGATTTCTTCGTTGTATTATGACCCCAATATTTCCTAACAACATTATAATTGAACTAGATAGCCACAACCAATAACCTAAATTGTAACTTATAATTTTAGTGGTTCCTCCAGCTTCGTTAGCAACAACCTCGTCAAAGAATAAAAAGGAGAAGGATAGGATAGCTGCGATAATGCTCGCATACAGTGATAAGTTTCCAATTTTATTAAAGGTAACCCAAGCTATTAATAAGCTCGGATTGGCAAACCATGCGATACCTGCTGGGCTAGCCACAATACCAAAAATGCCGACAATAACTAACAACAATCCTTGAAATTCGTTGCCATCCCCACAAATATTTTCAGTACAATATGCATGTTGTGTAAGCGACGCAAGAAACAATCCAATACTAGCAAATAATATGATTCGTCTAAGTATGGTCATATTCATCTTGCAAAAATTATATACCCGTATAATTAGATGGCGTAATCTGCTTAATTTCCTGCTTAACGCTATTACTCACTTGCAAAGTCTCCACAAACTCAGCAATAGTTTCTGCATTAACGTGCGTATTGGTACGTGTAAGCTCTTTTAATGCTTCGTATGGGTTTGGATATCCCTCGCGGCGTAAAATAGTTTGTATGGCTTCGGCTACTACTGCCCAGTTAGCATCAAGGCTGGCGTTAATAGCATCCTCATTTAGTAGCAACTTATTCAAGCCTTTTACGGTAGATTTAAATGCTATTAAAGTGTGTGCTACAGGAACACCAATGTTTCTTAATACGGTCGAGTCCGTCAAATCACGTTGCAATCTTGATATTGGTAATTTTGCAGCCAGGTGCTCAAATAAAGCGTTCGCAATACCCAGGTTACCTTCAGAGTTTTCAAAATCAATAGGGTTTACTTTATGCGGCATAGCCGATGAACCTATCTCGCCCGCTTTAATTTTTTGCTTGAAAAAGTTCATGGATATGTAGGTCCACATATCCCTGTCCAGATCGATGATGATATTATTAATGCGTTTTAAAGCATCACATTGCGCGGCAAAATTGTCGTAATGTTCTATCTGGGTGGTAAACTGCGAGCGGTTAAGGCCAAGTATATTGTTTACAAAGTTATTTCCGAAATCTTTCCAGCTAATAGCAGGGTAGGCAATATGGTGCGCGTTAAAGTTACCTGTAGCCCCACCAAATTTGGCCGAGTTAGGTATTTGTTTTAATTGCTTTACCTGATTTTCTAAACGTTCCACAAACACCTGTATCTCCTTCCCCAAACGGGTAGGCGATGCCGGCTGACCATGGGTGTGTGCCAACATAGGTAGTTTATCCCATTCAGCGGCATATGATTTTAGTATTGACAACAATTCATCAAATGCAGGATAGTAAACTTCTTCTAATGCCAGCTTAAAAGTATAAGGTATAGCGGTATTATTTATATCCTGTGAGGTTAAGCCAAAATGTATAAATTCTTTATATACTTGCAGTCCTAATCCATCAAACTTTTGTTTAATAAAATACTCTACCGCTTTAACATCGTGATTGGTAGTTTTCTCAATTTGCTTGATATTTTCCGCATCAGCTTCACTGAAATTTTTGTAGATGTCGCGTAACTTTTCTAATACATTTGTATCTAAATTTTGCAATTGAGGGATTGGATGCTTGTATAAAGCTATAAAATACTCTACCTCAACAAACACCCGATACCTAATTAATGCATATTCCGAAAAATATGCGGCTAGAGGCGCAGTAGTATTACGATAGCGGCCATCAATGGGTGATATTGCAGAAAGAGGTGTAAGTGTCATTACGTGATGAATTTTTTGCAAAGGTAACATTTTTCATTTGTTGGAGTAAATGACATTGGCAATTGTCAAATAATTGTAATGATGGAAATTAGATAATGGAAACTTTGAAATCTAAAAATGTTTCCATAGTTTTGCCCCATTATGAAAAACAATGACGCAAACAGATAGAATAATACAAGGTGGAGAGGATCTGTTTTTAAAAGCAGGTATCAAAAGCGTAACAATGGATGATATAGCCAAACATTTGGGTATGTCAAAAAAAACCATTTACCAGTTTTTTAAAGATAAAAACGAATTAGTAATTGCCCTGGTAAAAAAGAAACTAAAGGAAGATGAAGATGATATGTGCACTATCATTAATCATTCAGGCGATGTGATAGAAAAAATGCTGAAAATGATGAAATGTTCAGAAGATATCTTTTCAAGAATAAACCCGATTGTGATACATGATATGCAAAAATATCACCCTGAAGCATGGCAACAGTTTCAGAATTTTAAATCGGGTGTTATTGTACGTACACTGGAGGACCTTTTAAGCCAGGGCATAAAAGAAGGCTACATCAGGCCCGATATTGATGTTAAAATACTGGCCCGGATGCGTATGGCACAGGTTGAACTAGGTTTTGATACCAAGGTATTTCCTATAGCCGAGTTTAGTACATGGCATGTACAGTACCAGTTTTTGGAGCATTTTAATTATGGAATATGTACACTTAAAGGACATAAACTTTTAAATAAGTATAAAAATATAAATGAGGAATAATTTAATACTGTTGACATAAGGTTGTCATAACAGTTGAGTTATTTTGGAATAAAGATCACAACTAACGAATGAAAATCAATAAAACAATTACCAACACATCACAATAATGAAGAACATACTATTCCTATTCTCCTTAATTTGTGCTACCGCTTTTACAGGCTATGCACAGCAACCACAACCCAATGGGCAATTATATAATTTTACTTTAGCCGACTGTATTGACTATGCGTATCAGCATCGCGATTCGGTTTTAAACGCCGCGTTAGATGTTAAAAGCGCCGGGTACCGTGTTAAAGAAACAATTGGCCGCGGTTTACCACAGGTAAATGGTACCGGATCTTTTCAGGATTATTTAAAGATCCCTACATCGTTATTACCTGGCGAGTTTTTTGGCGCTCCAGGCACATTTATTCCGGTAAAGTTTGGTGTTAAATATCAATCAAACCTGGGCGTAAACCTTAACCAGATATTATTTGACGGCGATTACCTGGTAGGTCTACAGGGGCGTGGTACTTACAAGCAACTGTATGATTTGAATTATATCCGTTCAAAAATTGATGCGAACGTTACCGTTACCAAAGTTTATTACCAGGTATTGGTTAATGGTGAACAAATCAAATTATTAGATGCCAACATTGCCCAGTTAAAACAACTGGTTGATCAAACCACGGCTCAAAACAAACAGGGTTTTGTAGAAAAAATAGATGTGGACAGGTTAACGGTACAATATAATGACTTGGTTACAACCCGTGAGAATACTTTGAGCTTATTGCTTTTAAACTACCAGTTTTTAAAATTTCAGATGGGTATGCCAATTGAAAATAATTTAGTTTTAAAAGATAAGTTGCAGGATATTAAATTGGAAGCCCTAACTGAGATAAATTCAGATACTACATTTTATCAAAAACGCATTGAATACGGCTTATTAGAAACGCAGAAAAAATTAAGTGAGTTTGACCTTAAAAGCAGGAAAGCGGGTTATTTACCAAAACTTACTTTTAATGCCAGCTATGCTAACTCTTATCAAAACAATTCATTTGGCAGCTTATACAATACTGCTTACCCGGTAGGCTATATT
This sequence comes from uncultured Mucilaginibacter sp., assembly GCA_964524015.1. GTDB lineage: Bacteria > Bacteroidota > Bacteroidia > Sphingobacteriales > Sphingobacteriaceae > Mucilaginibacter. The sequence goes on along the minus strand of CAZGBN010000003.1, from coordinate 93,976 downwards.
GGTTTAACCTTAAACGTGCCTATATTTAGCGGCTTTCAGCGTAGTAACCAGGTAAAACAGGCAGCAATAACAGTACAAAAGGCAGAGAATACCTTATTTAACTTGAAGAATGCTTTGAACCTACAGGCTAGCCAGGCAAAAATAATTTATACTAATGGCCTACGATCTCTTAACAATCAAAAAGCAAACCAGGTATTAGCACAGGAAGTGTTAAGGGTGACTCGTATTAAATATCAACAAGGGGTAGGTTCAAGTATTGAAGTTACACAGGCACAAACCGCATTACAGGATGCCGATACCAAATATATACAGGGTTTATACCAGGCTTTGGTAAGCAAGGTTGATTTGGATAAAGCATACGGAAATATTAAATAACTAAACCACAACATCATACATAACATGAAAAAATTATTAATCATACCGGCTATTTTATTTTTAGCAGCATGCTCAAATAAGCCAAAAGATAAAACAGCGGAATTAGCTGAACTTAAAAAACAACAAGCGGAACTAACTGATAAGATAGCCAAACTGGAAGCTGAAACTACCAATAAAGATTCGGTTAAAACAACCGAGGTAGGTATTGTAGTAGCTAAAGCGGGCAATTTTACCAACTATGTAGATGTACAAGGTAAAATTGATGCGCAAGATAATGTGGTTGCATATCCGCAAGCACAAGGAATTATTACTGCAATTAATGCCAGGCCGGGACAGCATGTAAGCAGGGGTCAGGTATTGGTGCAGTTAGATAATAGCGTGTTAAAACAACAAATTGCGCAAGCCGAAGTTCAGGCCGGTTTAGCCCGCACTATATTTGAGCGTCAAAAAAATCTTTGGGATCAAAAAATTGGTACTGAAGTACAGTTTTTACAAGCACAGGCTAATTTACAGAGCGCACAAAAAGCAATTGCTGCTTTACAGCAACAAGCTGATATGTATCGTATCAAATCACCGATTAGCGGTACGATAGATCAAATGGACCTAAAGTTGGGCCAGGCAGCTATGCCGGGAACTACAGGCATACGTATTGTTAATGCTGATAATTTAAAGGTAAAAGCCGATGTGCCTGAAACCTATGTAGGCTCGGTAGCGCAAGGTAATAATGTTAAAGTATTAATACCTGATGCTAATGATTCATTGGTTACTAAAGTAACCTTCGCTGCAAAAGTTATTGACCCTGTATCACGTAGTTTTCCTATCGAAGTAAAATTACCGGTCAAGAAAAACATTCGTCCTAATATGACAGCAGTTTTAAGAATTGCTAATTATTCAAAAAACAATGTGATAACTATACCTATTAAGGCTATTCAAAATTCAGAAGCCGGAAATTATGTTTATGTAAGTGAAAATGGTATTGCTAAACGTAAAAAAATACAGCAAGGCAATACCTCATCAGGTAAAACTGAAATTATATCAGGTTTAGCCGATGGTGATCAGGTTATAGTTGAAGGTGCGGGTGATGTAGAAGAGGGAGATAAAGTAAAAGTTTCACAATAAGGTTATTTACCTCATAAAATATTGATCTAATGAAAGATCTTGAAAAAGAATTTAAACCATCCAGCTGGGCTATTGAAAATAAAACCGCTGTATATGTAATGGTATTTTTAATTACCATACTTGGATTGGTAAGCTATAATAATTTGCCTAAGGAGAACTTCCCGGATATAGCGCAATCTAAGGTATTTGTCACAACCGCTTATGCCGGGCAATCACCTCAAAATATCGAGATATTGGTTACCCGACAAATAGAGAAAAAGCTAAAATCATTAAAAGGGCTTAAAAAAGTTACTTCAAACTCTTACCAAAACGTATCTATTATTACCTGCGAGTTTAACGGTAACATATTGATAAAGGACGCTAAGGTTGATGTGAAGGAAGCTGTTGATAAAGCGCGCCCGGATCTGCCCCAGAATGATAATAACCTTAAAGAATCTACCATATCTGATATTAATGTTGCGGATATTCCTATCCTGTATGTAAATATATCGGGCGATTTTGACTTGAAAAAGTTAAAGGAGTATGCCGATAACCTGAAAGATGATATTGAGAGCATGAAGGAGATATCAAAGGTTGACGAGGTTGGTGCCTTAAAACCCGAGATACAGATAAATGTTGATCTGAACAAGATGACTGCTGCACAGGTAAGTTTTCAGGATATTATCAACGCTATCGGTACCGAGAATATCATTACTTCTGCAGGGAACTATAGAATTGATGGTGTGCAACGCGCCATTGATATAAAGCAAGATTTTAAAAATGCTGATGAAGTGGCTGCTATGGTTATTCGTAACCCTAAAGGGCAAGCTATTTACCTGCGCGATATTGCCGAAGTTAAAGATAGTTTTCATGAGCAGGAAAGTTATGCCCGTTTAAAAAATACCGATGATAATACCTTTAAAAATGTAATCACACTAGCGGTAAGTAAGCGTGCAGGCGAAAACTTAATTGAAGCTTCAAATAAGATCAATGATCTGATAAAGGAAAAACAAAAAACAGATTTTCCTAAAGCATTGGATATTATTGTTACCGGCGACCAATCAGACAAAACCCGCGTAACCATTACCGACTTGGTGAATACAATCATTATCGGTTTTATATTGGTAACTATTATCCTGATGTTTTTTATGGGTACTACCAATGCTTTGTTTGTTGCGTTATCTGTACCATTATCATGTTTTATTGCCTTTTTGGTGATGCCGGTAATAGGGTTTACACTTAATATGATCGTGTTGTTCTCATTCTTGCTCGCATTGGGTATTGTGGTGGATGATGCCATTGTGGTAATTGAAAACACGCACCGTATATTTAATAATGGGGCAATGCCGATAAAGCAGGCAGCTAAAATAGCGGCAGGCGAGGTGTTTTTACCGGTATTCTCGGGTACTATGACCACATTGGCACCGTTTGTACCATTGGCATTTTGGAACAGCTTGATAGGTAAGTTCATGTTCTTCCTGCCAATTACATTGATCATAACATTGTTAGCATCTTTATTGGTAGCCTATATTATTAACCCGGTATTCGCGGTTGATTTTATGAAACCGCACCATGAAGGCGAACATTCTAATCCTAAATTTGATAAAAAGGTAAGGCGTGTGATGATCTATTTAGCTATTGCGGCAGTAGTAGGGTATTTGATCAACTTTGGTGTAGGTAACTTTGTAGTGTTAGCTGCAGCCTTGTACTTATTGAACCATTTTGTGTTATTACAGGTGATAGATAAATTCCAGAAAAACGCATGGCCAAGATTCCAATCATGGTATGCCCGCTGGATAGAGCGCGCCGTACAACGCCCATGGACAGTTTTGTTTGGTACTATAGGTTTATTCATTTTTAGTATCATGTTTATGATCGCGCGTGCTCCAAAAGTTGAGTTCTTCCCACAAGCAGACCCTAACTTTGTATATGTGTACATTACCTTACCTACAGGTACAGATCAGGCTTATACAAACGAGGTTACCAAGAAGCTGGAAAAACGTGTTGCGCAAGTTGTTGAGCCGGATAAAGATATTGTATCATCTATTATATCAAACGTTACCGTTAGTGTTACCGACCCGCAGGATGAGGATCAGGGTAACTATCCTAATAAAGGAAAAATTACCGTAGCTTTTGTGGAGTTTGGTAAACGTGAGGGTAAGGATACTAAAGAGATATTAGCACGTATACGTAAAGCTGTAACAGGTTTCCCGGGTGCTAAGATCACTATTGATCAGGAAGGTGGTGGTCCGCCAACTCAAAAAGATATTAGTATTGAGTTAGCTGCCGATAACCTGGATACATTGACAAAAACTGCCGAGGCTTTAAAAAGATATCTGGTTAAACAAAACATAGCGGGTATTGAAGAGTTAAGCTCTGACGTGAAAAGCGATAAACCCGAAATTGTATTTGATATTGATAGGGAGCGTGCTAATCGCGAGGGTATTAACAGCGGGCAGATAAGTCAGGCATTATTTACCAGCATTTATGGTTTTAAAGCTACTGACTTTAGAAACACGCGTGAGGATAACTATGAGATAAATGTACGTGCGCAGGAAGACCAGCGTACCAACATTGACCAGATACGTAATTTAAAAATAACTTATCGTGATATGGCTACGGGGGGAGCCATACGCCAGGTGCCAATATCAGCTTTTACTGATATCAGGTATACCAATACCTATAGTAATATTAAACACAAACAACAAAGACGTGTGCTTACATTAAGCTCAAACGTTATTAAGCCGTTTAATGCTAATGAGGTAAATGCCAATATACAACGCGCCATAAACCAGTTTAAAAAACCGGATATGGTGAGCATTAAAATGGGTGGTGGCCAGGAAGATCAACAAGAAGCGATGAATTTCTTATTATCAGCTTTAGGGGCTTCATTTGGTATAATCCTAATCATTTTAATGATACAGTTTAACTCGGTAGGTAAAACATTGATTATTTTGAGCGAGATATTGTTCAGTATCATAGGTGTGTTCCTGGGAGTAAGTATATTTGGTATGACCATTACCATTGTAATGACCGGGGTAGGTATTATTGCCCTTGCCGGGGTAGTGGTACGTAACGGTATATTACTGGTAGAGTTTACCGATTTACTAATGGAGCAGGGTGCCAGTATACACGATGCCGTAGTTGAGGCGGGTCGTACCCGTATGACACCGGTGGTTTTAACTGCAACAGCAGCTATATTAGGATTGATACCTTTGGCTGTTGGTTTTAATATTGACTTTGTAGGCTTGTTTACCGAGTTTAAACCACACATTCACTTTGGTGGTGATAACGTGGCTTTTTGGGGGCCGTTATCATGGACAATGATATTTGGACTAGGGTTTGCAACTATAATTACTTTAATATTAGTGCCATGTATGTATTTAATTCGTTATAATATCAAAGCAAAATTAAATAAAGACAAAGGTGTAAAACCTGCTGAAATAGCTTCGTAGCTTTAATATCAATAAAAGAAGGGCCGTATCTTAATTGATACGGCCTTTTTTATGAAACGTGTTAAGCTTATGGGTTTTGCTGTCACTTTCTTGTAAAAAAGCCAAAACACGTTGTAACATCTATCAATATGTATGTATCTTTGAACATCATATTAATTAGTTAATAATTATATAATTTAATATATTATAAAGATACTTCTGAAGTTAAGAGGTGATTGTTTTAGAGTGATTAATCAGGCCGATAGTATTATCGGCCTGATTTTTTTGTCTTATCCAAAAAATAAATACGCCATTAGTATGGCTGTAATTATTCCTGCCGCATCGGCAATAAGCATGGCAGGTATAGCATAACGGGTTTTCTTAATATTAACAGCACCAAAATACAAGGCTGCTATATAAAAAGTGGTGTCTGCCGATCCATAAAGCACGCTTGATAAATGACCAACAAAGCTATCAACCCCAAAAACTTTTAGATTATCCAACATCAGCGCCCGCGCACCTGATCCGCTAAGCGGCCTTAAAAATGCTATGGGCAATACATCAGTAAAGCGAGTATCCATATTAAAATGACTGAATATCCATTTAAAACCATCGCCCAAAAAGGTTAATGCACCGCTGGTTCTGAAAAGGCTTACCGCAGCTAATAAACCCACCAGGTAGGGAATGATTTTTATAGATACTTCAAAGCCTTCCTTTGCGCCATCTATAAAAGCTTCAAAAACATTAATTTTCTTTCTGGCTCCGCCTAAAATAAAAAGTACGGGTATAATCAGCAGCGTAACATTGCTAAAAACTTTTGAAAACTCGCTAATTTGTTCCTTGTTTAAGTAGGCCGTAAAATACCATACCAGTAATGCAACACCTGCGGTTAAACCTATAAGCCAGGTTAAAACTACCCTGTCAATAAGGTTTATTTTTTGTTTAAAAGCAACTACCAATAAACCCACTAAGGTTGCTACGTATGTGGCAATAATACAGGGTAAAAAAATATCAGTAGGATCAGTAGAATGATAAATGGCGCGTTGTGCAATAATGTTAATAGGTAATATGGTTAACCCGGATGCATGCAGCACCATAAACATGATCTGCGCATTTGATGCGGTATCCTTTTCTTTGTTGAGTTCCTGCAAACCATCCATAGCTTTTAGGCCCAGTGGGGTGGCGGCATTATCCAGCCCTAATAAATTGGCAGAGAAATTCATCATCATTTGACCAACGGCGGGATGATTTTTAGGAACTTCGGGAAATAACCTGTTAAAAAAGGGACCTACTATACGCGAAAGGAAATTGATTGCTCCGGCCTTTTCGCCTATCTTCATTATTCCCAGCCAAAAGGCCATTATACCCACCAGCGGCAGCGCAATATCCATTACTGATGATTTGGTAGAATCAAACAATCCCTCAACCATCAGTTTAAATATTTCAGTATCACCAAAAAATATCAGTTTTACTAAGCCAATTACAAAGGCAATAACAAAAAATAATATCCAGATATAATTCAAAGCCATAGGGTAGTATTAAAGACTTGAAGATAAACGTTTTTTATAAAATGCAGTAATATTAATTGAGGTCCCTGTCTGCTATTGCAGTTTTATCAGGTACAATCTGGATGCTGTAATTCTTGATTATAGGGCTATAAGGAACAACTTCGTTAACTACTATATATGCAGTGAAAAGATCTTTGATAGCATAAGTTTCTATGTCGCCACCGGTTAGGCTAAACTTATGGGGGTATTGTAAAATAGAATTATAGATCAAATTATATTGAGTAACATCAGTGGTTTCTATTTCAACGAACATGCGCCTACCATCCATTCTTAAATTTACATTGATGAAAGTGTGGCCTTCTCGTGGCATGGTATATTCGCTGTATTTTTTCTTAATATTTTTGGTTTTTAGTGTATAACCCTTTGCCAATAAAAAGGTATCTGCCTGGTTAAGATCATTACGTATTAAATACTTTAAATCCTCGTATGATAACAACTTACTTTGCGAAAAACAAGTTATAGATGTACAAACCATTATTAATAAAAGAAAAACTTTCTTCATGCTTTTTACAATTGGATGTGATTAAAATTACATAAATGTTAGGTTGGCTACAATTTTAAAAGAGCAAATGCATTAACTTAGCTGTATTGTTACATGATATAAATTACTATGCCTAAAATTGAACTTACACGCGTAAATGGCGACTATGGCTTTGATGCCAAAGATGAGAATGGACATGTTATAAAAATGGATACTAATCCGAACAACGGAGGACAAAATTATGGTGCGCGCCCAATGCAATTATTATTAGTGGGATTAGCGGGATGCTCGGCCATTGATGTAATTGGCATACTAAAAAAGCAACGCCAGGAAGTACGTGATTATAAAATGATAGTAAATGGCGACAGGGAAGTTGGGGTTGAGCCATCCTTATGGAAAGACATTAACATCGAATTTCATTTATACGGAAACATCAATCATGACAAGGCAGTTAAAGCTGTTGAATTATCTGTTGGTAAGTACTGCTCAGTTGCAGCTACGTTAGAGCAGGCCGGTGCCCAAATTAAATGGGAAGTTTTTACACATGAGTAACTAATTGTTTAAAACTATATAGCAGTGTTTATTGCGAAGTATATTAAATTAGACATCGCAATAAATACGGTACATGCCATCTCTTTTTAAGAAGACACTTTTAATAATTTCGGCAATGTTTTTAAGCCTGGGTGTATTTGCCCAGGAATTGGATTCGGCTTATGTAGAGCCATTTTCAAATATTAGTGCTTTTCGTACCTGGTCTGTTGGCATAAATGGTGGATTTTTAATGCCTTTTGCTGATGATTACAGCACCCCAAATTATCAGTACGCATATGGTGGATTTATTAAAAAGCAAATCCTATCTACATTAGGCATCCAAGCCGATTTTATGGCTGGTAAAGCAACAGCCGAAAACTCGCTTAATAACCAATATTCACAATTCAGTACAAAAATTAATTGGTCGGCATCATTAAGTATTAATTTGATACTGGCCAATATCAACTGGCGTAACAGAAGTGGTTTAATCTACCCGTATATAAGCGCAGGAGTTGGAATGATGGCTTACGAGCCTTATTTAACTGACCTGGCTATACCGCCGGTAACTACTCCATATAATCCGGCACCTGTACAGTCTTACTTTATACCATTAGCGGCCGGTTTAAAAGTGAAAGTAGCCAAAGGAGTAAATTTGGATTTAAGTTGTGTGGTAAATTTTGTTAGTGCCGATAATTTTGATGGCTTAGTGCTTGGTAATGTACGAGACAGGTTTTATTATCCTCGTTTCGGGGTAGAAATTGCATTAGGCTCACGCGATAAGCAACAATTAGCCACACACAACCCGGTAGCCTCTATGCGTACCGAATATTTATTGCAGGGGCAATCCTTACAAAAGGAATTGATGACACAAAAGATCATCAATGAAAAATTAAAAGCTGATCTTACAAATAACATAAACAAGGTAACTACCGATAGTGATAACGATGGGGTGGCTGATTTTTATGATAAATGCGTAGGTACTGCTGCAGGTATCAAAGTTGATGGTGGGGGTTGCCCATTAGTATTACCTAAAGCCGAAGAGAAGATAGTATATGTAACCGACGCTGATAAAAAAGTAGTTAAGGAAGCCGTTGATAATTTAGAATTTGATTTTAACAGTGTTAAACTTAGGCCGTCTTCATATCCAAGTTTAAATATTTTAGCTCAGCTGTTGATAGAAAAGGGATTCAGTTTAAAACTGGAAGGTCATACAGATAATGTGGGCCCAACGGATGTAAACTTAAAATTTTCACAAGATAGGGCAGGCGCCATAAGAACCTATCTTATTGGCAGAGGCGTTAACCCTTCCAAAATTGAAGCGATAGGGTATGGCCGCGAAAAGCCTATTGCAAGTAACAGTACTACAGAAGGTAGGCAACTGAACCGTCGCGTAGAGTTTACGTTGTATTGATATCTGTATAACTACAACCTATCATATAAAGCATAATAATCGGCTTCATTCATACAATGCTGTATATTATTAAACTCATTATTATATATTAAGTACCAATAGTCAAAAAGTAATATACCTAAATATTTTATTATATATCATTGATATACAATAAAATATAATTATACATCACTTTTTTTGTAGTTTATTTGGTACAGTTTCCCCTAATGGCATTAATGTTGTTTAACAAGTACAAATGCTTATCATATAAGCAGCAACTAAAAACTCACACCATGAAAACATTGTTAAAACAAGCCGCTTTCTCTCTTACCGGAATTTTGCTGGGAAGTTGTGCATTTGCACAAACTACAGCGCCGGATGCAAATTACGTAAAACCATTTTCAGGCGATGCCGCCTTTCGCACCTGGTCAATAGGTGTACATGTTGGTGCACTTAGCACTTATACCCCTTTACAAAATAACAGTCGCCAGGATTTTATGACTACCAAGGCTCAATTGGGCTATGGTGTGTATATCAAAAAGCAGATATTGCCATCATTTGGTATACAAGCCGATTACTTAGGTGGTAAAATAGAAGCAGACAATTCTGCAATGCGTGGGGCACCTTTTAATAACAGTGCCTATAGTAGAGTAAGTACAACCTTACAATACGCGGCCAGCTTAAGCGGTCATTTCAACTTATCAAATATTAACTGGCATTATAGAACCACCAGTATACAACCGTATTTTACAGCGGGTGTTGGTTTAATGGGTTACAAACCTGTATTAACACCATCAGACGGTACTGCACAATTAAACTTTGGTGGTGGTAAAACATTAAATGAATTATTTATACCTGTAGGAGCCGGATTTAAATTAAACGTGGCCAAAGGTGTAAACATTGATTTAGGTTATAAAGTTGCCTTTGTTAACTCTGATAATATTGATGGATATAACTATGCGTCAAATAATGATAGGTTCTCCTATGCACACATCGGTTTGGAATTTGCCTTAGGCAGCAGTTCAAAACCACAGTTAGCTACACATAACCCTGTTGCTTCATTACGTGATGAATATTTAATGGAAGAACAAAGGCTGCAAATGGCTATTGACGCGCAAAAAGCAGCATTAGATGCTCAAAAGGCAGCTAACGATCAACTAAGAAATGATTTGAATGCTACCAATGCTAATCTGGCTAAATTTACTGCAGACAGTGATGGGGATGGTGTTCCTGATTTCTTTGATAAATGCCCTGGCACAGCATCAGGTACTAAGGTTGATGGTTCAGGTTGTCCGCTTCCTGCAGCGCCTAAGCCTGACGTAAGGGTTATTGTAACCGAAGAGGATAGAAGAATAGTTAACGAGGCTATTAAAAACTTAGAGTTTGATTTTGCTAAAGCAACAATACGTGCTCATTCATTCCCAAGTTTAGATAGGGTAGCACGTTTATTAATTGATAAAAACTTTAGTTTAAAATTGGCCGGACATACTGATAATGTTGGTTCAAATGATGCTAACTTGAAATTATCAAAAGATCGTGCAGAATCTGTTAAAACTTACCTTGTAGGTAAAGGTGCTAATGCATCACGAATTGAAGCTACCGGTTATGGTGAAACACAACCAATTGCAACAAACAAAACTGCAGCCGGTCGTCAGAAAAACCGTAGGGTAGAGTTTACTTTATACTAACATCCAAATAATAGCAATGTAAAAAGCCCCATGATATCATATCATGGGGCTTTTTACATATAGAATTATAAACTATCCCTCGTAAAAATCTGCCAAAGCTCCAAAATAGTTATTGTTCCATCCATCCACCATATCATCATAATCCGCATCAGGTATATTGGTATGTCTTAATTCTACTGATGTGCCTGCCTTATCGGGATGTAGTTTGATAGTTACTATCGATTCTTCCAGCTGTCCGTCAAAATACCATTGCTGTACAATTTTTTTATCTGGCTCAAACTCCAGGTTTTTACCCACAATACTACCTTCCCACATTGAAAATTCAGATCCGGGAACGGTTGACATTTCTGCCTCTTCACCTGTCCAAAGTTCCATAGTAACCGGATTGGTTAACGCCATATAAATTTCACCCGGAGTAGCCGGAATTACGTAATATTTTTTAAAATCTTTCACTATTAAATTATTTATATAGTTCGCCGGCTTTTTGTGCAGATAGCTTAATTCCTTTGATCATTGCCGAGCTAAAACCATTATGCTCCATTTCATTTAAACCTGCTATGGTACAGCCTTTTGGCGAAGTTACCTTATCTATTTCTCTCTCGGGATGGGAAGCTAATTTCAGTAGTAGATCTGCCGCTCCTTTGGCTGTTTGAGCAGCCATTTGCAAAGCATCATGCGCATGGAAACCAATTTCGGTACCACCTTGTGAAGCCGCGCGAACCGCGCGTAAAAAGAAAGCTACACCACAAGCACAAAGCGCGGTAGCGGCTGTCATCAGGTCCTCGTTGATTTCAATAGTTACCCCAACCGTATCAAACATTGATTTTACCAGTTTTACATTATCTTCTGTTCCGGTATCAGTAGCAATACAGGTCATTGACTCGCCAATAGATATAGCAGTATTAGGCATAGCGCGAACAACTTGTACGTCTAAAGCCAATTGTTGGCGTATATCAACACAATTAACCCCGGATATAACAGATATCAATAACTGGGTTGAAACATTGATACTAGGCTTTATTTCGGCCAATAGCTTGTTTAATTGCTGTGGCAATACGGCTAATACTATAATAGTTGCACCGGCTACCGCCGCTGCATTATCTGTAGTAGTATTATACCCGTTAGCTGCATGTTCAGCTAATGGTGGTAAGCTTCTGCGGGTAAGTGTAATTTGTTGGGGTTTATAAATACCCGCTTTTACTAAACCTTTAGCTAATGCTAAACCCATGTTACCGCTGCCTAAAATGGCAATATGTTGTTGTGCGCTCATATGCTGTTACTTAAACGTGTGCCAAATGGCTTATTATTTTTTAGATCTCCTAATTCATCTGATCGGCCTATTATTACCGCCTTAACCCCGCAAGATATTGCTGTAAAGGCATTCTCTAATTTGGGTAACATACCGCTATGAACTATTTGTTTCTTTTTTAATTCTTCATATCTAACCGGGTCCAATTCCCTTATAATTGAATCATCATCATCAATATCCTGCAATACACCACGTTTCTCAAAGCAATATATCAAGGTAGTATGGTATAGTTTGGATAAAGATACGGCTAAAGCAGATGCAATGGTATCGGCATTGGTATTTAATAACTGCCCCTCACCATCATGTGTCAAAGCACAAAAAACGGGAGTGAAGCCTGCTTTAAGTAAATTATCCAAATTTTTGGGGTCGATAGACCTTTCATCAATATCGCCTACAAAACCATAGTCAATAGTTTTTACCGGGCGCTTTTTGGTGCGAATGAAGTTGCCATCAGCACCCGTTAAACCAATAGCATTGGTGCCATATCGTTGAAGTTGGGCGACAATGTTCTTGTTGATCAACCCACCGTAAACCATGGTAACAACCTTTAAAGTTTCTATGTCAGTTATCCTGCGGCCATCAACCAATTTAGCTTCAATACCCAGTGTTTCTGAAAGTTGGGTTGCTACTTTACCACCCCCATGCACTAATATCTTATACCCATCTAATGCTGTAAAATCTTTTAAAAAATGATGCAGGTTCTCGGAGTTATCAATTACGTTGCCGCCTATTTTTATGATGTGAAGGGGTGTCATTTATTATATAGAAATAATTTCGATGCTAAAATAAGTAAATCCTGATGAATTATGGTTTAAACTATGTAAAGCAAAAGCAATCATCACATAAAACACTTTTAACATAAATCAGTTGTACATAAAAAACTGCGACTATCGGCACAATTGATTAATTTACAGCTATTACGTATTTAGTACTTTATACATGGATCAACAAAAGACCAAACCCCGCGTAGTAATTATAGGCGGAGGCTTTGCCGGCTTACAGTTAGCGAAAAACTTAAAAAATGCCCCGGTTGATATTTTGATGCTGGATAAGCATAATTATCATACATTTCAACCTTTATTATACCAGGTAGCTATGGGTGCAATAGCCGCCGACTCGATAGTATTTCCCATACGCCGAATATTTACCTATCAAAATAACTTCAGATTCAATTTAGCATATGTTGAAACTATCAATGCTGAAAAAAATACCGTTAGCACCAATATTGGTGAGATAAATTATGATTACCTGGTAGTAGCCACCGGGTCAGACACCAACTTTTTTGGTAATAAAGAACTGGAATCATGCGTGATGCCAATGAAGAATATGCCTGAGGCGTTAAACCTGCGTGGCCTTACCTTGCAGCATTTAGAGAAAGCTTTAGTAACCAAAGATAAAGAAGAAAAAGATGCCTTAATGACCTTTGTGGTGGTTGGAGGCGGGCCTACCGGTGTTGAACTATCGGGTGCGTTGGCCGAAATGCGCCACCTGATATTAGATAAGGATTATCATGGCTTAAGCAAGTATGATATGAAAGTTTATTTAGTGGAAGGAAAAGATAGGTTACTGGCTGCCATGTCAGTAGGAGCATCTCAAAAAGCTAAGGAGTTTTTATTAAAGGATGAGGTGACTATATACAATGGTGTTCACGTGGAAAGTTACGATGGCTTGACTTTAAAAATAGACGATGGTACTATCATCAAAACTCGTAATGTTTTCTGGGCGGCAGGGGTAATGGGAGAATATCCCGAAGGTATGTCGGCAGCTACTTTCACCCGCGGCTCGCGTATACAAACTGATGAGATAAATAGGGCTAAAGGCTATCAAAATATATTTGCTATAGGCGATGTGTCGGCTATAACAAATGAAGAATATCCTAATGGTCACCCCGGTGTGGCCCCGGTTGCCATGCAACAAGGGAAGTATCTGGCAAAAAACCTTATGCGCATTATCAACGGTGAGCCAACTGAACCATTTAAATATCACGACAAAGGTACTATGGCTACCATAGGGCGCAACAAAGCGGTGGCTGATATTGGCAAGCTTCATTTCCAGGGATTTTTTGCGTGGTTGTTGTGGGGATTTGTACATATCATGTCATTAGCGGGGTTTGCCAATAAAACTTCTGTGTTTTTAACCTGGGCCATAAATTATTTTACTAAGAATAGCGATAACCGTTTAATCATAAGAAGTTTCAATCGTAAAACCCGAACAGTTGAACCCGAAAAATAAACTATGGATCTGTTTGTAATTATTGCTTTACTGGTTATTGTGAGTGCTATTTACTCCTACATCAATGCACGGTATGTAAAATTACCAGGCACTATAGGCATTGTCAGCATTGCTGTAGCAGCATCTATACTTACTATTATTGTTGACAGCTTAAATCCCGGTGCGGCAAAATACCTTACTATCTTATCAAAAAACATAGATTTTTCGAGCACTGTACTAAATATTATGTTGGGCTTTCTACTTTTTTCAGGAGCATTTAGGCTGAATACAAAGAGGTTAAAAAAAGAAATGCGGCCAGTATTTGTTTTAAGTACTATCAGCGTAATATTATCAACAGCTATATTCGGCGGTTTATTTTATGGTGCTGCAATACTATTTAATATAAATATACCATTGATTTATTGCTTTTTATTTGGCGCGTTAATTTCACCTACTGATCCTGTTGCGGTAGGGGCATTGATCAGAAATTCTAAATTACCTGTCAATTTAGAAACCATCATATCCGGCGAATCCTTATTTAATGATGGGCTGGGTTTGGTTTTATTTATAAGTATTTTGGAAGTTATCCGATCGGGTGAGATAAATATTGACTTTGCAAAAGCTGCTTTGTTATTTGTCAGGGAAGTATTTGGAGGCTTAATTTTAGGTGTATTATTTGGCTATATAGCTTTTCGCCTTATGAAATCAATTGACGACTTTCAAACCATAGTGCTGGTATCATTAGCATTGGTAATGAGTATATCTGTTGTGGCAACACTTTTACATTTTTCTATACCGTTAGCCGTCGTATCAGCAGGATTATTTGCCGGTAAAGAAACCATAAACAGCGAAGTTGGTGAACGGTCGCATCAATCGCTTGAAAAATTTTGGGAACTGATAGATGAAATGCTGAACACCATATTGTTTGTAATGATTGGCTTGCAAATGGTTAACCTGCCATATTTAACCAATTACTGGTTAATAGGCGGTATTGCTATAATTATCATATTAATAGCCAGGTGGACGAGCATTACTATTCCACTAACCTTTTTGCGTAAAAGCCTTAATATAAGTTACAACAACGTCAAAATATTAACCTGGGCAGGCGTACGGGGAGCCATATCAATAGCATTAGCCTTATCATTACCACCAAGCCCTTACCGGCATATTGTTTTAGCAGGAGCCTATTTTGTGGTAATATTTTCTGTAATTGTACAAGGATTAACATTGAACAGGTTAATCAATGCTTCAGTTAAGGAAGAGGAGTAAGCTTATTTCAAGCCGCCCATATAAGCCGCTATATCTCTTTCTGTAGAATTGGGCTTACTACTTAATCCAGCAATAATGTTATTGCGCTCATTTTCCGTTTTTTTTTGGCTGAGTTTTTTTTTGGCCTGTAGATCATCCACTACAATTTCAAATCCTACAATACCTTGCATCATTTTCAATTTAAAGTCTTCGGGCATGCCAGCCCACTGCATTAAATATTCGGGTTCATAAAATTGTATAGTTTGCTCAAGCAGGGCAGTTTTGTCTTTTGGGCTTTCAATTAAAGTGACAGTACCGTAAGCGTGAATAGCAATATAGTTCCATGTAGGTACACTGTTTACTTGCTCATAATGTTTAGGAGAGATATAAGCATGCGGTTCAGCAAATATCACCAATGGTTTACCATTTAATATCTCTGTCGCTTGCGGGTTAGCTTTGGCAAAATGAGAGGTAAGTATAATTTTATCTTCTCTTTGCGATACCACAAAGGGCAGGTGAGTAGCCGACGGGACACCATTATTTACTGTAACTATAGTGGCAAAACTATAACGCTGCATAAAACTAATAGCTTCCTGCTCGTCGGTTATCAAGAAGTTTTTAGGTATATACACCAGTAGATATTATAAATTTTCTAACATCCTTTTTAACACCACTTGCGCGGCCCATACGCGATTGCTCGCTTCATGTACCACAATGGAACTTGGGCCATCCAAAACCTCGGCAGATAACTCTAAATTACGGCGTACGGGCAGGCAATGCATTACCTTAGCATCATTGGTGATCTTTAGCTTTTCGTTAGTTAGCATCCAATCCTCGTTGCCTTCAAATATTTGTCCATAAGGCTCATAAGCCGACCAATTTTTTACGTAGATAAAATCCGCGTCAGCTAATGCTTCATCCTGGTTATGGGTAATGGTAGCACCTTGAGTAAAGTCAGTGCTTAATTCATATCCTTTGGGATGTGTAATGGTAAAATCTACATCAGCCTTACACATCCATTCGCTAAACGAGTTTGGTACGGCTTGTGGTAATGGTTTGATATGAGGTGCCCATGTCAAAACAACTTTAGGACGAGATTTGGTTTTTAATTCTTCAATAGTGATCAAATCGGCCAAGCTTTGCAGTGGATGGCGTGTGGCTGATTCCAAGCTCACTATAGGTATACCACAATATTCTACAAATTTGTTAAATATCACCTCGGTATAATCCTCCTCACGGTCCTTTAATCCCGGGAACGAGCGTACTCCAATAATATCCAAATACTGCCCCATAACAGCCGCAGCCTCACGGATGTGCTCTACTGTGGTGCCATTCATGATAACGCCGTCACGAAGCTCTAAAGCCCATCCTTCTTTATCAATATTCAGTACCATAGCATTCATACCCAAATTAAGCGCGGCTTTTTGAGTACTCATACGGGTACGCAAACTAGGATTAAGAAAAACTAAACCGAGAGTTTTATTTTTACCTAAATATTGATGAGCGTATGGGTTTTTCTTTAACTCCAAAGCCTCTTCAACAATAGCTTTCAAATCGGTTACGTCGTTTACGGATGTAAATTTTTTCATGATGGTAGTTATGATAAAACCGCAGACGGTTTTAATACTTGGGTAAATGCTTCTAAAAATTGGTCAGCATGTGCCTTAGTTAAGTTTAATGCAGGTAATAACCTGATCACATTTGGCTTAGCTTCACCAGTAAATATATGATGCTTAAATAGAAGGTCCTTCTTAACGTGAGCAAATTCTGCAGGTAAATCTATACCTATCATTAAGCCTCTGCCACGTACTTCTGTAACCTCTTTAAACTTCTTTAATTCTTCAATCAAATACCCGCCAACTTCAGCCGCGTTTTGCATCAGGTTATCTTTTTCAATAACTTCTAATACTGCTAATGCCGCTGCACAGGCTAGATGATTACCGCCAAATGTAGTACCCAACATACCATAAGCAGGTTGTATTTTAGGCGATATGCTAATAGCTCCAATTGGGAAACCATTACCCATCCCTTTAGCCATGGTGTATATATCGGCATTTACACCCGCAAAATCATGTGAATAGAATTTGCCTGTACGGCCATAACCACACTGTACGCCATCGGCAATAAATACCGCGTTATGTTTATCACAAAGCGATCTGATCTTCTGCAGGAAACCTTCAGCGGCAACTTGTATCCCGCCTACACCTTGTATACCTTCAATAATTACGGCTGATACCTCATTATTTGTAAAAGCCTGTTCTAATTCAGCTTCGTTATTCCAATCAACTCTAATAATATCATCAGTTTCATTAATAGGAGCAACTATCTTTGGATTATCCGTTACCGATACGGCTAATGAGGTACGGCCATGAAAAGCGCCGGTAAAAGCAATAGCTTTCTTTTTACCATTATAAAATGAGGCTAATTTTAAAGCATTCTCTACCGCTTCGGCACCCGAGTTAACCAGGAATAACTGGTAATCTTTTTTACCGCTTACTTTACCAAGTTTTTCAGCCAGTTCTTGTTGTAATGGTATTTCTATAGAATTTGAATAAAAACCAATTTTATGTAATTGATCCTCTAATCTATTTACATAATGAGGGTGGGTATGACCGATCGATATTACAGCGTGACCGCCATATAGGTCTAAATATTCTGTTCCTTTATCATCATAAACTAAGCTGCCTGTGCCTTTTACAATGTTGATAGGGTTAATTGGGTATACGTCAAATAATTTCATGTCATTAAATTTTAAATACTTAAATAAATTGAGTTACGTCAGTGGTGGCTGTCGGATTAAAATCCTATCGCCTTCAATCGTAATCCTGCGCGTTCATCAAGACCAAATAGCAGGTTCATGTTTTGAACCGCCTGGCCAGACGCGCCTTTAAGTAAATTATCTAATATACTGATAATAAATAATTTATTACCGTGTTTTTTAACTTGTAAAAATACTTTGTTAGTGTTTACCACTTGCTTCAAATCAATATTGCGATCTGTGACATGCGTAAACGGATGACCTGCATAATAATCTTGGTAAAGCTTTAAGGCCTCATCTTCAGATAGATCATTTTCGGTATATACGGATGCAAATATTCCCCTGGTAAAATCGCCTCTATAAGGAATAAAATTGAGCACCTGATCAAAGTTTGGCTGTAGTTGTTTTAATGACTGGCCGATCTCATTTAAATGCTGGTGATTAAAAGCCTTATAAACCGAAAGATTATCATTACGCCATGTAAAATGCGAGGTAGGTGATAAGCTTTGTCCCGCACCGGTTGAACCTGTGGTGGCCGATATATGCACCTCATTATTCAAAAAACCTTTTGCTGTTAATGGCAGTAGTGCCAGTTGAATAGTAGTAGCAAAACAACCCGGGTTAGCTATATTTTGTGCCGATTTAATAGATTCTCTATTTAACTCTGGTAACCCGTATACAAAGTTTTTACTTTTGAATTTTGAATTTTGACTTAACCTAAAGTCTTGGCTGAGGTCAATTATTTTAACCGAATCAGGTATCGCGTTAGCTTCTAAAAACTTTTTTGCATCACCATGCCCAACACAAAGGAACAATACATCAACATCGGTTGACAGTTCACCTGTAAATTTCAGTTCGGTATCACCAAAAAGATCAGTATGTACCTCGTAAATATAATTGCCAGCATTGCTATTACTATGCACAAATGCAATATCCACATTAGGGTGGTTAACCAAAATACGCAGCATTTCGCCACCGGTATAACCTGCACCGCCTATAATTCCTGCTTTTATCTGTGCCATACTAATTCAAATTTAATCTATATAAATAAAATTCTTCGTCAGGCGGCTGTTTAATAAAACCCATGCCCTCATAGAGGCTTTGGGCGGTATAATTATCAAACATTGTTTCTAGCTGAATAAACTTTGACCCGCCTTGTTTTGCAAATTCAGCTGCCTGTTTGATCAGGTTGGCACCTATACCTTGTTTGCGATAACCTTCGTCTACAAACAGATCATTTAATATCCAGTTTTTTTCTGCCCTGCCTGACGAGTACCTCGGATATAATTGTGTAAACCCAACTGCTCTCTCACTGTCCATCGCCACATATATTACCGACTCGTTATTATCAAGCCGTTCGCGAATAAATCGCTCAGCTAATGCCAAATCAGATTCCTTTTTATAACACACCCTGTATTGGTCAAATAGGTTTATCACTAGTTGCCATTCATTTGGTTGTATTCTTTTGATCTCTATTGGCATGTACTTTAAATATCAGTCCTGGCCGTTAACTTTATGATAAATCATTACCTGGTTACCAAATATTTTTGAGAAGCCTTTTACATCTTCGCCGCTCCATGAGTTGTTCATCTCACCATAGCTGCCAAACTTGTTGGACATCAGGTCATGATCAGACTCAATACCAACTACCTGGAAACGATAGGGCTGTAACTCTACAAACACTTTACCGCTTACATTTTTCTGTGTATCAGTTAAAAACGCTTCCATGTTACGCATAATAGGATCATGGAACTGTCCTTCATGCAGCCAGTTACCATAGAACATAGAAAGCTGATCTTTCCAGGTTAACTGCCATTTGGTTAGCGTATGTTTTTCTAACGTATGATGTGCTTTAATAATGATCATTGGCGCAGCGGCTTCAAATCCGACACGGCCCTTAATACCAATAATAGTATCACCTACGTGAATATCACGGCCAACACCATAAGGTTGCGCAATTGCTTGTAATGCCTGTATAGCTTTGGTTGGATGATCGTATTTTATTCCATTCAAACCAATAAATTCTCCCTTTTCAAAAACCAACTCCAGTTGCTTAGTTTCTGATTCAGTTACCTGGGTAGGCCAAGCTTCTTCCGGTAGACCTAAGTTTGAGGTTAAAGTTTCTTTACCACCAACCGATGTACCCCAAATACCTTTATTGATAGAGTATTTAGCTTTTTCAAAATTCATTTCAACACCATGCTTTTTCAGGTATTCGATTTCGGCTTCGCGGCTTAGTTTTAAATCGCGAATAGGAGTGATGATACCAACTTCAGGGATCAGGATATTAAATATCATATCAAACCTTACCTGGTCGTTACCGGCACCTGTACTGCCATGGGCAACAAACTCGGCACCAATTTCTTTGGCGTAATTGGCAATTGCAGTCGCCTGGCTAACACGCTCGGCACTTACCGAAAGAGGGTAGGTGTTATTTTTTAAAACATTACCGTATATCAAATAGCGTACGCAGGTATTATAAAAGTTAGTAGTTTCATCCACAACGTGGTGCGATGTAACGCCCATTTCAAAAGCACGTTTTTCAACGTTCTTTAACTCCTCGTCACTAAAACCACCCGTATTTACAATTACAGAGTGTACTTCGTAACCCAGATCACGGGTTAAGTAAATACAACAAAATGAGGTATCCAAACCTCCGCTATACGCTAATACTACTTTTTTCTTTGCCATTTTATTCTTGTAGAGACGCAATACCTTGCGTCTTGTTTATCATTTTCTGAGACGCAAAGTATTGCGTCTCTACGGTTAAAACAATTTTAAATCCTGTCCAAAGCTCTTGATCGCATGTTCAATACGCTCAAACAGGGTAGCTTTATGGGTAATCTCTTTAATTTTTTCTTCCGGGCTGTTTTTTTCTAGATCTTTTGCTTTTTCGGCAGGGTCAAACAACATGGCAGTACACATACAGTTCTTGCGCTCTTTCATCGTCAATATATCATAATTAACGCAGCTTTTACAGCCTTTCCAAAATGCTTCGTCCTGAGTAAGTTCTGAATAGGTTACCGGTTCATAACCTAGTTCTGAATTTATTTTCATTACCGCTAATCCGGTAGTTAAACCAAATAACTTAGCATCAGGATATTTGGTGCGCGAAAGTTCAAATATTTTATGCTTAATGGCTTTGGCCAAACCAACTTTACGGTATTCGGGTGCTACAATTAAGCCCGAATTTGCCACAAAATCGCCATGGCTCCAGGTTTCAATATAGCAGAAACCGGCCCATGTACCATCTTTATGCAAAGCAATAACAGCTTTGCCCTCCAACATTTTATTAGCCACATATTCAGGGGTACGTTGTGCTATACCTGTACCACGCGCTTTTGCAGACTGTGCCATCTCATCGCAAATTGCGGGGGCATAATCAGCATGTTGTGCGGTAGCAACCTGAATATCGAAATCTTGTATGGTCATTTAAGTAGAAAAATTGCTGTTTAAATTATTGGCATTAAAGCCGTAATAATTAAATGTTTTTTGAATTAAAGAAGTTTTAATAAACTTCAATTTGACGGGCAATAGGATAGCTGACAATTAAACCCGTGGGATAAACAGCCTTCGTCGTGATGGAGAAAATAAAACAGTTGAAACCAAAGCAGCGGCAACCGGAGCAAAATTTGCTCTGACAGTTGGCTTATTTACGCTTTGTAAGTTCATTTTTTATAAGTATTTGCTGTATTTAAATTTCATGCAAAAGTTTGCATTATTTTTTACTTATACAAGGAAAAAGTTAATTAGTTTAATACAGTGGCCTTTAATAGTACTTAAGATTACAGTAATTTGATATTCAATCACTTTTATTAACAATGTCATTAACTATCATATCTGCATGCACGCGCGAGTTTTCTATAAACCATAAATGAGTATCCATACCACCACAAACTACACCCGCCAGGTAAATGCCCTGCAAGTTTGTTTCCATGGTATCCGGGTTATATTCCGGTGCGCATTTATCTTCTGATAGGTTTAATCCCCATCTTTTAAGCATATCAAAATTTGGTTTGTAGCCCGTCATCGCCATTACAAAATCATTAAGGATAGTAATTTCACCTTCGGGCGTTTTAATATCAACTTCGTGCTCCCGTATCGCTATAAGCTCCGAATTAAAATAGGCTTTTATACTTCCTTCTTTAATGCGGTTAATAACATCGGGTCTGACCCAATACTTAACACGCTGACTTATTTCTTCACCCCGTATAACCAAAGTAACATCAGCGCCCTTGCGGTAGGTCTCCAAAGCCACATCAATAGCCGAATTGCTTGAACCTACAACCACCACCTTTTGCATAGCAAAGTAATGAGGATCTTTATAGTAGTGTTGTACTTTAGGAAGATCTTCGCCGGGGATATTTAAATTAACTGCTACATCATAAAAGCCTGTGGAGATAATTATATGTTTTGCCGCGTAAGTGCCTTTACTTGTAGTAACTATATAACCATCATTTTGAGGCAGGATGGTAGTTACTTCTTCAAACAGGTTAATGGGTAGGTTATTAGATGTAGCCACCCTGCGGTAGTATTCTAAAGCTTCGGCGCGATTAGGTTGCTTATTTGTAGATACAAACGGCACGCCACCAATCTCCAATCTTTCTGACGTAGAAAAAAAGGTCATGGTAGAAGGGTAGTTGTATAACGAATTTACCAGGCAGCCCTTTTCAATGATCACAAAACTCAAACCTGCCTTTTGGGCATTTAGCCCGCAAGCTATACCAATGGGGCCCCCGCCGATGATCAGAATATCCAGCATGTACGAAGATAATTAGATTAGGGGAGTAGCGGGCTATTAAATATCGAATAATGAATTTCGGATGATGAATATCGAAATTTTGGGCACAAAGAAGGGTAAGCTACTTTTATCGCGCCGCTCAACTCTCTACCCTTGCTGCGTTCCCACCCTGGGGGAGTTCAAGAGGAGCTGGCCGTAAAAGACTTACCCCGGCACAAATATAGGAAAAGGTTTGTTTTTAGGTTAATAAATTGTTGATTTAGATGCCCAGATATGTAAATGTGCTGATATGCAGATGAATAATAGATGATATTAATTGTAATTTTCATAGCTGATTTTATCAGCAAATTCAATTTTGTTAAAAAAATATTTGCGGAATAAAATATTAGTTTTACTTTTGTCTATCAAATCGATAGACTTTATATATTATGTATACTTTTAATGTTTATTCTTCCATCCAAAAAATGCAGTTCTTAGCTGCCTGTTGTTGCTGTTGATCCTAATCAAACAAGTATTCAACTATCCACTAATTAATTTTTACAACTAAATCTTCATGAAACTTTCTACTAAATTTCTTAAACTAACTACGTTCATTTTGTTACTTTCATCGGCTGTATTTGCCCAAAACAAAGTAATAGGGGTAGTAAAAAATTCAAAAGGTGAAATTGTACCTGCTGCAACTATAACAGTAAGGGGTACAACCACTAACGCCATTGCCGATACCTTAGGCAGATTTACTATTACTCCAAATGTGCAACCACCATTTTTTATCCGTATCAGTTCTGTTGGTTTTAAAGCTCAGGATTTTCAAATCTTAAAGTTTGAAGACACTCCAACTACTTTTGAATTGGTAAATGACGACCAATTAGGTGAAATTGTGGTGGTGTCACGTCGCCGCAGGGAACTTTTACAGGATGTACCTATCCCTGTATCAGTAATAGGTGGCGCGCAGATTGATAAATCCGGAGCATTCAACGTTACCCGTATCAAGGAACTTATCCCTAGCTTACAGATGTACACTTCTAACCCACGTAACACAGGTGTTAATATCCGTGGTATTGGTTCACCATTTGGTTTAACTAATGATGGTTTAGATCCGGGTGTTGGTTTTTATGTAGATGGTGTTTATTACGCACGTCCCGCCGTAGCTACACTTGATTTTTTAGATGTTGAAAACATTGAGGTTTTACGCGGCCCGCAAGGTACTTTATTTGGTAAAAATACTGCAGCAGGTGCAGTTAACATTACTTCGCGTAAGGCAAGTTTTACACCGGGTGCAACCTTCGAAACCAGCTTTGGTAATTTAGGTTTTATACAGGCTAAGGCAGCAGTAACAGGTCCTTTAACCAATAATTTGGCTTTTCGGGTGGCTTTTTCAGGTACACAACGTAATGGTACCCTTTATAATGTTGCCAGAAACGAAGCAACTAATAACATCAATAACATAGGTGGCCGTTTTCAATTACTTTACAAGCCGTCAGATAAAGTTGAAATTACTTTAAATGGTGATGCATCTGACCAAAAACCAATTGGTTCTGCGCAGGTTTATGCAGGTGTTGCACCAACTTTCCGAGCAGCCTATCGTCAGTATGCTGCGATTACAGCTGATTTAAATTATAAAGTCCCATCAACAAATCCTTTTGATCGTATAATTGATCATGACACCCCATGGAAATCAGGAAACCAATTAGGTGGTTTATCATTAAACGTTGATGCCAAAATAGGTCCCGGAACTTTAACCTCAACTACTGCATGGCGCTATTGGAACTGGGATCCGTCAAATGACCGTGACTTTACAGGCTTAGCGGTATTAGCTAAATCACAAAATCCTGCCAAACACAGGAACTGGTCGCAAGAGGTTCGTTACTCTGGTGATATCACAGATAATATAAGCGGCGTGGTGGGTGTTTTCTTATTAGATCAAAAAATTGATGTAACAGGTAGGGAAGAAGCAGGTAAAGATCAGTGGCGCTTTGCACAAAGCACTACCAATACTGCACTATGGAAAACTCCAGGATTATTTGAAGGTTATGGTATATCTACCAATGCATCTCAAAAATCGCAAACTGCGGCGGCTTTTGCTAACGTTGACTTTAAGATCGGTGATTTCCACCTTAACCCAGGTGTTCGTGTTAATTATGATAAAAAAGACGTTATTTTTGACAGACAGGCAAATGGTGGTATAGTTATTACAGACCCAACCTTACTTGGTTTCAGAACTGCCTTATATTCAAGCCAGTATTACACTACTAAATTTGAAGAAAAAAACTTCACTTATAACTTAACAGCATCTTACCGTCCAAGTAAAGCACTTAACGCTTTTGCAACTTATTCAACCAGCTACAAACCATCTGGTGTAAACGTTGCAGGTATTCCTAACATTGCCGGTGTACCGGCACTTGACCTGGCTGTAATTAAACCGGAAAAAACTCACCATATTGAGGTAGGTGTTAAAACCAACCCTACTGAAAATATTTTGTTCAACGTAACCTACCATAACTCGGATATAGATAATTATCAAACTAACGTTCAATCGCCTGATCCGGGTGTGAACCGCGGTTACATTGCTACTGCTGAGAAGGTAAATGTACATGGTGTTGAATTTGATGCCAATATACAAGCAGGTAAAAACTGGTCATTCTTTGCTTCCGGTGCTTATTCTGATGCCAGATATGTGAAATTTGTCAATGCGCCACTACCTCTAGAAGAAACTGGTATATCGTCAACAGTTTTCGCTAAAGATATCTCAGGTTCACAGCTTCCGGGTATATCAAAATGGACTTTGTCTACAGGTGGTGAATATTCTGTTGATACTAAGTTTTTTGGACAGGCAAGCAAATTCTTTGTTGGTGTTGATGATTACTACCGTTCACGCTTTTCATCAAGCCCAACTCCATCAGCTTATTTGCAAATTGCCGGTTATACCATAGTTAACGCTCGTTTAGGTTTCAGAGCGACAAAAGGTTTCTCTGCCTATGTATGGGGACGTAACGTATTTAACCAAAACTATTTTGAGCAATTATTACCTGCCAGCGGTAACGCGGGTCAATACGCAGGTGTATTGGGCGACCAAAGAACCCTAGGTGTAACTTTACGTTATAGCTTTTAATAAGAAATATTGATTAGGTTTATAAATAAGGGGTCAGGATTAATTTCCTGGCCCCTTTGTTTGTTCAAGTATTATCTTCTTATGTCATTTCGAAACGCAGTGAGAAATCTTATACACATACTATCAATCGTTCGTTAAAGATTTCTCCTCGTACCTCGTTCGAAATGACAATTAGGTTAACAAAAAAAGGCCCGGAATATCTCCGGACCTTAATATAAATCACAATAAAAATTATTTAGTCAGCTATTGAACGCAGCATTAAAGCACCAACAGTAAGATTAGTGCGGCTATCAACCAAAATAGCGCCACCATTGGCTTTGTTTTCTTCATAACTATCAAACGCTAATGGATCAGCGGTTTTGATAATGATACGACCAATATCGTTTAGTTTAAAGTCTTCACTTGGCTCTTTCTCTAATGTATTGATATTAACCTTGTAAAGAGTTTCCTGTATTTTACAACGGGTTACTTTACTGTTATGCTGTATAAAATAGGTGTGTGTGGTATCTAAAGCACGGGTATCCATCCAGCAAAGGTCGGCCTCAATTAGTTGAGATACTTTAGGCTGATAGCTGCTGTTAACCAATACATCGCCACGGCTGATATCTATCTCGTCATTTAAATGCACCGTAACCGATGTACCCGCTAAAGCTTCTTCCAGTTCCTGATTAAAAAATTCGATTTTTGAAATGGTAGAAGTGAAGCCCGATGGTAATACAGTAATTTTATCATTAACCTTAAATGATCCGCTTGATACACGGCCTGCATAACCACGATAGTCATGCAATTCTTCTGTTTGCGGGCGTATTACCCATTGCACAGGGAAACGGGCATGTTCGGTACTGTTATCGGCTATCAATTCAATAGTTTCCAAATAATCCAGTAAGCTTTTGCCTTTGTACCAGGCCATATTTTCAGTAACGTTAACAATATTGTCGCCTTTAAGCGCGCTTACAGGTATAAAGTGTACGTTTTGCAGGTTTACTTTTTTAGCAAGCTCCTGGTAATCTTTAACAATGTTATTGTACACTTCTTCGCTGTAATCTATCATATCCATTTTATTAACGCAAACAACTACCTGCTGCAAGCCCAGTAATGATACCAGGAACGAGTGGCGGATAGTTTGCTCAATAACACCCTTACGGGCATCAATTAGTATGATAGCTAAGTTGGCGTTTGAGGCACCTGTAACCATGTTACGGGTATATTGGATATGCCCCGGAGCATCGGCTATAATAAACTTACGTTTATCGGTTTGAAAGTATTTATAAGCAACGTCAATAGTAATTCCCTGCTCACGTTCGGCTTTAAGGCCGTCAGTTAAAATTGCCAGGTCAATGCTACCATCGTCATTTTTACGGTTTGATGAATGCAGGGCCTCCAGTTGATCGGCTAATATCGAATCGCTATCATATAGCAAACGACCTATCAAGGTACTTTTACCATCGTCAACACTACCTGCAGTAATAAATTTAAGTATATCCATTAAAAGTATCCTCCTTTCTTACGGTCTTCCATCGCAGCTTCAGATACTTTATCATCCATACGTGCACCGCGCTCGCTTATTTTTGAAGCGCTTATTTCATTAATAATATCGTCAATCTCAAATGCTTCTGATGCTACCGCGGCAGTACAAGTCATATCCCCAACGGTACGGAAACGTACTGTACGGCGTTCTATCACATCATCTTCATCCATGTTAAGAACAGGGGAGGCAGCCATTAATTGTCCGTTACGTATAATAGTTTCACGCTCATGGGCAAAGTAAATACTAGGCAACGGGATATTTTCGCGGCGGATGTAATTCCACACATCTAATTCGGTCCAGTTACTGATAGGGAATACCCTAACATTTTCGCCTTTATGTATTTTACCATTGTATATATCCCATAACTCGGGGCGCTGACGTTTTGGATCCCATTGGCCAAATTCGTCACGTACAGAAAATATACGCTCTTTAGCACGGGCCTTCTCCTCATCACGACGGGCACCACCTATACAGGCATCAAACTTATGTTTGGCAATAGTATCCAACAACGTAACAGTTTGCAATGGGTTACGACTAGCGTTTTTACCAGTCTGTTCAACCACTTTTCCTTCGTCTATAGAATCTTGTACCAAGCCAACAATTAGCTTTTCGCCAAGGCGCTCAACCATCGCGTCGCGGTATTCAATAGTTTCAATAAAGTTATGGCCGGTATCAATATGTACCAGCGGAAAAGGAAACTTACCCGGACGGAAAGCTTTTTCGGCCAAACGTACCAGGGTAATAGAGTCTTTACCTCCTGAAAATAAAAGCGCTGGGCGCTCAAACTGGCCGGCAACTTCACGCAGAATATGTATCGCTTCTGCTTCAAGCTTGTCTAAATAATCCAGTTGATTGTTTTTACTCATTCTTTTAATTAGTGAATTGTTGATTTAGTGAATTAGTGATTTTTAAAACTCATTAACTTACTAATCTATACTTGTTTTATTTTATGCTTTATTCAATTAATAATTCGGCGAATTTAAATCAATAATTCACTAAATCACTAATTCAAAATTACTTTGTTTCGTGTTCATGTAAACCACACTCTTTTTTAGACGTGTCTTCCCACCACCAGCGGCCCGCCCTAAAATCTTCACCTTCGCGTACAGCACGGGTGCAAGGCATACAGCCTATGCTAGGGAAACCTCTGTCATGCAAAGTATTGTAAGGTATATTATGTAATTTGATGTATTCTTTTACCTGGTCAAGTGTCCAATCAAAAATAGGGTGGAATTTCACCAATTCATGTCCTTCATCCCATTCGGTATTTTCCATGAATTGACGGTTGGCTGATTGCTCTGCGCGTATGCCGGTTATCCATGCACGATTACCCTTAAGGGCACGGCCCAACGGTTCAACTTTACGTATTCCGCAGCATTCCTTACGATTTTCTACAGATTCATAAAAACTGTTTGGCCCCTTTGCATTTACCATTTGCTCCACCAATTCATTTTTTGGATAATAAGCATATATAGGCTGACCATAAATTTCCATGGTACGATTCCACACATAGTATGTTTCAGGAAATATACGTCCTGTTTCTAAAGTGAAAATTTTAATAGGAATGTTATTGGCAAATATCATGTGGGTGATGACTTGATCTTCCCAACCAAAGCTGCTGGAGAATACAATTTCACCCGGATATAGGTCGGCTAGCTTTTGCAAAGCTGTAACAGGATCTAATCCTGCTGTTTGCCATTTTATGTTTTCTACTACCTCGCTGCTCATATCTATAGGATCTTCATTAAAGTTATTATGATAGTACGTAAACTGGTTATCATTACAATTATCCCAACCGCTACCATTATGGCTTTTACGGATAATTTACTGGAAATTTTAGCTGCAATAGGAGAGGCCAATGCACTACCTATAACCAAACCTGAAACTGCTTCCCAATGCACGCCATTAGTCATAGTTATAAATGTTAGTGAACTGCTTATCGCGATAAAAAACCTGGATAATTTTACTGAACCTAATGAAAAGCGTGGATGCCTGCCACCTGCTATTAAGGTAGATAATACAATAGAGCCCCATCCTCCGCCAAAAACCGCGTCAATAAAGCCACCAAAAAACCCTAACGAACGAACATTTTTAAACTTATCAACTGATTTTTTGCGTTTTATTTTAAAAGCTTTAGATAAAATAACACCACCCAATATTAAGGTATACAGTGATATAAATGGTTTGGTGTATGTGCTGTACTCTTCTAACGATGACAATATATATGCACCCGATACCGCGCCAATGATGCCCGGAATAACTAACATTTTATACAGCTTCCAGTTTACGTTT
This sequence comes from uncultured Mucilaginibacter sp., assembly GCA_964524015.1. Taxonomy (GTDB): domain Bacteria; phylum Bacteroidota; class Bacteroidia; order Sphingobacteriales; family Sphingobacteriaceae; genus Mucilaginibacter. The sequence goes on along the minus strand of CAZGBN010000003.1, from coordinate 64,215 downwards.
CGTAAGCGATAATGCATCCATCCTGCTATGCCATTACTAGTTATTTCAGATAAATGGACACCCATACTAGCGGTTGCAGGTGGTAGGCCCATTGCTATTGAAAAACTGGTTGATGTTACCCCGTAAGACATGCCTATAGCGCCGTCAATTAACGCGAATACAAAACCGGCACCAAAAAAGTAATAAAAAGAAGGGTTAATTTCCTGTGCATATGTTCTAAACTCAGGTTCATTGAACCATAAGGCTATTACAGCAACAATCAATGAAAATACTATAGTACCCCAAATTATCCAACGTAAGTTTCGTTTCGGCGCAGCTATTGGTTCAACCAACACAGCTGTGGCTTGGTTAAGCACCTTAACTTTATGGGCAAAATCGCCTGTTAATGTATTACGCAAATTATTCATTTGCTGTAAAGTAATATCGAGTTCGGCAGGTAAGCTTTCGCTTAAAACCTCTTTAAGCCGTTTAGCCACAGTAGGGGATTTGCCATTAGTGGATATACCAATTTTTAGATCTCCTTTTTGCACGATAGAACCCAGATAAAAATCGCAAAGATCGGGTTTATCAGCTACATTGATCAGTAGTTTACGCTGATGAGCCGAATCACGGATATATGCATTAAGTTGACTATTATCCGTAGCCGCAATAACTATATCTGCGTTATCCAGATCATCATCAGTAAATGATTTTTGTTGGATACTTACTTTGGGATATTCTTTAATAAGATTAGTTATTTCAGGAATAACATTTTCGGCAATAATAGTTACCTGTGCCTCGGGGCTGTTATGCAAAATAACCGTAAGCTTTTCCAAACCAACATTACCCGCACCAATAAGTACAGTGTGCAACTCATTCAGTTTTAAAAAAACAGGAAACAATTGATTGCCTGCTTTTTTATCTTCAGCAGAAGTGGTTATATCAGTATTTTCAGGTAACAGCGTCATAATGCTTACAGGTTATGACTGTACTAATAATTCTCTTTTGGCCTTAGCTGCTGACAAGAAATCTGCGGCAGCAGCTAAATATTTGGTTGCGAATTCTTCTGATGGTTCGTTTTGATTGATTTGTAAGATCAGATCGTTAAAACTTCCATTTAAGGTTATCTCATTAGTGTCCACATATTGCGCATCAAACTCACGGATGATACCACCATGTGTACTGCTATTAATGCCTTTATCTAACAATAAAGCTTTAGCGGCACTAATTAAAACACTGTAGCCATGATAAATAGCATCGGCCCATGAACCTGCTTCGTATGATGCATTGGCCCATTCCATTTTCTCATCTGATTCGTAAATAAGAGTAGCAACCAAATCAATTACCACACCCGCACACTCACCAACACCAATTGCCGACGCGTAAGTTTCCACGTGGCCCCAATCAACAAATTCTTCATCGGTTAGGGTGGTAAGATCAGCTAGTGGTTTTAACATTTGGTAAAAATAATCTTTACCCTTTCTATCATAATAATTATGAAATATTTCGTTCTCGGTTGAGTTGGCTTTGTAGTCATTTAACAAAGTTCTCAATACATCAGTAGCACGTTTTGAAGGTATTTTAATAACCCTGTCGCCAGCGCGGCCTACACCATCACCAACAATACCACCGCCCAGCATAACCTGCATTGATGGCAATACCCTTGCACCTGCTTTTAATGAACTTCCGTGGAAACCAATATGTGCCATGCTATGCTGACCGCATGAATTCATACAGCCGCTTATTTTAATTTTGATATCGCGGTTATATATCAGGTCTGCGTATTCAGCATAAATTAAATCCTCAACTACTGCAGCAAAGGTCATACTATTTGATATACCCAGGTTACAAGTATCAGTACCCGGGCAAGTAGTAACATCGGCAACACTATCAAAACCCGGAGCGGCTAAACCAACTTCAGTTAAAGCGTTAAATAATGCCGGTAATGCTTCTTTAGTTACATATTTTAATAATAAACCTTGATTTGCTGTAATACGTATCTCATCAGCCACTAATGGTCTGATAGCTTCAATTAGTTTACGTGCCTGTGGGGTAGGGATATCACCTTTAAGTACTTTAATGTAAACCCCATGGTAACCTGCTTGTTTTTGCTCAAATACGTTAGTATCTAACCATTGCTGATATTTCAACTCATCAACAGGCACAATACCCTCTAATCCCATTGGTTGTGGTATAACAGGTTGTGGCACCGCGTCGCGGTTTATTTTGTAGGATTTTACTTTATTAGCTGTTCTTTCAACTTGTGCTAAGCGTAAAACTTCTTCTAAGCCTACTTTTTGTATTAAATATTTTAAACGGGCTTTGTTACGGTTGGTACGTTCGCCATAACGGTCAAATACGCGCAACATTGACTCAATGTATGGTACTAACTGGTCTTCTGGTAAAAACTCTTCTACCAGGCTGGCTAGCATTGGTTGTGCGCCTAAGCCACCACCTAACAAAACTTTAAAACCACGTTCGCCATTGGCGTTAATTTTTGGTATTAAACCTACATCATGCGCAAACGCGAACGCCGTATCCTCATCACTTGATGAAAATGCGATTTTAAATTTACGCGGCATATCCTGGTTAACCGGGTTACGCAGTAAGTATTCAAAAGTGCCATAAGCATAGGGTGATACATCAAATGGTTCTTTTGGATCGATACCCGCAGTAGGCGAGGCTGTGATATTTCTTACGGTATTACCGCAAGCTTCCCTAACAGTAATATCATCCAGCTCCAATTTGGCCCATAACTCAGGGGTTTTATCTAAGCTAACGTAATGTATTTGAATATCCTGGCGGGTAGTTAAATGCAGGTTACTGCTTGCATACTCGTCAGATATATCGGCTATGCGTAATATTTGTTTAAAGGAAACTTTTCCAAAAGGTAGTTTGATACGTATCATTTGAACGCCGGGCTGTCTTTGCCCGTAAATTCCCCTCGCCAAACGCAGGCTCCTGAATTTTTCATCATGTATTGTACCTTCACGAAAAGCCCTTATCTTTTTTTCAAGATCGATGATGTCTTTTTCAACAATAGGGTTCTCCAGTTCTGTTCTGAAGCTTTGCATATTATGTTGTTTTGTTTTATAAGCTCCCTAATTAAATAAAGAGATTAAGTTTTAGTTCTAATTTATAGGTATAAATGCATATTTATACCTGCCGCAAAAGTAGCATTTTGCTACCACTTTTCAAAGATATATATACTATATGGAATTGGTAGATATTTTACTTAACAATTCTACATTTTAACAATAAAATGAGAATTAGATATTCAATATAGCCAGGTTGCTTTCGCGAGCTATAACGTCTGCAATGCTTGTTTTAGTAAGTATGTTTAAGGTAGCATCGCGCACTTCAACAAACACGTCCCGTATACCACAGGTAGTTTCTTGATGGCATTCGTCGCATTTATGATAAAAGGTTAAGCTTGCGCATGGTAGCATAGCTACAGGCCCATCTGTTATACGCAGTATATTAACCAGGAATATCTCTTTAGGGTCCTTATTTAATGAATAACCACCTCCAGCACCTTTTTTACTGTATAAATAGCCGGCATTGCGCAGGTCAAGCAATATCTGTTCTAAAAACTTTTTGGGTATACGTTCCAGCTCGGCGATCTTAGATATCTGCATAGGTGGCTGGTCAACGTTTTTACCTAATATCACTAATGCCTTAATAGCATATTTGGTTTTTTTCGATAACATTATTATGAGTTAATCTTAACAAATATAAAAAAACATATTCATACCAACTAATGCTATAGATTTGCTATACTTTATCTGAATGGCCCAAATCTTTACCTGGGTTAACTTTATCACGCACCAACTGTTTTAATTCCTTTATCTCAGGGAATCGTCCTTGTTCTTTACGGTCAAATATTTTATCGCCGTCAATACTTACATTATACCGGCCAGATATTTCGCTGGGATGCAGAGTTACGCCGTAAAGATCATCTTCAAAAGTGGTCAGCAACTCTTGCGCCATATAAGCCGCGCGCAACAGCCATTTACATTTTGGGCAATATTCAATGGTTACTGTTGGTTTCATATTAATGTTGTAGAGACGCAATACTTTGCGTCTCAGTTATTTTATCAAGAGACACAAAGTATTGTGTCTCTACGGTAATTATATTATAAATCGTTCGTTGGCATGTGTACTTAAAACTATTAATTCATCCCCAACAGAAATAACTCCAACACCTGAATGCACCACGTTTTGCCCAAAGTATATTTTTTTGTTTTTTGAGCGATAGCCTGCAAGGGTTTTTAAAGGTTCTTTTCCTTTTGATGCATTAGCCTGGTTGATGGTAGTAACGTTGCAGCGTGCACATAACTTTACTCCATTAAATTTGATATTATTTATAATAAATTCATTTATCAAATCTTCCTGATATGGAGTACCGCCTGTAAAAACCATATTCGGCCTAAAGCGATTTATAGGTAATTTTTCGTCTAAATGACTATTTAATTCATCTAAGGATGCCTGGCCAATGATCATGAACGGATAAGCATCTGAAAAGGAAGTAATGCCATTATCGGTAGTGTACCTCGTATCAGTGTGGCGTTTGGTATCATCAGGCATATACACCAACCTGCAATTTATTCCTAATGCTTTGGTAAACCATTCATCTGCCTCACGGCTTACTAATTGAGCTGTACAGGAGTCATCCCAAACCGTAACCTCTATAAATTCATTTTTAGGTAATATAAAGGGAATAAAGAGATTACTAGCATTAACTGTATTAGTTACTGTTAAACCGTTATTACCTAAGCTTATTTTTAATAAAGCCATAGTTGTTACTTCGCGCTGAGATAAAAAACGATTATTGTCATCTACCAGCATCCAGCGGCGGTCGTACTTAAAACCACGGTCGGTTACCTCCGCTTGTTGAAGGCTAATACCACCTAATGATTTGATGGGATAAATATAGATCTCACTAATTTTAAGCATAAGTATATGTTGTAAAGATATTAATTAGGTTTTACCTTATATATTTGAAACATGAATAAAAACCTTACGGGTTTATTAAAATTAACATTTATAATAGTTATTGCTGCTTTTGCAATAGGTAGTATAGTAGCTTTATTTTTATGGCTGCTCACCGCTGCTATACATTTGCGCTTTAAATATACCTGGTTATTATTTTTATTGCCGTTAGCGGGGATATTGATACATTGGATATATAAAAGTGTGGGCCAATCGGCTGAAAAAGGAAACAACCTGATCATTGATGAGATACACCAACCGGGAGGTGGTGTACCAGCCCGAATGGCACCCATTATATTACTAACCACTATTATTACACACCTATTTGGTGGCTCGGCCGGGCGCGAGGGAACGGCTGTTCAAATAGGAGGTAGTATTGCGGGAGTATTTGGTAAGTGGTTCAAAGTGGATGATGCAGCTATGCGGACACTTTTAATAGCGGGAATAGCAGCCGGTTTTGGAGCAGTATTTGGTACCCCTTTAACCGGTGCTATTTTCGCTATTGAAGTGCTGACTTTAGGTAAATTAGAATATAAAGCTCTGTTACCTGCTTTGGTAGCTAGTTTAATTGGAGATTGGGCAGTTGGCGTTTGGCATATTCATCATACCGCGTATCATATTGATATTTTAGCCGCATTACCCGTATCTGCCAATATCCTATTAATTGGCAAGGTAATTTTTGCTTCCGCGATTTTTGGTTTGGTTAGTTATGTATTTGCGGTAGGGGTACATCAAACAAAAAATATCTTCTTAAAATTTATAAAAATACAATGGTTGATCCCCGTTTTAGGGGGAATGGTTATTATATTACTTACGCTTGCCTTAGACAAACCAGACTATCTAAGCCTAGGTGTTGATGCAGAATATCTTGGTGCTATAACTATTCCTTCAGCATTTAATCTTGGCGGTGCCGATACCTGGAGTTGGTTATGGAAAACAATTTATACTATTGTTACCCTGGGCACGGGCTTTAAAGGAGGGGAGGTAACGCCACTGTTTTATATTGGTGCTACTTTAGGTAATTCATTAGCTGTGCTATTACACTCGCCTGTTAGCCTTTTTGCCGCATTGGGTTTTATAGCAGTGTTTGCAGGGGCTACCAATACACCCTTAGCCTGTACCATTATGGGTGCCGAACTTTTTGGAAGCGAACATTTACTATTATTTGCAATTGCTTGTTTTACCGCCTATCTATTCAGCGGGCATAAGGGCATATATTCTTCACAACTAATGAATATATCAACCCGGCACAATTATATCTACCAAAAGATATATAAATACAGGGTTAGATTTAAAAAGGCAAATAATTTGTAACTCTTCAACCTAAAAATACATCTAATAGGTGGCGAGATCAAACATTATTGAAAGGCAGTACCTAAAGCAATATTCATTGTAAAAATTATATTGCATTTGAGCTTTTGATGATTTTTTATCAAAAAAAATCAGCTATTTTAGCATTAATCAAAAGATTTTATCGCTTTTTTAATTAGTTTTGTAAAAATGGTACTAAAAAGGTGTCTATATTTATTCCTTTCGGTATGGTTGATCAATTCAATTGTATGTTTCCATGCGGATAGGATATCCACACCATTTCCTGACCATATACAATACCCTGGAGAATCATGCGATGATGGGGGCACTACGGCCCTGGGGCATGTTGCCCAAATTTTTGATGCCGACGATCACAACAATTCTGATAGCGATAACCCTTCATCAAAAAGGTCTCCACGTAAAATATTACCAAGGCGAATAGCCGAATTAAACGCGCAACTGCCTATACTACTTGATTTTGTAAAAGGTAATATAGCTGTAGATATACACCATACCTATGGTGCACAATGGTTTAATAAGGCCTTTTTACCCGGATATTATAATTTCCTGTTTCGGTATAAGCCCTTCTAATTTTTCCTTGATTATGTTATGCAGCAATACTTGCTGTGTAACTTCTTATTAACAAGTAATACTCATATGAGTATTGCAACCAACATGTGTTTCAGGAAAAATACAAATGAAAAATTTAAGATCAATATACCTTTTGATGGCTATTGCTGCAGGTTTATTTATAACCGGCTGCATATCAAACGGACAAACAAAAAATACAACTGAAGAAGTTGCTCAATTCCCGGTAATAACGCTGGATACAAAAGATACTGTTTTAAGATCAACTTATGTAGCCGATATACAGGCTGTTAAAAACATTGAGATACGCTCCCGTGTAAAAGGTTTTTTAGAGAAAATTTATGTGGATGAAGGTAAAGCTGTATCAGCCGGCCAACCACTTTTTAAACTTAACGACCAGGAGTTTAAGGTTATGCTTTCACGTGCGCAGGCTGCATTAAGTAATGCACAAGCTGCCGCAAGGGCTACCGAACTAGAAGTTGAGCGCGTTAAGTTATTAGTTGATAAAAAGGTTATTTCCAAATCAGAACTGGAAGTAGCCATAGCCAAATTAAATGGTGATAAAGCTAACATTGAAGAGGCTAAGGCAGAAGTTCAAAGTGCTAAAAATCATATCGCTTACACCCTTATACGTGCACCATTTAATGGCGTTATCAATCGTATACCACTTAAAGCAGGTAGCTTAGTAGACGAAGGTGCTTTGTTGACCAGTCTATCCGATATCAGTTCAATGTTTGCTTATTTCAGTTTCCCTGAAACTGAGTATCTTCAATACGAGCGTACTAAAAACACTTCGCCTGATAAAGGCAATAACGAAGTAAAACTATCCCTGTCTGATGGTAGCGAATATGCTCATACAGGTGCCATAGAAACTGTTGATGGTGAGATAGAACAAACCACAGGTTCTATTGATTTCCGTGCACGTTTCCCAAATCCTAAAAAGTTATTAAAGCATGGTGCTACAGGCAGGATATTTATTGAACATAAAGCAGAGGACGTAATATTAGTTCCACAGCAATCCGTATTTAACATACAGGATAAAAACTATGTATATATAGTTGATGCCGCTAACAAACTGCGTATGAAAGAGTTTACACCAAGCTCAAGACTATCGCATTTTTATGTTGTAAAAGATGGATTAAAAGCCGGAGACAGGATTCTATTTGAAGGTGCGCAAAGCGCGCGTGACGGAATGATTATTAAACCCAAACAAGTATCGGCAGAGAAAGCCATGCTTGCCATGCAACAATAATCACACTAATTAACAGCAGGTTATAAGTTTTACCTGCATTATTTATTCCTTATTCTGTTTCTATGTTTAATATGTTTATCAGACGGCCTGTGCTGTCGTTGGTTATATCATTAATTATAACCTTATTAGGGGTACTGGCATTAATTACCCTGCCAGTTACCCAGTTTCCGGATATTGCTCCACCTACGGTAACTGTTACCGCTAAATATACCGGTGCTAACGCAGAAGTGTGCGCAAAAGCCGTTGCTACTACGCTGGAGCGTGGTATTAATGGTGTACCAGGCATGACCTATATGTCCTCTGTTTGTAGTAACGATGGGCTTACTTATATTGAAGTTAACTTTAACGTAGGCACAGACCCTGATCTGGCTGCGGTAAGTGTGCAAAATAGGGTGTCAACTGTTATTGATGAGTTACCCGAAGAAGTTATTCGTGCCGGTGTATCTACGGAGAAAGAGGTGAACAGTATGTTAATGTATCTTAACTTATTAAGTACAGATACCAGCCTCGACGAAAAATTCATCTACAATTTTACCGACATCAATATTTTACAAGAGTTAAAACGTATTGATGGTGTTGGTCGTGCAGAGATCATGGGTGCTAAAGAATACTCTATGCGTGTATGGTTAAAGCCTGACAGAATGGTATCGTACAATATTTCAACTGATGAAGTTATACAAGCCATCCGCGATCAGAATATTGAAGCCGCACCGGGTAAAACAGGTCAAAGCTCTGACAAATCGGCCCAGGTATTACAATATGTATTACGTTATGCCGGTAAATTTATTGAGCCTGAACAATATAAAAACCTGGTTGTACGGGCTGATGATAATGGATCGGTTTTAAAATTAAGTGATATTGCCGATGTCGAATTTGGTTCGGCCACTTACAGTATGATATCCCGTACAGATGGTCGGCCATCTGCATCTATCCAGATCAAACAACGCCCCGGTTCAAACGCGCGTGATGTAATTAACAACATCAAAGCCAAAATGGAAGAGTTGAAAAAAACATCCTTCCCGGCAGGTATGACCTATAACTTAAACTATGATGTATCACGCTTTTTGGATGCATCTATTCATGAGGTGTTCCGTACGTTAATTGAAGCGTTTATATTAGTGTTCATCGTAGTTTATCTATTTCTGCAGGATTTTAGATCTACTTTAATTCCGGCTTTAGCTGTGCCGGTTTGTTTGGTTGGTTCATTGGCATTTATGCAGATGCTTGGCTTCTCTATCAACTTACTTACGCTGTTCGCGCTTGTCCTCGCTATAGGTATTGTGGTAGATAATGCCATTGTGGTGGTTGAGGCAGTACACGTAAAAATGACCGAGCATCATATGAGGCCAATGGAAGCCACATTAAGTGCTATGAGCGAGATCAGCGGTGCAATTATGGCTATTACATTGGTAATGTCGGCGGTTTTCATCCCCGTAGCGTTCTTGAGCGGACCAGTAGGAGTATTTTATCGACAATTCTCTTTAACGTTGGCTATATCAATTGTTATATCGGGTATTAATGCGGTTACGCTTACTCCAGCATTATGTGCTATCCTATTAAAACATGATCCGCATAGTAAAAAAACAGGTTTAACAGACCGCTTCTTTAAAGGATTTAATGAAAAATATGAGGGATTGCAAAACCGCTATTCGGGTTTAATAACCCGCATAGCGGGACGAAGAGTAATTACTTTAGGTATGCTGGCATTTTTCTTTGGAGCTACCTGGGGGATAAGCAGCGTATTGCCTAGCGGTTTTATACCTAACGAAGACCAGGGTATGATATATGCAAGTATAACTACTCCTGCAGGTTCAACAGTTGAGCGTACGGAGCAGGTGGCTAAGCAAATACAGGAAGCAACAAAATCTATCGGTGCGGTTGAAAACGTTTCTACATTATCAGGTTACAACCTTGTAAATAATATAGCGGGTGCATCTTACGGTATGGTTATGATCAGCTTAAAACCTTGGGATGAACGGGAAGAAGATGTGCAGGATATTATAGAAATAATGGAAGAAAAAACCAAAAATGTATCTGATGCATCTATTCAATATTTTCCTCCGCCTACGGTACAGGGTTTTGGTAACTCCAGCGGATTTGAGTTTAGAGTATTAGATCGTTCAGGTAGTGGTGATCTGCAAAAAACAGCAGAGGTTACCAATAATTTTATAACTGCATTAAACGAAACACCTCAAATATCTGGTACCTCAACCAGCTTTGATGCCAACTTCCCGCAATATGAAATTGTAGTTGACCAGCAAATGGCCGCCCAAAAGGGGGTAACCATTGATAAAGCTATGGGAACATTGCAAACTTTAATGGGTAGCTTTTACGCATCAAACTTTGTTCGTTTTGGGCAGATGTACAAAGTAATGGTTCAAGCATCGCCCGAATTTAGGGCAAAACCCGAAGATTTACTGAAGTTACGGGTAAAAAATAATAAAGGCGAGATGGTTCCATTTTCCACATTTGTAAAACTTAAGAGTGTACATGGGCCCGAGCAAATAACCCGTTACAACTTGTTTACAGCAGCCATGGTAACAGGAGATGCTGAACAAGGTTACAGTAGCGGTGATGCTGTAAATACTATTACGAAACTTGCAGAAACAAAATTACCTAAGGGTTATACATTTGAATGGTCGGGTATGTCGCGCGAGCAGATATTATCAGGTAACCAGGCTATATACATATTTGCCATTTGTTTATTATTTGTATATCTGTTATTGGCAGCACAGTATGAGAGCTTCTTATTGCCATTACCGGTTATCTTATCCTTACCTACAGGTATTTTTGGAGCGTTTTTCTTCCTTAAAATACTCGGGTTAGAGAATAACATTTACGCGCAGGTGGCCTTGGTGATGCTTATCGGTTTATTAGGTAAAAATGCCATCCTGATCATTGAGTTTGCCATACAGCGTCAAAAAGCAGGTGCAACCATATTAAAAGCAGCTGTGGAAGGTGCGGTATCAAGACTACGCCCAATATTAATGACCTCTTTAGCATTTATTGCGGGTTTAATTCCATTATGTATTGCTACCGGTGCAGGTGCTATGGGTAACCGGTCCATTGGTACGGCAGCTGCAGGAGGCATGTTATTTGGTACCATATTCGGGTTGATATTAATACCCGGACTTTATGTTTTATTTGCCAGTATGGGACATAAAATGAAGAAAAAGGACCATAACATACTGGATGTAGATATAATAGTAGACCATCATAAGAATTAAAAGAAATATGCGAACGTCAAAAATAGTTCATCCTTATACTTTTATAATTGTCCTGTTATTTACTATTGCAGGATGTAAAAATTATAAAGCAATTACGCTTAAAGCTAATACTAATACCCCCGCCACTTTTACGGGAAATAGTGATACAACGGGTATAGCAACCCTGCCGGTAAAACAGTTTTTCTCAGATGCTTATTTGGTTAAACTGATAGATACTGCCATTGCCGCTAATCCGGATATACAGATGGCGCTGCAAAGGGTAGAAGTAGCTGCGGCTAATTTTAAATATAACCGCTCATGGTTACTACCATCGGTAGAGTTTAATGCTACAGCAGGTTTGGAAAAATATGGTGATTACACCATGAATGGTGTAGGTAACTTTGATACTAACCTGTCTCAAAATATCCGCAGCAATCAACGTATCCCCACTAATCCTACTCCTGATTATTTTATTGGGTTAAGAAGCTCATGGGAAGTTGACTTGTGGGGAAAACTGTCTAATCAAAAAAGAGGTGCTTATAATCGCTTTTTAGCCAGCCGCAGTGGATATAAACTAGTAGTTACTGCTATGACTGCTGAGATAGCCATGCTTTATTATGAGCTTTTGGCTTTAGATTATGAGCAAGATGTTATTAAGAGAAACATCACCCTGCAACAAAACGCGGTAGAGTTAATTGAGATACAAAAAATGGGAGGAAGGGCAACAGAGTTGGCTGTGCAGCAATTCATCGCCCAGTTAAAACGTACCCAAGGCTTGCAATATGCTGTAGCTCAACAAATAACCGAAGTGGAGAACCAGTTGAATTATTTAACGGGAAACTATTCTAAAAAGATAGAGCGTGATACATCTATTAACACCCTTAAGTTACCCGGTGTATTAAAAGCGGGCATACCATCACAACTATTATTAAACCGCCCTGATATTAAACAGGCAGAGTTGGAACTGGCGGCCATGAACGCGGATATTAAAGCAGCACGCGCGGCTTTTATGCCCTCATTAACCATAAATGCTTATGGTGGATATAATTCGTTCAATGCTTCAGTATTGTTTAACCCGGCATCAGCGGTTTTTGGGTTGATAGGTGGTGTTACCGCACCAATATTTAACCGTGCGCGTATTAAAGCTAATTACGAGCGTACAGTTGCAGAAAGCAAGCAAGCCGTATTCAACTATCAAAAGACTATACTTAAAGGCTACCAGGAAGTGGTTAACGGGTTAAAAGGTGTTGAGAATTTTAATAATTATTACCGGCTAAAGCAGCAGGAAGTAACTGCGCTTAAAAATGCAGTGAGTGTATCTAATGATCTATTTTTGGTAGGACGCGCTTCATATTTGGAAGTTATTACTGCTCAACGTAATGTACTGGATGCCGAATTAGAACTGGCAACTACCAGGAAACAAATATTCCTGAACGCTATTGGCCTATACAGGGCAGTTGGCGGAGGTTGGCAATAATTTAGCTTAAACAAAAGGCCCTTAATATTTTTAAGGGCCTTTTGTTTGTAATATGGTTTGCAGAAAATTTATTTGCTAAAAACCTCTATCATAATATCCTTGCCATTTTTAATATCTACAATATAATCTGTTTTATCATTAAGATGCTTATGAGAATAAACACGCTGGTTATATATACTTGGAGATAGATCGCGCTTACGCAAATATTCTCCCCAATCTTTGTTATCGGCATCTGTAAGATTACGTTTAGCCATCATGGTGATCATAAATGGTTCGCGCGAATTACTGGTCCAGCGGGTTGCGTCTTGCCTTACTTCAACTTTATACTTACCCTCTATAGGTCCCTGGCTTTTCGGTACTAAAAATCTTCCTAACTCTCCTGTACCGGTATTCCTGATATAAACAATTACAGGAGGGGCATTTTTATCGTCTACTGATTTAAGTATCACCATCCCATCTAAAAGCGGCGCCCCATCTAATTTAACCACACCTGCCAAAGGAATCTGCGGTTTAGAGGTTAGAAAACCACCAGCAGCCAGCCAATTATGCAATAGGGTGGTGTATTGCCCCAAAACCGGGTCGCCAACTGCAAAACCCGTTCCGTGTATTCCGTTTCTAAAAAAGTGCGCCTCTACAGGTGCGTTTGCACGATACAAACGGGTATACATATCCAGCATACCACTTTGGCTGCCTTTATCTTCTACAGTGCCGTACATAAATGTTGGCGGCATAGCGGCCAATGTTGCTGCAGGTGCATTGTCAGGAATACGTGTAGAGCCATAAGCCAGTATTAAAAAATCGGGCTTTGATGACAAACTACCTAATTGATCAGTTGCGGTAGACTGGATCGGATTTAAGGTCATATCGGCAATCATAGTTGCCCCTGCAGAAAAACCAACTGCACCTACATGATCAGCAGATATATGATATTCTGCGGCATGTGCCCTTATAAATTGCATACCACGCTGTCCATCTGCTATCCAATCTTTTCGTTCATATAACGGCCTTAACCTATAGCGCAGTAAAAACGCAGTAATGCCATGCTCTTTTAGCCATTGTGCCACCAACACACCTTCATGATCTACAGCACGGATAGTAAACCCGCCACCCGGTACTACCAATACCGCAGCACCATTACGTTTAGCAGCATCAGGAATAAATGGAATTACTGCAGGTTTATCTTCATCGCTTATGCCGGTTGCACCGGGTGCGCCATTGGGCCATAATAGGATGGGGTCGGCCAGTTTTTGCGCAACTGCGGTAAATGACAATGCAGTGAAAGCAAGACCTAATAATAGTCGGGGTGATTTCATTAATTTAAGATAAATTGGTTAGTTAAAGTTATATAAAAAATAGTTGAATTTTAATTCCTCTTTTTATGGATCAACGGTCCTGATTTTTATTTATTGATGAATAAAATTACTTTTAGGGACAATTGTGACCGATGAAGTTTGCCTACCTTATTTTTGTACATAAAAACCCTGAGCAATTTACACGGCTGATAAAAGCTATTGACACCCCTGATTCGGTTTTTTATATACACGTTGATAAAAAAGTTGACATAACCCCCTATAAAAAAGTCGAAGAGTCTATCGATCCACAAAAAATAACCTGGTTAAAGCGCAAAGGCATTGTATGGGCAGGCTTTAATATGATCAGAGTAAGTTTGGATGGGCTGCGCGAGATAATCAAATCAAAAGAGCAAATATCCCACGTTACCCTATTAAGCGGGCAGGATTATCCAATAAAATCGGTAGCAAATTTCCATACCTTTTTAATGAAGAATTATGGTAAGGATTATATTGAAACCTCTATAATGCCGCGCCCAAATTGGCAAAATGGCGGATTGGACCGTATTTTATATTATCACATACACTTCCCAAAGTTTAGGCTTACTTACCCGCTCTTTTCTTATTTAGATATTAAACTTAAATATAAGCAATATGGGATATGGGATGTTTTAAAAAAGATCATCCCCTATATGCCAAAAGGTAAACCATTTCCGCGTAAATTCCTGGAAAACACTACACCTTATGAAGGCTCGCAATGGTGGACATTATCCATGAATACGGTAAAGAATATCATCCGTTTTCTAGATACAGACAAACGTTTTTACAATTATTTCAAATACACCCATGTTGCGGATGAAATGTTTTTCCAGACGATGGTGATGAATAATAACATTAACCAACCCGAAAATATTATAAATAATAACCTGCGCTATGTCGACTGGAATAGCCAAAGCGGGCACCCGCGAACTTTAGATGAAACCGATCTAGATAAACTGACAATATCCGAAGCATTTTTTGCACGTAAGTTTGATGAGGGCAGCGCAGCGTTGGATATGGTTGATAAAAATCTGCTTAAATAATACATTTGATCGCTGTAACATGACTAAAAGATCAGTGTCTATTGTAGTGTTTATGGCATACATCAAAAGTGCAAGTTGTCTAACTGGGTTATTACTATTATCTATTATGGCTTATAGCCAATCAGTAACTGATACCGTAAAAAAAACTGACTTACAGGAAGTAAATATTACCGCTAAACCGCCATTGATAAGGATGGAACAGGGGAAGATGATCGTTGATGTGGCCGCATCGGTTACTAATGTTGGGGCAACTGTATTGGAAGTTTTAGAAAAATCGCCGGGTGTGACGGTTGACCGAAATGGCGGCATTGCTTTACAGGGAAAAACCGGGGTTATGATACTAATAGATGATAAACCTACCTATCTGTCAGGATCTGATCTGAACACCCTGCTTAGCAGCATGAACTCGGCACAGGTAGCTCAAATTGAGTTAATAACCACACCAACAGCAAAATATGATGCCAGTGGTAATGCGGGTATCATCAACATTAAAACTAAAAAAACTAAAGAAAAAGGTTTTAATGGTAATTTAATTATAGCAGGTGGTTACGGCATATATCCTAAAAGCAATAATAGCCTGGTGCTTAATTATCGTTTAGGTAAGGTAAACACCTTCCTGACTTACAGCATGAACTACACAGAGTATGTCAATGAATTGTACGCCTTACGAAAGTATTTTGATGCACAAAAAGTTGTTGTTTCTCAATTAGATCAAATCAGTTATGCGCCGGGCAGGTCATTAAATAATACTATAAAAACCGGGTTAGATTACAGTATAACTCCTAAAACAACTATTGGTGTTGTATTGGGGGGCTCAATTGTTAACCGTCATTTTAATGGTACTGCAACTACTAATTGGCTTGATCCTATTGGCGTAGTTGACTCAGTTATATCTACTAACAACAGCAGTGGCGGCAATTTTAAAAATGGATCTTTTAATTTAAACTTACGTCACACCATATCTGAAAAGCAAGACCTATCAGCTGATTTTGATCTACTGGGTTACAAACGAGTAAACGATCAGGATTTTAACAACAAGTTATTGGCAAGTGGTGGGTATGAGCAGCGTTCACGTGGAAATATCCCATCCAACATCCGCATTTTATCAGGTAAAATAGATTATACCAACAGACTTGCTACAAATACAACTTTACAGGTCGGTTGGAAATCATCCTCAACAAAAACCGATAACCTATCAACATATGAAAATTTTATTGGCGGCAACTGGATACCAGACAATGTTAAAAGTAACCACTTTTTATACAACGAGAACATACATGCCATATATGCCTCTATAGAGAAAAAATATAAAAAAATAAATTTTCAGGCCGGTTTAAGGTATGAAAATACCGACTATAATGGTAATCAGTTAGGCAATGCCACGCAAAAGGATTCCTCTTTTGCACGTAATTATGGCGGTTTGTTCCCGAGCGGCTTTGTTACTTACCAAATGGATGCAGTAAACAGCTTCACGTTAAACTTTGGACGAAGGCTGGACCGGCCAAGTTTTCAAAATCTGAACCCTTTTTATGTTGTCATTAATAAATATACTTACCAAACCGGTAACCCCTTTTTATTGCCCCAATATTCATGGAATTTTGAGTTGAGCCATCAGTATAAAAATTTACTAACTACAACCGTATCCTATAGTAATATCAGTAATTATTTTTCGCAACTGTTTTTGGCTGATGGTACCAAAGGAATACTTTTATACACGCAAGGCAATGTGGGGCAGGTTTATAATATCGGGTTAACAGAAACGATTGTAGCTTCGCCTTTTAAATGGTGGTCGCTAACAGGGCAGGCCGTATATAACTACAAACAGTTACGGGGCTTCAATGGCAATAATTTTACCAGCGATATTAACCAGCTAAGTTTAAATATTAACAACCAATTTACCATTGCTAAAATTTACACTGCCGAAATATCAGGAGCTTACACCACACGTGCCCGTAATGATGTGCAGGAACTATTATATCCAACAGGGCAGTTATCAGCAGGTATAGCAAGACCAATTTTAAACAAGCGTGCTACATTAAGGTTTACCGCCAGGGATATATTATATACCAATATGATGCACGGCCTTACCCAATTCCCCAATGCCGAAGAGTATTTTAGGTTACGCAGAGATACAAGGGTATTCACTTTATCATTTACTTATCGCTTTGGTAAAACTTACAAAACCCACAGCCGAAGCCAGGGCAGTGCTACCGATGAGGCACAAAGGGCAGGTGGAGGTTAATTAAAATTGCTATTTTCGCATTAACACATCATTGCCTGCTATGAGCAAAACCTATAAGATTTTTTGTGCCGATAAGCTTCCATTTTTAGATGAAGTTATACACCTTTTTGAAAATGTACAGATAGATTACTGGCCCGAAGCCACTACCATTACTGACGACGCTTTCAGACAAGCATTTAAAAATTATGAGGGTGTTATAACAACCCACACGGTAAAAATTGACAGCCGCTTATTTAGTGACGATTTTAAAGTGAAAGCTATATCCAGCTACGGCACGGGGCAGGATTACCTGGATAAACCTTTCCTGGCATCAAAAGGGATTAAAACTATTGCCATATATGATGAGCATGTATATGCCACAGCCGAGCTGGCTTTGGCCTTAGGATTAAACTGCATTCGCAATATTACCACATCAAACAATTATGTTAAACAGGGACTTTGGAACAATACAGGCCTAACGCTTTATATGGGCGATAATCTGTATGGCAGGACCTGGGGTATAATTGGCATGGGTAAAATAGGGGTTAAGCTGGCTCAGATGTTACAAGCTTTTGGTTGTAAGGTAATTTATACCGCCAACAGCGACCACAAGAATGAATGGGGGTATTGCACTAAGGAGGAATTATTAAAACAAAGTGACATTATATCGTTGCACTTGCCTTTAAAAGAAGATACCGTAAATTATATTGACGAACCGGAATTAAAGTTAATGAAGAAAAATGCCATATTAGTTAATGTGGCAAGGGGTAAGGTGGTTAATAACGCTAAACTATATGAGTATTTAAAGAATGGTTCTATTGCATCAGCAGCATTGGATGTAACCGACCCTGAACCGTTAAATGATATTGCCGTTACCAATATCCCTAATTTGCTAATAACACCACATATAGGCACTGCAGCGGCATATACCCGCAAGCAAATGACGGAGGCTTCTATCCGGAATTTAATATCGGTATTAAGCGGGATCTGAGGTATTAGAAGCAGTATTTGTTGTAATTTCCGGCTGTATAACCTCGCAAGGGTAACCAAATAAGCAACGGTCCTTTATCATGGCAGCTACTTCGGCGGGTACGTATTCTTCCCAGCCATCAGCACCTTGCTTTATTAGGTCTAGTACCCTGTCTGTCTCTACATGCAGATTATTTTCATTATAATGTCTAATGTCCTCTATCTTATTATTAGCAATTAAGTAGCGATACAGGTCAACCAAATGCGCGGGTGGCGAAAACCTTAAGCAGTTCCATATGATTCCATTGCGCAGTGTAGGATAAATAAACAGTTTTACCTTGCGACTAAACAGTGTGGCAAACGATTCTAAAATTCCACCCTCCAGGTCTTTATAATGCTCTTCAGAAAATATGTACTCCAGGTTAGGGTAACCCAATACCACACCCATTTTAAACTTGGTAATTTTTGAAAGATAGGCCACCAGTTTATAATATTCATGAAAGTTGGATATTAATACCGTTTGACCTAACGAACATAATATATCCACCCGATCAAGGAAATCCTTTTCATCAATCTCGGCAGTTGGATCGGCATCGCGTTCTTTTAATGATTGTAAAGTAAGTTCAGTAATTACAACAACATTATTCTTATCTACGTCGGCTTCCTGCATAAATTGTTTAACGCCTGTATTAAGCATATCTAAATGCACATTAATAATAGGACGGAAACGGCCGCGTATTACCACACAATGCTTTTTATATAAAACTTCACTGGGTTGCAGGTTGTTGCCATCGGGGCCAAATACAGCAGCATCCGAGAAACCATATTTTACCAGGTGCAGGCTCATCAGCCTATTGTCAACCTTAGTAAAGTTAGGTCCTTCAAAACGTATCATATCAATTTGTATCCTATCGGTTGATAGGTCATCCATCAGCGACAGCAAAAAAACAGGAGGGATGGTATGGTAATAAAAACACGCATATATCAGGTTTACACCTAAAATACCTACGGCCTGCTGCTGTAGGTTGTTGTCATTATCCAATAGCTTAAAGTGCAGTACTACATCATTAAACTGCCCGTTTGGCTCTAATTGAAACCGCACACCCATCCAACCATGACCATTATTGGTTTTATGATAGTTTAATGCCGATACCGTATCAGAGAAAGCAAAAAATGTAGTGGTATTTCCACGCTGCTCGGCCAAACGTTCAATTAACAACCCATATTCTCGGTCGAGCATGGATATTAAACGCGATTCTGTAACGTACCTTTTGCCTTTTTGAGCGCCATAAATAGCGTCAGAAAATATCATATCATAAGCCGACATGGTTTTGGCAATAGTACCGGATGAAGCACCGGCCTTAAAAAAGTTAGCCGCAACATCCTGTCCTGCACCAATTTCGGCAAATGATCCGTAGATGGACGGGTCAAGGTTAATGGCTAATGCTTTTTGTTTGGTTCCGATTTCCTTATTATGAACAGGATTCATACGCTTAGTTATTCGTGGATGTATTTGCAACTATCATTACTGATATACGATTTAAAAATACGGATTTTTTAAACAATATGCCAGTATTTTATAAAAAAGGCAAAAAAACTATAAATTGTTTAAAATATGAACAGATACCTGTAACAAAAAAGCCCTTTAGTAATACTAAAAGGCTTTAAACAAATATGCAGGATTAATTAATAATTCCTCATTATTTCGGCACCAACACCCGTTATACCCGGATCAGTGTAAGCACCTTTTACCCAAATGGTATAACTGCGTCCTGCGGCAAGTGTTGTTTCGGGTAAGGTTACCTTTGCGGTGGTTGCACCGTGCTCTTTAATTACAAAGGTATATTTGGTATCACCGTCAACAGCAACATAGCCACTATTTTGCTTGTAAGTACGGCCACTTACTACAGTGGTGCCACTGGCTAATCCCAAATCAAGCGAGGGAGCACCCAAACTCATGTTTACAAACCTGATATGTGTTTTACCAGATGCGGGTCTTTTCAAGCTATCTTCCATTAAAACTAATTCAGGAGTAGCAAATCGCCCGGCTAAAAACAACGAATAATATCTATTAGCTTTTAAAACGATATCACTGCTGAATTTTTTGGTGCCACCTTCATAAATGTGTGCGGCACGTGTACCAGAGTAAGCGTTAAAGTAATTGGAATTATCCGTGTAACCATATAAGCCGCTCACCCGGTTCTCATTTAAATACAAATTCACTCCCGGTGCATCCGGCGAAGCATTTACAAATAATAAACCTGATACATCGTAATAATTATCATAATAGCCATGCGGCCTTACATAATCTTGCCTGCAACCCGCAGCCAATACGATCAATAATGCCCCAAGGGCCACACTTTTAAGTAAACTTAACCTTTTCATAATATTACTTTATTATACTTTTTTTGACATAACGTTTGAAAACACGTTTTTGCTACATAAAAATAAAAAAAATCTTCATGATTTTTACAATACCAAACTTGACTTTATATTTCATAATCAGTACGTTTGGCTACCAAATAAAACCCATTATGAAGAAGTTTTACTTATTGTTAGCCGTTGCGGCTACATTAACCTGTCCTGCTACCGTTTTTGCTATTATACGTGTACCGCCTATTATGAGTAGTAACATGGTATTACAGCAAAACTCAAAAGCTAACTTATGGGGATGGGCTGATCCATCGGAGCGTTTCACCATCATATCGTCATGGAAAGACAAGCCCGATACCGTAACCGCCATGAATAGCGGTAAATGGAAGGCAGCCATAAGTACGCCGTCGTTTGGTGGGCCTTATACCATCACGATAAAAGGCCGCTCTAACTCTATCGTATTTGAAAATATATTAATTGGTGAAGTATGGTTATGCTCCGGCCAGTCAAACATGGAGGTGAGCAATACCAAGTCAATAAAAGACGAAGGTGCTAAGGCCAATAACCCTAAAATACGTTTATTCACCGTAGCCAAGGTAACTTCTGAATACCCGCAGGATTATGCCGGAGGCAATTGGGTGGAGTGTAGTGAAGAGGCTGTAAAAAGGTTTAGCGCAATAGCTTATCATTTTGCTGCAAAAATACAGCAGGAGTTAGGTGGTAACGTACCCATAGGCTTGATACAATCTGCATGGAGCGGTACACCAGTGGAGCTTTGGGAACCACAGGAAGTTTTAGACCGCGACCCTGACACTAAATTAGCGGCAACTAAAGTTAAGGATGTTACTTACCGCCCTAACAAACCGGGGCTGATCTATAACGCCATGATATACCCTATAGCTAACTACACTATTGCCGGTACTATTTGGTACCAGGGCGAAGGTAATACCTACAGAGCCAACACTTACCGTAAAATGTTTACCGGCATGATTGGCGAATGGCGCAAGCAGTTTAACCAGGATTTTCCTTTCTATTTTGTGCAAATAGCCCCGTATAGCAAGTATGATTACACTTACGATGCAGCTTTATTAATGGAGGCGCAAACCCAATCATTAGCCTATCCAAAAACAGGCATGGTAGTAATTACCGACCTGGTAGACAATGTTAATGACCAGCACCCTAAAGATAAGCTAACACCTGCGCTAAGGTTAGCTAATTTAGCTTTAGCCGATCATTATAAGAAGCCTATAGCGGTTTACAATAGCCCGATGTATAAAAGGATGGAGGTAAGTAAAGGTAAAATAAACCTGTACTTTGATAATGCGCCAAACGGGTTTATGGTTAAAGGCGATAAACCAACCGAATTTTTAATTGCCGGTGCCGACCAAAATTTTTTACCTGCCGATGTTAAGGTGGAGAAGGATAAAATAGTGGTTTCAAACCCGCAAATAACCAATCCGGTAGCAGTAAGGTTCTCTTTCAGGAATGATGGTATGGCTAATATTTTTAATAAAGAAGGTCTGCCTGTTAACCCTTTCCGTACTGATAATTGGGCGATAAAAGGAGAGAAGATACAGTAAAGCTAACCCCTAGATATAACGAAGCTTCTCAAAAATGGGAAGCCTTTTTTTATGGAATAATTTGATAGGTTTAAACGTTTTACACTATAAAGTGTTTAACTATAATGAAGCCTGTTTTTTCATTTATTTTTTGCCTGGCACTCCAAGTTGCTTTTGCACAAAAGCAGCCCATTTTAGCTTTTACCAGCGATACCCAGCAACCTATGACGGTTGAGAGAATATTCCTGAAATCCAACCGTAATGAAAAGGCTACCGAGATGATATTTAAGGATGTGGACAAAATAAAGCCCGCAGCTTTTTTTATTTTGGGTGATGTGGTTTCGGTGGGGTATAGAAACAGCAAATGGAAGGCCGTTGATAAATATATTGCTGAATTAAAAAAGGACTCGATACCTGTACACGCCACTTTGGGTAACCACGAGGTAATGTTTATAGCTTCCAAGGGTATCAAACAATTCAGGTCAAGGTTCCCGATGTTTAAGCCGGAGGGCTATACGGTGGTGATAGATTCGGTAGCAGTAGTTCTGTTAAATTCCAACTTTGATAAAATGAAAGCTGCTGAGATCAAGACACAGGATGATTGGTATGCCGAAACTATCAAAAAATTGGATGCTAACCCCGCCATTAAAGCTATCATTGTTGGCTGCCACCATTCGCCCTATACCAACAGTACTATTGTAAAACCATCCATTATGGTGCAGCAAAAGTTTGTACCGGCATTTATCGCCTCCAAAAAAGCACAGCTTTTCCTTACCGGCCACTCGCATAATTTTGAGCGGTTTAAAGTACAGGGTAAAGATTTTTTAGTAATCGGCGGGGGCGGAGGCTTGCATCAACCCTTGCTAACTGCCCTTATAACACCAGATATGGAACCAAAATACAAACCTGCATTTCACTACTTACAAGTGAGCAGGGAAGGCAGCAAACTCAATATTTTGTCCCGACAGCTAAAGACGGATTTTTCGGGGTTTGATGATGGTATAAGCTTTAAGATCAAATAAAACCTTTGTACATATTTAGTGTTAATATAAATAACCGTCCATCCAAACACAAAGGCTTATGTTTAACGATACGCAAACCATCGAACAACCAACTGATGTATTTCCTATTGCTATGGAAGATTCAGCTACTACAACTACTGAAGTTGAATGTCCTACTTGTGGGTTTAATAGCAAACCAGTAAATAATAAAGAATACGAATGCCAGCATGGGCATAGGTTTAAAAATTAAAGACATATCTTATAATAAAAGCCCTACGTGTACATAGGGCTTTTTTATTTTATCTTTGGTCTAACACGTATAGATTCTGTTAACAACATAATAAAATTAGTTATAAATGCTAATTTTAAGGATTATATACCTAAACCTTTTGCTGCTATCTATATGATAAAATTTTTCATATCCTTTACAGTATTCTTTATTACACTAAGAAGTTACGGTCAAATATATCTGAATCCGGGAGTAGATACATCAACAAACAAGGTTAAAATAGCACTAAAATTTTATAACAATTATATAGCGGATTTTAAAGGCAAAAACCTCCCTGACATGTTAAAATATTGGTCGGCTAGCGAATTAAAGCAACGAAAAATACCGGATCCTATAATCTACGCACTAAACGACTATCCACTGTATTCACTTGGTTACCAAAAAACTATATTATATATTAAACCTACTGCTAAATATGTACATATCAAAACCCAGTTTTCTTCTGCCGACTCATTGAAAAACATCATGACAATGGCTATAACAAATCATTATATCAAATTGGATGATAATAATAGCCCTCAATTTATTAGTCCATTATCAATAAATCTTTCAAAATGGAAAACTAAAAAGGTTAGAAATATTACTTATTACTATCCCTCTTACCATAAATTTAACTTAAAAACTGCTAACAGTCTAATTAAAAATATTTTACAACTTGAAAAAGAGTGGGGGTTACCATCGATTAACATAAGATATTATTTTGCTGATACCTATGATGAGGTGCATCAATTAAGAGGTTTTGATTATGCGCTATTAATGGGGAATCTGGCAAAACCATCAGGTATATCTGACGATAAAGATAACCAGGTATTTTGCGGTGGTTTAGATGAAAACTATTTTCACGAGGTGGCACATTTGTATTTAAATCATTTGTATCCAAAATCTCCTATACAAGAAGGCTTGGTAGTGCTTTATGCAGGTAGTATGGGGCATGATTTAAAATGGCATTTAAATAGAGTAAATGCATACTTATTAAAACACTCTCAAGTTAATTTAAACAATGTTGACGATTTTTGGTACACAGACCCCTATACTAATCCCGGCAGCGCTATACAAGGTTTAATATGTAGCTTAGCATTTAAAAAAGACGGATTACCAGGCTTAAAACGCGTAATGGAACAAAAGAACTACAAAGATATATTTGAAAAGGAATTTAATATTAGTGCCAATAATATTAATAGCTTTCTACGTGAAGCCATTGCTAAAGAAATAAAATAAGGTCTCTATTTTCTTAATATCTTTTCCATCGGTCTTCCTTTAGCCAATTCATCAATCAGTTTATCCAGGTAACGCACCTTTTGCATGAGTGGGTCCTCAATATTTTCTATCCGGTAACCACAAATCATTCCGGTTATTTTGGGTGCATTGGGGTGAAGCTTTGCCTCGGCAAAAAAGGTTTCATAATTGGTTTTATCATCCAGTATCTTTTGCAATGCTCCACTGTCATAGCCGGTTAGCCAAAATATAATTTCATCTACTTCGGCTTTGGTACGGCCCTTTCGTTCCGCTTTTTTTACCAAATGCGGGTAAACACTGGCGAAAGACATTTTGTAAACACGTTGGGTATTATCCATTTTTAAAATAACTTTTTGATTAAATAGACTATAATTTAACTGGCAGGTTGCCACTCTTCAACTAATACCATGGTACAATTAGCTGTTGATCTGTGCCTGATCTCTTTTACCGGGCCATATTCCGGATCGTTATAACAATTTAACGCCGCCTCTTTAGATGGGAATTTAATAATAGCGTTCATTTTTCGGGGTGTGCCTTCAAGGGTCACGCCATTAACATCAGATGCAATTACCTCGGCATTATACTTTTTTAGCAACGGCCTCACTAATGGTGGATACTTACTGAACTCTTCCCAATCAGTAATATCATAAGAATTGATATAGTATACAGTCATAAAGGTAAATTTAGCTTGATCTCTGTGTAAAGTTAAGAGTAATATAATAAAAAAAGCCCTCCGATATACGAAAGGCTCTAGTGACCTGGGAGAGGATCGAACTCTCGACCCACTGATTAAGAGTCAGTTGCTCTACCGGCTGAGCTACCAAGTCGTTTTGTTTATTAAAGGAACGGATTTTTTTTGATAGTCCGAAAGTCCGTAAGACAGAAAAGTCCGAAAGATATGAATATAACATCTTCCGGACTTTCCGACTTACGGTCTACGAGTACATTTCCTCACGCAGTTTTTCAACTGCATCGCTGGTAATGTATTCGTCGTAGGTCATTAGTTTATCAATAATGCCTTTAGGTGTCAGTTCTATAATACGGTTGGCAACAGTTTCCACCAATTCATGATCTCGTGAGGTAAATAGGATAGTACCTCTAAAATCTTTCATGCCGTTATTCAGTGCTGTGATGGATTCCAGGTCAAGGTGGTTGGTTGGCTCATCAAACATCAATAAGTTGGCCTGCTGTAGCATCATTCGGCTGAACATACAACGCATTTTTTCGCCTCCAGATAGCACGCTACTTTTCTTCATCACCTCTTCGCCGCTAAACAACATCCTGCCCAAAAATCCACGGATAAACTGGTCATCCTTTTCTCCCGGCGAAAATTCGCGCAGCCAATCTATCAGGTTATCATCCTTACCTTTAAAGTAATCCGCGTTATCCATCGGGATATCGGCATAATTAATGGTAACGCCCCATTTAAAATTGCCTGTAAAATCAGTGTCGCGGCCGGTCAGAATATTATAAAAAGCTGTTGTAGCTAAACTATTGTTAGATAATACAGCGATTTTATCACCCTTATTAACCATCAAATTTATTTTGCCAAACAAGGTTTCGCCATTAAGTTTTTTGGTCAGATTTTCGATTTGTAAGATCTGGTCACCCGCTTCACGGCCCAGGTTATTAAATATAATTCCCGGGTATTTACGGTTAGATGGCTGTATCTCGTCTAAATTGATCTTGTCCAAAGCCTTTTTACGGCTGGTAGCCTGTTTTGATTTTGAAGCGTTGGCGCTAAACCTGCGGATAAACTCTTGCAGCTCCTTTACACGATCCTCAGCCTTTTTATTCTGATCTGCACGCTGCTTTAACGCCAACTGGCTCGATTCGTACCAGAAGGTATAGTTACCGGTATAAATGGTCATTTTAGCAAAGTCAATATCCACCACGTGCGTACACACGGTATCTAAAAAGTGCCTATCGTGCGATACTACCAGTACAATTGCCTCATAGCTTGCCAGGAAATCTTCCAGCCAGCTAACGGTATGTATATCCAAATCGTTGGTAGGCTCATCCAGTAGTAATATATCGGGCTTGCCAAAAAGGGCCTGTGCCAATAATACACGTACTTTTTGTGTATTATCCAGATCCTTTACCAAGCTGTAATGAAACTCTTCTTTAATACCTAAATTGCTTAATAGGGTAGCGGCATTGCTTTCGGCATTCCAGCCGTCCATTTCTGCAAAAAGGTTTTCCAGTTCGCCGGCACGTTCGCCATCGGCATCACTAAAATCTTCTTTTAGGTAAATGGCGTCTTTTTCTTCCATTACGGCATACATTTCTTTATGCCCCATCATTACAGCCTGTATAACCGTAAACTCGTCATAGGCATAGTGATTTTGGCTTAAAACCGCCATACGCTCGCCGGGTGTAAAACTCACCGACCCGCTGGTGGGATCAATTTCGCCCGAAAGTATTTTTAAAAAGGTAGATTTTCCGGCACCGTTGGCGCCAATTATACCGTAACAGTTTCCCTGTGTAAATTTTAAGTTAACGTCTTCAAAAAGGGTACGTTTTCCGTAACGTAGGGAGAGATTGGATACTGTGATCATGCTAAACTTGTAATAAGCCGCAAAGGTAGTTTTTTTAGTTGACTAGTTAATTGGTGATTAGTGATTAGTTTATTGAAAATGGCTATTAGTTGACGATTAGCATAATACTTTTGACAAAGTATAAGTTTCATGATCGGCCAGCTTTTGTAACGGACCCGATGCCATCATTTTCATCATCATATTCAAATCAGCCGATATAGTATAAGTAACCGTAGTTTCACTATCATCACCATTTAGGGTCCACAGAAGGCTCATATCAAATGGTGGTTTTGTTGCAGGTATGATACTGATCTTCTGATCAGGAATTCGATTATCTACTTTTAAAGATAGTTTTACCATGTTTTGAATATTAAAACTGGCTTCATCAACGGTTGATGACCACTCGGTAATACTATCCGGCATTAATTGCTGGTGGTTATTCATATCCGCCAAGAAAGTATAAACCTGGCTTACCGGGAGGTTAATAGTTATTTTACTTTGAAAAGTACTCATTGCTAGTGATTAGAGATTGATTAACTAGTGATTAGTAGTCTTAACAAATCTTAAAAATCTTAGTTTTAATAATTATTGTCCCCACTCCGCAGGGTTCTCACGCCATTGTTTTAATACCTCTACATCCTTAGGCAGAATGTATTGAAACTCTTCGGCATATTTTATTAATGCGTTATAGTTAGATAGGGTGATATACGGACAATTGGCTTTCTTAAAGTTTTCATCGGCCACATCAAACCCGTAGCTAAATATAGCGGCTAAGCCGGCAACATCATAACCCGCCTCACGCAAAGCGGCCACAGCTTGCAAGCTGCTTTTTCCGGTTGATATCAGATCTTCAATAACAACTACACGTTTACCGGTTACTACATCGCCCTCAATTAAACTACCGGTACCGTGCTCTTTTGGTTTTGCACGTACATATATAAACGGCAGGCCAAGTTCCTGCGCTACCAATGCGCCCTGTGGTATGCCCGCAGTTGCTACGCCCGCTATACAGCCAACCGCACCAAACTTTTCTGTTATGGCTGTTGATAATTGTTGCCTGATATAAGTACGAATGGTAGGATGTGATAAAGTAACACGGTTATCGCAATAAATAGGCGATTTCCATCCCGAGGCCCAGGTAAAAGGATTAGTAGGTTGTAATTTAATTGCTTTAATTTGCAGCAGGAATTCAGCAACCTGTTGTTGGGTATCAGTATTATTTAACATGGCTCAAAAATACAGAATTTATATTAACGAAAAGGTGATACTGGTTACCGAATTGTTACCAAAATTGAAGGAAAATTATCAACAACTTGATGCACAGACCTTTGATTTGAAAATAATTTACACTTGGATAGTGGCCCATAAAAGTGATTATTTTTATCTGCTATGTGATGATGCAAAAGCCTTTATGAAAACCATAACCAAGAGCCTAACGCTCATAGAGGCTGCCGGTGGCGTTGTTAAAAGCCGTGACGGAAAATACCTGTTTATTTACCGCAATGATAAATGGGACCTACCCAAAGGTAAAATAGAACGGGGCGAAAAGACCAAGGTTGCCGCAGTACGCGAAGTAGAGGAGGAGTGTGGTATAACTGTAAGTAAACTGGGCGATAAAATTTGCAAAACTTACCATGCTTACATTAGCCGTGAAGAGGTAGTATTAAAGAAAACGCATTGGTATAAAATGAAGTATCGCGGTAATGAAAAACTAAAACCTCAAAAAGAAGAAGGCATTACAGACGTACGCTGGTTTAACAGGAAAGATACCGATACCATTGTATCTAACACTTTTCCATCTATTATGGATGTATTAGCTAAGCTGGAACTAATTACAGCAGTGCCAATGCCTCTTTCGGAATAAACTGGCTTACATCGCCATTATGGCGCATAATTTCGCGTACGATGGTTGAGCTGATGGACGAATAACCCGGCTTACTCACAATAAATATACTCTCAATTTCTGGAGCCAGCGAATGGTTCATTTGCGCTATGGCCTTTTCGTACTCAAAATCTGATACGGTACGAATACCGCGTATCATGTAATTGGCGTTAATGCTTTTACAGAAGTCAACAGTTAATCCCTCATATGCTACAATATGAATTTTAGGCTCGGTATCAAAAACTGCACGCAACATTTCTTCACGTTTGGCGACACTCAATAAGCCTTGTTTGCTACTGTTGGCACCAATACCAATATAAACCTTATCAAATAAACCTACAGACCGTTTAACAATATCTACGTGAGCCTTGGTAACCGGATCAAACGAGCCCGGGAAAAGAGCAATTTTCATAATTTTAATAAGCGTTTATGTAAAGGTATAAAAAAGTAGAGACGCAATACTTTGCGTCTCTAAAATAATATTACCATAGACACAAAGTATTGTGTTTCTACGGATTTTTAAAAAATGAAAATGACGAGTGCCCATACTTACGCTGCTCTACAAATGCAGGATGTTGACTCAAATTTTGCATAGACTGATGTTCTACAATTAATAAACCTCCCGGTTTTAGCAGATTTTTATCAAATATGATCTTGGGTATCTCCGGTATCTGGTTCAAATCATACGGCGGATCGGCGAAGATCAGGTCGTATTGATCGGTTTCCAGTTGCAGGTATTTCAATACATCTGCTTTAAAAGTTTTTATCTGCTCCAGTTTATGCTGGCGGGCGGTGTCTTTTAAATAATGAATGCACTGAATACTTCTATCCACGGACATAACTAAACTTGCACCTCTTGAAGCAAACTCTAAAGATATATTACCAGTGCCGCTAAACAGATCAAGCACCTTAATATCTTCAAATTCAATCTGGTTGAGCAGGATGTTAAATAGTGCTTCTTTAGCCAGATCGGTTGTTGGCCTAACAGGTAAATTTTTTGGAGGATTAAGGCGCAGGCCCTTTAAGCTACCACCTATGATGCGCATAATGACAGGGCAGACAGTGACAATATTTGGCTTGACGGAATATTAGCCGGCAACTCCAATACACGGATATCATTGATCATTACTACAGTAAAATACTCTGATAAACTTTTATACAGTTCATATTCATCACTAATATTGCCGCTTATTATAAGGGCAGTACTTTGTTGTTTAAGTTCCAATTCATCACTAACAAATACGGCATAATATATCAGGTCTTCGGTACTGTTAAACTCAAACTTATTATAAAAACGTAATTTGTTCTTTTTATAATAAGCAAACTCCACCTGGTTGCCATTGATGTTTAAAAACAAGTCGGTTATAGTGGGTTCACTACGATCAATGGCATGCATCCAGCCTTTTGGGGCAAATACCACGTTTTTAATATCAAAGTTAGTTATAGCATTTAAATGCTGTTCGTTAACCTTGTAAACTACATAGTTATAGGCATCTAAAGGTTGGGCGATAACCTTTTCATCTTCTTTTACATCCAATAGGTGCGCATATTCTGCGGTATTATTAGCATCAAACAGACTAATAGGTATAAGCACAAATTCTTTTGCAGGCAGGGCGATCACCGTTTTTTTATAGTCGGCGGTTAAGCGTTCATATAGTTGTTCGGGTTCAGTGAGCTCACTTAAATTGCAATTGGTTTCGCAAGCCAGTAACTGTTTATCTTCCACAATAGCATAAGCAAACGACTCCGGATTAACCTGTACCAATAAGGTATAGTTATCGGCCTCGGCCATGTTTAGTGTGCTATCGCGATAGGTATGTGTTTGCTCGTTCATGCTATTAAGCAAAAGTAATATTTTTTGAATTACTAAATTAGGTTACTTATCAGCATTTTTGTAGCGTGTCAGCAGATCATATACAACAAGCCTTTCCACACGAGCCTACGTCGCAACAAACCGAGCTGTTTAACCTGCTGCATATATTCCTGCAAAAGGATAATGGCGATGAGTGTTTTATACTAAAAGGCTATGCCGGAACAGGTAAAACAACGGTGTTGGGCGCATTAGTAAAAGCGCTAAAGCATTATAACTATAAATCAGTATTGCTGGCACCAACGGGACGGGCAGCTAAGGTGATCACCACGTATTCTGGTCGTAAGGCATTTACTATCCATAAGCGCATCTACCGCAAAAAATCTGCTTTAAATGTGGATGAGTCCTTTAGCATAGCGGATAACCTGGCCAGCAATACTTTATTTATTGTGGATGAGGCATCAATGGTATCCGACCAGTTAAGCGGCAACAACCGCGATACTTTGCTGAATGATCTGGTTAAATACGTCTACAATAAAAAAAACTGTAAGCTTTTATTGGTTGGAGATACCGCGCAATTGCCACCCGTAGGATCGGACGAAAGCCCGGCACTGGATGCGCAATTAATGAAATCGGAGTTCTTTTTGGATGTATTCAGCTATGAAATGACGGATGTATTGCGCCAGCAAAAGGATTCGGGCATATTATTCAATGTTACTCGTATTCGCGATATGATACGCAAGGGAAAAGAGACAATGCCACAGATCATTACCAAGGGCTATAAGGATGTTTTTAGAATGACTGGTGAGCGTTTGGAAGAAGGATTGGAGTATGCTTACAACAAATATGGTAACGAGAATACGCTCATCATTTGCCGATCCAACAAAAACGCCAATTTATACAACAAACAAATACGTGCCCGCCTGCTGTGGCGCGAGGAAGAATTGACCGGCGGCGATCAGATCATGATTGTGAAAAACAACTATTTTTGGTTACAACAGCAGGAGGAGAGCAGTACATCATTCATTGCCAATGGCGATATAGCCAGGATACGCAAGGTGCGAAAGATCGAGGAGATTTATGGTTTTCGCTTTGCGGATGTACAGATAGAGTTTATTGATTATGCCGAGGACCCGGTGCTGGATTGTAAGATAATGTTAGATACATTATATTCTGAGTCGCCAGCCTTAAGCCCAATTGACCAAAAGCGGTTTTATTTGGAAGTGATGAAGGATTACGATCACATATCCAACAAACGCGCCAAACACCAGGAGTTAAAGCTAAACCCATATTATAACGCTTTACAGATAAAATTTGCCTACGCCATTACCTGCCACAAAGCACAGGGCGGCCAATGGGGTGCCGTATTTGTTGACCAGGGATATTTAACGGATGATATGGTAAACCTCGACTTTCTGCGCTGGTTTTATACCGCCTGTACCCGTGCAACCAATGAGTTGTTTTTGGTGAATTTTAGTGATAAGTTTTATAAGGAGGCGAAGGAAGATTATATTTAACTAACATGAGAAATTATTGGATTGTACTTCATGCCTACGGTGCATTTTTAATTTACTGCTCACTTGGTGTTTTAGCTTACTGGTTTTTTAATATACATGTTCCTGAAATTAAAGGTGATATTTTTGCTGTATTTGCCGCAATTGGAGCAATGATTATACAGCCAATTCTAAGTTACATTTGTTTAAAATATGGTAAATCGTCTTTTAATAAAATAATGGGATTCATTTACTTGATACTATGGATAAGTAATGTGACACGTTTCTTTTTGCTTTTCAATTAGGTATAGACAAAAACTGCTTCATTACTTATTGATCTGTATAGGTATGCTATTATAGTAATATTGCTGTATTATATCCAAATTTTCATTAGATACGGCAATACAACCGTTAGTCCAATCTTTCCGATTACTGCGCTCCGGGCTGGTACCATGTATCATCACATCACCACCGGGTTTTAAACCCATTTTTTTCGCTTTAAGTAAGTCCTGTTCATTGGGGTACGAAATATGAAGGCCTAACTTATAAGCTGCTTTGGAATTAATGTTATAATCAATAAAATAGGATCCCTCCGGCGTGCGACCATCGCCTTCTTTTTGTTTGTGGCCAACAGGATGGTTACCTAAATTAATCGGAAACTCATAAAGAATCTTGTTGTTACGCTCAATATAAAGTTTACGTTTGCTTTTTTCCACCCGGATACGATCTGCTTTCATGAGCCCCCAATACAATGAATTGTTTGTTGAAACCCCATCGTCCTCATTAAATGCTAATTTCATAGCATTAAACATAGCATTGTCTGCACCTGCTATTTTCAACATCGCTTCATAGCGCGGTTTTAGATACCGCTTTCCTTTTTCATTCATAATGTTGAATTGTTTATTCAATACCAATGGTGCATATTGGTAATAAGCTAATAGTTTGCCGTCGGTATTATATACTTTAATTGTGGTATCGACATCAGATAATGGCAGTTTTTCCCGGATACCGAACATTCCCGCAATTCTTTTTTCTATGGAAGCCTGATCCATTTTCATATCCTTTTTCCGAGAGGGGGGATATTTAATTAGTTCTTTGCTAACGCTTTTATAATCTTCAGTGAATTTTGTAATTATACCAAATTCGCCGGTTTTAAGCAGCTTGATGTATTGGTGATATTTTAATGGTTCACCGTTATAGTTTAGTATAATGTTGGTATCAATTCTTGATAGCAGATCGCTTTGGGCATTGGCGGCACCAAACAATATGAGCAAGAATAAAGATAAAAGGTGTAGAAACTTCATGGTTTAGGTTATGATGCTCTAAATTACTAAATCATTCGTTATTGCCATTTGCCTTAACATAAATTAACAAATCTTTTCTAACAAAAAGGCAGCTAAACAAATAGTTAGTAGACAAATAGTCACTCCATTTTAATTTCAACCGTCATTTTTTCAGTTTGTAAACCATGGCAAGTGTTTTGATGTTAACATGTTATGAACTTTAATAATTTTACCATAAAAGCACAGGAAGCTATACAAAAGGCTTCAGAAATTACCACCGGTAATCAGCAGCAGGCTATTGAGCCGGCACACATACTGAAGGGCTTATTACTGGTTGATGAGAATGTTATATCCTATCTATTAAAAAAATTAAATGTTAATCTTAATCGTCTTAACGAACAGTTAGACAGCCAGATAAACAGCTTTCCTAAAGTTAGCGGCAGCGATGTATATCTATCTTCCTCCTCAAATTCTGTACTGCAAAAAGCAACAGCTTATTTAAAAGAATTTAAAGATGAGTTTGTATCTGTCGAGCATATATTACTGGGCATATTATCTGTTAGCGATAAAACCAGCACCGCGTTAAAAGACTTTGGTGTAAACGAAAAGGACCTTAAAAAAGCCATTGTTAGCTTACGTGGCGATAATAAGGTTACAGATCAAAATGCCGAGGCGACTTATAACGCGCTCAATAAATATGCCCGTAACCTTAATGAGTATGCCGAATCGGGTAAGCTGGACCCGGTTATTGGCCGTGATGAGGAGATAAGGCGCGTGATACAAATATTATCCCGCCGTACAAAAAATAACCCGATACTGGTTGGCGAGCCCGGCGTAGGTAAAACCGCTATTGCGGAAGGTATTGCTTTCAGGATAATAAAAGGCGATGTGCCTGAAAGCTTAAAATCTAAAACCGTTTACTCACTGGATATGGGTGCGCTTATAGCAGGTGCCAAGTATAAAGGTGAGTTTGAAGAACGCCTGAAAGCAGTAATTAAAGAAGTTACCCAGGCAGATGGCGAGATTGTATTATTTATTGATGAGATACACACCTTAGTAGGTGCAGGTGGCGGCGAAGGCGCAATGGATGCGGCCAACATATTAAAACCAGCCTTAGCCCGTGGCGAACTAAGAGCCATTGGTGCAACCACCCTAAACGAATACCAAAAATATGTAGAAAAGGATAAAGCTTTAGAGCGCCGTTTCCAAATGGTATTGGTGGATGAACCTGATACTGCCGACGCGATATCTATTTTGCGCGGGTTGAAGGAACGCTATGAGTCGCACCATAAAGTGCGTATTAAAGATGAAGCTATTATAGCCGCTGTAGAAATGTCGCAGCGATATATATCTGATCGCTTTTTACCCGATAAGGCTATTGACCTGATGGACGAGGCAGCATCCAAATTGCGTATTGAAATGGATTCAGTACCGGAAGCAGTAGATGAAATGGAACGCCGTATCATGCAACTGGAAATTGAACGTGAGGCTATCAAACGTGA
The DNA here is from genome assembly GCA_964524015.1 of uncultured Mucilaginibacter sp. GTDB lineage: Bacteria > Bacteroidota > Bacteroidia > Sphingobacteriales > Sphingobacteriaceae > Mucilaginibacter. The sequence continues at coordinate 28,884 of CAZGBN010000003.1, read as the reverse complement.
AAAGGACGATAAAAAAGTAAAAGACCTAAGCGAAGAAATTGCCAATCTTTCTGCCGAACGAGATTCATTACGCGCCAAATGGCAGGGCGAAAAGGATGTGGTAGATGGCATTAACTCGAAAGTTGAACAAATAGAAAACCTTAAACTGGAAGCCGAACAGGCCGAACGCGCAGGCGATTATGGTAAAGTAGCCGAATTGCGCTACGGAACCATAGTAAAAGCGCAGGAAGAAGTGGAAAAATTGAAAGCTGCTTTGCTGGAGAACCAATCTGAAAGCCGTATGCTGAAAGAGGAAGTTACCGCTGATGATATTGCAGGTGTGGTTTCGCGCTGGACAGGCATACCGGTTACCAAGATGATACAAAGCGAGCGTGAAAAGCTGCTTAATTTGGAAGATGAATTGCATAAACGTGTAGCAGGCCAGGAGGAAGCCATTGAAGCTATTAGTGATGCTATACGCCGCAGCAGGGCAGGTTTGCATGATAAACGCAAGCCAATTGGTTCATTCATATTCTTAGGCACAACAGGTGTGGGCAAAACCGAGCTGGCCAAAGCTTTGGCCGAGTACCTGTTTAATGATGAAGGCGCGTTGGTGCGCATTGATATGTCCGAATACCAGGAACGTCATTCGGTATCACGTTTAATTGGAGCGCCTCCGGGTTATGTGGGTTATGATGAAGGCGGGCAGTTGACCGAAGCGGTTAGGCGCAAGCAATATAGCGTGGTGTTATTGGATGAGATAGAGAAAGCGCACCCGGATGTATTTAATATACTATTGCAGGTATTGGATGATGGCCATTTAACTGATAATAAGGGCCGTGTGGTGAACTTTAAGAACACGATCATCATTATGACCTCGAATATAGGATCGAACGTTATACAAGAGAATTTTGAGTCGTTGGATGAGGATAACAGGGATGAGGTTATGGCCAAAACCAAAAACGAGTTGTTTAACCTGTTGCGTCAAACCATCCGTCCGGAGTTTTTAAACAGGATAGACGAGATCATTATGTTTACCCCGCTTAGCCGCAACGAGTTAAGCGATATTGTGAAACTGCAATTCAGACAGGTACAACAAACCCTTGCCGAAATGGGTGTAACTATCGAAGCTTCTGAAGAAGCATTGGATTGGCTGGCCCAGTTAGGCTATGATCCCCAATTTGGCGCAAGGCCACTAAAAAGGGTAATTCAAAAACGAATATTAAATGAATTATCTAAACAGATATTAGCCGGCAAGGTAGATAAAGATAGCAAGATCAAACTTGATATGTTTGATAACCAGTTTGTGTTTTTGAATCAATAAGCCCCCTCTAAATCTCCCCCGGTTGGGGAGACTTTATAAATAGACCTTTCAAGCCCTCCCTTCCGGGGAGGGTTGGGAGGGGCTAATTATCTCTTCCGCAAAATCACTGGTCCTTGCAAACTCATAGCCCTTGGCTTTGGCCCATTTGATGTAATTGTCTATCCGTTTTATAAAGGCCTCGCCTGAGTTTTTGGTGATATGGCCGGGTAGACGATAAGTTGGTTGTTTTAAATCGGTAAACTCCCAGGGGTGGAAGTAGAGATTTAAATATCCATCCTTGTTATGAGCAGTAGCACTCATCCATTTTACCAAACTCATAGGTAAGTTGTGAAAGCTTAACCAAAACAATGGGAAGCGTACTAATGGGGATACCGATGCCGGTATTTGCAACACATCATGCTTAAAAAACCATTTACGCGGCTTTTTTAGGTTGTTATATCGTCCAGGTATCCAGGTAGGGTTCAGGGAAGTATTATATCGATATCCCGCTTTTTGTATCTCCAGTTCATCAACAGGCATCATACGGGCCATACGGAATCCGGTTACTTTGGTGCCCGATATTTGCTCAAGCTTTAATCGCGATGTCAACAAATGCTCTATCTCAAAATCAGAATGATAATAGCCATGCGAAGCTATTTCGTGTCCATCATCTACAATTTGTTGGATGACATCAGGTTTATTTACAGCATAATTGGCTGTGCAGAAAAATGTAGCTTTTATCTTATTAACCTTAAGCAGCTTAAGTATAGCCAGTGTGCCTTTGGTGGATACCAATAATTGTTCAGGAAAATCAATACTGCTATTGTACTCAAATGGCAGGTCAAACTCCTCTACATCAAACCCTAACAGAATCATTTTTAGCTTTTAACAAGTTTGTTGATCTGATAATATAATTAGGGCGGTGTTTGGTTTGCATAAATATTTTACCCAGGTACATGCCAATAATACCTAATACCAATAGCTGCAATCCCCCAAAAAAGGCAACCGTAGCAATTAATGATGCCCAGCCTGATACCATATCAAAGCCGGCAAAATAACTTATTACAACGTATGGAATATATAATAAAGAAGACACAGAGAAAAAGAGGCCCAACCCGGTAGCAATATATAGTGGCCTTACACTAAACGCCATAATACTGCCAATAGCCAGTTTAGTTAATTTAAAAAACGAATAACTAGCCTGGCCGGTATGGCGCTGGGCAGGAGTATAGGGGATACCCATTTGCGTAAAGCCCACCCATTTAACCATTCCTCTAAAAAATATCTCGTATTCTTCTATCTGCTTTAATTCGTTTACAACTTTCCTGTCTAATAAACGAAAATCAGATATACCGTTCTCTAACGTAATATCCGACAGTGCATTTATTAGTCTATAAAAAGTTTTTGATGCTCTTTTTTGAAAACCCTTAACATGAGGATTAGCCTCGGCACGATAGGTATAAATAATATCATAACCCTCTTCCCAATAAGTTAACATTTGGGGTAACAGGTGAGGGGGGTGCTGCAGATCGGCATCCATTGTAATTATGGCATCGCCGTTAGCACGGTCAATACCTGCCTTTAGTGCGTAATCCTTGCCAAAATTTTTAGATAGTTCAATATAAAAGATATTAGCATGGATACCCGCCTGCATTTTTATCTGATCAAGCGTTTTATCTTTACTGCCATCATCTACAAATATTAGCTCAAAATCGTAACCTGTATCCTGCATGAACCTGAATACCTCGGCAATGAGAAAATCAATATTACTCTCTTCGTTAAGGGCAGGAATTATAATGGATAGTTTCTTTTTCATGCACATTAATCAGGTTATGTACTTGTTATTGCAAAACTACTAAAAGTTTGCACATGGGTATTAGGCTAAGTTAACGGTTGATAATTGGTCAGCAAAAGCTATAAAAGCTTTTTCGTTATTGATCTGCTGCTGATTGTTAATTAAACTTTGCAGGTTAATACGGCCAATAACAAATTTGGAAGTACCCGAGTAATAACGCTCGTGAATATCAATAAAGTTAAGCGCATCAACCAGGCTCTCGTTTTCATAACGCAGGTAAATGGTCAACTCTACATTATTGGTAAAGTTTAAGCCCTTGCTTTCTTTGGCTTTTTTGTATTCGTATTGATAATCATAACGTAACGCAGCTATATCAGATAATACAGCCGAACCGGTAGGATGTCCGCCGGCCCCTTTACCAAAAAAGAATTGCTGATCGGCAAAGGCGGCCTGTACAATTACGCCATTATATTCATACTCAACATTGTATAAAAATTCGGTTTCATTTACAAATTTAGGGAGCACAAATAAGGTCACATGGCCTTCATCCAACTCTTTAGCAACCGGTACCAGTTTTACCTTCAGATTTTTCTCCTTAGTGTATTGCAAGTCAAAAGCGCCTAAGTTCTGTATGCCTATATTGAGAACTTCGTCCGGGTTAACAATCACCCCATAAGCATGCGCACAGGCTATAATCAACTTAAATTTCGAATCAAAACCGCCAACATCACTTATAGGGTCGGTTTCTGCAAAACCCAGGTCCTGCGCTAGCTTAAGGGCAGCATCATAGCTCATATTCTCAATATATCCTTTAGATAGGATGTAATTGGATGAACCGTTAAATATCCCACTTATAGAATGCAGCAATTCGTTATCATAATACTCCTCCAGGTTACGAATAATAGGAATACTGCCGCAAACCGCACCTTCATATAGCAGGGAAGTACCATATTCATGTTGTATTTGAATCAACTCATCCAAATGCAGGGCAATCATTTTCTTACTGGCCGACACTACATTTTTACCCGATTTTAACGCACGTGATACAATTTCAAATGCGGCTTCGGTATCATTGATCAATTCAACAATAGTGTTTATTTCAGGGTTGTTTAACAACTCGTCACGATCAGTAGTAAATAGTTGCGCGGGTAGGGTACGCTCTTTGGTATTATCCTTTATGGCGATCTTTACTATCTCGAGATTTAAGTGTTTGGTTTTAATAATATCGTATAAACCTTGTCCAACTACACCAAAGCCGAACAGGCCAATATTTAATTTTTTACTCATTAGGCCGTGTGCTGTAACTGGATGTTCTTTTCTTTAACATCCGCTTTTAAAAATGAAGAGATAAATCGGGTAAGTGTTTCGGTTTCAATTAAAAAACCATCATGCCCGTAATAAGAATCAAACTCGGCATAGCTTGAGTTGGGTATATGTTGATGCAAATATTGTTGCTCCTCAACAGGGAATAACAAATCTGATTTAATACCTATTACCAGCGTATTCGCTTTTATAAGACCCAAAGCTTCCTCTACACTACCACGATTACGGCCCACATTATGCGAATCCATACTTTTAGTAAGATGCCAATAGCTGTAGGCATTAAAGCGATTTACCAACTTATCTCCCTGGTAACTTTGATAGCTTGACGCACGGAAATTATCAACCACATTAACATCATCTTCCTTTTGGCTTATGCCATAGGTTTTATAACCACGATATGATAGTAAAGCTACACTACGTGCGGCTTTCAAACCTTTGGAACCACCATCTGGTGTACCGTTATAATAGGTTTCGTCGGCACTTATAGCTAAACGCTGCGATTCATTAAAGGCAATTCCCCATGGCGAGTTGAAAGCATTAGTAGCTATCAGGATAACATTTTTAATAAAATCAGCATCCATAATGCTCCACTCAACAGCTTGCGCACCACCTAATGATCCGCCAATCATAACCTCGATATTATCAATTTGCAGGTGCTTAGCTAATATCTGGTGTGCCTTCACCATATCCCTTATAGATATATTAGGGAAGGTTAAAAAATAGGGTTCGCCTGTAGTAGGGTTGATGCTTAAAGGACTTGTTGTACCGTAAGCCGACCCCAACACATTAGCGCAAACAATAAAATGCTCTTCCGGATTAAAATATTCGCCGGTGCCAAAAAGGCCCTTCCACCAGTCTAAAACGTCAGAATTGGCGGTAAGTGCATGACACACCCAAACTACGTTATCACGATTTTGATTTAGTTTACCAAATGTATGAAAACCAATTTCCAGTTCAGGGAAGATATAGCCTGATTCAAGTTCAAAAGGTTGTGAATATTTATATACTTGTGTACTCATGTGTTAAAGTTGGATAGAAATAACTATGCAGGTAGTGTAGTGGCATAAACCAAATACACATCAAAAACAGCAATAAAAATTAATATTGTTGAATAATTGAGTTAAGCCTTTTGAGGCGAAAGCATAGTTTTGCAGACTGGTGTTTTTTAAATTTTCCATATTTTATAAATCTATATTTCCCGGGATATTTACCGGGCCAGGAATTGGCACCTTCTTCATTTTACTGAAGGGTTGCCAGCGGGTATTTGAGCCTGATCTCTCGCCGCTTCTTTATAAATCAAAATACGCTGTAGTGCGGAAGTTTGATTATGGTATTACTACCATTTATGCTGCAAATATAGGCCGTAATTATTAAAAACACAAAAAATTATTTTTTGGATGGCTATATTGCACCTGATTTTATGGTTGATAACCTAAAACTACTTATACATTTGTAAAACCAATTAGCATCTAAATAATTAAAAATGAAATTATTCTTTTACCATACGTTAACCGCGTTTATACTGATAACAGGCACTTGCTTTGCACAAACACCTGCACAAACTGAAGAATTTAAAAAATCAATAGTTAAGTTGGAAGGCATACAAATGCGCTATTCGTTTGATGAAATATCATCCAATTTATTAAAACGTATTGAGGGCGTAGCTAACATTACCCAGCGCGAAACCGCCGATATACGCGAAGAATATGCATCTGCTAAAGATACCATACATGGCACAGCGGTACTAATTGCCGATGGCAGCAAAATGTACCTGGTAACCGCCAAACACCTGGTTATAGCTAAAGATAAGGTATTTGGCAAAGAAAACCTGAATGAGCTGATTGTAGGCAAAGTAAATGTAAACGGCCGTATATCAAACGATATTAATTTTATAGGTTTAACTGCCTATGTAGCCGCGTTGCCGCCATTTGCATTTTCGGCAGACGTTGATGATGTAGCGGTGATATCTTTTGCGCAAAAGGATTATGTGAATTATGCCGATTATTTGAAAGGTATTGGTTGCGTGCCTATCCCTTTATCAGCTATAGCTACCGCTGATGAAGTCGGCAACGGCGATGAATTAACGGCTATTGGTTACCCTGCACCATCATTTACTGACAGAAGCACCGGCATTAGCACCGGTAAAGCACGTACCAATAATCAACTCCCGGTATCATTTAATGCTAATATTTCGGTTACTCCCGGCTATAGTGGCGCACCGGTATTTAAGGGTGGTAAAATGGTAGGTATAGTTGGTTATCCTGAAGGTATCGCCTCGAATGTTGATGTAAGCAAGAAGCCTTACGCCAAAGCATCATCTGCCAAGGTTATTAAATCGGCTGTTATATTATCTGTTTTGAGGGAGTTGCAGGCGAAAGAGGGTAGGTAAGGCTGCTTTTAAAATTCTACCATGAAAAGGCTAATATTGATAGGTGTTACTTTATTCTTTACGATCTTAGCTAATGGTCAATCAAAAATCAATATAATTGGTAGATGGCAAGCTGAAAGCCAAAGTATTACATCGATGTATCATGACATGTATCAATTCTATAATGATGGAAGATTTGTTTTCAGTCCTGATGCTTATAATGGTTTGAATCGAATTTTAAGTATAAATGGTCATTATAAAATTAAAGTTGATACCATTTTACTAACCCCTGAATACACCAAAGAACTTATTGGTGGCTTTCCTATAAGAAGCGAATCAACTACGCTATCTGATACATGGGAGATAGTACAGGGGAAAATTAAAATTATCCCTTGTAAAAAGACTAAGCAAATTATAGCTATAAAAATCAATTCTAATAAGATTATTTTACTTGATGATAGAAAGTTCTTCAAGATATCTCCATGAAAAAACTCGTCATCCTAACAGGCGCGGGCATTAGTGCCGAAAGTGGTTTACGCACTTTTAGGGATAGCGACGGCTTATGGGAAGGCTATAATGTACAGGAAGTTGCTACCCCACAAGCCTGGGACTGGAACCCTAAACTGGTGCAGGATTTTTACAATATGCGCCGCAAGGATATCCTTGCCGCCCAACCCAACGACGCGCATTATTCTTTGGCACGATTAGAAGATAAATACGACGTTACCATCATCACCCAAAATATTGACGACCTGCATGAACGGGCAGGCTCAACCAAAGTGGTACACCTGCATGGTATTATCACCCGCTCACAATCCGGTATCGACCCAACATTAACTTACCCCATTGATGGCTGGGAAATTAAAATGGGCGAGTTGTGCGAGTTAGGCTCGCAATTACGTGCCCAGGTAGTTTGGTTTGGCGAGGATGTACCGATGATAGCAACAGCTATGGAAATTTGCAGCCAGGCTGATTTATTTATATTGGTTGGTTCATCATTAGCCGTATACCCGGCTGCCGGATTGGTAAATTATGTACCAGCTAATGCACCAAAATATATCATTGATCCGCATATACCGGAGTTAAGAGGAGATAGCCAATTTATTAAAATAGAGGAGAAGGCAACTATTGGCGTGCCGAGGTTGGTGGATGAGTTATTGAATTAAATCTGATGGTGGGACATTAGTGTTTAACATGTTTTAACATTTTATATCTTTCCTACTCTGTACCTGTATTTTAAATTTGAAGTCAATTAATAAGTATTATTTTGGCAGCAATAATTGGTAGGCAGGTTATTCTTTTATTTCTGACAGTTGTTTTTAGTATAAAACCATTGGCTGCACAAAACATACGTCATCAAAAAGGTTTTTTGGTCAATAAAGCTACCGGTTTCAAAGTAGCACAAGTAAGCATTGTAAATAAACAGACGGGTGCACATTCTATATCAGATATGCATGGCGTTTTTAGTATACTGTCCAAACCCGGCGATACTATACAATTTACTAGCACTGATTATCAGCCAACATATTTTGTAGTAACTGATATTTCCGATCGGATAATCTACATGTATCCTGTTTTAAAAGAAAAATTACCCGAGGTAAAAATAGAAGCAATGACGTTAAAAGGTTCAATAAAAGAAGCACAAACAGGGTATAGAAAACAAGGAGTATTTTATACGGGAAAACCACATTATTACTACTTGTTTTTAAAACCGATGACATTTATTTATGAAAATTTTAAAAGCGAAGTAATTAACGCCAGAAAGTTTAACGCTTATGCTAAAACAGAACTTGCGGCTAATGAAGTTTTGAGCAGATGGAATGAAGAAAATATTAAACGAATAGTGAGTATACCTGATACTTCGTTAGAAAGTTTTAGATTAAGATTTATGCCAACACTGCTACAAATAAGATCTATGAACGATTACGATCTTGTTGAATATATAAAAAAGTCATATGATGAGTTTAAAAATGGCCTTAAAAGAAAATGAAGCTAACGTATGAAGTTATAATTATTGCAACGCCTGTTTTAGGTCTCCTATCCGGTCAGTCCTGGTTTAAAATCCCTGACCCAATAGTGTGCGAATTTGTCAGCTTAAATATCGTATATGATTGATTATAAATTAATTATGTATGTTATTTCATATATAACTTATGGTTTACACTTTTTGGATAGCTTTTTATGCTAAAAATTTGACTATCAATCATATAGCATTATAAAATAATCGAAATGTGTTAACCTTTGTAAACCATGATCACTACCCTAACGCCTGCCTCAAATCCTCAATCATATCATCAATATGCTCTAACCCGGCAGATACCCTTAATAGGTTAAAAGGCGTTTTGGTATCAGGTCCTTCAACAGATGCACGGTGCTCTATTAAGCTCTCTACACCGCCTAAGCTGGTGGCTTGGGTAAACAATTTTAAGGAGTTTACTACCCGCCGAGCCTCGGCTTCGCCGCCTTTAACACAAAAAGAGAACATACCACCAAAAGCCAGCATTTGATCTTTAGCTACTTCATGCATTGGGTGCGATGGCAGACCGGGATATAATACTGATTCAACTTTTGGATGCACAGATAGATACTCGGTTAGCAACTGTGCGTTTTGTACATGGCCGCGCATCCGGTAAGGCAGTGTTTTTATACTGCGCACCAGCATATAGCAATCAAAAGGCGAGGGGATAGCGCCACCCATTTCCTGCACCTGGCGAATGCGTTTCCACCAGTCGTTATCATCATTAGTAATTAAAACACCACCCATAAGATCGCTATGGCCGCCAAAATATTTGGTGGACGAGTGCATTACCATATCTGCACCTAAGGTTAATGGCTGCTGGCAAATAGGGGTGGCAAATGTGTTATCACACACCACTTTAATACGGTGTTGGCGTGCAATAGCTACCACCTTTTTAATATCGGTAACTTTTAACAGTGGGTTTGATGGGGTTTCTATCCATATTAACCCGGTATTTGGTTTTATTAAACTGTTTAATAGTTCGTCATTATTTAGGTCGATAAAATCAAACTCTAATATTCCGGCAAATAAAGTTTTTAACTGGTTGCGTAAACCATGATACATATCATCGGGCGCAATAATATGCGTCCCCGGCTCCAGCGACTGAAATACGGCCATTCCTGCGGCATTGCCCGACGAAAAAGCGGCAGCAGCTACACCTTGCTCCAGCTTAGCCAAAACATTCTCTAAAGCGCCCCTATTAGGGTTTGATGCACGACTGTAGATATGCCCTTTAGGATAACTACCATCTTCGCTGCGCTCAAAGGTAGTCGACATGACTAACGGCTGTACTACAGCATTGGTCGCTTCGTCCTTATGGTTACCTGCGTGTATGGCAATAGTTTCAGTTTTCATAGTGATGCAATTTATACAAACTTAAAAATGTCTTTCTATAAAGTGAACACAGTTTATTAATAAGGGTTGTGCTTTTATACCAACATTAATAAATGTTACACCACCATTACATTAACATTTCTTATTTTTGCACAAAGAATTTTAATGCAGTCTGAAAATAATTTACAGGTTTTAGTTCAGGATCAGAATCTATCGGCTGATTTAAAGGGCATTGCTCAAAAGGTGCTAAATAATGAGCGCATCACTTTTGATGAAGGTGTATTATTATATGAGCAAGCTGAACTGGGGTATTTAGGCATACTGGCTAATTACATCCGCGAAAAAAGACACGGCGATAAAACTTATTTTAACCGCAACTTTCATATCGAACCCACCAATCTTTGTGTATATGATTGCAAATTTTGTTCGTATTCACGCCTGATCAAACAAAAATCAGAAGGTTGGGAATATACCATGGACGAAATGCTGGACATGGTTAAAAAATATGATAACGAACCAGTTACCGAGGTACATATTGTGGGCGGAGTACTTCCGCAATATGATGTGGCTTTTTATTCAGAATTATTCAGTAAGATAAGGGAACATCGCCCGGAGTTGCATGTTAAAGCATTAACCCCGGTTGAATATCACTACATATTTAAAAAAGCCAAAATTGACTATGCTACCGGCATGAAACTGATGATGGAAGCGGGTTTAGGGTCAATACCGGGAGGTGGTGCAGAGCTATTTCATCCTGAAATACGGGAACAAATAGCTAAAGATAAATGTACCGGCGAGCAATGGCTGGCCATACATGAGGAATGGCATAAACTGGGAGGACGTTCAAACGCTACTATGCTATATGGCCATATTGAAAAGTATTGGCATCGTATTGACCATATGGAACAATTGCGCCAGTTACAGGACAAAACAGGTGGTTTCCAAACGTTTATTCCGTTAAAGTTCCGTAACCAGGATAACCAGATGTCAAACGTCCCGGAATCATCTGTGATCGAAGATCTTCGTAATTATGCTATATCACGCATATATCTGGATAATTTCGACCACATTAAAGCTTATTGGGCCATGATAAGCCGTACTACGGCACAGTTATCCTTAAATTTTGGTGTGGATGATATTGACGGTACGTTGGATGATACCACCAAAATATATTCAATGGCAGGAGCAGAGGAGCAAAACCCCGGCATGAGTACTAAAGAGTTGGTAGAGTTAATTAAACAAGTGGGCCGCTACCCAATTGAGCGCGATACATTATATAATGTAATAACAGATTATAATGATCACCAGTTTCCGGAAGAAGTAAAACCTCAATTTTATAAATTGCCGGTTATTAATTGATCATTGGGTCATTATTTCATTAAGTTATTAAACTATCTAATGACCAAATGACTCAATGACTTAATGGATGACTAAAAAGAATGATATTAAAAACACTATATATAGTACGCCACGGGCAAACTGAACTTAACCGCCTGGGCATTGTGCAGGGCAGGGGAAGAGATACTGATTTAAACGACGAAGGCAAAAAACAGGCTTATCTTTTTTATAACGACTATAAAAATGTGCCTTTTGACAAGATATACATATCAGCATTAAGGCGCACACAACAAAGCATACAACCCTTTATTGATCTGGGTATACCTTATGAAAAGTTGCCGGGTTTGGATGAACTGGCATGGGGGATATATGAAGGTCAACCAAGTACCCCCGCTACTAAATCGGCATTTTTAAAATTGTTGCGGGATTGGATGGACGGTAAACTGGATACAAAGTTTGAAGGTGGCGAAAGTCCAAATGAGGTAAAAGTACGTCAACAAGAGGCTTTAGATGTGATCATGTCTCATCCTGAAGAAAAAAATGTGTTGATTTGTATGCACGGGCGGGCAATGCGCTTATTCCTTTGCATATTAACCGGAAAACCACTTACGGAAATGGATAATTTCCCGCACCAAAATCTGGTACTGTATAAAGTAACTTTTGATGGCGAAAAATTTGAAATAGCAGATTTCAATAACGCCAATCATTTAAAATCATTAGAAGCTGATCTGTGAGTAAAATAAAAATATCGGCGGTTAGCTATACCAATACCAAACCGTTTTTATATGGCCTGCAGCATACAGATATCATTAATAAAATTGATCTGAGCCTGGATATTCCGGCAGATTGCGCGCAAAAACTTATTGATAATAAGGTAGACATTGGTTTAATTCCTGTAGCAGCCACATTAAATATACCCGAATGGCATATCGTATCTGATTATTGTATAGGCGCGGTTGGTGCGGTTAACTCGGTATTTATATTTAGCAATTGCGAGATACACGATATTAAGACATTGCAACTGGATCCCGAATCACGATCATCTAATAATTTAGCACGTGTACTATTAAAAAACTATTGGAAACTATCGCCTGAGTTAGTTACTGATGCGCCCGATTACTCTTCATCTACTAATAAAAACACCGCTTTTGTACAAATAGGCGACCGTACTTTTGGTAAAACAGGGGATTACCCTTATGTATATGACCTTGCCGAAGAATGGCAAAAGTTTACAGGTTTGCCCTTTGTTTTTGCCGCATGGATATCTAACAAACCCATTCCTGCTAAATTTATAGAAGAATTTAACACCTCCTTAAAGTACGGACTTGACCACCGGGTCCAACTATTTGCCGAATTACCTCCCCGTCCTGATTTTGATATACAGGATTACTTAATGCATAAAATTGACTTTCAATTAACTGAGGCAAAAAAACAAGCGTTATTTTTGTTTTTAGATCATATTAAGACATTGTAAACAGCCTGTTACCGTACAATTAATATATTCAATTTCTGTTTTTAATGATGGTATTATGTTACATAACTATCTAATATTGTAACATTTATATTGCATTTTATCTAAAGCTTCGTGTTTTAAATACACTATTTATCAAATGGGATTTTAATTATTAAGATATTGTAATTTTAACACTAAGTATATTGTAAAAACTTAAATTTTATAACAGATAAACACATTAATTATGAAATATTCATAAAAGTTCATTTTTATTTTAATTATTGATAACAACACCGTACTTTTGTTATGGATTTAAAATTTAAGAACATGAAAAAATTATTATTATCAGCAGTTTTAGCAACAGTGGTTGGCTTTACTGCATTAGCCGCAGATGGCGGTAAAAAAAATAAAACTGAAGCTGGCGTAAGCCAAACTGCTCTTTCTCATTTCGCGACCGACTTTAACACTGTTACTGATGTTAAATGGTCTGTAACTGCAAATTGCCAAAAAGCTACTTTTTTGCAAGATGGCATTGTAACTACAGCTTTTTATGATTTGAGCGGACAGTTTATAGGTACTACTAACAAAATTGATTATGCTACCCTTACTACAGATCAAAAAGAAGTAGTTGCTAAAAAATACGCCGGTTATGATGTTGTTGAAGTGATCAGGTTTAATTACGCAGGTGCAAACACCGAGGTTAACTCTATAGTTTACTTTATCGACCTTAAAAAAGGTGATAGTGAGGTTATTTTGAAAACTGCACCGGGTGAAGGGTTATCATTCTACAAAAAAGTTAAATAATTCCCTAATTATATTAAGATTAAGCCCTTGTTACTTTCGTAACAGGGCTTTTTTCGTTTAGGGTGTACGAGATATGTAATGTCTATGTAAATACTAGATTTTTTTAATTGAAATGATGTTTTATTAAAACAATCCATTTAACTTAGTATAATAAAATCAAAAATTATTAACACATAAACATTACTACCATGAGCTTACGACTAGGCGATACCGCCCCAAATTTTAAAGCACAAACATCAAAAGGAGATATTGATTTTTACGAATATCTTGGCGATAGCTGGGGTGTATTATTTTCGCACCCGGGTGATTATACACCTGTTTGTACCACCGAGTTAGGCAAAACCGCGGCATTAAAAGATGAGTTTGAAAAACGCAATGTAAAAGTTTTGGCTTTAAGTGTTGATTCTGTTGAGTCACATACAGGCTGGATAAATGATATTAACGAAACACAGGGAGTAGAAGTTAACTTCCCAATAATAGCTGACCCTGATCGCAAAATATCTGAACTATATGATATGATACATCCAAATGCATCAGTAAATGCTACTGTACGTTCATTATTCATTATAGCGCCCGATAAAACTGTTAAACTGATAATAACTTACCCGGCATCAACAGGAAGAAACTTCCAGGAAATATTAAGGGTGATAGATTCATTGCAATTAACCGCTAATTACAGTGTGGCTACACCTGCCGACTGGAAAGACGGAGAAGATGTTGTAGTGGTTCCTGCTATTAAAACGGAGGATATCCCTGCTAAATTCCCTAAAGGATATACTGCAGTTAAACCATATTTACGCCTTACGCCTCAACCCAATAAATAATTATTTGTTATTAATTAATTTTATATATTTGGGTAACAGGTTTTATAACTCGTCTGATTATTAATACCATGAGAATTCAGTTTGGCTAGTTATTAAATCCTATAACAAGATTTTTTAATACTATTATTATTGATTTATGAAAACTGGAAAAGTAAAATGGTTTAACACACAAAAAGGTTACGGGTTTATTGTTACCGATGACGGTAAAGATCTTTTTGTACACTTTAAAGATGTACAGGGGGGCGTAAACGCTATCAAGGACAACGACGATGTAGAATATGAAGTTGAAGAGGGAAGAAAAGGACTGCAGGCTATAAACGTAAAAAAAGTTTAAATATATAATACTTTACAAAAAGACCTCTGCCTATTGCGGGGGTCTTTTTTTTGCCGAAAAATTTAATAAATTCTTTTACTTTAGGCCAACCAATAATTTATCACTGTATATGACTTCTACTCCTTCAATAGTTAAAAAGAATGTTGTTTTCTTAGTCCTTGTTGCCTCACTGGGTTATTTTGTAGATATCTATGATTTGGTAATATTCTCCATAGTTCGTGTAAAAAGCCTGCAAGACATTGGTGTGCCAGCCGATAGGATACAATTAGAGGGCGTGTATGTGATTAACATGCAAATGTTTGGTTTATTATTTGGCGGAATAATATGGGGGATTATAGGTGATAAACTGGGGCGTATAAAAGTTTTATTTGGGTCGATATTTTTATACTCGGCAGCCAATTTTATAAATGGGATGATACATGATGTAGATAGTTATGCAATCATTCGTTTTGTAGCAGGTATAGGCCTTGCAGGTGAACTTGGCGCAGGTATAACCCTGGTTAGCGAAACCCTAAGCAAAGAGCGAAGGGGATACGGTACTACTATTGTAGCGGTTATAGGGCTGTTGGGTGCTGTTGCCGCAGGTATGGCCGGTCAGTTTGATTGGCGCATTGCTTATTATATTGGCGGCGGTTTAGGTATTCTTTTATTATTACTGCGTGTAGGAACATTTGAATCGGGCATGTTTAAGAATATATCCGATAAAGATGTATCTAAAGGAAATATATTAATGCTGTTTAATGATCGCAAACGATTTTTAAAGTACCTATATTGTATTTTAATTGGCGCGCCATTATGGTATGTGGTAGGTATTTTAGTAACACAGGCACCCGAATTTGGCGTTGTCCTGGGCGCAACCGAACCTTTAAGCGCGGGTACAGGTATTATGTATACTTATGTGGGTATATCTGTAGGCGGTGTTTTTGCAGGATTACTGGCACAATACACCCGTTCACGAAAAAACACGATGTTTATATTTTTATTACTATCGGTAATAAGCACCATGTTTTATTTAAGCGCTAAGGGAATAACCACTAATCAATTTATATGGCTTTGTTTCTTTATGGGCTTTGGCGTTGGTTATTGGGCAACATTTGTTACCATTGCTTCTGAGCAGTTTGGCACCAACATACGCTCTACGGTTACTACAACAGTACCTAACTTCGTCCGCGGATCGCTTATACCTATTAATTTTATTTTTAATACCTTAATGGTGAGTTTCGGCCGCATTAATGCCGGATACATTGTAATGGTGGTGTTAACCGGCATATCCTTATTTGCAACCAGTCAACTGCAGGAAACTTTTGAAAAGGACTTGGATTATATTGAGGACGAAGGTGCTAATATAATGAGTTAATAAGTGATTGTTAGATTAAGTAGTTAAATTGTAAAACAACCATTCACTTAATTAACCCATTAACCAAAAACCTATCTTTGCGATTAATGATTACCAAAGAACAAATAGCTTCCGATTACCAACAAATTCAGGACGAGATATGCGCCGCATTAGAAACGGTTGACGGTAAAGCTAAATTTGAGGAAGAAAAGTGGGAGCGAGACGGCGGGGGCGGGGGCCGTACCCGTGTTATTCAAAACGGTAATATATTTGAAAAGGGAGGTGTAAACTTTTCGGCCGTACATGGTCAGTTACCAGAGGTAATGCAGCGCGCCCTAAAAGTTAATTGTGCCGATTTTTTTGCTACCGGCGTATCTATTGTAATTCATCCTAATCATCCACTGGTGCCTATCATTCATATGAATATCAGGTATTTTGAAATGCCCGGTATTGATGGTGCAGAGCCCATTAGATGGTTTGGCGGTGGGATAGATCTTACCCCGCATTACGTGGTAGATGCCGATGCGCAGTATTTTCACAGCCAGTTAAAGGCCGTTTGCGATAAATTTAATGGCGATTTTTATCCTCGCTTTAAACCATGGGCCGATGATTATTTCTTTATTAAGCACCGTAATGAAACCCGCGGAATTGGGGGGATTTTTTACGATAAACTAGTAGCTACCCACGACCTGTCGTGGGAAACCATTTTTGAGTTCAGCAAAGCCTTGGGCCGTACATTTGCCCCAACTTATACCGAACTGGTAAACCGTAACCGGAATAAACCATTTACAGATGACCAGCAGCAATGGCAATACCAGCGCCGTAGCCGTTATACTGAGTTTAATTTGGTATATGATTCTGGTACCAAATTCGGGCTGGAAACCAATGGCCGTATCGAATCTATACTAATGAGCCTGCCGCCAACCGCCAAATGGCTATATAACTATCAACCACAAACAGGCAGCGAAGAAGAGAGGACGTTGTCCTTATTAAAAAAAGGAATAGATTGGGTATGAAAAAGTTGATGCCGTTGATTTTATTAGTTGTTATCCTGACATCATTCCAGCAACCAAAAACCTTAAAAGGCACCTGGCAATTTTGCGGAGGATTTTTTAACGGCAAACCCAATCCTGCACCTAAAGATTATACCATGCAACGTAAATACTCCGCTACCAATTACGAAGCTTTTTTATTAGAAAAAGGCGAAAAGCCTTTTAAATATGAAGCCGGTAATTATAAATTGGTTGCGGATACATGTTTAGAAACCCAAACCTTTAGCTCACAGCCATCTCAATTAAAGGGTATTACAGTACATTTTACCTATACAATGCGACATGATACTTTAGTTTTAAAAGCAACTTTACCTAGTGGTTTTGTTGAGGAAGATTATTGGAAGAAGGTTAAATAATCTATTATATTAACAGGAGGTTTTAGTGTATCTCATTTATAATAGATTTATAGCTAAAAATCACATGATTTCCACATCCCAAATGTTACTAACATCTCTATAAAAAGCCAACTTATTTGTTAACTTCGCAGGTCGTATAAAAACCAATTTAAAACGATAATTTATAGTGCGCTAAATCTCACATAAAAATAACATGGCTGAAGATACAGAGAACGATAATTCACAGAACGAAGACAAGATTATTACTATAGATATTGATGAGGAAATGCGATCGGCATACATTGATTATTCAATGTCTGTTATCGTATCAAGGGCATTACCTGACGTGCGCGACGGTTTAAAACCGGTACACAGGCGCGTATTATTCGGTATGCTTGATCTGGGTTTAAGTAACAACAAGCCTTATAAAAAATCGGCCCGTATTGTGGGTGAGGTAATGGGTAAATATCACCCGCACGGTGACTCGTCTGTTTATGATACCATGGTACGTATGGCACAGGAGTGGAGCTTACGTTATCCATTAGTTGAGGGCCAGGGTAACTATGGCTCAATTGATGGTGATAACCCGGCGGCAATGCGTTATACTGAGGCACGGTTGGAAAAGATTGCTGAGGAAATGTTAGCTGATATCAATAAAGATACCATTGATTTCCAACTAAACTTTGACGATTCATTAGAAGAGCCAACCGTACTGCCATCTAAATTTCCTAATTTATTAGTAAACGGTGCATCAGGTATAGCGGTAGGTATGGCCACTAATATGGCTCCGCATAACTTATCAGAGGTTATTGATGCTACTATGGCATTAATTGATAACCGCGATATTGAGGTAGCCGAGTTAATGAAACACGTTAAAGGTCCTGATTTTCCTACAGGAGGTATTATCTACGGTTATGAAGGTCCGCGTGAGGCGTTAGAAACCGGCCGTGGCCGTGTAGTGCTTAGAGCCAGGGCCGAAATAGAATCATATGGCAGCGACCGCGAGCGTATTATTGTTACCGAAATACCTTACCAGGTAAACAAGGGTTTAATGATAGAGCGCACTGCCGACCTGGTAAACGAGAAAAAAATTGAAGGTATATCTGCTATTCGTGATGAATCAAACCGCGAGGGTATACGTATAGTTTATGAAATAAAACGCGAGGCTAACGCTAGTATCGTTTTAAATAACTTATTTAAATACACTTCATTACAAACTTCATTTAGTGTAAACAATATTGCGCTGGTGCATGGCCGACCAATGATGTTGAACCTAAAGGACCTGATACACCACTTTGTTGAGCACAGGCATGAGGTAATTGTGCGCCGTACTAAATTTGAACTTGCCGAAGCACAAAAACGTGCCCACGTTTTAGAAGGTTTGTTAATTGCCTTAGACCATTTAGACGAGGTTATCAAATTAATACGTGCATCGCAAACTCCTGATGAGGCCCGCGAAGGCTTGATGAGCCAGTTTGGTTTGAGTGATATACAGGCCCGTGCCATATTGGATATGACCTTAAGACGTTTAACCGGACTTGAGCGTGATAAGATAAAAGAAGAGTACGAAGGCTTAATGAAATTGATCGATTACTTAAACTCAGTTCTTGCTGATGAAGGCCTGCGTATGCAGATCATCAAAGATGAGTTGATAGAAATCAAAGAAAAATATGGTGATGAGCGCAAAACCGAAATGGTTCACTCATCAGCCGAAATGAATACGGAAGACTTTATTGAGGATGAGAATGTGGTAATTACTATATCGCACGAAGGATATATTAAACGTACCTCGTTAACAGAGTACCGCAGACAGGGCAGGGGTGGTAAAGGATCAATAGGCAGCAATAGCCGTGATGAGGACTTTATTGAGCACCTGTTAATAGCATCTAATCATAACTACATGTTATTCTTTACCGAAAGCGGTAAATGTTTCTGGTTGCGCGTATTTGAAATACCTGAAGGTACCCGTACCTCAAAGGGCAGGGCGATACAGAATATCATCAATATTCCTAAGGAAGAAAAGATAAAGGCTTATATAAAATTAATCAACCTTAAAGATAAAGATTACTTAGAGAATAACTTTATCATTATGTGTACGCGTAAAGGTACCATCAAGAAAACTTCGTTAGAGGCCTATTCACGTCCGCGTGCTAATGGTATCAATGCCATCAACATAAATGAAGGCGATTCATTATTAGAGGCAAATTTAACAAGTGGCAGCAGTGAAATTGTAATGGCACTTAAATCGGGTAGGGCTATCCGCTTTAATGAGTCTACTGTTCGCCCAATGGGCCGTACCGCTACAGGTGTACGTGGTATATCATTAGATAATGACAAGGATGAAGTTGTAGGTATGATCAGTATTGATGATCCGGAAACAACGGTATTGGTGGTATCTGAAAAAGGATATGGTAAACGTACCGATATTGACGACTACCGTGTAACCAATCGTGGCGGTAAAGGTGTTAAAACTTTAAGCGTTACCGAAAAAACCGGTAATTTGGTTGCTATTAAAGGGGTAACTGACAATGAGGATTTAATGATCATTAACCGTTCAGGGGTTATTATTCGTATTGCTGTTAGCGAGTTAAGGGTAATGGGCCGGGCAACGCAAGGGGTGAGGTTAATTACATTAAAAGGTAATGACGAAATTGCATCAGTTGCTAAAATTGAGCATGAAGAAGAGGAAGAAGAAGTAGAAGGCGCTGAAAATGAAACAACATCTGATAGTACGGATAAGGAAGATACTAAATCTGAACCAACAGGTGATGACGTAACTGAATAACAGTATTTATACTAAAAGCCAATATTAATAGTTATAAACTAAAGATATTGGCTTTTTACAGAATCGTTACTTGTTATTAATCTAAATAACTGCGATATTGCACATGATGATACAATAACCTATGTATCAATTATAAAAAGGAATTATAAACTTAAATAGTAAAATAATACTCTATGAAAATTAAATTTTTGATAGCAGGCCTGTTAGGCGTAGTATCAGTAACAGCTTATGCACAAAAGGGGGAATTAAGTAATGCCCAAGATGCATTTGAAAAAAATCAATCATTAAAATCAGCCAAAGCAGGTGCATTAGCAAAAGCTAGTATTAATGCTGCTAAAACTGCTATTGATAAAGCTGCAGCAAATGCTAAAACAGCAGCTTTGCCACAAACCTATGCATTAAAAGCAGCTATCTATTCTGATTTATCTAACCAAGATACAGTTGCAGCAACTTCAATGCCTTTATACACAGCTGCTGAAGAAGCACTTACTAAAGCCAAAGAATTAGATACCAAAGGAGAATTTAAAAATTTTACGGATATAGCATTATTAAATTTAGCTCAATACAAATTAACCCAGGGTGTAAATGAATATAAGGAGAAAAAATATGATTTGGCCTACAATTCATTTGACCGTTACAGACAATATATGCCTGATGATACAACAGCTATATATTATACAGGTCTTACAGCGGTTAATTTAAATAATTATCCTGTAGCCGTTAAGCATTATAATCAATTGTTAACTACAAATTTTTCAAAAAATGATTTGATTTATTTTGAATTATCTAACATTTATTTGAACATGAAGGATACTGTAGGTGCATTGAAAGCAATTAATGATGGTATTGCAAAATTTCCCTCAGACCCTGATCTGCGTAGAAGACAAATTGAAATTTACCTTAAAACAGGTAAACAACAAGAAGTACTTAATCAACTTGACGCGACAATTAAAAATGATCCAAAAAATAAGCAATTATACTATTACGCAGGTATAACCTATTCAGAATTGGCAGACGATCTTAAGAATCAAATAGCTAAAAGTAAAGATGCTGCAACTAAAGCAAAATTGCTTGAGCAAAAAACATTTAATTTTACCAAAGCTGGAGAAATGTATAAAAAAGCTCTTGAACTAGATCCCAATTATTTTGAAGCTAACTTAAATATGGGCTATGTGTTATTAGGCCCGGCCATTGATACTTATAATGCTGCCAACCAATTACCTGCAAGTAAACAAAAAGAATTTGATGCAGCAGTTACAAAATCAAGTGAGATGTTTGACCTGGCAAAACCATATTTATTAAAAGCGGTTGATATCGATCCTAAATCTACCGATGCTTTGGAAAACTTAAAAACATACTATTTAGGTAAAAGAGATATAACCAATGCTAACCTTATAAAGGCAAAAATTGAAGCTTTAAGTAAATAGGGGTAAAATAAATTAAGCCTGATAAATATAAGCGGGCTTAATTTATCTCTTATTACTTTACATAATGTTAATTATGTGATAAATATTACTTTTGTATATTATTAATAGAATTATCATTTAATTTCTGATATTTAGGCGTATGGTTGTATCAGAGGGTTTATTGAAATGGATAATGCGATTTTACCCACCACTATTTTTTCAGCGTATTTGGGTAGTAAGTTTTGACAAGGGATTTACGGGCGCTTGTGTAAAAATCAAAAGGAGTTTTTTAAATAGAAATTATAACGGCTCGATATTCGGAGGAACTATATTTACCGCCGCTGATCCTTTTTATCCCTTGCTATTTCATCAGCTATTTACAAAAAAAGGTTATCGTGTGGTAGCATGGTCAAAATCAGCAGAAATACAATTTTTGAAAGCCGGCTTAACTGATCTGTATTTCGATATCAAATTAAACAAAGATGAAATTGCCGAAGCCGAACACGTTTTAAATACGGGTGGCAAGTACGTTAAATCGCATCCTATAGATATTTACAATAAATCAGGTGAAATATGTGTTTCACTAACAAACGAGGTGTATTTACGCAATTTAGATTTTACAGAGGTAGTATAAGATGCAGGTACTTATTAATGACGACGCTTATATAAAGAAAGGCTTCAAAATATCTACGGATAAAGATTTATTGGACATTGATGTTATCTATAATTATTTAGATAAAGAATCGTATTGGTCGCAGGGTATCCCATTCGAAAAATTAAAAACCGGTATTGAAAATTCTATGTGTTTTGGTGTTTATAAAGATGACAAACAGGTTGGTTTTGCCCGGGTAATTACTGATAAAGCTGTATTTGCCTATCTGTGTGATGTGTTTGTATTAACAGATTACAGAGGAATTGGCTTATCAAAATGGTTATTACAAACTATAAAGAACCATCCGGAATTGCAAGGATTAAGAAGATGGTCATTAGCTACCGCTGATGCTCATGGGCTTTATAGCCAGTTTGGGTTTACTCCAATTACTAAACCTGAGTTATGGATGGGCATACATACACCTTATAACTCTTAGCGAACTATGAATATCAAGAAGCAAATTTTTGAGGGCGAAGGTGTATCACTCGACTTTAAAAAAACTATTACCAGCTGTGAAAAAATAGCACGCACAATGGTATCATTCGCTAATAATAAAGGCGGGCGTTTGCTTATTGGTGTTGCCGATGATGGCACCATTAAAGGTGTAAAATCTGAAGATGAGGAGCGCTATATGATAACGCGGGCCGCACATATGTTTACCAAGCCTGCCCTTGAACCTATATTTGAAGAGGTTTATGTAGATGATAAGTTGGTATTGGTAGTAGATACACCCGAAAGTAACTTAAAACCACATTACTCCTTAGCCGAAGATGGTAAATGGTGGGTATATGTACGCGTAAAGGACAAAAGCATGCTAGCTAGTAAAATTGTGGTGGATGTACTAAAGCGATCAACCGATACTAATGGCGTGCTAATAGAATACTCTGATAAGGAAAAAACTTTATTAGCATACCTGGAAAATAAGGAAAGAATTACTGTTAAAGAGTGCAGCGACTTACTTAAACAGGGCCGCAGGGCTAGTCAGCGTATATTGGTAAACCTGGTTCTATCAGGTATTATCTGCGTTCATACAACCGAAAAAGAAGAATATTATACCGCCTGCTAATAAGCATAAAGCTATTGCTTTTTACCAAGCATTTACCAATAATGATATCTTTTTACAATAAATATAAAACCTATTACCATGACAACTTAAAGTTGGCTATACCTGTTGTGATATCGCAACTTGGGCATACCCTGGTACAAACTTCTGATACTATAATAGTTGGCCATTTTGCCGGAACTGTAAGTTTAGCTGCTGTATCATTAGCCAGCAGTATTTTTGTTGTGCCAATGGTTATTGGTATAGGTATCTCCTACGGCTCCACTCCTCTTATAGCGCAAAATAACGGACGTAAGGATTATGCAGAATGCGGGGAACTGTTATCTAATAGTTTATTAATAAACCTAATTACCGGTATAGTGCTTTTTGGATTGATAGCATTAGGCGCGGTATATTTTTTAGACCATATAGATCAATCACCCGAGGTAGCGAGTCAGGCAAAACCGTTCTTATTGTTTTTGGCTATCTCTATTATCCCGATGCTGATATTTAATACATTTAAACAGTTTGCCGAAGGATTGGGGTTTACCAAACAAGCTATGATGATATCTATTTGGGGAAACATATTGAATATATGCCTGGGTATAACCTTTGTAAAAGGTTTATTTGGCATTGAGCCAATGGGAATTATCGGTGTTGGCTATAGTACTTTAATTGACCGGTGCATAATGGCTTTGGTGATGGGTTTATATATTTTCCGGTCACAAAACTTTAAAATGTATTTAAAAAGCTTTGCGATAAAAAATATTGACCGTATACGCTGTTTTAAAATTTTAGGTATTGGCGCACCGGTAGCTATGCAATATGGCTTTGAGGTAAGTGCATTTAGCGGTGCCGCAGTACTAGTAGGTACCATTGGCCTGGTAGAATTGGCAGCACATCAAATAGCTATTAGTTTAGCATCTGTTACTTACATGATGTCGAGCGGATTGGCAGCGGCCGCAGCTATAAAATCAGGCAATTATTTTGGCGCTAAAGATCATAAGCAATTGCGTTTAGCTAGTAATGCCAGCTATCATGTTGTAATTGCTTTTATGTGCTTTACAGCAATGATATTTACAATTTTTAATCAAGCTTTACCTTGGATATACACTTCAGATATTAGCGTAATACATATTGCAGCACAATTACTTATAATAGCTGCTATCTTTCAATTATTTGACGGAACACAAGTGGTTGGTTTAGGTGTTTTACGAGGCATAGGCGATGTAAATATACCCACATTTATTACCTTTTTGGCATATTGGATAATTGGTTTGCCACTTGGGTATTACTGGGGTATTTCACTCAAATTGGGGGTTGCGGGCATTTGGTCTGGCTTAGTTTTGGGTTTAATGGTATCGGCTATATTGTTATATATCCGTTTTAAAAAGATCAGCAAGCACCACCATGACAATACCCCTATTATTATAGCGCAGGATTAAATCTATTTATGCTTGTTGGGTTTGCTCACATAAGGGTTTCCTTTTACATAGAAACGATAAGGCAATAAAGCATCACCCCCTGCATAATTAACGCCCACGCGGGGTACTGCGGCTATCTGATCATCAGGAAAAGTCAATCCTCTATCTTCAATCCATATTTCGTGTCCCCGTAAGCTTACTGCATTTACTGCACGCGATATGCTTAATGCTTTCGCCACCGAACCAGGTCCGGAGGTAATATTTGGCTTTATAACAGGCATATTGCGCCTTAACTGCATAACATCCAAACCATCTGTAGGATTGATGGCACGAATAAGCACCGCATGTGGCTGGCCCTCCACAGAAGTAACCACATTAAACATTTCATGAATGCCGTAGCATAAATAAACATAGGCTATCCCACCCTGTTCAAACATGGTTTTAGTACGTGGGGTTAAGCGGTTTCCAAAAGCGTGCGATGCCCGGTCAATAATACCATTATAAGCTTCTGTTTCAACAATGTAACCACCAGTAATTACACCATCAATGCAGGTAAATAAATACTTACCTATTAAGGCACGACTTATGGCTACTACATCGTCACCGTGGTAAAATTCCTGCGGAAGTTTCATTTCTTTTTTAATATTCCTCTCAATATTTTATTGATCTGTTTGGCTTTATCAAACACCATAATATGGGTACCGCCTTTAATTACGATGGCATTATTTATTTGCTTATAATTAAACACTCTATCCTTATCTCCTATTAAATGATAAACATTGGCAGGTACAGTTTCGTTTTTCCAGTTTAACACTGCATTTATGGCCCATTTTACAAATTTAGGTGATGATTTTTTTAACATATCTTCAAATAACCAGGCATCATTAGCCGAAAATTTGCCAAATACCGGCTTGATCAGGAAACCCATATTCTGCAAGGTTCTGCCGGATATTAATTTATATAAAGGCATACTACGAAAAGCTTTAAAATACCAAGGCGCTTCATTAATAGTTTTAATGCTGGATATCAGGATTACTTTATGAAGTGATACTAATTTAGCAATTTCAATAGCAATCATTCCGCCTAACGAAGTGACAATTACAACAGATCTGTTGGTTATATAATATTGGTGTATAAGTTTTTGAGCGTATGTTGTTAAAGTATCAGTTATATGAGGATCTATCCAATCAACAGGAATAACCTCATTATCTAACAGGTCAATATTATTATATAAACGGGTATCTGCACCTAAGCCGGAGATCAAAAATATTTTACGCATTAAATTGTATCAGCCCCACCACCTGTTCTAAATATTTGGCATCTGTTTGGTCAAACTGATTCAGGTGTTTGCTGTCTACATCTAACACACCAACAACTGTATTGTTGTAGAATATAGGTATTACAATTTCAGACCTGGATAACGAACTACAGGCTATATGTTCCGGGAAAGCATCCACATCGGGCACTATTAATGTTTTGCCCTGCTCCCATACTGCTCCGCAAACACCTTTTCCTTTGGCAATGCGCGTACAAGCTACCGGCCCTTGAAATGGACCCAACACTAGCTCCTCACCTTTCGCCATATAAAAACCTACCCAAAGCCACTTAAACTGCTGCTTGAGCGCAGCGGATATATTGGCCAGATTAGCAATCATATCTGGCTCGCCGGCTACTAAAGCTTCTATTTGCGGTAGTAACGCTGCATATTGATCAGCTTTGTTGGTTGATGTTGAAATGCTTAGATCTTCTGTCATTGCACAAATTTACGATGTATAGAGTTTAATTAAATAAGCGGAATATCATATTTAATCTTTTAATTCGCAGCAATGATAGTTAGCCTTACAATAGTACGATATAAAAAGTGGCTCGTGTTTTTCGCTTTAATGGCCATGGCCATACACCGTTTGGCACTCAGTGTACAAAAAGGATGTTCCTTTTGGAAATTATTGGGCACAGGAAAAAATGGCCAAATGTCACTTAAACCCGATTGGCAGCAATGGGCCATTTTAGCCACCTGGGAGACACGAAAGGATTTTGACAACTTCTACCACGATTCATTCATTTCAGGCTGGTGGAGGGCTTTTAAATGCGAAAAATGGACAATATTATGCGAACCTTTACAAAGTCACGGTAAATGGGGAGGCAAAGAGCCATTCGGCTCGGTGATGATGAAAGATCATCTAGGACCTATTGTTGTATTAACCCGGGCCAGTGTAAGATATAGCAAGTTTAGAGCATTTTGGAAAAGTGTAACCACAGTTACTAATCAGTTAAATCAAGCCAAAGGATTTATAATGTCAATTGGTATTGGCGAACTATATAGCCTACCTGCAACCTTCTCTATTTGGAATAATGCTGAGGACATGAAGGCTTATGCCTACAAAAGCGGAGAACATGCCAGTGTCATAAAACGCGCACGAAACGAAAATTGGCTGAGCGAAGAATTATTTGCGCGGTTTAAAATCATCGACAGTTTTGGTACCATAAAAGGACAAGATCCATTAAATGGATCGGTATAATATATTTAAAACATGAGAATAATTGCAGAACTACCCCACCCGGAATTTAAAATAACCATCTTTAGCATGAACCAAAAGTTTATTGTAAAAATTGAAAAGGGAATACTGGAGCAGAGCTACAAACTAGCTGAGATGGATCTGACTGATGGTGTAAATAGCGTATTTGAAATACTGGATGAAGAGTTTTTAAAAGGCGTCGCCAGCCGTTTTGCTGACATGGGTAAAGATTTTAAAGATGCCTATTACAGATATAACTATTAGTGAATATAAACTTCATAAGTTTCTGTAAAATAGATATATATTATTTGTATTATCAATATTCAGAATTTTATTTGGTGATAATGGACAATTTGGAGGGTTATTTAAATTATATCTGATTTAAAAAATCATATGATGAATATATTAAATTGAAATACAATGAGTTATGTATATAAACAAAATTATATTTTGTCAAATAAAATGGGTAAATAATGGCTATTTTCAGCCAAATCAATTTGCATTTAAATAATTAATCATGCATCTGTCCTATTTGATTTCTCAATCAAAAAATCACTAACTTTATATAACCTAATCAAAACGTTATGCGTGGCGATCTATATTTCTATTCAGTATAATTTAGTCAGTAATAAATCGACATGAAAAAGTTTCTATTTATTTTGATAACATCTGCATGCTCATTGAGCCTATATGCACAAAGCGATGCTACCAATAGGGTTAATACCATTACACCTGATGGCGATGTGATATATACCACCCCTGTTGAAGTTATGCCGGAATACAAAGGCGGTATGGATAGATTTTACGAACGCTTAAAAAGTATTAAATATTTACACTATGCCCGCACACAAAACGTACAGGGAAAAGTAATAGTAGCCCTTGTAATTGAAAAAGACGGCACCGTAAGCAATGCCAGGATAGTGAACGGACTAATTCCTGCCCAGGATAAAGAAGTATTACGAGTAGTTAATAACCTGCGCAAATGGAAACCGGGTATGCATAATGGCCAACCGGTTAGGGTAGCTTATAATGTACCGCTTAACTTTAAGCTGGTGCCTATTCCTACCCCACTATAATTCATAAAATTTTAAACAAAAAAAGCCCGTATCAAATTGATACAGGCTTTTTAATATTTGTGCGATACTAATTACTCAGCTGATGCTGCTTCTTCGGTATCAGCTGCTTTCTTTTTAGGAGCTGCTGCTTTTTTTGCTTTAGGTGCCGCTTCTTCAGCCGGAGCTGCTTCTACTGCTACTTCAGGAGCTTTTTCGGCTACTGGTTTTGCTGCTGCTTTAGCTTTAGGTGCCGGAGCGGCATCTTCTGCTACTGGCGCAGTTGCGAAAGGGATAACTGATACGTATGAACGGTTATCTGCTTTCTTTTTGAAAACTACTTCACCTGCAGCTAGTGCAAATAAAGTATGGTCTCTGCCGATACCTACGTTAAGGCCCGGATTGTGTTTT
>CAZGBN010000002.1:0-189900 GCA_964524015.1 uncultured Mucilaginibacter sp. | reverse complement strand
GTTTTTACCCCTCCCGGCCTCCCCTGATACCAGGGGAGGTGCTGTCAGGCGTACAATTCTCCCCCTAACCTTAGGGGGAGATGTCGACGAAGGAGACAGAGGGGGTAAAATAACAAGGGGGTAAAATAACCCACAAAAGAAACATTTCAATAATCCTAACGTTTGTATCGCATAGGATTTAGTTTAGTTTTGGATAAAATTTTGTTAATGCGTCGTATCGATCCCAAATATATCCGGATTGCCGGAATTGTTGCCGCTTCATTATTAGTTATTTTACTTATCGCAGGGGCCATTGTCTACTCAAAACGCGAGGCCTTGTTAGCAAGGGCGATTGAAAAAGCCAAAATCAAAGCAAAAAAAGAATACAACTTAAATGTGCAGATCGGTTCGGCCAGGTTTACGGGCCTGGCTACTGTTTCGTTTGATGGAATTACTATTATTCCGCAGGATAGGGATAGCCTGTTAACCATTAAAAAGTTTGATGTAGGCATCAAAATATTCCCGCTCATTTTTGGCAATATCAAACTGTCCGAGTTGGATATGCAGGACGGCCATCTTAATCTTACAGATATTAACGGAGTTAAAAACTTCGATTTTTTGTTTAAAAAGAAACGCGACACTACTACCACAAAATCAAAGGCTGACCTATCTGTATTGGCCAATAACCTGATACATCAGGTATTATATAAAATACCTGATAATATGCAGGTAAACAACTTTTTAATAAGCTATAAAGCAGACAGCACAAGCGTAAAATTACTTACCCAAACCGCTAGCATTGATGACGGCGACCTTACATCAACCATAAAAGTAGATGATGGTGCTTCAACCTGGCATTTTGCAGGCACAATGGACCCGGGTGATAATGAGATTGACGTAAGCCTTTATGCTGATGGTAAAAAGGTAGAGTTACCTATTATTGAGAAAAAGTATAAGGTAAAACTAAACTTCGATAAAATAACCACCCGGTTAACTGACGTTACGCACCATGATGGCGAAACAAAAATTGAAAGCTACTTTGCGGTAACCAATATGCTGATCAATCATCCGGCGCTATCCTCATCAGATATTGTAGTGCCCGAGGGCGCAATTGATGCTAACCTGGTAGTAGGAAGTAACTTCGTGGCTATTGATAGTTCGTCGGTTATCCACTTAAAAAAAATCACTGCGCACCCCTACATAAAATACACGCTTAATCCGGTTAAGACATACGAATTAAAGTTAAATACGGGCTGGTTAAACGCACAGGATATTTTTGATTCTTTCCCTTCGGGGATGTTTGAATCAATGCAAGGCATAAAAGTAACCGGT
Source organism: uncultured Mucilaginibacter sp. (assembly GCA_964524015.1). Classification (GTDB taxonomy): domain Bacteria; phylum Bacteroidota; class Bacteroidia; order Sphingobacteriales; family Sphingobacteriaceae; genus Mucilaginibacter. The sequence continues at coordinate 188,589 of CAZGBN010000002.1, read as the reverse complement.
AATTTAAATTACAATCTTAATTTTTATTTAAATAGTGCCAAGCCTGATAACTTGCAGTTTGATTCGAGGTTGGATAAGGATGGTTTTAAAATACTTAAATATGGTAAAGTAAACCTGGGCAAATTAAACGGGCCGTTTGTTTACACGCCATACAAAAAGGGTAAACCTTTGCCATCGCGCATTATTGGGCCACAAAACCCAAGCTATGCATCATTAGATGAAATATCGCCCGACCTGCGCAACGCGGTAATGACGGCCGAGGATCCCACCTTTTTTAAAAACCATGGTTTTGTAGAGGAGGCAATTCGAAAATCATTAGCTACTGATTTTAAAGAGAAAAAATTTAAACGTGGCGGCAGTACCATATCTATGCAACTGGTAAAAAACACCTTTTTGAGCCAGGAAAAAACCCTTGCCCGCAAATTTGAAGAGATATTGATAGTATGGTTAATTGAGAATAATAATATTATGACCAAGAACCGTATGCTGGAGGTGTATTTTAATATTGTGGAGTGGGGCCCTAATATTTATGGTATACGCGAAGCGGCTAATTATTACTTTGGTAAGGGCCCTTCTGAACTTACCCTGGGCGAAAGTATATACCTGGCCAGTATTGTACCTAAACCGCGTACAGGTTTATATGCTTTTTTACCTGACGGATCATTGCGCCCTGGGTTGATCAATTACTTTAACTCACTGGGCAGATTAATGGCCGGCCAGTATTTAACACAACGCGATACCACAGGATATGGGTTTTATGATGTGCGGCTAAGAGAAGGGTTACGCCGTGAAATTGCTCCTGTTGATTCGGCTACAGCAGTTGAGATGCTACAGGCAGGTGATCCGGATGATGAGGTAATTTTGCCAATAATGATACCCGAACCGCAGCCCGAAAAGAAACCTAATTTTATACAACGGCTATTTGGAAAAAAGGACACCCTAACCCAAAAACTGGAGCAGCGATTAAAAGATGAAGAAAAAAGAAGGCTGCAGGCCGTAGATAGTTCAAGCAAAAGTAATAAGGAAAAACGACAGGAAAAACGCGCCATAAAAAAGGAAGAGAAAGCCAAACGGCAAGAATTAAAAGACAAAGGACTGATATAACTGTGGCATTAAAATGACCATAGCGCATGTTTAAACACCTAGTTTTGGTGCCAGCATATTAAAAAAACAGTCATGGCGATAATAGAAAAACTACAATGGCGCGCAGCTATAAAAAGCTTCGATAACACTAAGAAGTTAACTCCACAACAATTAAATGATCTGCTTACTGCGGTAAGGTTAGCCCCATCAGGCGCAGGCGTACAACCATATAGAATTATAGTAGTTGAAAACTCCGAAATTAGGGAGAAGTTACGCGAAGCGGCTCATGGCCAGGCACAATTAACCCATTCATCACAGGTAATTGTTTTTGCTGCCGAAACCAATGTTGACACCGCATTTATTGCTAAATACATTGACCTGATAGCTAAAACCCGCGAAATAGGGCGCGAACATTTGGCCGGTTTTGAACAAAGCATAAGCAACATGATCAATAACATGACCGAAGAGCAGAAGTTAACATGGGCAGCAAAGCAGGCTTATATTGCATTGGGTGTATTGGTATCGGCCGCTGCTGATCTGGGTATAGATGCTTGCCCTATGGAAGGCTTTCAGCCTGGTAAGTTTGATGAGATACTGGGCTTAAATAAATTAGGCTTAACTTCAGTAGTAATTGCCCCGGTAGGTTTCCGCTCAGACGAGGATGTTTATAGCAAACAGGCCAAAGTGCGCCGCCCGGCCGAAGAGTTATTTATACATATTTAATACTATCATCTACCTATATTCTTCAAAGCCGATTGTTTTTACAGTCGGCTTTGTTGTTTTTGTGTCTTTTTTAAAGGCCTGTAAATTAGTGGCATACACTTTGTATAAGAGTTTATAATAAAGTATATGCTATGAAGAAGATATTGATAGTTGACGATAACGAGTATATGATAGAGATCATGACGTTTATATTAATTAGTAAAGGCTATGAAGTTATTGCCCTGCCCAGCGGTGAGAATGTATTAAATAGTATATTTTTTAATCACCCGGATCTGGTAATTCTGGATGCGGTTATGCCCGGTATGGATGGCAGGGAGATCTGTAAATTATTAAAGCTAAACAGGTCAACCCGCGAATTGCCGGTTATTATGTGCTCTGCTGAGGATGATATAGACGAATCGTTAAAACAAAAAGGTGCGCCCAATGATGTGCTGCACAAACCATTTGATACTGAAGAATTGTTGGAGAAGGTTGAAATGCAGTTAGCCGCTTAACTTAACTCTCTCATTAGCTTATCAAATGCTTCCTATAGTTGGGCAAGGTTCTTACCCTAACTTTGCAACGCGACATTCTAATCTGGTACGCGGGGCGTTTATCACCTCTTTTCTGGCAGAAAAAATATTAACACTCAATTGATTTATGTTATAAAATGTAGTAATTTGTAATGGGATGTCATTATATATTACCTCATTAAATTCGGGCAGTAACGGCAATTGCTACTACATTGGTAACGAGCGAGAAGCTGTGCTGGTTGATGCCGGTATATCCTGCCGCGAAACAGAAACCCGGATGAAGCGGTTGGGCCTGTCCATGCACAAGGTTAAAGCCATATTTGTATCGCATGAGCATAGCGACCATATACGTGGTATAACTGTATTGGCAAAAAAATACAATTTGCCTGTTTACATTACTCTTCAAACTTTAAAACGGTGCGGTTTATGTTTAAATGAAGGGATGGTTTTTGAGTTTATTCATCATCAACCTATAAAAATTGGCGATCTGCAAATTACCGCCTTTAAAAAATTGCATGATGCCGCCGAACCGCATAGCTTTACTATAACCTGTGGCGAAGTAAACGTTGGCATATTTACAGATATTGGCGCAGTTTGCCATAACCTGGTACATCATTTTAAATTATGCCACGCCGCTTTTTTAGAGGCTAATTATGATGAAGAGATGCTGGAGAATGGCCACTACCCATTTCATTTAAAACGGCGCATCCGCGGCGGTTATGGCCATTTATCAAACGCCCAGGCATTATCACTATTTATTGAGCATAAACCGCCACACATGAGCCATTTGCTATTGGCGCATTTATCAAAAGATAATAACTGCCCAAAACTGGTTTATAATTTATTTAATACCCACGCCCGCGGGGCCGAAGTGGTTGTAGCATCGCGATTTGAAGAAACGCCGGTTTATTATATAGGTGGTGGGGCCGCTGAAAAATACCAGCCTGTTTTAGAAACGCAGTATAGTTTATTTTAATTATTGATGTGCATGATTAGGCCAGGGATGGCCTTAGGCTAAATATTAAAATAGTTTTAAACTATTTTAATATTTAGTAAACAATTTGCTGAGAAGATACGTTAAATTAAAAAAGGAGAAGCTACTAGACTTCTCCTCTTAATTAACTGATCTTATTATCTCATAAAGAACAAGTTGGTTAGTCCGATTTAACAAGTTCTTCAAATATATAAATTCTTATTTATATTAAGGTCATTTTTTGTGTATTTTAAACACTCTGTTTTTAAAAAAAGCCGCTTATTTATATCCTAAGCAATAAAAAGGACTACATTAAAATGTAGTCCTTACGGTTATTATGATCAAGATTTAGGTAGATTTATTACTTAGTTGTAGTGATTATTAACACGCCATTTTTGGCTTTATCACCATATTTTTTTAATTCCCTGGCGCTCGCTTTTTTAACCACTTCAATTTTATCGGCAGGTATTTTTGAAAACTGGCTATACCCCATTTCCGTACCATTAACTATTAAAAGCTTGCCCGCAAAAATATTGGCCGAGGTAGCATAACCCGTCACCGCTATTTCGTTGCCGGCTTTATTAGTAGGAGACGGAAAGCCATTAATTCTACGGGGAGTTGTAGTTACGGTAACAGGTTTATCTGTGCTATGATAATACACACCACCATTATTATTATACATTTTTTCAAAGCCGGGCCTGGTGGTTAATGTTTTACCCGTTCCCAGGTCGACAAAGCTTTCAGAAGCAGCGGACTTTGTGGTTATCAATATTGCCCCATTTTTTGCTTTTTCGCCATACAAAGAAGTGGCCGAAGCATCTTTTAATACAGTCACTGATTCAATATCATTTTGATTAATAAGGCCGGCACTTGCTACGTTACCATTAACAACTATTAACGGCTTATTAGCAGTATCCCTAGCTCGTTTAATATTTATAACATTAGGGCCATAAGTTAAATTTTGAGTGTTAATTGTAGCGGTTTTATCACTATAAGTTAAATTTTGACCACTAACATGTACATCCCCGTCTTTATCTATAGAAAGATCGTTCAGATTTTTTACGTAGATAGATCTGTTGGTAATAGGTGTCGATGAGGCCATTTCCACACCATTTAACTTTACTTTAGTAACTTTTTGCTGGCTAATATCTATAACCCCGCCCGGGAGGATAGTTGCTGTACCCGCCTGCTTAAGTTTCTCCATTTCCTCAGGTGTCATTTTATGTGGTGTTATAACCACACCATTAACCACGGCCTTAGTTACCGGAGCATTATAAAAGTAAATGTTACCATTTTGGTCAATTACATCACCTGATGCTGAAGAGGCTTTGTTAAGGTTTCCTTTTGTAGAAGGGCCAAATCCCACAACTGTAACTTCTTTAAGCTTTTTTGAAGTGTCTGCTTGAATCCCATCACGGCCAAATGTATAAGATGCCGCATTATTAGATCTCCCTGAGCTGTCGCCATAATCGCCATAAACTACTATCCTACCAAAGGACGTTGACCTTAATTTCTTTAAACTGTCAGCAAAGGCTGCATTAGCTAGCGAAAGCTTGAAGTTGTCAATTACTTGAGGCTGGTTTTTTGCCGAATCAGTAAATAAAACATGTACAGCATCGGGCAGCAAGCTAACACCTCTTTTAGCCACTACGGCAATATTGCTAGTTACCGGTTCAATTTTTTCAATTACGGTGGTAAATGCTTCAGCAATGGCTGCATTGCTTTTGTTCACCTGTTTTTTAAACTCGGCCTTTGATACCGAGAATATCAATACCAGCACCACTACTGCCGGCACTAAAAATGCATAGCGCGTTAAGTTTAATGGCGATGACCTTTTACTATTCATCATCATAATACGTTTTTTAATGGTTGACGTATTGAAATGATTAACTATGGCATTGTGCCCACCGCTAAAACTTACATTAAGCAGGCTGTATTGATAGGCTTTAGGATCAGAGCCTGCTTGCAATATTTTTTGATCGGTTATAAATTCAATATTCTCGCGGATGGCACGTTTCATCAACCATACACCGGGGTTGAACCAGTAAAATATGGTACTGATCTCGCCCAGTAAAATATCAATAGTGTGCCATTCGCTTACGTGTACCTGCTCATGCGCCAATATGGCTTTAAGTTCTTCGGGTTGATGATTTTCAGGATTGATGTAAATACTCCTCCAAAACGAAAAAGGATTTACGTCGCCAGTTACTACACGTATAAAATACTGATGCAGGTGTGCCGGTTTTGATTGGCGATGCAGTTTGTATAATGACAGTAACTGCATAGCAAACCGCACGGCTAATAGCGCCACCCCTGCCCAAAATACCAGTGCCAGCCAAAACCATTTGTCGTGCTGTACCTCTTGTACGGCATTAACAACCGGGGCCTGCCAGTTTAAAACAATAACCTGTACGGGCTGGGCAATTTCCTGGTGGCGGTTTAAAATCGCTTCAAAATCAATTAACGGATATAGGGTGGCAAAAATAATGGCACCAACCAGGTACACCCGGTTAAGTACATAAAAAGTAAGCGGCCTTAGCACCAGGTAATATCCCAGGCAAAAAATAATTAAGGCAATATTTACTTTGATAAGGTAAACAAATAAAGCGCTCATATCCTTTATTTTTTAGGGTTTTCAATAAGGTTGATTATTTCTTTTAAATCGTTCGCACTTATCTTTTTATCCTTGGCAAAAAATGCCACAAGGTCCTTATAGGAGTTTTGAAAGTAATCGTTTACAAAACCGTGCATAAAGCGCTTTTTATAGTCTTCCTCGGCTATGATAGGCTGGTAGCGGTACGAGTTGGCCATCTTCTCGCTTTTTAAAAACCCCTTGCGTTGCAGGTTTTTTATGGTTGATGCCAGCGTGGTGTAGGGCGGTTTTGGGTCGCTGTGCTGATCCAAAAAATCTTTAATAAAGCCGGCTTTGCATTGCCAAACGGCCTGCATCGCTTCTTCCTCTTGTTGTGATAATTTTTCCATGACTTTAATTCTAAAAGTTAAATTACGAAATTTTCGTAATAGTTGTTAAATTTTTTTATTTGTAACGTAATTATTTCTTTACCAAGGTATAAGTGCCTGTAAAATCAGTAGGGCTGGCTAACTCTATCATGGGAGTACCATTTAGCCTTACATTGGCCATTACCGAGGCCAGCTCAGCTGATTGGGAACTTACTGTCTCGCCATTACTGTTTCGGGTAACTATTTCCATTTTTACGCCATTTACCATAATGTTATATTTAAAATCTGCGGCATCACCTAAAATTGGCGTGATATATTTTAAAGGAATGGCTACTTCGCAGGTATAGGCTTTATCAGTACCTAAATATCCGGCTACCTTAATACCATATTCATTATAAACTGATATGGTTGGATCGGCAATAGCAGTTATACCTTTAACAGCTGCTTGTTTTGAATTGGTGGTTAGTTCCCTGTTTAATTTAGTAGCTACGCTATCGGTTATTGCATCCGAACTGCGTACCGCTTTGCTGATATTGCCCCTGTTAGTAGCCGAGGTGATGGGCGTGGTAAAGGCAATGGCGCCATTTTTGCCGGTGATCGTAAGCGATAACCCTCCACCTAACATTTTATCCATAGATGTAAAGTCGGTTGTGCGTACGGCCAGGTATAAGTTATCGTTACTATTGGCCATGGTATAATAAATAGATGTGCTTTTATTATATGCCTCCAGTTGATTGTTCCACTCAGTTAGTTTGCCATCAACTTTAACATTAGCCGGGGCATATAAGCCTGTAGGTTGCATGTTTGGCAGCTTTTGTGCATTAGCGGCTAGGCTAATGCACATCATCAAAGCCAACAAGTAATAGGGGTATTTAATGTTTTTTGTTTTCATTGCGTTATTTTTTAATAAGTGTGTAGGTTGCTGAAAAATCTGTAGGACTAAATAGTTCCATATATGGATCGCCTGAGGGGCCTGCTCCGTTTACTACATTGGCATTTACAACCACTATTGTATTAGGGCTATTTGTTTTTTCGCCGTTAAGCTTTATATTATAATTAAAACTACCCATTGCGCCTATTAACTGGGTAATATATTTTATAGGTATAACAAGCTCATAATTATACCCTTTACTTATATCAATTTCTGCGGAAGCTTTGATGCCAAGTTCATTATATACAGATATTGATGGATCTGATAGATTGGTTATACCACTAATACCTAATTCTTTAAAGTTATTGGTCAAGCCTTGATTTAATGCAGTTAAATCAGCATCTGTCAATTTCTCTGTATCACGTAGTTTCACAACTATCGGTCCTCTGCCAGAGCGCGGTAATATCGGCGAAGTAACTGTAACAGGTGTGGCGCTTTTATTATTTGCTGATGTAATGGTTAGCGTTATACCTCCGCTTAATATTTTATCAATTATTATATTAGTTGTTGCCTGTACAAATAAGTATAAGTTATCATTATTATTAGCCATGGTATAAAAAATAGATGTGCTTTTATTATACGCCTGGAACTGGTTGTTCCACTCTGTACTTTTACCATCAATTTTAATATCAGTCGGCGCATAAACTGCGGCAGCTTGTACGTTTGGCAGCTTTTGTGAATTAGCCGATAAGCCAATGCACATACTTAAAGCAAGCCACAAATAGGAGGTTCTAAAAAGGTTAGGTTTCATTTTACATTACGATTATTTAGTAAATCTACGAATATTTCGTAATAATGCAAATTTATATTCATTTCACCATAAATGTTACAGTTTTAATTTTTTGAAGGAATATAATCGAATGGCAGTAGCCCCAGAATACGGCTTTCGTTCCAAGCACCTTCATAAAATATTCGACCTTTTGATATCTGTATACCTTTATCGTTAAATGTTATAGGGTCTTCAGGCGTTTTCATGCTAATGGCGGCAATTTGAAAAGAACCGGCCTCATCAAAACGGTGCAGTTCTTTAGGATTAGGTATGATAAACCCCAGTGAGGGTTTTAATACGATGTTTTTATAAATAATATATAAATAGTCTTTAAAAATCAGGTCATACGTTTGTGGAAGTTTACCCGGTTTTGTAATAGCTATGGCAGGCACATCATATTTTTCAAGTGTTTCTATAATTTTCGGTAATTTCCAAATCTTCACCCATTTAGCTGCCGAGTCCCTCGCTACTCTATTATTGGCAACATCTTTAAACTGCGTATTGGTCTTATATAAAATAAGGCTGTCTGGTGGTCTTTTAGGGTTTGGGGTGCGCAGAAGCCTTCTTAAAACAAACCCATTTTCTTTAACCCGGTTGGATGTAAGCGCAGTCATAAAATGCCTAAATGACCCCTCATAAACATTATACCTGTTTTTGATCCATTTTTTTCGTTCTTCTTCTGTACCTGACAGTTCTTCAAATATCACCGAACCCGAGTAATGATATGTGCCTGCGTTATAATCGGCCCAAAATTCTTTAATTAAAAAGCGTAGTTTATAACCCAGCGTAAGGTTTTCTATTTCCAAAAAGTCATCCGTCCTGGCGGTTAAAAGTTGGGTTTTTGAACTGTAATCTAAATCCAGCAAATACTCATTTAAAATTTTATAATTTGCCTGAGGCGATAGTCCAATAAATTCTCTTTTAAAGCGTGCCAGGTTTTCTTTCCAAATTCCACTTCTTGATATGGTTACTTCGGGCAGTGCAGTAATACGCGGACTTAAGGCAATGTTTACCGTTTTATTTCCTATGGTTGCAGCCACGTCCATCCCTTTGGTTTCGTAGCTTTCAGCCCAGGCAAGCAACTCGTAGCTACCAGTCGGAAGATTGGATATGGTGTAGGTTCCGTTTGTATCGGTTTTTGCGCGAATAGTGGTATTAGCTATATATACTTCGGCATTAGCCAGTGGTTTTAAAGTTTCTGCATCTGTGATTTTGCCATTTAGATTAACATACTGTGCATTGGCCATGCCGGGTAATAAAAAAAATATATATAGTATATATTTTAATAAAGGGTTTAAGGTTAGATTATTCATTTTATTGTGATTGTTAAAATGAATCTACGAATGATTCGTAATAAAAACAAGCGCAGTAACCTAAATATTACGTTGACGAAATGTTGTTACAAATCAGTAAGGAAAAGAAAAATACTAAGATGCCTGTACGTAGGCAGGAACGGGTGCGTTTTTTATACGGCCACGGCTTTTTGAACCGGGCTTAGGCTTGCTGCTGAAAAGCCCTTTAACTTTATCTAAAATGCCGGTTACTATCGGGCTATGAGCAACGTTCTCTTCAAAAACAGATTTTACTTTACCCCATACGTCACCTACAGAATCTTCATTAATATAGTGTGATGCTTTTTGAGATAATATGCCAACCACTGCTTTAACAAGCAGGCCCGAGTGTTTAAACAAAGTTTTATTTAAGGCTATAGGCAAAATAATACGTGATAGTAAGCCTATAAAGTCCTGGTTAAATAAACTGGCGTTTTTATCCTCTTTGCTATCTGCTGATTTGGGGAACAAATTAAATATGGTTGAAAAGATAGCGCCCGGGCTGCTAAAATGTTGTTTAATATGGGCGGCTTGTTGTTGCTCCAATCCTTTAAGGCGGGCTATTTCGTCTTTTAAATCAACACTATTTCTTATGGACAAGCTCATCATAATTAATTTAAAATTTTCTCAATCAACTTGTTTGCAATTGTTTTCTCTACACCGGCTTTTTTAGCGTTTAAGATGATAGCAATTATTAAATAGATAACTGCTGTGCAACCAAATCCTTGCCAAAATGAGCCTAAAAGCTCAGCTAAAAAAAAGGCTAACGTTAAACTTGCAAATACAAATACCAACAACAGGCTTATAATAACTACCAATTGCGCAACTATACCTGCAATAACTGATGTGCTGCTATCCACAGCCTGGTATTTGGCCAGCTTAATACGCGTTTCGGCATATTCTTTTAACTGGTCAATAATAGATGGTTGCGGTTCTTCTTTTTGGTCTTCCATAATAATTTTATTATCCCGGGTAAATTATATACCCGGGACGGTAAATTTATGCGTGTTCCAAATCATCCTGGTACTCTTCTTCGGCACCATTTATTTTGGTTTTAACACTATTTACTACTTTATCTTTCAAACCAACCAGGTTGTCAATTTCTGTAGCTGCAGTTTCTTTTATCGAGTCGCCAAGTTTTTTTAATGACTCAGAAAGCTTATCGCGGGTTTCCTCACCACTATCAGGTGCAAATAATATACCTAAAGCCGCTCCCGCAGCTAACCCTGCCAGCAAGGCAACTACTACTTTTGTGTTATCATTCATATGGGTAAAATTTAAAGTTGAACAATTGATTTAATTAACTAAATATCTTGCCAAATATACTTAAACCGTATTATTGGTTGTTTTTATGCGTGTTTTAATTGGTGCAATAATTTTTAAACGGGCATTTGTTTACAAAAGTATGCACTTATATAGGTCAGGTGTCTGATGTTCCTCTAATCCTGTCTAGTCTGTCGGCCGCCAAACGGTTGGTTTCATATATCTCTACCAGTAATAAAAAATACGATAACAACAGTGGTCCAAATACCAAGCCTAAAATACCAAAAACGGGGATGCCAATAAATACGCCTATTACAGATATAAGCGGGTGTGTATTAGCTACCCGCTTATTAATAATAAGGCGCATTACATTATCAATATTGCCAATAAACAAAACACCATAAGCCAGTAATAATACACCCTTCAAGGTATGATCATTAACAAATAATATAATGCTGGCCGGTATAGTAAGGGTTGGTGCGCCAATAACAGGTAAAAAAGATAAGAATACGCCTATTACTCCCCAAAAAATGGGGTCAGGAATACCCGCCAGCCAAAATCCATTGGCCAACAAGGCCCCCTGTACAAGCGCTATAAGACCCTGGCCCAAAACGTTTGAGTAGGTAGAATCGCGCAGGGCGGTAGCAAATTTTAAAGAGTATTGTTCCCTAAATGGGGCGTATCTAAGTAGTGTTGCCTCAAACTCATTTATTTGGGTAAACATAAAAAACAATAAAAAATACATTACCACCAGGGTAATAATAATATTGGCCGCGCTGCCTATTATTGATGGAAATAACTCTGTTGCATAAGTGCCCAGTTTGGCTACTGTATCTTCAAAAAAATGTGGCTGATTAATATGCTCGCCGGTAAAAGCGTCAACTTTTGCCTGCCATACTTGTATGGGCAGGCTGCTAAGGTCAATACTGGTAATTTTGCCAATAACCATAAAGCTTAGTGCCAAAAATGGCAACACTATTACCACTAATGATATTATAATAATTAGCGTAGCTACACCATTTTTGTTCCACCCCTTTTTTTCAACCAGATGCAGGTAAAAAGGCCTGAATATAGTGTAAAGCACAATTGCCCCTAAAATGGAGCTAAACATGCCGCTTAGCGCATACATTAAAAAGCAGCCCAGTATAATTATACTGATGAGGATAATGTTATTACGCTGGTTGTAGGAGAAAATAGACATAGGCTGCTTAAATATAACTATTAAAGCAAACAAAGCATAAAAAGTTTTAAGCGGAAGGAAGGTTACACGGTTTCTTTTAAAAGTTCATCGATCTTAAATGCGCTTTGTTCCATCATATTCAAATACATCTTACAATCATCAGAACTGTCAGAAAGTTCATGCTTTAATTCGCCAATGATCAAAGTAATGTTTGAAAGCTGGTTTTTAATATCGTGCCTCAGTTTGCTCATAGCTGCTGCATCCATCACTTTGTCGCTCATTGTTATTTAAGGTTGATGGCCTTCATTTTATTATAAAGCGTTTTACGGTCAATATTTAATATCTCGGCGGCTTTGGTTTTATTATAGCTAACCTCTTTCAATACTCTTAAAATAGTATCGTATTCAGCTTCTAAAGCCACATTTTTCAAATCGTTCCTTGGTCCTTCTTTTGTCTCAGCAACATCCTGCATTATTGATGGTGCCGGCGAAGACATGTGTTCGTAAGAGTTTTTGTAATTGGATATTTCTAAAGGCAGAGCCTTAAGGGTTATCTGGTCACCTTCGGATATTAAAGCCGCGCGCCTTACTATATTTTTCAACTCGCGTATGTTACCCTGCCACCGGTAGTTCATAAAGCACTCTATCACTTCCGGCGTAAATGAGCAGGCATTGCGGCCAAGCTCTTCATTAGCCATTTTTAAAAAATGCTCGGCCAATAATATAATGTCGCTACCCCGTTCGCGCAATGGCGGCATATGAATGGTAAATTCATTAAAACGATGGTAAAGATCCTCCCTGAAACGGCCCTTTTGTATGGCGTCCAATAAGTTTTCGTTAGTGGCAATTATAATACGTACATCCAGGTCAATCTCTTTGGTGCTGCCTATTCTTTTTACTTTGCGCTCCTGTACGGTGCGTAATAAGGCGGCTTGTATCTCGTATGATAAGTTTCCTACCTCATCTAAAAATAAGGTACCTCCGTTAGCCATTTCAAAATGACCTATCTTGGTAGCAAACGCGCCGGTAAATGAACCCTTTTCGTGTCCAAAAAATTCGCTTGCGGCCAATTCTTTGGTAAGCGATCCGCAATCCATAGCTACAAACGGCTGGTTATGCCTATGGCTGTTTAAATGTATGCTTTTAGCGGCTTCTTCTTTGCCCGTACCGCTTTCGCCCAATATAATAACACTATAGTTGGTAGGTGCTACCAGGTCTATCTGCCTAAAAAGTTCTTTTGATGCTTTGCTGTTACCAACCACTATACCGGCCAATGCCTGTTTCCTGCTTGATTTCGCTGGTTTGGCATCCGGTTCCTGATCCTCCTCAACCAATGCCTGGTGGGTTTCAAGGGCTTTGGTAATGGTATTTAATATCTCGTCGGGGTAAAGGGGTTTTGATATATAATCATAGGCGCCCATTTTGATGAGCTCTACCGCCATTTTTATATCAGAGTAGCCCGTAATAATAATAACACCCGTATTAGGGTAATGCTTTTTAATTTGCTTAAGTATTTCGCGTCCGTCGGTATCCTCCAGCCTAAAATCACATAATACCAGGTCAAATGGTTCTTTACCCAGGTACTCTAATCCACTTGTACCGCTGGTTGCAGTACTTACCTCAAAACCATTGCGCGTTAAAAATTTAGAAAGCAATAGCCCAACATTAACTTCATCATCTATGATGAGTATTTTTTTCATAGCGGCGTTTTACAGTAAACAGGTAAATGGAGCCGTAATTTACAAAAAAAATATAAAATCTATAATTTTATGAAAATGTACAGCACAAGTAAGCGCTTTAAAAAGCGTGCCTATAAATTAAACGCGTAAGCTACGTGTGCGGCCCAAAAGCCATAGTTTGCATTGTCATTATAAAAGGTAGATGCCGCTTCGTAGCGGATACCCGCATCTATATAATTATGCTTTTTAAGGAAAAACAACATACCCGCACCCGGCGAAAAGGTAAAGGCATTGCTTTTAGGAGCATACACTGCTGATCTGTTTAACAATATGGTTTGGCCAACCTCGCCCGCTATATAAAAATGCCTGATAGCGAAAAGCTTGATACCTATTTTTAAAGGTACGGTTTGCATATTGGCAGCTTTTACATTCATTATTCCGCTTGGCGTTGTTGAAAACTTGGAGGAGGCAAAAAGAGTATTATAACCTGCCGAACCTGTAACATATAAGTGTTTGGTTAGCGGATAATCTGCCTGTAAATAGGCCCCTGCATTAAAGGTATACATGTCACCTAAAGCAATAGGTAAACCTGCACTTAAACCAATATTTAAACGGACCGTATCCGGAATAGATTGTGCGGAAGCACTTATAGATAAACTTACAAAAAGTACTAGAGCAGCTAATGTATTAAATATGGCTTTCATGTTTTATGTTTAGATTATGCTGTTAACGTATAATACTTTAACAACGTATACTGTGTTACTGATAATTTTTTTGCAAAGCTAATATCAGTTTTTATTTAACCGCTAAAGTAGCGGATAAAAATTAAAAATTGGTATTTGTTTTTTATCGGTTTTACCCCACCCGGTCTCCTAAGGTTTTGTTTTTTGTTAATTGCAAAAGCTGTACATTTGTTTAATTGTTGCACGGGGTGCTTTTAATGATGAAATTAAAGGCTGAGATGAATACCCGGGAACCTGACACGGATAATACCGGCGTAGGGATGCACTGGCGTTAATTTTTACTCCGGCTATAGCTGTTTAAATATCAAGCCTTGTTTTCTTATCCGATCATCCGGTAAAGGCAACAAGGCTTTTTAAATTTGAACACATGGAGTTAGAAAAAAAGAGTTTTAGCCTGATGACCAATACCCTGACCAACTGGCAGGGACGCAAAGAGTGGTTTTTTAACCGTGAGCACACCGACACTTATGAGCAATGGTACGAAGGGCGCTATAAGCGGGCCGAGGTATGGCAGAAAAAAGTAATGGCCCAATTGTTGGGTAAAGATGAGCGCGTTAAAGAGTTACTGGAGTTTGGTTGTGGTACTACACGTTTTACCCGCTGGTGGCACGAAATAGGGATTGAAGCTACAGGTGGCGACCTGTCGCCGTTTATGTTAGGCCAAGCGGTACACTTATTTAAAGGCGACCTGGTAAATGCCGACTCGCATTATATGCCTTTTAAAAATGGCGCTTTTGATGCTGTTGCCTTTATTACCACTTTTGAATACTACCGCGACCCGGTACAGGTAATACGCGAAGCAGCGCGTGTAGGTAAACATGGCATTGCTTTTGGTATGATGAACCGTAACTCGCCTAAAGTATTGCGCAGGCGTGTACAACAAATGTTCGGTAAAAATCCATTTTATGTAACGGCAACATTTTATACACCCCAACATTTGATAGCTAAAATTGACGAAGCTCTTAAAGGGCGCCAGTATAGTATTGAGTGGACTTGTACAGGTTTGCCCGAATGGTTTCCTTTGCAGCAATGGAGCGTACCCGTTGGCGACTTCTTTGGCTTGTATGTAAAACTGCTTGATTAAGCCATTACAGCCATGAGTTCGGGTAAGATCAATAATGACGATTTTGAAAATATTATACTGCAGCGTTGCGGCAGGCCCAGGAGCGAAGTTTATTGCGGCCCTTCGTTCGGTGTAGATGTTTCAGTAGTTAACCTGCCGGGCGGTTTGGCTATGGCCCTAACTAGCGATCCCCTGTCATTAATACCCTCACTTGGCTTACAGGAATCGGCTTGGCTATCGGTTCATTTGATGGCCAATGATATGGGTACTACAGGTTTCGCGCCGATGTACGCGCAAATGGTGCTGAATTTGCCTACTTCTTTAAGCCAACATGATTTTAATACATATTGGGGCTTTGTACATCAGTATTGCAATGATATAGGCGTGGCAATAACCGGTGGGCATACAGGCAGTATTGAGGGGCAAAACTCTACCATTGCAGGTGGTGGAACGATGATACTTACTGCTCCGGCAAAAGACATTCTACTTAGCAGGAACGCGGAAGAGGGAAATGCCATTATTGTTACTAAAGAATGTGCTATTTCATCATCGGCTATACTAGCCATGAGTTTCCCGCAAACGGTGAGCAATAAATTGGGTAAAGAAATGTATCAGAAAGGTTGTGCGCTTTTTTATCAAACCACATCGTTAACAGACGCGCTTGTTGCGGCAGGTACTGATGAAAAATATGATCAAATAACAGCTATGCACGATGTTACCGAAGGTGGGGTTCTTGGCGCCGTATACGAAATGGCCATAGCTTCCGGAAATGGTGTATGTATCAATAACGAGCATATTCCGGTAAGCGAAACGGGTAGGCAACTATGTGGTTTGTTTGGTATTGACCCGCGTTATTGCATAGGTGCGGGAAGCACAATTATAGCCGCTAAAAAGCAATATGCCGATGTTGTTGTACAACGATTGAAAGATAATAATATCAACGCTGCTATCATTGGCGAATTTACCAACAGACAACAAGGATATACACTTGTAGATAATGGCATAGTTGCTAATTTGCCGTATTATCCAATTGATGCCTATTGGAGCGCTTTTTTTACGGCTTACAAAAACGGTTGGAAATAATGAAAAAAACGCCAATAACCGGAGGGGTCTACTTAGTGCTCGATCCTGCAATGCAGCAGGATGTTTTATTGAACAAACTGAATGCCGCCCTACAAGGTGGGCTTCAGGTGCTGCAGTTATGGAACAACTGGTTGCCCGGAGCTGATAAGTTGCTGCTGATAGCCGAAATAAGTAAGTTGTGCAAACCATTCAACGTTCCGTTGCTGATCAATGAGGATTGGACATTACTGCAACAAACAAACGATCTGGGTGGGGTGCATTTTGATAAAATACCTCAGGATATTGAGCAAATAAAGGATGTAGTTGGCCGCCCGATTATTATGGGTATTACTTGTTCTGGAAATTTGGATACGGTAGCCTGGGCGCATCAAAATCAACTTGATTATATTTCTTTTTGCTCAATGTTCCCATCACCATCTGCAGGTAGCTGCGATATTGTGATGCCCGAAACCGTTCGTATGGCCCGAAAAACTACCGATATACCCATTTTTGTTTCGGGGGGTATAACGCCCGAAAATACACGACAATTAAAAAACGAAATTCCATTTAATGGTGTAGCAGTTATTTCGGGAGTGCTCAACGCCGAGCATCCCGACCGAAAAGTAAAGCTATACCATAATGCCTTAGGGCAAAAAACGTTATTACCATGAGATTAAAAACAATTGAAAAACTATGTTGCCCTTTTGACAAAAGCAACCTTGACTTGCAGGTACTGGTAAAAGATACCGACCAAAATGTATTAGAAGGTATATTCACATGCACTGCCTGCAAACGTAAATACCCTATAGTTTATGGTGTACCTATTATGGCACCCGATGATTATCGCCAGATAAAACTGGAGCAACCCATTATGGAGCAATGGAAAATTGAACATGGCATTACTGATACGATACTATTGCCTAAAGCCTGATCATCGTGCCGCCTTTTTTATCGTTCCATTAGGGTCTCTCGCGGAGGACCCTGAAGAAGTATATCATCGAACTTGTGAACTGTAAGTTTTGAGGAATGGTTTGATATTTATCAAGCACCCCTATTGCCGCGCATCCTATCCCCTCGCTAGCACACGTGTCGCGTGTGCCAATCTTTTGCGTTAGCGATAGTAGCGGATACCAGCTCGCGCCTAAGGCCTGCAGACGTATGAGCGGATAGCGCGGGCCGCAGGCAACGCCCATATTCTAAAACAACAAAACCCTACAAATCGCAGGGTCTTGTTTTAATTATTACCACAAGCGGATGCTTGCGATAGCTTGGTGTTTTTGGTAATTCAATTGGTTTATTTACTTATTAATTTTAAATGGTTTTATTGTACTTGTGAACTGTATGGCCTGAGGAATGGTTTGATATTTATCAAGCACCCCTATTGCCGTGCATCCAACCCCGGTAGTTTGGTAGTCGAAATTGAAGGTGACACCATCCGATTTGGCCAGATTATACGTGTATTTTGCCTTTGACAAATTCTCGGTGCTGTAATTATAGCAATTGAAATTGAATGGTTCAGTTGATGAAAACTCCATTCCTATTCCTTCAGCATTTGTCAGCCGCACATAGCGGTTGTCGGTGCGCAAGCCATTATCCTGAGGTATCAAATACGGTACAAACATCGCATCAACTGTCGACTTATAAAGCCCCATCCGATAGCCGGTTTTGCGATCCGGATAATTCTCCTGCGGCCCACGTCCAAACCATTCTACATTTTGCATTTTATCATTAAAGACCCATTTTGTACCGATACGTGGCAACGACATGGGCATTTTTCCATTCGGATCGATCGTGTGCTTTAAAGTAATTTCACCGTCGGGCGAGATTGTATAAACCATATCATTGTCGAAGCCTGCACTGTTTGAATTTCCCAAAGGTGCCAATTGATGAATACTGACAATTACATTCCCATCCTTATTTTCAACCCGGAATGATTCCAACTTTGACTTCATTTTATTCAGACCAACGGAATACCATGCAGTGGCAACCGTCTTTCCATAACCCTCGGCTCTAACCCCGGTAGAGGTCCAGTCGTCTTGTTCGTTCGCCAGCGGGGCACGCCAAACATTAAGTTGCGCTCCCTGTTTCAGCAATTCTGTACCCATATATTTCATGGATTGCAATTGTCCATCGGCTTTATTAAAGGTATAATCAAAGTTTACTCCGGATACGATCAATTGTTGCGCATTATCTGTCATCTTTAAAGGATTGGTTTGCTGCTGTGCCGGTTTTTTATCGGCAGGAACAACCCATGGCAATTCCAATTGATCCCAACATTGTTCAAAACCCTTTGGCGCCCATACTGTGGCTTGCTTTGAATGAAAACTAACTGTTGCCAAATAGGTTGCACCTGCTTTGAGCACCGGCTTTGCGATAGGAAGAACGAAAGTCTTTTTTGCTTGCGGTTCAACACCCACATCTAATTTTCCGGAAGCTATTGTTATGCCGTTTTCCTCCAGGTTCCAACGTGCTTCAAGTGCATTAGTATTGGTAAAAAAGTTTCGGTTCTGCACTTCAATTTCCATTTTTTCGGCATTGCTCCATTTTACAGAAATAGGTTGGGCCGACTTTTTTATTTGCCACATTTCAGGCTCCGGAACCCGATCAGGCCAAATACTTCCATAGGTACGCGCGCCAATTCCGTAGCTGAAAAAGTTGCCTGTGTTTTGCTCCTGTTCAAAATCGAGCCACAAACCTGCACGATTTTTCAAGTCGGGTTTTGCGGCAGATAGGTCATTTATGTCGATCGCTTTTGGGAAAATACCCACTTGATCGATAATGGCATCGCACAAATAAACTGTAGTGTGCTGCCCCTGTGTCTCGACGTTTTTGCCTACATTAACAGGAAAAGGGAAATTAGTGATCTTTCCGGTGACGGGCGCTTCTGCTATCTTTTTGTTGTCGATATATATGGCTATCGACTTCCCGTTGTAGATACCTGCCACGTGATGCCATTTTTGTGTCCAATCTTTGGGTAATTCACCACGGACAGTTGTTTTTCTCGAAGTGTAGATATAGAACTCGATAGAGTTTTCACCAACTTGCTGCAAACCAAATTGATTGTTTCCTTTCGTGAGCATGGTGCCGCCCATTTTCATTAGATCGCGTGGAAAGATCCAAAACGAAGCCGTTAGCTCATCACCCGAGATCTCCACATTTTTATCCTGATAAACTTCCACCCACTGATCGTGACCATTAAGATCAATGCCTTTTCCATCGTGTCCGGCTACCAGCTTGGCGCGTCCCATGATGTGAGTTGCTATGTTGTTTGGTGAAGAATCTGTCAATTTACGAACCGGCTCGCGCAATCCCGGACTCACGAAATCCCAGATCGCTCCGCCCATGATGCGTGGATACTTGTAAATTATATCCCAATATTCATCCAGTCCGCCACCGCCGTTTCCGGCCACCGAAAGGTATTCGTCCATAAAGGATGGTCGCGGATCAACACTTTCAGAAACCATTGCCACTTGATTTTTGAGTTCAAAAGGTGTTGGGTAACGTGGGCCGATGATCTCTTCGCAAGAATGCGCAAAAGCGTTACCGCCATACATCCAATATCGTGTATTATCGTATTTCCGTCCTTCTTCAATTACGGCACAAATATTTTTTCCTTCGCCACTTTCATTTCCGGCGCTCCAAAACAAAATGCTGGCATGATTACGATCGCGAAGCACCATTTTCCGAACACGTTCACGATACATGGGCTCCCACTCAGGCCTATTAGATAAATATTCAGTTGCATGAGCTTCATCTCCGGTTTCATCGATGATGTAAAACCCATATTCGTCTGCCAGTTCTAAATAGCGTGCTACAGGTGGATAGTGTGATATGCGTACACAATTTATGTTGAATTGTTTAAACAGCTCAAAATCTTTCCTAATGGTGGCTTCGTCCATGGTATGCCCCATGGTGGGGTGTTGCATGTGCGTATTGATACCGTTAAGTTTTATGGCCTTGCCATTGAGGTAGAAAACCTGGTTGCGTACCTCGGTTTCTTTAAAACCTATACGCCCGGTAATTATTTCTTCGGTTTTTCCTTCATTATTTATCAATTCCATGGTTAAGTGGTAAAGATTGGGCGTCTCTGCGGTCCACTTTTTAGGATTTAATATATCTGATGAAATATTAACAATTTGTTTATTATCAGCGGTTATTTTAACCGCGTCAGAAGTAAAATTTTTAACCAACACATTGTCTGAATTAAACAGCGAAGCCCTAACCCTGTAGTTCTGTTTATCCGTTTTCGATTGGTTATTTACCGTGATCTGCAAATTCAGTTTTGCGTTCACATAGTTGTTGTCCAGGTCGGTAGTGGCATGCCAGTCGAAGAGATGCACGTCCGGTTTTGCGTATAACCAAACGTCGTCGAAAATACCGGCCAGGCGCCAATAGTCCTGGCTTTCCAGGTACACACCATCTGAATATTTCATTACGTTTACGGCAATGGTATTTTTTCCTGGTTTCAGGAAAGGGGTAACATCATATTCAGCAGGCTCTTGCGCACCCTCGTTGTAGCCAACTTCCTGTCCGTTTATCCACACAAACGATGCTGAAGCGGTTTTCTCCATGCGCAAAAAAACGCGTTTACTTTTCCAATTTGCCGGCAGGGTAAATGTTTTCCGATAAGACCCGGTTGGGTTGTATTCGCGAGGGACAAAAGGTGGATTGGAGCGAAACGGATGTGCAACATTCCTAAAAAAAGGATCGCCAAAACCCTGCATTTCCCAGTTAGAGGGAACTGTAATTTGAGCCCATTGCTGATCATTAAAATTTGATGCAAAAAAGTTATTGGGTGTACCTTCCGGCATATTGGCAAAATGGAACTTCCACTTTCCATTCAACGAAAGCACGTTATCTGACTTCAATTGCTGAATGTTCAATGTTTCACCAACCGATTTATAGGGAATACTAACCGTGTGGCCCTCAATCTGGTTCACCTCAAATACGTTTGTGTTTTCGATGAAGGAATAAACGTTAGTAAATTTCGGTTGCTGTGCCGACGCTGTAAAACTTGCCAGGACAAACAAGTAAAATAACTTTTTCATTTTAGAAGCTTTATAATAATTGGTTTTTAAGACATTTAGGTTTTAGTCTTAAACAAAATTAGACTTTCGTTAAACCAAAAATTTTACAGAAACAGACTATTTTTGCACCAAATTCAACCATTTAGTCGGAGTAGGAACTGGTTGTACGATGTTTGTAAGCGCTTGGCGAAAGCCCGGTAACCCTTTTAAATGTTCTTGAAAAGTTTGATAAACTTTTAAACCCGGTTAGTTCAGCTATTGATTCATAGGGGAGCCTGCTTGCGCCTATCATATGCTGGGCACGCTCCACTCTTTTTTCGGTAATATAGGCCAATGGCCGAGTGCCGGTATGTGCCTCAAACGTCCTCGAAAAGTATTCGGCATTTTGATTTGCCCTTTCGGCTAATGAGGTAACCGTTAAAGGTAAATGCAGGTTAGCCAGTACAAACCGCATGGCATCCAAAATTTTCTCGGGAATAACCTGTTGACCTTTTTGTTTAAATATTTCGGGTAAGGTAAACCGCGATAGAAACTGCAATAAAATTCCCTGTGTTTCCAGGAAAACAGATAAACTTTGTTGATTATTTAATTGCTGATACTCATTATAATAAATGTGCTTTTCATATACCTGGGGGTTATCCGAGCGATTGATCCCCCTCCCGGGATTTATTTCAATTAATCGCCTGAAATTAATCACATCAACTTCATTAGCTTTCACTTTTAATATGGATGGATTTGCAGGGAACAAGGATTCTCCCTCCAACGATTCTTCAAAAAACTGCACAAAGTATTGACTTAAAAAATTGGTACACACCAGGTCACACAAAGTGTAACTTGGTATGATGTACAAATACCCCGCTTCTAATTTGAATTTGTTTTCCGAATCAGACAATTCTCCTTCTCCATCGTCTATGTAATATATGCGATGATAAGGACTGATCACGCCCCGGTAATTCCATTTACTATTTAGTTTTACATAGTCTACATGCAAAAGCGAGAAGCTATGCCTTAAAACTCTGCGCACTAACATGGGGCAAATGCTATTATCATTTTGTAAATATCAGTTCTACCTTTTCAAAGGTATACAAAGGTTTTATACGCAATATACAATAACAGACTTATTAGCTAAAATACTTTGTTGGTGTACTTTTGGCGTTATCCATCGATGAAACGAACCCAAGTGTCCTTTCATTAGCGTCACTTTACAATCCATCAACTATATTACATTTTAGTTTCAACTCAAATTTATATCTTAGATAAGATTATTATAATCCCTACGTTAAAATATAATTATGAACCAGAAAAAAAACTTTAAACCCATCGCCTTAGCGATAGGACTCTTATTCAACAGTGCAGTTCTCATGGCCCAGGCGCCACAGCCGGCCCCAAATTCGGCCCCGGCACAAACCGCCCAAACTTATCCCGAGCCGTTTGACCGCGAAGGCGCAACCAAAATATTTGAGAACGATCGTATTAAAGTTTGGGACGTTTCCTGGCTGCCACGCGCCTATCCAACACACAAACATCTATACGATTATGCCGGCGTTTATTACACCAGCGGCGACCGCGTAATTGTGTCTCCGCAAGGCCAGCGTTCGCCAACCCACACCAACGCCTGGGATGTTTTCTTCTTCCGCACGGGCGTTACGCACAGTGAAGAAGGGGTAGGCACGGATGTGCTGCGGGCAATATTCCTGGAGTTTAAGGAACCCGCGGCAGTGGGCGGCGCAACTACCGCTTCCACAGGGCTGGGCAAGCAGGTAGGCCGCGAAAGCAACCGCCTCATCACTTGGGCGGACATTGCCGAGCCGGGCACTCAGCTACAGGCACAGGCGCGCAAGTATGAAAATGATGCTGTGGTTGTAGCCTTCAAGGGCCAGAAACCAACGATCACGTTTGTTAAGCGTGGCACCGCGAGCCAAGGTAAGGAAACCGCAGGCATGGACCGGGTGTATACTTTCGAGTTGAAATAAAAACCTCACAATCCGTAGAGTTCCGCAGGGGGCTCTACGGATTCTTATTAGGCACAAGAACTCTCTTCTTTCCCCACGCTGCATTTTTGCGCCAGCTTGGCAATGACCTAATGACGCAATGACTATTATGGCGTTCCCTTTGGGCCGGGCTATCCGCTCATACGCCTGCAGGCATTAGGCGCTATGGCCGGTATCCGCTACTATCCCTAACGCATTTATTCCACAAGCGTGACGCTTGCGGTAGCGGGGGGATAATGCTAATAGCGCCGAGGCTGTTTTTAATTTAAAAATTATTGGACCAAGTATATTTTATTACTTCATATAATTCCTTTTGTCTTGTTTCTATTGCACCTATATCTAACAGCCCACCTGAATTTGGTTTTTGAACAGAAAAGGAAAAATTAAAAGGCAATTTTCTTAAATCGATCTGTGGAATTTCGCCGACTAGTATCTCATTCCAAATAATATTACTTTGCCCATAGATTTCCATTTTATCTTTATAGATGTCAGCACCACTACTTAGATTGTGTTGGTCTTTTAATATCAACAAAGCGCCAAATTGATTTCTCATTCTTTCAAAAAGATAATAATCGAAATCACCCTCGTCATTTAAAAATAGCACTTCATTCTGCTCATTATGAGCATACATGTGTTCCAAATGAAGTTCATATGATTTTCTATTCGTTCTATTAAAAAGATTTTCTAAATCAATAGTGGAATCTGTGACTAATGAAGCCCTGCCCATCAATTTAGATAATGTTTCATCTACTCTAAGTAAGATGTACTTTGATAGGTTCTTGTTTTGATGGACTAATCCTTGATGATTAAATGTACTAAATAAGTCGCCAATTTTAGTTAATGTAGACTTGGGAATTGCCTGCATATCTTCTAACCTTTGAATTACTACATTATCAAATTGCAATGTAATTTCGGCACTTTCTTGCTCCCTTATTTTCAAACATATGTCAATTATATAGCTTGGTAAAAAGGATGATGAATCATATAGATTTTTAAGCCGTAGTAAAATATGCATCTGATCAAATTTCTTTGATACAAGTTCAATTTTTGAATTTTTTTTAGGGTCATTTAGTTTGATAGCGGACAAAATCAACATATATTGTTGATTTTGGTCAAGCATTCGATTGTATAATACAAATCGTTGGTCCTTTGTATGGAGAAGTTCTAAGTATAATTTAGAAAAATACCCGAGCTCTTTTGTGACAAACTCAAACAGCTTTTTTTTATCTTTAAAATCAGCGAAGTAGGATCTTATGGTATTATTCCTATATACTTCATAATGATAATCTCGTTCTATCCTTTCATACTCAGTATGATTTTTTGCGAATTTTGCTCTAAAGTATAGTTTGAAAAAATCATCAACATCCGAATCAGCGAGATAATGGTCATCTAATATTGCTGTCCACGCCTTGTTAGCCTCTTCCTTTTGTTTTTCATCAAGAATACCAAGAAATTTCCCTTTTAATATCTCGTAAGGTTTAAGGCCAAGTCCACGATCATTTACAACTTCAAAAATCATGGCAACATTATGAGAGCTGGTTATTTCTATTTCAACAATACTTATGCGATTAAGTAAGTAGGTTAGGTAATAATTAAACTTAATTTGATCAAATTCTGCATCAACGGAAAAGAATAGTTTGTCATAATAGCCACTAATGAATTTGTAATTCTCAATAATGTGATACTGTGTTTCGTCTACATTGTCAAGATCATTAAATGTTAAATTTAGTATTGCTGAAAATGCCAGTTCTCTATTATCATTATGTATTTTGAACTTTTTATCACCAAAAGCACCCGATTCAAATATTCTATCTTCAATAAAACTGGCTTCGTAGATTTTTATTTGAGGATTGTTTTGTTTTGCGGATTTGGCTACTTGATAGAGCTTAATTAAAACAATTAGAATCGTTGTGAGCCTTTGCTGGCCATCTACAATATTTTTTTTACCAGGAACTTCATTAGTTAAAAACGTATTTAAAAAATAAGGGTCAAAGTTTGCTAAAACGTCCTCTCTAATCAACTGAGGCTCGGTTTCTTTTATTGTCCCAATTTCAAATCGGACCTGTATATCATTTAAAAGTGTTTGAACCTGATTATGAGTCCATTTATATTCTCTTTGATAGATATCAATATAATAAGAGCTCGATGTATTAAATACGCTTTCGATAGTTTTATCATTGGGCGTAATAAGTTTATTAATGGTCTGTGACATAAAGTTAGGTTGAATATTGTAAATATATCAATAATGATTTAATATCCCCTGCTACCGCAAGCGAGACGCTTACGGTAGCAGGGGTCTTTTACTTGCTTAAAGATCATAAGAATCATTATATTCGTTGAATTATGAATAATATTGCTGGGATACATAGTCGACTTACTGCTAACAACTTAATTGAAGATTCGAAACCTTTAATTATGGAATTTGCAAAAGAATTAGGATGGAATCCAAGTTATTTTATAGAACCTTCAGCGGTAGAAAAATCTAATGGTTATCTGGTGATTGAACACGGATTACAAAATTCCGCTATACTATCTTTCTTAAAGGAAAGAAATGAAGATTTAACTCAATTAGAGGAAGAAAATTTATTAGGACTTTCATATAACAATCTGGTCAATTGGCACATCACCATTGATTCAAGATATATAAATTACTATTTTATATTAAATAAGGAGCGTAAAAAAGTAGAAACTAGAAAGATAGAAGTTGGGAATGAAGAAGAGGCCCTAAGTGTGGATACTTTTTATGAAATCATTGGTAAAAAGCAAAATTCAAATATCAAAGCTTTAGATGATGTTTTAATTGAAAATATTTCCAATTGGAAAAGGATAATTTCAGCGGAATTAGATAATCAAATTGATTTAATTTCGCTCTCACATTTATTTAATTGCGTAATATTTTTAAGATCAATTGAGGATGGGAAAAAAAGGAGTAATGAGCTAAATAATAGTTCAAAGCTATTTTTAGATATTTTAAATAACTCACCCAATAGCAATCTCACACAGGTAATTGAGGCAGTTGAAAGTGAACTTTCTATAAATGTTCCCGACTTTATTTTAGATAAAAAAAGAATTGCACCGTTTAATTCTATTAACATAAATCTTAACAGATTCTTTAACAGTTTTTACGAAAATGAATATAATCGTTTTAAGTACGATTTTTCTATAATGACTAAGCAAGCTTTAAGTAGAATTTATCAACGATATGTTTCTATTTTAAGTATTGTAAATTCCTCAAATCAATTGGAAGCATTCCCTGCCATTCCGATAGAAAGAATAAATAAAGAAAACGGATCATATTATACTCCCGAATACATTGCAAGATTTTTTTCAAAATATATATATAAAAGTTATACTGATAAGGAATATGATGCTTTATCTGTTTTAGAACCCGCGGTAGGTTCAGGAATATTTTTGCGAACATTATTAGAAACTCAAATAGATCGGCGAATTTCTAATGACACAATTTTAGATGTTAACGATTTGTTTAACAATGTGTGGGGTATAGACATTGATCCTAACGCGTGTTTATCTACTAATCTGTCGTTGACCTTATTGCATTATATTTTTAACAAAAATTTTCCTAGACCAAATATAATTCATGGCGACTCTTTAGAGATTATGTCTGAATATATTGAAGCTGGTAAAAAATTCGATATAGTTATTTCAAATCCTCCATATATAAATCAAGACAACAAAGGGTTCATAATAATAGATAAGTACAAAAATATCTTGGAGGGATTGGTCAATGGTAAAATTGATATTTATCAAGCTTTTATAAAGTTATCTATCGACATATTAAATCCAAATGGATTAGGACTCTTTGTTTTACCTTATAACTTTTTAATAGGCGAAAGTTCAAAAAAGTTGCGTAACTATCTACTTGATCAATGCAACGTTGAATTTGTCGCTGATTTATCTGCAATCAATGTATTCGATAAAGTAAGCACGTATGTCATATTAATTGGTTTTCGGAAAAAGTCAAATACAGTAGACCAAGATAGAAAGACTTGGTTATTAAAATGTAGGACTTCGGTAGGTGATGCGTTAAACCAGCTTTTAATAGAAAACGAATCTGAACAGAAACAATTTCAAGTTTATAAGGTACAAGATTACTTTAAAAAAGATGGTGATTGGTTTCTATTAAATAGAACAGAATATAACTTGTTAAATAAATTACAAAAAAATGTTTCACTTGATAACTTTCTGAGAATTAATCAGGGAGTTATCACGGGCAATGATCCGATTTATATAAGGGATGCAAGTGAAGTGAGTAAAAGTGAAAGATCAATTTATAAATTATTTTTACCGGATAAGGAAATCGAGAAATTTTCTGTAGAGAAGAAGCCAACTAAGTTATTATTTTATCCATTCATAAATAATAAACTAATTGCTGAGAAAACCTTAATTGAAGAATTTCCTGAGACTTGGGAATATCTAAAGTTAAGTCTCTCAAAGGAGATTCCCAGCAAGCCTCTTTGGTGGAATTTGCATCGCGCTAGAAATCCCCAATATTTAAGTTCTCCAAAAATTGTGGCGCCTTATATGTCGATTACCCCCAAATTTTCCCTCGACAAGGAAGGCCAATTTATAACCTCTCGATCCCCATTCTTTGTTTTAAAACAAAAGGACAACGACCCTGACTTATTATATTATTTTTTAGGAATTTTAAATTCGGCGCCGTGTTACTGGGCACTATCATTAAAAGCGCAGAAGCAATCGAGCGGGTATAATATATTTCATATTAGTGTCTTAAATACTGCGCCAATTCCTGACCCTACTTTAAGTTCTAATTCTAGTCTTGTATTTAAAATGATTTCTACCGTGAAAAAGCGGATTAAGGAAAAAAATCTAAGTAAACAGTTTGATCTCGAATATGAAATTAACAAGATTGCATGTGATTTATATCAACTTGACCCCCATGAAATGGAAGTTTTAGGAGTTTAATAATCATGAGTATTAAGAGCATTAAAGTCAATGGTACTGTATTAAACACTGATAGAGTCAAACAAATTAAGCTTTTAATAAAAGGCATTTCCGCCAATAAAAATATATATCCTCAAAGAGTTCCGTCAATGTCTGGGGATAATAGAATCGTGTTTTGTGTGACTGATAATTCAAAAATTACCGATTCCGGACAATTTGATAAGAACTCTGATATAAATGAACGATTCAAAACAGTTAAGTCAGATTTTAAAGCAAGTTATTACGAAATTTGGGATAAAATTAAGGGGACTAAAAACGAATATGAGTTAAACAGAATATATTTTCACTTGTATTTAACCGCAGATGATATTGAATATATTCTCCTTCACACAGACCCTTCGGATAATGATATAACTCATGGGAACTACAAAAGGAGCCCCCACTTACATATAAAATATCCAACAGACGATATAATACCTCATGTGCATTTCGCATTAAATATCAATGATTATGATATAGCACTTTCTAATTTGGACGCTATAAATAGAAGTTTTAAGAATCATATAGATATGCTTTCTCATCAAGTATTAAAAATTCGGTAAATCTTTCTCCTCCTGCTGTCCGAAGTTTATAACTTCGGACGAGTATGCCTGTAGTCTGCGACTACACTAAAACAAAAAGCCGATATTGTTTATCTGCTTTATAATTAGTCCAATTTTAAATGTCACCCCAGCCAAAAACACTTGAGGAGTATTACCTGTCAAAACCCGAGCCTTACCAAAGCTGCCTGCTGGCCCTGCGCGATATTATTCTGCACGCCAACCCCGGCATTTGCCACGTGCGAAAATATCAGGTGCCTTTCTTCACCTACCACGACAAAAAATTAGGCTACCTATGGCTTAACGGCAAAAAGCTGATGCTTGGTTTTTGTGTGGATAGGAAATTACAGATGGAGATGGATCCCGATGTTAAGCCGAAGGATAAATATGAGTCGATACAGATAGACCCAAACGCCGATTTGCCCATTGAACTTATCCTGCAAAAGCTGAATTACTATATTGGGTTAGTAGATAAGGGGTAATTATATTTTTGTTACCTGCTATAATGCCCGCGTTAGGGATAGCAGCGGATACCGGCCCATCGAGCCTAAGGCCTGCAGGCGTATGAGCGGATAGCCCGGCCCCGATTAAAATCGGGGAACGCCCTGATAACAATCATCCCCAACCTAAAACCCGATTACGCTAACCCACCACAATTTATTACTTTTGCAGCCATTGCAATTATTATGAGCGAAGAGAGATCATTGAATTTTATTGAAGAGATAGTTGAAGAGGATATAAATGCCGGCAAGCACGGTGGCAGGGTATTAACCCGTTTCCCGCCCGAGCCTAACGGTTACCTGCATATTGGCCACGCCAAATCCATTTGCCTAAACTTTGGTTTGGCCAAACGCTACAACGGCAAAACCAACCTGCGTTTTGATGATACCAATCCTACCAAAGAAGAGACCGAATACGTTGACAGCATAAAAGAAGATGTAAAGTGGCTGGGGTTCGACTGGGCCGAAGAGCTTTACGCGTCCGACTATTTTGACCAGCTATATGAGTTTGCCGTTGCTTTAATTAGCAAAGGTTTGGCTTATGTGGATGATAGTACCGCCGAGGAGATTGCTGCCCAAAAAGGCACACCAACCGAGCCGGGCACACCCAACCAATACCGCAGTCGTACAGTGGAAGAAAACCTGCAGCTGTTTGCCGATATGAAGGCCGGTAAATACCCGGATGGCGCCAAAGTATTACGTGCCAAGCTGGACCTGGCATCGCCAAATATGCACCTGCGCGACCCATTGATGTACCGCATTAAACATGCCCACCATCACCGCACCGGCGATAAATGGTGCATATACCCGATGTACGATTTCGCGCACGGGCAGAGCGATGCTATTGAAAAAATTACCCATTCTATTTGTACGCTGGAGTTTGTTCCGCACCGCCCGTTATACGAGTGGTTTATTGAGCAATTGAGCCTGTTCCCTTCCAAACAATATGAGTTTGCCCGCCTCAATATGACCTACACCGTTATGAGCAAGCGCAAGCTGATGCAATTGGTGAACGATAACCATGTAGAGGGCTGGGATGACCCGCGAATGTCGACCATCAGCGGTTTGCGCCGCAGGGGTTATACTGCTGCTTCCATCCGCGAGTTTTGCGAGCGCATTGGCGTAGCCAAGCGCGAGAATATGATTGATGTTGGCTTGCTGGAGTTTTGCATCCGCGAGGACCTGAACAAAACCGCCTGGCGCCGTATGGCGGTGTTGGACCCGATAAAGATGATCATCACCAACTACCCGGCCGGTAAAACCGAAACCATGCACGGCGAAAACAACCCCGAGGCAGAAGGCGGCGACGGCGGCAGGGATATCCCGTTCAGCAATGAGCTGTGGATAGAGCGCGAGGACTTTATGGAAGAGCCACCTAAAAAGTTTTTCCGCTTAGGAGTTGGGCTGATGGTGCGCTTAAAAAACGCCTACATTGTAAAATGCGAGGACTTTAAAAAGGACGCCAACGGCAACGTAACCGAGATATATTGCACCTACATACCCGAGTCAAAATCGGGTGAGGATACCAGTGGGATCAACGTAAAGGGTACCATCCATTGGGTGAGTGTGCCCCACGCCAAAACTGCCGAGGTAAGGCTATACGATAGATTATTCCAGGTAGAGGACCCCTCAAACGAGGATGGCGACTTTAAAGATTACCTGAACCCAAACAGTTTACAAATTATCCCTAACGCCTACATAGAACCAGACCTGGCCACCGCCGAGGTAGGCAAAGGCTACCAGTTTATCCGTAAAGGTTATTTCACGCTTGATAAACACTCAACGCCCGATAAACTGGTGTTTAACCGCACGGTAACTTTGAAGGATGGGTGGGTTAAAAAAGGTTAGTTCATAGGGAGTAACATCCGCCCGCTCAATTGCCGCGGAGGCTGTTACTTTTGGCTTGATCCAAAAGTAACCAAAAGATCAAGTCAGCAGAGAGGCTTCTTTGCCGCACATGCCTTTGCCCTGCAAATCGATTAAAACCGGGGCTGCAAAAGTTGCTCCTTCGCGCATCCCCCAACGCTTCGCAAATGTTGCTATGCCCTGCAACCGCACCACCTCGCATTGTTTTAACCGATTTCGCCCGAAGCTTATCTGCTGACGACCAATGATTAATAAGGGCATTTACATCAAATAAAAACGCAAACAAAAGCGGGCAAAGGCCTGCTGAAAAGCGCGGGCCTGGGTGTTTTGCCCTGAGCGGGGAAGGATCTTTTCAGCTTGATTTTTTGGTTCTTTTTCATCAAGGAAAAAGAACTAGCCATTCCCGCGGCAATGAGCGGGAACGATGCTGTTATATAACCACCACCCACCTCTAATACTTCTTATACACATTATACAACACACTCAAATCCGCCGCAGATAACACCGGCTGATCATCCGTTTGTACAAAGTGGCGCTTAAAGGCGGTGATGGCGGCATTCATATCCGTAGTGTCATAGCCGATGATGCGGAGGGCCAGGGCGGCGTCGAAGTTGGCAGGGGCGGGCTCCAGCACCGCGTCGGGCCAGAGGCCGAAACCTTTTTGCGCCAGCACCTTCCACGGAAACAGCGGACCCGGGTCTGCCTTGCGCTTGGGCGCATAATCCTGGTGACCTATAAAATTGGCGGTTGGGATGCCGTAGGCTGTTTTTAACTGGGCCAGCAGCGCCAGCAGGTTTTTTATCTGCGCATCGGTATAGGGCTCGTTGCCGTTGTTATCCAGCTCAATACCCAATGATGCGCTGTTCATATCCGTTACGCTGCCCCATTTGCCGGCGCCGGCATGGTTGCTGCGCATATAATCATTTACTATGTGGTATATTTTACCGTCTTTGCCGATGACGTAGTGGCTGCTTACCTCGGTACGGGGCAGGCTAAAGGTGCGCAGGGTTTGCTGCACCGAATCCTGCGCGGTATAGTGTATAATAACGTAGTTGGGCTTGCGGATGCCAAAGTTTACCGTACCCACCCACTCGGCGGGGATGGCCTGGCCCAGGCTATCCGTTAACGCGGGCGACTGCTCCAGCGCCAGGTGTTTTAGCAGCGAATCTTTTTTAAGCGAGTACAGCTGCATGGTAGTAAGCGGCGCGGGCACCTTGGGAATAATTACCGTGGTCATCATCGCGTCAGTAACCAGGGGTTTGGTAAGGGGCACCGCCGCCATGGGTTTGGTTTTATTACTGCAGGCCGCCATACCTAAAGTTGTCCCGATAGCTATCGGGAGCAGGGCCCATAACCCCATAAACTGTAACCTATTGTTCATACGCCTAAAATAAGCAAATAGGTTTGGTTTTGTTTTGGCGGATGTAAAATTAAGAGCGTTGACCTGGTGAGCCCGTCGGACCATCCTTCGACGAAGCTCAGGATGACAGCCGTTTTGCAGGACGTTAATAAACGCAACAAAACGGGTTTAATTAACGTACAAGATTACATTATAGCCGTTCCTAATTAATTTACGTGCTGATTTGGAGTTCCCGGTGGCCCTTGGCCCCGGGACTTTGTTTTTTATACCCCTGCGGCAGCCTTTCAGATGATATCCATTGGTTAAAAGAGCGTTGACCTGGTGAGCTCCGTGGAACCATACGCGCGGTGAGGCCCGTCGCACGCCCTTCGACGAAGCTCAGGGTGACAGGCCTTTTTTGCCGATTACAGTCCTCACACCTTTATATCCTCCACCCCGTTGGCCAGCAGCCATTGCTTAAAGGCATTCTTATCGGCGGCGGTGTAATGAATTATCTGGCCGTTTTTAAGCAGGATGGTAAACAGATCAGTAGCGGCCAGGAACTTGGCTAACTGCCCGGCGGGGTACGCAAACCCGGGATAGGTGCTGCCGGCGGGGGCCGGGTTAACGGGTATATTGGTTTTCATGGGCAATAAGGTTTAGCACACATACAAATGGCGCAGGCAAAACCTGAATCGCTATAGAGGTACTGGTATACCCAAAGCACGAAACAAGCCAGCCCACGCCATTCGCATGAGCGCTTTGCTTATTTCCCGTGCTTTTAAAAATTACCAGTTTTCTATAGCGGGTTTTTGCAAACGCAATATTTTCAAGAAAATAAATCAACCTATATATTCCTCCCCTGGGGAGAACGTACATAACTAACCAAATTTAAGCAATTTATTGCATTTTGTAATACCCGCATGGGCTAACGGCTTGCCTATTTACCACAAGCGGGATGCTTGCGGCAGCGGGGTGATTGTCATGCTGAGCTTGTCGGAAACATGGGCGTTGCCCGCTGATAGAAGCGGGCCGGGCTATCCGCTCATACGCCTGCAGCCTTAAGCACGATGGGCCGGTATACGCTGCTATCCCTAACGCGGGCACTTTATGCACTGTTGGGACCACTGAAAGTTTCGTATGCTGATTACTATGTTTTTTGTGGGGAAATCCTTCACAAAAAACCCCGAAGTTTTGATGACTCCAGGGTTTTTTCTTACCTTTGTTTTGAAGGAACAAAAGATATGAGTTCTCAGAAAATCGCTGATGTAAAGGAATAGATGTTATTCCTATTCTCTCCAATCTTTCTTCTAATGGCCTTTAGTAGTTACAGCTACTAGAGGCCTTTTTTCTTCTACAAATTTATAAAAAATAATTTATAAAGTATAAACGTATATACATATAAATGTATACATAGATTACTAAAAGTATATTTATGTATACTCGATTTTGTGTAGTCCTGTAGTACATACAACTAGTACATTCAAATGGTAGTTATAACTGCGAAAGTAATACAAGACCTGTTTTCTGGATGTGGTGGGTTTAGTTGATTATTTAATCTTGATTACCTTCAACAACCCTTTGATCTTATGAAGCAATTCGTCAAATGTTACTATATCGACATTTTTTTGATTGTTTCTTAACAATTCAAAGCACTTTAGTTGATGTTTTGTAAGAGATTGTTTTTGT
The DNA here is from genome assembly GCA_964524015.1 of uncultured Mucilaginibacter sp. Lineage (GTDB taxonomy): Bacteria > Bacteroidota > Bacteroidia > Sphingobacteriales > Sphingobacteriaceae > Mucilaginibacter. The sequence continues at coordinate 154,383 of CAZGBN010000002.1, read as the reverse complement.
CCAATAACAAGTATGCATTTAGGGTCTATAGGTTTTAAGTCTTGTCCAAAATCTCGTAAAAAATTATCCTTTTGGTCTAAACATTGATTTATACCACCTGATAAATCATCCGACATACTAAATACATCAGAGCCTCTATATGGAGATTTCTTTAATAAATCCTTATTGTGAGTCTTTATTTCAATCAAAGCAAAGTTATCCTGAAAGCCGCTTTCATATAAAAAATCAACCACTTTTCCATCTTTATTAGATATTGTCTTTCCACCCACATATGCTTCCTTTTGTTTTAAAATAACTTCGTAAGCGAACAAATGGGCAAACACCCATGAGTTTTTTTCAAAGAAATTTTGCCATTGTTTTTCATTGTCACTACTTACTGCAGAATTTTTCTCAAACTCACTAATGATGTCTTCTAAATAAGCAATATTTATTTTATCTTTTGTCTGAATAAAATTTGAAGTAACTGAAATCTTACTTTTAGGAAGTACGTTGAAGAGGCTGCTTAATGATGTTACATCAGAATCGTTAACTTTATTAAACGATGTGAATTTATCTAAAAACGTTTTTAACTCCCCATAATAGATTTCCCTTGAATATTTGGGAAATTTAGTTGATAACATCGCGAATTTTTGATCAATTGCCCCTCTTTTGTTTTTTTCAAATGAGTTCTTTTCTTTTTTAATGCTTTTTACAATGCTATCAAGATCTTCCCATTTAAAGTTTATTGTTTTTACAGAGAACCTATTAATTCCATTTGCACTAATTACGATTTTCTCTAGTTTAGGAAACTTAGGGTTTAAGTACGATAAAATACTTTTATAGGCGAATGACTTTTTAATGGAATAACTCCCAGATCTCAATGAGACGAATTCACTAGGTAAATTTTCTAATTTATCCCAACCATTGAATTCAATTTCCTTTATTTTAGGACGGGTTATAACATCAGTCCTTTTATCTAGGAAATACAAATAAAAAATTATTTTTTTTTGTGATTTGAAAATCTCCTTTGTTTTAAAGATATCCTTCTTGTTTTTATCATAGTATTTGTATACACTTTTACTAGCGGTGTCTGAAAACAGGTTTTCAGTTTGAGGGATTAAGGCCATAAGTATAAATTTAGGTTGTTAAATAATTGTAAATCAAAGTTATAAATAAAAAAGCAATTCAAAACTCACAGAACGAGGGTAACGACTAACATATTAGAGGGAGTAAGTTAAGCCGAGTTATACAGATAATTATATGAAGTAAACTGACGATCACACGACATGGTCTAGCCATTAGTGCTTGACAATCAATATTTTTTATTAATATTGATTAACCAACTTTTCACAATTAGCTATGGTCCCAGGCACCAATATTATCCAAAGAGGTAATTGCGTTTACATTTCTATTGATTCTTTAAGTGAAGAATTGAAAGAAATTATACGCGCTCAATTATCCTCAGTATGGTATGGTTTTGCTGAAGTTGAAGACTCACCCGAAATACATACTTATAAAAGAACACTTGAGTCATTTTTAGATCGTTATAAAGACAAATCCGAAAAGACGCAAAAGGGCATGATTGGTGAAATGCTTGCTCACATTCTTCTTAATCACTATATGGATGAGTTCACATCATTATCAGTCTTAAGAAATAAAGAAGAAAGAAGTATAAAAAAAGGATTTGATATCATTTATTTCAATAATAGGTCGTTGAAACTATGGTATTCAGAAGTGAAATCCGGTAGGCGAGAAACAGGTGGGCAAACATCATCAGAGTATAATACTATTCTTTTAAACAGGTCCTATGTTGGAATTACCGAGATGTTTGAAGAAAAGCGAAGCTCACTATGGGACAGTGCTCTTATAGATGTTAAGCTAACCATTTCAGACAAAAAAAATCGACTTCAACTAAAAGAATTGCTCGATCAAGACAGCCCTGTTCATCAAAACGATGAGAAAAAAAATGTTATTCTAATATCAGTTCTTTATCACTGCCCAACTACAGAACCTGTCGATATGGCGACTATTACTAAATTTAGTAACACTATAACAATTGATGGAAAATATGCAGAGGGCATTGTTATTTCTATACAGAAAAAGACGTTTGAAAAAGTTGCCCAATTTTTAATGATGAAGTGAAATAATATGAATACAAAAGAGATAACAATAGGTCAACTCAGAAGAAATGTTATCGACACATTTTTTCAAAATAGCTATAATAATTTGACACTGGGAAATTCCGAAAAGCTGTCCAAAAGTAATTTAATTCATTTATTGAAATTAGCTATAGTCTTCCTCAACGACGGAGATACAAATCTTCAAAAGCTTGGTTATAGAATAATTACTCGTTACAGCTTACTGTATGAAGATTATATACCATGGCGAAGTTTTGGATGGGTTGGCCCTTGGTGATGGCGTCGGCAATTTGCACGGCCAGGATGGATTTGCCCAGGTTGGTATCGGCAAAGAGGATGCACACTTCGCCGCGGCTCCAGAAATCGCCAAACAGGGGGGCTTCGGTTACGCAGGCGGCGCTGGGCTGCAGCCATTGGGCGGCGGGTTTGATGATGAAGGCGCCGGTACTATCGGGCGGCGACAGGAGGGGGTTGGGTTGCGCGGCCCCGGCATCGGCAGGCGGTGGCTGCCGCGGCAGCGTGTCGAGCAGTTGGAGCACGTCGGGGTCGGCGTAGTTTGATTTGGAATGCAGGAAGTTCAATGTTGGGTGTGTTTTATGGGAGTAGGTATAAAGGTACGGGGTTTTTTTGTGGGAAGTGGTGACAGGGGTGTGTCAGTGCGGGGGAACGCGGTGGACTCACCCGGTCGGCGCTTCGCTGGACCACCCTCTCTCTTCGCCTTTGGCGGAAAGAGGGTTTTGGGGAATTGCGTTAAAAAATAAGCGTTGTCACCCTGAGCTTGTGGAAAGGTGCGCGGGCAAGGCCTCTTGTCAGCATACTGACAAATTTATGTCACCTTTCCTGACGAATAAGTAGTTTCAGGGGTGTATCACTTCCACCGCAGGGTTTTGATCATAACGTCAACATCTTTTTTCACAAAATCCAACACCGGCTGTATAGAGTCAAACTGCGGTGCGGAGTTAAAATATAGCGCCCCGCGCAGGTAATGGTGCACGCTATCCGTCAAATAAAACTGCACGGAAGAGGCGGCATTACCATCAATAGTGTAGTACAAACCATAAACCTTACGGTCGGGAAAGTAGATGCGGGCTTCATCAATTCCGGTAGCTTTTACAGTATGTTTGAAGGCCAGTTTATGGGCGTCTTCAATGAGTTCGTTAAATATTTGTTTACTTGTAATAGGCTGATAGCTGAGGTGTAAAGTGCCATTAAGCTGCTTAAATTGCATGTTAAGCTTATACTGCATCTTTTGCAAAGTGGTGCGGGCGGGTAGTGTGTCGGCCTCTATTTGGGCGTATTTGGGGTATTCAAAAGTAAACGGGTAGCGAGATTGGTATTGTCGGTATTCTTTTTGGGGAAGCTCAATACGGAAATAACCCCGGGGTTTAGGCGAATAATCGCCACCACCGCCGCATGCGGATAAAAACAATACCGCGGCTAATATGATGGCGAAAATTCTCATGGGTGTAGTTCCCTTGAATTCCATATCTCCCATGATTTTTCGGCTTGTAACAACAGCATTTCGTAGCCATTTTTGATTGTGGCGCCCTGTTCTTCGCCCTTATGCAAAAACAGGGTTTTTTCGGGGTTGTATATCAAGTCGTATAACAAGTGCTTTCCAGTAATGGCTTCGTAAGGAATGTCAGGGCACTCATTTACATTAGGCGAAGTGCCCACCGGCGTAGTGTTAATGATCAATTTATGCTGCGCGATATGATGAGGCTTCAGGTCTTTGAATAAAATACAACCTTCCTGATGTTTGCGGGTAACTGTAGTAAAAGGAATGCCTAGATTATCCAGCACGCATTTAACTGCACGTGCTGCACCACCATCGCCTAAGATTAGTGCTTGATCGTGGTAAGTATGTAGCAATGGTCGCAATGACATTTCAAAACCATAAATGTCTGTATTAAATCCTTCCAGACGGAAATCATGATCCTTTACGCCAACCTCCCCCGAAAAAGCGGCCTGCATAGGGCTTTCTTTATAAATGCGGATGCAGTTAACCGCGCCTACAGTTTTAGCATCGTGTTCTATCCAGTCTAAATACTTCAACACTTTAATTTTATGCGGAACGGTTACGTTTAAACCTAAAAGATCAGGATGGATATCTAACAGATCCTGCAGGTCCTTAATATTTTCTAGCGGGTAGTTGTCATAACGGGCATCGGTAATGTTTTCGGTTTTAAATTTTTCGGCAAAGTATTTTTTTGAAAATGAATGCGAAAGCGGGAAGCCGATTAATCCGTATTGTTTCATAATATGCTATTACAAGCCTAAAAAATGATCAAAAGTATCACTGCGGATGCCAAGGCGAAGGGTTTCTAAAGGAATAACATCTGCAGGTGCAATATTACCAAGGCTTACGTTGGCACCAATCAATTTAATAAACCAAACCTGCTGTGCTTTTTGAGGGGCCTCCCAAATAATGGTTTCTTCAGGTATTTGAGTTAATATCTCATCCACCAACCCCTGACGCACTTCGCCCGAATCGCGATAGATGCCTACGTTGCCGCTTTCGCGGGCTTCTGCTATTACCTTCCAGGCGCCGGCTTCAATTTCGGCACGCATAAGGTTGATCCATTTATATGGGGCAAATATTTTTTGTACGTCTTTTGAACCAACTTCTGATATTACCGTTACCTGTTTAGCCAGTTTACGAATGTATTCGCATTTTTCTTCATGCACTATTTCTATTGATCCATCAGATACTTCAGCGTATTGTAACTGGTATTTATCAATTAATCGGCAATAATCATCAAACTGACCGCGTACGAGCATGGCTTCAAACAGCGTTCCGCCAAAATAAACGGGGATGCCTGCGTTGCGGTAAACAGCCAGTTTATCATCAAGATTTGGGGTTACATACGATGTTGCCCAGCCCAGTTTTACCATATCGGTATAAGTGCCTGCTACTTCCACAAAATCTTCTACCTGGCGCAAGCTTAGGCCCTTATCCATCATCATGGTGATGCCGCTGTTACGTGGTTTTTGGGTACGCTCGGGAAGATTATTGATGGTATAATTCATGTGTCAGAAAGTATTGGGCGGGTAATAGGTATCAATTACCGCCCAAAGGTTAAAAAAAAACCGAAATAATTTTCGGTTTTTTTTAAGTTTAGAAGGTAACCCCGGCTATTACTTAGTAAACTTGTTTATAATATCCAGTATCACTTTATTTTCCGCCAACTGCGGTAAATAATCAAACAGGATATAATGCTTTTCAGGATCAGAAGTAAGCGCGGTTTCTAAATATACCATCGCTTCGTTATATTCTCCTTTGGCAAATAAGTAAGCTACCATGCGGTAATACAGCTCGGCTGCTTCCGGATTGTTTTTTATGGCTTCGGATATGATCTCTATAGCCTCAACCAGTTTTTCCTGCTCATACAATATAGATGAGTAATCTAACCAGGCATCTACATCAATGGGATTCAATTCTACCACTTTTTCATAAGCGGTTTGTGCTTCTTCTATATGGCCAAGCTTATATTCGGCATCTGCAATGGCAAACCAGTAATCAGCATTGATGATATCAAGATCAAGCGCTTTTTTATAAAAGTGCAGGGCCTCAAAATAACGTTCCTCAAAATCAAGCGTTACGCCAATACCAAACCACGCATCTGCCAGTTTAGGATCCATTTTCACTGATTTTTTATAGAAGGCCCGCGCATCATCCATTTGCTCCAGCTTTTCATAGCATTCGCCTATAGCACAATAAGTATCTGCATTAGGTTGCTCGTACTCAAAGGTTTGGCGATATACTTCAATAGCTTCGGCATATTTCTCCAGGTTAACCAAGGCATTGCCCTTATTAAAATAGGCCGATGCAAAGCTGTCTTTTATCAAGATGGCATAATCGTAAGCATCTATCGCTTTTTCAAATAAGCTTAGTTTGGTAAAAGCGTTACCCAAGTTATACCATGCGGCATAGCTGTAAGGTTCATTATCAATATATTGCTGATAAAATTGTACGCTTTCTTCCTGATTATCCAGTACATCATAACAAAAAGCCAACTCATACAAAGCGTCTTGGTTCTCCATATTTTGCTTTAAGCAAAGCTTTAAGTAGGTGATGGCAGTTTCATAATCGCCCATATTTTGATGGACATAGGCTATATGCAATAGTATTTCGTCGGTTTCTTCAGCAAGGTCAAGCGCTTTTAAATAATTTTCCAGAGCCTCGTCAAACCGCTCCATACTCTCGTAAAGGTTACCGCGGATGATATAGATATCAGCATCTGATGCTTCCAACGTTTCTGCTTTCTCCAATTGGGTAAAAGCTTCATTAATACGATTGGTTACTGCCAGCAACTGGGCCTGCTTAATTAAAAATACAGCAGCAAATGGGTGCTGACTAAAGGCATACTCTGCAACCTGTAATGCTTTGGCCGCATCATTTTTTTCGATGTAATAATCGATGATGTTCTCAAACGCCTGGGCATCAAAAAAGTACTGGTCATGATTCCTGATCATTTCCTCGTACCGTTCTACCGAAAACTTTGGATCTTCGGCTGAACCAAATTCAAATTCTTCTTCCATTCAATATTGTTTGCAGAACACTAGTTTAAATATAGGTATGACTCTTTTAAACCTCAAGGGTTCAAATTACAAGTTAAAAGCATCGACAAGGCAATTAAGTTTTCAACATACAAACATTTTAAACATCAGTATTTGCAATTGGCTGATTATTAAATAAAAGCATTGCAGGCCGGAAGGTGTGTTTATATGCCTTGAAGATTTTTATCTTTTAACAAAGATACGCAACAATAGGAGCGAACGGGGGTGCTTGGCATTAAATATTACATATAGGTGTCAATCTGTAAAATGTAATAACTTTTATGTATTATACTTAAGCGTACATTTAAATCGTTGCATAAAGCAACTATTGCAGCCAGGGCACATCCTATAAATAAAACAGGTAAAAATGTGACTAGGTTTCTGTATAAAGCATATCTAACACAAAAACATACATGAATTTGTAATATCTTACACAAAATTTATATCAATGAATATTTTTCGTCTGCCTATAAAAAACGCCGCCGCATTTGGGGCCATATTATTAAGTCTTAACACATTCGCGCAAACAGATCCGCCCAAAAATTGGCATGCTATGGATCTGAAAGCTGATGGCTTTTATGGTATTAGTTTAAACAATGCCTACCAGTTTGTAAAGGGGAAACCCAGCAAAACGGTTGTAGTAGCCACTATTGATAGTGGTATTGATACTGCCCAAAAGGAACTGAAAAGTATTTTATGGGTAAACCCGAAAGAAAAACCGGGCAATGGCATTGATGATGATAAAAATGGTTATGTCGATGATATACACGGATGGGATTTTTTAGGCGGACCGGGTGGTAAAAGTGATTATACCGAAACCGTAGAAGAAGTAAGGGAATACCATCGCCTTAAAGATAAATATGCCAACGCAACTACGGCTACAGATGGTAACGAAAAAGAATATGCCTATTGGCTTAAAGTAAAAACCATTTATAACGAAACCATCTCCAAATCTTCGGGCGAAGTGGGTCAGGTTTCGCAGTTTATGAACGCGTTGATGGTAACCAGCGGCTACATTAAAAAAGCACTTAAGCTTGGTCCTGATGCTACTTTTACTCAGGCCGACCTGGCTAAAATAACTGCGCCTAATGATACGCTTACTCAAAGTATTGCCGTTTGGGGGCCGATTTTCCAGGAAGAAGGTGGCGATAACAGCAAAATATTAAAAGAACTAGCAGAATACCAGGCCAAGCTAAATAATGATGTCGCCCCAGATCTGACATCCCGCAAACGTATTGTAGGTGACGATCCTGATGTGCAGGATGGTAAACCTTATGGAAATAATATTTTAAAATATCCGGATGCATCACACGGTACGGGTGTTGCCGGATTAATAGGCGCTGTGCGCGGTAATGGTTATGGTATTGATGGGGTTGCCGATAATGTGCGTATTATGGGTATTAAAGCAGTGCCAAATGGCGATGAGTATGATAAGGATATTGCCAATGCCATACGCTATGCAGTTGATAATGGTGCAAAAGTGGTAAACATGAGCTTTGGTAAAAAGCTATCGCCGCATAAAGATTGGGTAGACGCGGCAATTAAATACGCGGCTTCAAAAGATGTATTACTAGTACAAGCATCTGGCAACGATGGACAGAATGTAGATATAAAACCGCAGTTTCCTAATGATACTTTTGCTGATGGCTCGTCGGACGACTCGGACAATTTGATAAATGTAGGCGCATCAAGTGCGGTTTTAGGGGGTAAGCTGGCAGCATCATTTAGTAATTATGGTAAAAGTAAAGTGGATGTTTTCGCTCCGGGTGTAAAAGTAACTTCTATTAATATGGATGGCGAGTTTAATACCGCCGATGGTACCAGTTTTGCATCGCCGATTACTGCAGGTATTGCGGCTTTGATATTGGAGTATTACCCGGATTTGAGTGCAAAACAGCTAAAGCAAGTTATATTACAATCTGCCACACCGGTAACCGGCACAAAGGTGATAAAGCCGGGTAGTGAAGGTGAAATGGTTGATTTTACTACACTTTCAAAAACCGGCGGTATTGTAAATGCCTATAAAGCGTTGGAGCTGGCATCCAAATTAAAAGGAGAGCGTAAAAAGTAATTACTCACTATAGGTAAATCAATTGCTTTTAAAACATTAGTGATTATATTTGCGGCTGAAAAACAGTATATTTTAATATAATGAGAGAAATACAATTCAGAGAAGCCCTTCGCGAAGCAATGCAGGAAGAAATGCGCAAGGATGAAACCATCTACCTGATGGGCGAAGAAGTGGCTGAATATAATGGCGCTTATAAAGTTAGCCAGGGCATGCTTGACGAGTTTGGCGCAAAACGCGTTATTGATACACCTATCTCTGAATTAGGTTTCGCGGGGATTGGTATCGGCTCGGCTATGAATGGTTTAAAACCTATCATCGAGTTCATGACCTTTAACTTCTCATTAGTAGCTATTGACCAGGTAATAAACGGGGCTGCCAAGATCATGTCGATGAGTGGTGGCCAGTTCTCGGTTCCAATTGTTTTTCGTGGCCCAACGGGTAATGCGGGTATGCTTAGTTCACAGCATAGCCAGTGTTTTGAAAATTGGTATGCAAACTGCCCGGGTTTAAAAGTGGTTGTGCCATCAAACCCCGCAGATGCGAAAGGGTTATTAAAATCGGCTATTATTGATCCTGACCCGGTTATTTTTATGGAGTCGGAGTTAATGTATGGCGATAAAGGCGAAGTGCCTGAAGAAACCTATTATATTGAAATTGGCAAAGCTGCCGTAACCAAACAAGGTACTGATGTTACTTTAGTGGGTTTTGGTAAAATAATGAAAGTGGTTAACGCGGCAGCAGCCGAGTTAGAGAAAGAAGGCATCAGCGCGGAAGTTATTGACTTACGCACCGTGCGCCCAATTGATTATGCTACGGTAATTGAATCAGTTAAAAAAACCAACCGTTTGGTATTGGTTGAAGAAAGCTGGCCTTTAGGTTCAATAGCTACCGAGATAGCCTTTAAAGTACAAAAAGATGCGTTTGATTATTTAGATGCGCCTATCCTGCGTATAATGGGTGGCGATGTGCCTTTGCCTTATGCACCAACTCTGATACAGGAGTATCTGCCAAATCCGGAACGTGTGATAAAAGCAGTTAAAGAAGTAATGTACGTTACAAAATAAGTAATACAATCATACAGGCATAAGCCCCGTTTATCGGGGCTTTTTATTTAAACCAAACTCACAATGGACGAATTAATAGTAAAAGATAGCAACGGAAACAGGTTACAGGATGGTGATTCAGTAACACTGATAAAAAGCCTTAAAGTTAAAGGTGGTGGTACAACACTAAAGCAAGGCACATTAGTAAAAAAGATTCGCTTAACCGATAACGATCAGGAAGTAGACTGCAAAGTTGACGGCATGAGTATTGTGTTAAGGACTGAGTTTTTAAAGAAACGATAATCTAAACCCTAACTGTCGTTTCGAACGAGGTACGTACGAGAAATCTATATATATTCAGTTTGCGATACGTATGTGTATAGATTTCTCGCTATGCTCGAAATGACATTGTGTTGAGGGCTTTATAACAACTCCACCAACCGCTCCAGCGCCATACCCCTTGAACCTTTGATTAGTACTGTAGAGTTTTTTATAGGATCAGCTTTTAATGCGACAATAGCATTTTCGGCGGTTTCATAAAATGTGGCCTTTTGCCCTTCGCCTTTTTCCTTTTGCCTAAAAAATTCTTTGCCGATGAATATGCGCTCTGCAACGTTGGTATCTAAAGCTTTTTTAATAATATTCAAGTGTTCTGCCGAAGCCTCTTCGCCCAGCTCAAACATATCGCCTAAAATCAAAACCTTACTATCCGCCTGCAGCTGACCTATATTTTCAATAGCGGCATTCATACTGGTTGGGTTGGCGTTATAGTAATCGCATATTAATGTGTTGGTAGCCGTCTGCACAATTTGCGAGCGGTTATTTTTAGGCTGATAGCTCTCAATTCCGCGATTAATTTCGGCAGCAGGCAACTTTAAATAAACGCCAATACAAACGGCGGCTAATATGTTATCCAAATTATAAGTACCTGTCAATTGTGTTTTTATCGTGTAAGTTTCTCCGGAACTGTTATTGGTCCATTGTAAAGTAAGTAATGGCGCGTTCTCTGTAATTTCGGCACTTACCAGGTCATCGATAGCATCGCCATAAAAAACAGGAGGTGTAGCAAACTTGCGTTTGGCCTGCATTTCCATTAAATGCTTGTTATTGCTATTTACAAATGCTATTCCGCCACTTGTTGCAAGGTTGTCATATAATTCGCCTTTGCCAATTTTAACGCCCTCAAAGCCGCCAAAACCTTCCAGGTGGCCCTTGCCTACATTGGTGATTAAACCATGCGTAGGTTGAGAGATACTGCTTAATGATTCAATTTCTTTTTGGTGATTGGCACCCATTTCAACAACGGCTATTTGGTGCGATGTGTCAATACTTAAAACCGTTAACGGCACACCGATATGATTATTCAGATTGCCTTGGGTAGCCAGGGTTTTATAGTGCTGCGATAATACTGCATTGATTAACTCTTTAGTAGTAGTTTTGCCATTGGTACCTGTAAGCCCAATAATCGGTATGGTTAATTGGCTACGGTGATAGCGGGCAAGATCCTGCAAAGTAGCCAATACATTATCAACCAATATACATTCATCATTGGTTTTATATTCGGCATTATCAATTATAGCATATGCCGCTCCTGCTTCTAATGCTTGTTGCGCAAAGGTATTGGCATCAAAATTTTCTCCCCGCAGGGCAAAAAACAAACTGTCTGCTGCTATTTTGCGGGTATCGGTACTGATAACTGGGTGTTGTTTGTATATTCGGTAAAGTTGTTCGGTAGTCATGTGTTATTGTATAACCAAAGTTATTGATTTCTGTTCATCCAGCCTATAACTGCTTTGATCTCACCGTAGCTAAAATCATTGCCTAATAATTCTTTTAAAGGAGCCAGTCTGTCGGCGCCGTATTTTTCTATAGCGTCTTTTATGGTGGGTAGTTTATCATCGGTTACTATTTCAGATAGATTCATTTCTCCCGTTTGTACAAAGTGGCTCAAATGGGTTTCGATAGTTGATACAGTGAAACCTCGTTCAGTCGCTATTTCTGCAATGCTTTTACCCGAACGGTATAGGTTTAAACTGGCCAATTTAGTATCGTTACTGCGCATGGCGGCGGGTTTAGCTTTTGGCGCACGTGTTTTCCGCTCGCGCTTCCTGCTTTTTTGGTCCATTTTAGACGATAGCCCATTTTGTTTACAATAACTAGTTACCGTAGCCAAAAACTCACGGCCATATCTGGCTAATTTAATATCACCAAAACCGGAAATCAACCGCAATTCATCTAGGTTTTGCGGCAGATAAGTGGCGATCTCTACCAAAGAAGCATCAGACAGAATAATATAAGCCGGTACATTTTCTTGCTGTGCAATATCCCGGCGGGTGTTTTTTATCAGGTTCAACAAAGTTTCATCAAATGGTAAAACCTCTTGTTCCTGCTCTTCAATAATTTGTGATGCGATCAGCTCAACCGTTTGCTGCCCTTTTAATACCGCGTCGCTTTTTGGGGTGAGTTTTAATATGTAAAAACCATCGTCAGTAACCTGCAAATAGCCTAAAGCTACCAGCTCACGCAGGTAACGCGTCCAATCGGGCTTGCTGATATCGGCACCAACGCCATAGGTTTTAAGCGCTTTATGTTCCTCGCGTATTTTATCACTTTTGGAGCCTCGTAAAAAGTCTATCACATAGGTGCTGCCAAAGCGTTCCTTCAACCTAAATACGGCCGACAATGCTTTTTGTGCTATCAGCGTACCATCAAAACGGGTAAACTCGCTAAGGCATATATCACACGAGCCACAGTTATCCTGTGCGTCCTCATCAAAATAGTTCAATAAAAACTGTCGGCGACAGGTAGGCAATTGGCAATACCTCACCATATCGTTCAGTTTGGCCAGCATAATGCGGGTTTGCTCCTCGTTGTTATCTACGCTGGCGAAGCCTTTGAGTTTAATAGCATCTCCCGGCGAATAAAACAGCATAGCGGCAGATGGCAAACCATCTCGCCCCGCACGCCCGGTTTCCTGGTAATAGCCTTCAATATTTTTGGGCATATCCATATGCACCACGTAGCGCACATTTGATTTGTTAATGCCCATGCCAAAGGCAATAGTGGCAATAATGATCTTTACATCATCCCGCAAAAAAGCTTCTTGGTTGCAGGCTTTAGTAGCATTATCTAACCCCGCATGATAGGCCTCTGCCAGGTATCCTTCCGCTTTCAAATCGGCAGCTAATGCTTCGGTTGATTTACGCGACAGGCAATAGATGATGCCCGATTCTTCTTTGCGGCTATCCAAAAAATTCAGCAGTTGGTCAAAACTGTTTTTCTTTGGCATTACCCGGTAGGTAATGTTGGCGCGGTTAAAGGATGATATAAATATCGCCGGATTTTTCAGTGCAAGCTTATCTAAAATGTCTTTTTGGGTAAGCTTATCTGCTGTAGCGGTAAGGGCAATAACAGGCACGTTGGGGAACTCGTTTTTTAAACCCGCCAGCATTAAATATTCGGGACGGAAATCATGCCCCCATTGGGAAATACAATGCGCTTCGTCAATAGCAATTTGTACTACAGGCAGGGTTTTTAAAAAACCAATGAGTTTACTTTCTGAACCGAATAAACGTTCGGGGGCTAAATACAGTAACCTAATTTGGTTGTTATTTAAGCGGGATATGATCTGCGATTGCTCATCCGGTGTTTGTGCCGAGTTTAAAAAAGCCGCAGGTACGCCCATTACATTCAGGCTATCAACCTGGTCCTTCATTAAGGCAATGAGAGGCGATATAACGATTGTCAGCCCGTTTAATAGTATGGCAGGCAATTGGTAGCATAATGATTTGCCACCCCCCGTAGGCATTAGTGTAAGTACATCTTTTTTATTTAAAACATGGTTGATGATATCCTCCTGCTGATGCCTGAATTCGCTGTATCCGAAATGTTTTTGCAGGGCCTGTAATGGGGTCATTTATTAGTTGATAAGCAGATATGCAAATGTGCGGATTTTTGTTGAGCGATTATAATTTGTAGCTTAGTCTATCTAACCAAAACAATCACAAATGAATATCCTATTTTACATAGCGAATGGCTTAGTATTGCCCCCCGCCATACATTTCGCCATTAATTATCAACTGGATAGGTATAAAGAAATTAAATATAGTCATCTCCCTATAACTAAAACCGTTATAGCCATAACCGCATTGGTAACAACATTGCAATTTATTTTTCCTCAAATTATTCCTGTATTGGACCGTAATAAAGAAGCCTTATTTGCAGGAGAAATATGGCGTTTAATTACCCCATTATTTATTCAGCCCATGGGCATTTGGCAATGTGTATTTAATGGTGTTTTCCTGCTCATATTTATGCCTGTAGCCGAGCACTTTTATGGCAAGAAACTGATCTTTATTTATTTTGTAGCGGGAATAGCCGGGCAGGCAGCTAATTTTTATTGGAACAAAGGCGGTGGCGGTTCATCAACAGCTATATATGGCGTAATAGGAGCGTTACTTGTTTATATGCTACTTAATCGTAATGCCTTTCCTAAACATTATATTTTTTTAGCAGTAGCTCCCTTTGTAGGGTCGGTTATCCTCTGTTTTTATCACGATGGCCATGCACCCGGTTTGTTGACAGGTGCAGTTGTTGCATTGGTTGTGAGAGGAAGAAAAAGCCGGTATTCAGCTTAATACCGTTAAAACTTTTTATATTAGCTATCGTACAATCTGCTATGCTAAAAAAACTTGTTTTATTATTTGTTGGGATAAGTTGCCTGTTATCTGCGTCGGCACAAAAAATACAATCGCCTGCCGAGTTTTTGGGCTATCAGTTAGGCAATCAATTTACACCGCATTATCGCATTGCCGAATACTTTAACTATATAGCCAGGGCCTCAAAAACTGTAAAATTGGTACACTATGGTACCAGCAATGAGGGTCGCCCATTAATGGCCATGTTTATTGCTTCACCCGAAAATATTGGACGTTTAGAAAACATCCGGACTAATAATCTGCAATTGGCGGGAATAGCAAATACCGTAAATGCTACAACTAATACGCCGGCTATAGTTTGGTTAAGCTATAACGTACACGGCAATGAGCCAAGTTCCAGCGAAGCTGCTATGGTTACATTATTTGATTTGGTTGACCCGGATAATCAAAGAACAAAAGCCTGGCTTAAAAATACAGTTGTGGTAATTGACCCCTGCCTGAACCCGGACGGCCGCGAGAGATACGTAAGTTTTTACAATTCGGTAAAAGGTATTGTACCCGATGCCGACCCTTCATCGCGCGAACATAATGAACCATGGCCCGGCGGGCGCACCAATCATTATTATTTTGACTTGAACCGCGATTGGGTTTGGCAAAGCCAAAAAGAAACGCAGGCACGTTTAGCGCTATATAACCAATGGCTACCCCAGGTTCACGTTGATTTTCATGAACAAGGGTATAATGCACCTTATTATTTTGCACCCGCGGCAGAGCCTTTGCATAAAGACATTACCCCATGGCAAAAGGAGTTTCAAACCATTATAGGCAAAAATAACGCAAAATACTTTGACCAAAATGGCTGGTTGTATTTTACCCGTCAGGAGTTTGATTTGCTGTATCCATCGTACGGCGACACCTATCCAATATACAATGGTTCAATTGGGGTGACCTATGAGCAAGGGGGCATAGGCGCCGGATTGGCAATTATTACACATCTTGGAGATACTTTAACACTTGCCGATAGGATAGATCACCACCATTCAAATGGGTTAAGCACTATTGAAACTACTTCAGCATATGCACAAAAAGCGGTAACCGAGTTTAAAAAGTATTTTGATGATGGCCGCGCAAATCCGCCGGGCGATTATAAAACCTATATCATCAAAAATGATAATACCGATAAAATAAATGCGCTAGCTAAATTGCTTGACCGTAACGGCATACAATATGGGTATGGCTTAAAAGAAACCTCAATAACAGGCTATAATTATTTTTCGGGTAAAATAGAATCAAGCCCTGTTTCGCAAAGTGATATGGTGATCTCTGCTTATCAGCCTAAATCTGTATTACTAAATGTGTTATTAGAGCCTAAAACTTTTATGGCCGATTCAAATACATATGATATTACAGCATGGTCATTACCCTATGTTTATGGTTTAAAGGCATACGGTTTAAAAGAAAGTTATAAACCAGTAGCTACTACATTAACTATCGTAAAAAAAACTACGGTTGCCGGTAATGCTTACGCCTATATAAGTTCATGGCAATCGGTAGAGGATGCTAAGTTTTTGGCAGCTTTATTAAAAGAAAAGATACGGGTACGCTATACCGAAACCCCATTTGAAGTTAATGGTAAAAAGTTTGCTGCCGGGTCATTGATTATTGCCAAAGCGGGAAATGCAAGGCCGGATTTTAATAGCATTATAGCCAAGGCCGCTAATGAGTTTAATCGGGAACTTACCCCCTTGATGTCGGGATTTGTTGATAAAGGGGCTGATTTTGGATCAAGCAATATAAAATACATTCGCCCGCCTAAGGTTATGCTTATTGCTGATGAAGGTACATCAAGTGGAGCTGTAGGTGAAGTATGGCAGTTTTTCGAACAGCAATTAAAATACCCGGTAACCATGGTTAGATATAATGATTTGGGCCAGGTGAGGGTAAACGATTTTGACATCATTATATTTCCTGACGGACAGTATACTGATTTTCCATCCGATAAATTGCAAAGCTGGGTGCGCGATGGCGGCAAGTTGATTGCATTAGAAAGTGCGGTTGAGCAGTTAGTGGATAAAAAGGTATTTCAACTTAAAAAGAAAGAGGATAAACCTGCAACAAAACCCGAAGACACACAGTCCGAAAGGATTTATGAGAACCGGGATCGCGAAGCCATCCGGTCAAATGTAGCAGGGGCCATGTATAAATTGAATATAGATAATACCCACCCGCTGGGTTTTGGTTTCCCTAAATATTATTACTCGCTTAAACAAAATAGCGATATATATGAGTTGCTAAATGATGATACCGGCTGGAATGTTGGTACAGTTAAAAAGGATAATTATGTAGCGGGTTTTGTAGGGCAAAAAGGCAAGGATAAAATAAAAGATGGCTTATTACTGGGAATTGAAAAAACGGGCAAAGGCTCCATTATTTACATGGTTGATGATCCGCTGTTTCGTGATTTTTGGGAAGGTGGTAAGCTATTATTTAGCAACGCCGTATTTTTAACGCCTTAAAGGCAAAAGGGATATTGAAACTCAATATCCCTTTTGCTATATATAGAAGTCTATTACGGACTGGAAAGCCTAGTTACCTGATGATACACGGCTGCTTTCTTCGCTACTACCGGTTTGGTGGTTACGAGACTTGATTGAGCTATTACCAAAATTGTAGGTAAATGTTAGTCGGGCAATGCGGGTTTCGTTTTTCTGCCTGATGTAAATATTGTTGGCTTGGAAAACACTGTTTACATCATTACGACGCATGTCAAATATATCGCTCACGGATAACTTTAAATTTATTTTTTTGTTGACAAAGGCACGGCTTATACCTGCATCTATAGAATATTGTGGTTTAACCAGGTATAGTCCATATACTAAACTCGATTGGTAGTTCTCCAATATTTCGGCCCTGAAACCTGCAAAAGTTATGTTTTGTGTTATTTTGGTTTGGTAGGCAAAGCGGCCACTATTATAGTTTGCTCCTAATATATTATCCGCTTTAAACTGCATATAAAAGCCGGTTACATTAATATTACCTGTAAACCATTTGGCTAAGGTGTATGGCGAATTAATGTTGAAGTTATAATTGTTTTGAGTTTGCAAGTTAAGGTCGGTTTGATAGGTAACCTTTGTAGCAGGATCTGTTAATAATACCTGGCTCATCACATCTTTAGTTTGGCTATACCCTAAGCTTACATTAATGGTTTTGTTATAAGTGTACTTCAACTCGTAATTATTGGTATACTGTGGTTTTAAAAATGGGTTACCCTGGCTATACGTAAATTGATCTAAGTAATATACAAACGGGTTTAGGTTACCATATCCCGGTCTGTCAATACGACGGCTGTATGATAAGCCGATATTATGTTTAGCCGCTAAACTATGATTAATAAATACACTCGGGAAGAAGTTTAAATATTCGCGCGCAACAACCTGCCCGGTAGTTACCAAATTTCCGTTTGATGTTGTGTTCTCGGCTCTTAATCCCAATTGAACAGATGTCTTTTTATAGGTTTTACTCAGATTTAAATAACCAGCGGCAATTTTTTCGCTGTAGATGAAGTGATTGGTGCGCGCAGCATCATTAACATAGTTGCCCCCTGATAATATTTGCGCATTAAGCATATTGTCTGTTTTTACATCACTATATTTTACTCCGGCTTCAAACTTAAAAGTTTTAGTGATTGGGTAGGTATAGTCTGCCTTAGCAGTGTATATGGTTATAGTAGATGGGGTTTGGTTACGTAAAGAAAGCTGTGGTTGAGATATGCTTCCATTGCCTGAATAAAAATTAGTGTTGTATTCTGCAGCACTATTGTTATTGAAACGGGAGTGGTCCAAATCAATGCTTAATGCCTGTCCGTTGGTATCTATTTTTAGCCTGTCATTCAAATTAAAGGCAAAGTTTTTATAGCTGCCATCTATACCGGCCAATGTGTGCTGATAAGAATCAGTAGTTGCTGGTGTGGTGCCAATACGGTTAATATTATCATTTATATCCTTTCCTCCGTTAAAATAGCCATTAACAATAAAGCCAATAGTATGCTTTGTTGTCAAATCATAATCTGCACCTATGCGATAATTGTTAAAGTAATTAGTATTTGGCATAAACGTGAATTGATCAAAATAAGTAGTATTGCCATTGTTGTCTACAACAGTCCTTTTGATCCCAAGCTGTCTTGCACGTTCATTATCGCCACGACTAATGTTACCGAATAGGTTTAATTTACCTTGCTTATGGTTTAATGATAAGCTGGTGTTGTTTTTTGGGTAAGTGCCATAACTGCCGGTTAGGTTAAGGCTCCCATTAGTGCCCGACTGGGTATTTTTTTTCAGTTGGATATTGATGATACCCGAATTACCTGCAGCATCATATTTAGCAGAGGGGTTGGTAATTATCTCAATAGATTTAATGGTGTTGCCATCAGTTGAGCGTAATAAGTTTGCTAGTTGCGCAGCAGATAAGTAAGTCAACTTATCATTTATCATTACTGTTACACCTTGCTTGCCTTGAAGGCTTATATTATCATCTTTATCAACAGTAACGCCCGGCGCGCGCTCTAAAATTTCTAATGCAGAGTTTCCTGCAGCTAAAACACTGCCCTCCACATTCATTACTGTACGGTCAATTTTTTGCTCAATTAGTGGCCTTGAAGCGGTAACATTAGCCGCGTTTAAAGTTTGGGTAACGGCACGCATAGTTATAGCAGGTACAACTATATCACTGCCATTAATGGTAAATTCCTTACTTGTTGTTTTTGCAAAGCCGGTTGATGTTGCCCTTATAACATAAGTACCCGGAGTAACCTGCCCTATTTTATAAATGCCGGCATCTGTACTTAAAGTCCCTTTTACTACAGCCGAGTCTTTAGTGGCTCTGATCAAACTTACCGTAGCATAATCTACAGGTTGATTTTTTGAGTCAATTAATGATCCTGATACCTGTGCCGTGGCTGGTTTGGTTTGCGCAAAAATGGCATTAACGCATATGATAAGTATCAGGGTTAAAAATATTTTGATAAAGGTTGGTTTCATAATAATTGTTGTTCTGTTGTTTTTAATAATGGCCAAAACTACTACGGTACTATAAGCACGGCAACGTAAAATGGGCTAACTCACCAAACAAATCGGTAAGCGAGGTTATTTTAACGGTGAAATAATTTGATATAAATGTAGTGTATGGCATGGGTGATCGATCTTATTTTGGGGATAAGATGCTTTTTTAAAACAAAAGGTTACACCAGTACTAATATAAAAAGCCTGCTATTAGCAGGCTTTTTATATTTATTCATCGCAATTCGCTCTCTAAGCTATCAATCATTTCTCGCCTCCTCCTTTTAATGTGCTCGCGTTTTTCTTCAGCCTCCCGTCTTAAACGGTTGCGCGTTTCTTCTGCAGATCGGGTAATATTATCATAATTTTCATCAGGTTGTCCATGCTCTTCATGGCTCTCTTCGTCGGCTTTCCTCAAGCTATCTAACAACTGTTGATCTCTTTTTCGAGCTTTTGCAATCACCGGGTCAATTTGGCACTGCAAGCCATTTTGTGTCATAATAAATGTTGCCGGAACGCCATCCGGAAGCTTGTTCGTATCCTCGCAGGCATTAACGTCGTAATTAACTATTAAGTTCTTCAATTTTGTATCAATAATCACCTTTGCGTTTAAGGGGAGTTTTAGAGTAAGACGCAAAACCTCATCGTGCCATAGTACATCATCGCCATATAACTTGTAGTCAAATTTAAAAACACTATCCTGCTGCGAATACCTGTATTTTATATTTCGGGCATTTAGTAGTGCTTCATCATAGTCTTTTCCTCTGGCATGGTATTCTTTTATTAATACCGGTTGTGCAATATCACTCCTTTCTATAAGCAAGTACACCTTACCACGCTTAAATCTCTCATAATCATTATATTCATAAGGGTCTTCGGTAACCCTCATATTAGATTTTAAAGCTTTAATGTTTAACCTTAGGCTATCCTCTCTCGAAAAGAATTTATTATTATTAAGATTTAAAACATATACATTTGATGATGTTGCGGCAAGGGCTACTGTTTCGCTAAAGTTTGCGCTTGATGAAAAATTAGATGCTATTTTAATACAGTAATAAGTAAATATACTAACGGCACAAAGCCATACAATTAAAAACCCCGACGCCCATTGCCTGTTAACCGCGCTAGTATTAAATATTGCTTTTAATGTTAAAAGAATAATTGCTGCCGCAGGAATAACACCTATCAAGAAGCCGGTAATAAAAATGGGAGTGGCATATGTATATTCCAATATTTCGTAAGGAAAGCCATTAAATGGTGCAAATTCACCAAAACTTATTAGTGCTATAAGTGCCACCACCAGGAAGATAATAAAGCCAATGCAGGCTAGTATTACACCTACACCGATAATTTTAATTATTATTTTCCCTAAACTATTCAAAAAGGCACCTATGTGGCTAAACAGATCGCCCCAAAAATCACGCACTTTGTATATCGCAGGCCTATATGGGGTGTGATGTTCTTCTTCGAGAGTTTCCTTAAAACCTTGAAGATTCAGTTTTTGCCCTCTCATTGACATACGGTTGGCGCGGGTAACGGCTTTGGGCATCACTATCCATAGTATTATATATATAATAACACCTGCGCCAAAAAAGCAAATACCTAAAACGAAAATTAACCGTATCCATATGGATTGTATATCAAAATAATTGGCCAGCCCCGAGCATACACCAGCTATCAAATGATAATCTGAATCGCGAAATAATTTACGTTTGCCTGTATTATAGACGTAATTTTCATGCACAGGTTCTTTTGTTTCATCTTCAGGCGTTTCAAAATCAGCCACCGAGCCCATTTGTTCAACAACCCGCTTCACATCATGCTCAATAATAACTTGTTTGCTTTCTGTCACCAGGATATCGGTAAACATTTCGGCAATGCGGTTCTCAATATCTGTTGTGATCTCCAAACTATCGGCCGAGTTAAGAAAATGACGTTTCACGTCCGTCATATAATTCTTTAATATTTCGTAGGCGTCTTCTTCAATATGAAAAATAAAGCCGTTTATATTTATGATGATTGTTTTGTTCATGATGTGATAGTTTATTGATTCTTACTTTTTTTTGCGACCGCCGTTTGCACGGCGAACGATAACTCTTTCCAGGTTTTATCCAGTTGCTGCAATGCCTCCCTGCCTTCGGGTGATAAAGAATAGTACTTACGCGGCGGCCCGGAAGTGGATTCGACCCAGTTGTAAGTTAACAGGCCATTGTTCTTTAATCTGGTTAATAATGGATATATAGTGCCCTCAACTACAAGCAGTTGTGCTTTTCTTAGCTCGGCAATAATATCAGAGGCGTAGGTTTCTTCACGGCCTATAATAGAAAGTATGCAATACTCCAGTATGCCCTTTCGCATTTGGGTTTGTGTATTTTCGGCAATCATAAAACAAAGATATATGTTTTAAATTGTATTATGCAATACATAGTACCAAAAATATTAAAAATTAGCTATATTTTAATTTTTTTTAAAAAAAAAGTTGCAATTTTTTGCTTTTTAATTTGTGTTTATAACAACGTAACACTACTTTTATAATTAATTAACGATTAACTGATCTTATTATTTACAAACATGAAAAAACTACTACTAGTAAGTTTGTGTTTGCTTGCGACGCTATGCGTAACGCAGGTATTTGCACAAAGCCGTACAATTACTGGTACGGTTACGGCCAAAGAGGATGGCCTGCCCCTACCGGGAGTTACAGTAAAAATCAAAGGAACAGATCAAGGAGTATCTACGGATGCCAATGGCAAGTTCTCCATCAGCGCACAAACTGGCGCAACATTAACATTTTCATATATTGCTTACCTCCCACAGGATATTGTTATTGGAACGGGTAGCGTAATAAATGTTGTATTATCAGAAAGTAGCCAACAATTGAATGAAGTAGTTGTAACGGCGCTGGGCATTTCCAGGCAGGCAGCATCATTGGGATATTCAGTTGGAGTGGTTAAAGGGTCTGAGATTACGAAGGCAAGAGAAACGAATGTTGTACAAGCATTGGCAGGAAAAATTGCGGGTGTTAATGTTACTCAGTCATCAGGAACAGTTGGTGGAGGTTCAAAAATCGTTATCCGTGGGGCCACGTCATTGGGTACTGATATTCAACCTATTTTTGTTATTGATGGTTTAATAGTTGATAACTCAGCAAAACAATTAAGTACCGTAAATAGCGCAGTACCGCAGGGCGTAGCATCGCTTGACTTTGGTAACCGCGCCGCTGATATAAATTCAGATGATATTGAAACCATATCAGTTTTAAAAGGTGCAGCAGCCTCAGCACTTTATGGTACCCTAGCTAAAAACGGAGCGATAGTAATCACAACAAAAAAAGGAAAAAGAGGTGACAACGGAACTATAGAATTTAGTTCAAGTACCAGGTTTGACAACGTTGCAATTTTACCAAAGTTTCAAAATGAGTATGCACAAGGTAACCAAGGTATATATAATATAGCTAATACCAATGGCTGGGGGCCTAAAATTAGTGAAGTACAAGATAGAACATTCCCTAACTTTTTGGGAGAAAATACGAAACTACAGGCTTACCCTGATAATATTAAAAACTTTTTTAAGACCGGAAAAACATATATTAACTCTGTGGCTCTGTCAGGTGGTAATGAAACCGGTGATTATCGGTTTGGTTATACCAATACTATACAAACAGGTACAGTAGAAATGGAGAGACTGGTTAAGAATGCAGTTTCCTTAAATGCAGGTAAAACCATTATTAAGGGGTTGGATATACGAACCAGTGTAAATTATGTAAGGACAATAGCCAGTAACATACCTGTGCAAAGTTCAAACAATCCAAATGTTTTAAGCAGTGCTTTATATTCAATTCCCAGAACCGTAGATATAAATCAGGTTGCTAAAAATTATATTGATGCAAATGGGCAACAAATTACCTTAACCCCTGCACGTAATGGCAACAATCCATATTATATACTATATAATAACCCACAAGGAGCCACAAGCAACCGTGTATATGGTAATATTAACCTGAGTTATAAAGTTGCACCATGGTTAACTTTATCAAATAACCTGGGTACTGATATTAATTACGAGTATCGTAAAGCAATTACCAGGCAAGGAACGATAGGTGCTTTAACAGGTAATTTTTTTACCGGCAATATTTATCAGCGAATTATAAATAACGATTTCATCGCAACATTCAATCATAAGTTGACGAAAGATATTGATCTGAAGTTTATCGCAGGTACATCAGTTTATGAAACTTATTATCAAAGAGAACAGGCGGATGCACAGGGATTAATAGTAGATAACTTATATACATATACTAATGCAACTGCAGTAACAACTACAAATACCTCAAATAAAAAGAGAATACAAGGTGTTTATGGTGATTTAACTTTAACGTATAAAGATTATTTGTATTTAGATGTTACCGGACGTAATGACTGGAGTTCTGCATTACCTAAAATTAATAATTCTTATTTTTATCCTTCCGCAAGTTTAAGTTTTGAATTCACTAAAGTTTTGCCTCAAAGCAACTGGTTATCTTATGGTAAATTAAGGTTAAGCTATGCTAATGTAGGCGGTGATTATGATCCATATTCATTGTTATTTGCTTTCCTACCACAAAGTACTGCATTTGCACAGTATGGAGCTGGTTCAACATTTCCATTTAATGGAAACTTAGCATTTACTTCTCCGTCTACTATTCCACCGTTAGATAAGTTAAAACCACAAAATCAAAGATCAGCCGAAGCAGGTATCGATTTACGATTCTTCGGTGACAGGTTAACAGCAGATGTAACTTATTACGACAATAATACAACCAATCAAATTTTGCCATTGTTAATACCTCAATCTACCGGCTATGCTGCAAAATTAATTAATGTTGGTTCTGTTAAAAATACAGGTATTGAGGTTACATTAGGTGGAACACCAATTAAAACATCAAGTTTTAGTTGGGATATATCAGCGCGATTTGCGAAAAACAACAATAAAGTTATTTTGCCACCTGAAATACCGTTGTATACAGTACAAAGCGGATGGAGTGGTTTAAGTATTAAAGCTGAAAATGGTAAATCAATAGGTTTATATGGTGTAGGATGGTTACGTGATCCTGATGGAAATATTGTTATTGATCCAACAACAGGTTTGCGTAAAACTAAAACAGACCAAAGACTTGGTTCAATAACACCAGATTTTACTGGAGGAGTAACTAATACATTTACTTATAAGCGTGTTAACCTAAGTTTTTTGGTTGATTTTAAGAAAGGTGGTGTAATGTTCTCTAACACAGTATCAACCTTGCGTTCAACAGGTTTAGCTGAAGAAACAGCTCTAAACCGCGGTAAAATATTTATTGATAAAGGTGTTGTTGCATCAGGCTCTACTTTTATACCTAATACTGTACCTGTACAAAGTATGCAGGATTACTGGGCTACAAATTACCAAACCGGTAATACCGAGGCTAACACATTTGATGCATCATATGTAAAATTAAGAGAGGTTAGTCTAAACTATAGTATACCAACGGCAACGTTGGCAAAATATGCCAAGTTTATTAAAGGGTTACGTATTGGGCTTGAAGGAAGAAATTTATGGTTAATACACTCAAATGTGCCTTATGTTGACCCTGAGGTTAACTTCTTCGGGTCAGGCAGTGCAGGTGATGCAGTAGAATTTAATTCGGTGCCATCAACCAGAACTATTGGATTTAATGTGCGTCTTACGCTTTAATTTAAAAAAAGATGAAAAAGAAATTAATATTAACATTTAGTGCCTTAACACTAATATTATCATTCCCCTCATGCAAAAAGTATTTGGATATCAATACCAATCCAAATGCTGCAGAGAAGGTAGATCCAAAATTGTTATTCTCATATGCTGTAACCTCTTATGTGGATCTTAGAGCGAGTGGTGACTTATGGATACCTGTTTCATTAGCGGGACAGGCAGTTACTGATGGTTTTGCTAACCCAACAGGTTGGGCAGGGGGCTCTATTAATGAAGCGGAGTATAGAATTGATCCCCTTGTTTATGGTAACCCATGGCGTGCTTATTATACTTCAATAGGCAATAACTTAGTACAAGCTATTAAGTTGGCAGAGTCTTCATCGCCAAAAAATAATAATGCAGCTGCTCAATGTAAAGTTATGTTGGCATTAGCTTATTACGAGTTAACTACAGTTTATGGTGATGTGCCATACACAGAATCAATTAATCCTGACATTAGCTATCCAAAGTTTGACCCACAGCAAACAGTTTTGCAAGGTGTTGTAACTTTGCTTGATCAGGCTATAGCACAATTTGAACCTAATAGCGCGCTTAAAATAGGTGATGCTTCAAGTCCTGGGTACGATATGTTTTATGCAGGAGATATTAATAAATGGAAAAGAGTCGCTACTTCCTTAAAATTACGCACTTTATTAACTATGGTTGACAAAGACCCTACAAAAGCAACACAAATTGGTGCAATGGTAACAGCGGGTGGTTTGGTAAACTCAGCTGCGGATAATTTTAGGGTTAATTTCCAGGATGTCCAAAACAAGAAAAATCCTAAATATTATATAAGTGAACAATACAATGGGAAACAAAATTTCTTTTTTGCCTCTAAATGGGTAACTGATTTTTTAGACCCGCTTAATGACCCACGTTTGCCAAAGTTATTCGATCTGCCAGCTGGTCAAACTCATTATATTGGGTTAGAACAAGGTGCAGATGGCGATGATGATGTTAATCCACGTGTTTCCACTTCATTACAAACAGCAACTCAGCCAGAAACGGTTTTTAATTACCAGGACGAATTATTTTATGAAGCAGAAATATATGCCAGAGGGTTAGGTGTACCCCAAAATTTAGTCTTGGCCAATACCTTATACAAACAGGCAGTAGCTGAATCTTGTAAATTTTATGGCGTTCCGGCTAATACTGCAACAACATATGCCGCAACATTAACAGACCTGTCTACTATGCCAACAGTAACAACTGCTAATAATTTTACAGCACTTGATCAAATTAACTACCATCATTGGGTTGATTTAACAGATAGGGGTATTGATGCATTTACACAATGGAGAAGGTCAGGCCCTACTAATGATGGACATGAGGTTCCTGCTTTAACGATACCTATTGGCGCACCTGGTGATGGATTATTTAGAAGATATGAATACCCTATAACTAATGAGATTAACAATAATCCAAATGCTCCTAAAACAAAAATTCCGTATTATACAAAAATGTGGTTTGACTTATAATATATAAAAACATGAAGAAATTAATATATATATGCTTATTGATGCCATTAGTGGCCTTTCAATCATGCAAAAAGGCATATTCGCCGGGTGACAATTATGATTTTTCAAATTCGTTGCCGCCGTATATTACTATTAGGACAACCGCCCTTACTGTGAAGCAAGGTGCTACAGCTACTTTTGCATTCACTCTTCGTACGGCTTTACAACAACCGGTAACTGTTGTTTATTCGGTATCAGGTGCGATTACGTTAGTTAATCAAACCGCTACCATAGCAAGAGATGCTGTTACTGGTAATGGTTCATTTGTAGTGCCCGCAAATACAATAGTTGCGCCAGCTACAACTGCTACAGCTACAGTAACTTTAGTAAGCGCAACTACGGCCGATGGTACCAAATTAACAATTGGTGCAAACAATATTGCAGCCGATCAAAAATTTACTTTAAATATTACACAATAGATTGTTTATTTGATAAGAATGAAAAAGCCGCCCATTTGGGCGGCTTTTTTGGTTAAAAGTATTTCATAATGCTTTGCCGGGCATCAACAGAAAGTGAGACAAATCTGCCAAATATTAAACTTCGGTTATCAGGTATATGCCCTGCGGGGAAATCAAAGCAAACTGGGTAATTGTATTTTTTAACTACTTCCATAATTATTTCAGGGACAGTTTGTCCAAAAGGTATATCATTATCTTTTACACTGGTAAACCCTCCTATTACTAAGCCGGCCAGATTATTTAATTTGCCTGCCCTGTCCAGAGTTCTTATTAATCTATCAATAGCATATAAGTATTCTCCAACATCTTCAATAAATAAAACCTTTCCGCTATAATCAATATCGGATGCTGATCCTGATATGGCTACCAACAAACTCAAATTGCCACCTATTAAAACACCATTCTCTTCCCCGGTACGATTTAAGGGATTGGCTTTAACGTGATAAGTCAATTCTTTGCCAAAAAGGGCTTTACGTAATGTTTCTAATGATTTTATAGATGCATCCGGGATATTAATAGGCATTTGCCCGTGTATGCTCTGTATATTATAATTACTATATAGGTGCGTATGCAGTACTGTAATATCGCTAAAACCAATTATCCATTTGGGGTTGGCAGCAAAACCACTAAAATCTACCTGGTCAATTATGCGCATGGTACCATAACCCCCACGGGCGGCAAATATGGCTTTAATGCTATCATCATCAATAAACCGTTGCAGATCTTTTGCGCGTAACTCATCATCCCCGGCAAACTGGTGATATGATGCGTTTAATGTATCCCCTAAAACTACTTCAAGGTCCCATGATTGCAATAGCTTAACCGCATCTGTCATGGGTGACGGTAATTTTTTTGCCGGACAAGTTATAGCAACTTTATCTCCCTTTTTCAGGTAAGGCGGGGCTTGGGCAGATGTCGCTGATTTATGCATATCCAATATTAAAAAAACTTTCGGACTTTCCGTCTTTCATACTTCCCGACTTTATACCCAAATAACTTATCTTTGCCCATTCAATATGTCACAACTCGATAATTATAAAAGATATACCATTACATCTGCATTGCCTTATGCCAATGGTCCGCTGCATATAGGTCATTTAGCCGGCGCTTATATACCTGCTGATATTTTTGTGCGCTACCTCCGCCTTAAAAAAAAGGATGTTATTTACATCTGTGGTTCAGATGAGCACGGAGCGGCTATCACCATAAAAGCAAAAAAAGAAGGTACTACGCCACAGGCCATAATTGATAAATATCATAACCAGATCAAACAAAGTTTTGAAGAGTTTGGTATTGCCTTTGATATTTATCACCGTACTTCGTCGGCTATTCACCATGATCTGTCACAAGAGTTCTTTTTAAACCTGTATGAAAAGGACGAATTTGTGGAGCAAATGTCTGAACAGTACTATGATGAGGACTTTAACCAATTTTTAGCGGATAGATATATTGTAGGTACCTGCCCTAATTGCCATAATGATAATGCTTATGGCGACCAATGCGAAAAATGCGGTACATCATTAAACCCTACCGACCTGATCAATCCTATATCAACATTAAGCGGTAAACCACCTGTTTTAAGGCCCACCAAGCATTGGTATCTGCCTTTAGATAAATATCAGCCATGGCTGGAAAAATGGATAGACGAGAAGGATGGTGAATGGAAAGTAAACGTTTTGGGCCAATGTAAATCATGGCTAAAATCAGGTTTGCAGCCACGCTCCATGACCCGCGATTTAGATTGGGGAATTGATGTGCCTTTAGAAGAAGCCAAAGGCAAAAAATTATATGTGTGGATGGATGCGCCTATAGGCTATATATCTGCCACTAAACAATGGGCCATTGATAACGGGAAGGACTGGAAACTATATTGGAAAAAACAGGCCAATGAGGCTGATGATACCTGCCTGATACATTTTATAGGAAAGGATAATATTGTTTTTCATTGCATAATATTCCCATCAATACTACATGCACATGGCGAGTACGTATTGCCGCAAAATGTGCCCGCTAACGAGTTTTTAAACCTGGAGGGGGATAAGTTATCGACCTCACGTAATCATGCCGTTTGGCTGCATGAATATCTGGTGGAGTTTCCTGGCAAGCAGGATGAGTTACGTTATGTATTAACATCCATATTACCTGAAACCAGCGATAGCGAATTTACCTGGAAAGATTACCAGGCTCGGGTTAATAACGAGCTGGTAGCCATATTAGGTAACTTTGTAAACCGGGTAATGATACTGATGCACAAGTTTTATGAAGGCAAGGTTGAAGCCGAAGCAGGTATAAAGCTTACTGATGCCACCCTTGGTAAGGAGATTGGCGCATCATATGATAGTATTGAGGTTAACCTTGAAGCTTACCGCTTTAGGCAAGCGCTGCAAAGCGTAATGGATATTGCCCGTTTAGGTAATAAATATCTTACCGATAAAGAGCCTTGGAAAAGTATTAAAACCAATCCTGCAGGGGCTAAAGAAGCTTTGCATAATTGCCTGTTTATTATTGGACATTTGGCTACTTGTTTGCAGCCATTTTTACCGAGTACCGCCAAAAAAATATTCGGTATGTTAAACTTGCCGGATACTGTGGCCTTTGATAGTGATTTAGTATTTGCAAACGGGCACCAGCTAAACGCCCCGGCTTTATTATTTGAAAAGGTAGAGGACGATGTTATTGATTTTCAAGTGCAAAAACTACATAACAAAAAACAAACTGTGGAAACAGCCAACCAACCTGAAATTGCACCAGCAAAAGAGAACATCAATTATGAATCTTTTGCTACCATGGATATACGCACCGGTACTATTTTAACTGCCGAAAAGGTGGCTAAAACCAAAAAGCTGTTAAAGCTGACCATTGATACCGGTATTGACCAGCGCACCGTAGTATCGGGTATTGCGGAGTATTTTGAACCTGAAGCCATTATTGGCCAAAAGGTGAGCATACTGGTTAATCTGGAGCCTCGTGAGATAAAAGGTATCCTCTCACAAGGGATGATCTTGATGGCCGAGAACCAGGATGGCAAGCTAACATTTGTAGCACCGGTTGAGGGTTTTACCAACGGGTCAGTAATAAGATAGTATGAGGGCAATTTCTACTTTATATAGTCATTGATAATTCGCACATTTGCACATCAGCACATTTGCAGATCATTAAGGTCCCGTAGTTCAACGGATAGAATAGGAGTTTCCTAAACTCTAGATATGAGTTCGATTCTCGTCGGGACCACATTAAATAAGGCAAGCCTACTGACTATCACGTAGTTAAATGGCTTGCTTTTTTATTGGGTACAAACTTGAGTACAGTTTAAAGTTTAAAAGATATAACCATGAACGGACCAAGTACCGAAATACAATCAAATTCTACTGTTAATAAAATTTCTGATATAGTCGGCAATTTCTTCGCGTCTATACAAAAGTCTAGTAGTTTCCTCCCCGGGTTTTGTCCATCTATCCCAAGTACCTATTCCAACGATATCTGAGAGTATAAACTGCTTGATATGGTATCGGTGTAATCTCAAATAATTGATGGTATTGACAAATTCTTTTCCATTGGGTTGCTCAGGTAGCAACAAAACATCAGGATACCATTCAAGGGGCTCAATGCTTTCATGTAGTGGAATATCCTCGCTAGGAGATTTAGGCAATACGTATGCCGATATTTTAACGGTATAAAACTTGGGCTTATATGGGGACAAGCCATGTCGCCATCCCTTTCTAAACGTTATAATACCATCGTTTTTGTAATACTCTACATATTCCTTTAGAGTGCTAGTTTTTCCAGAGTTAGAATTACCGATCACTATTATAGCTAATCGATCAAACATTTGTTCTTTAATCATAGACACGAGCTATTTTCTAATGTAAAGGCGTTCTTTAAAGTAACATTGATCTAAGCGGGGTTTTGTAGATCCCGAATGTTGATTTATAATATCAGACACCTTCTTTAGTAAGTTCTTAGCTTCCTGGATTCGCTTTTGTTTATATTCATATGAAGGATACGTTTCATATTCTTCGAATTTCAATCTTGTATACTCAAGAGATTCCTTAATAAACTTAAGGTCTTTTAGGTCTAGCGCTTCTATATTTTTCATATATGCTAATTTAAGATTTCGAGTCTTCAGCAAAATCGTGTTGCTCAGCAAAACGCGAAAGGTGCAAATAATAACGATCTAACAAATGTTTAGATTTCGGTAACCGCAAACGGCCAGTACGTTCTACACCGAAGTCAAACTTTCGATTATCATAATTCATTATAATTCCGGCAGGGTTGATAAAACTGAAAACTCGGTTGATCATTGTTTTTAGAGATTTTCCACGCCCTTCATCTGCAACGGCATCCAGCGCTACATAATTTAAGTCAAGTGCGTCCGCAATTCTAGTATACTCTTCAGAAATGAGCTCATAACGGGATTGCCAAGCTGCATTGTGATAGGAAGCGCTATAATTTGGATTCGTCAGGTCTAACATCGCGCTTCCGGTTAAATCGAATACTGCGAGGTCTAAGATATTTAAATCGACCAGTAAAGTATCTTTGAAATCAACTATTCCGACTTTATCAGTTCCCAATTCAAAATAATTTAACTGGTAACGATCAGCAAAAAAATGATTCCCAAATTTCTTTTTATCAATCTGTTTTTGGTAAGCGGTGATCTGCTCGTTTAACATTTTATCTTTTGAAAGCACCTCTATTCCTGCGAGTACCGCCATGTTAGCCCCACGCTTCCCTCGTTTATCTCCCTCGCTTCTAACCATGAGGTCACACTCTTGTGCAATAAGAATATAGCGCTTATTTTTGCGAGCACCCTCGGTGATTTTAAACATATCGCCGTTATCAATTGGCCGCCGTAGCGGATTTAATAATTCCGGAGATTCGTAAAGCTCTTGATGACGGATCTTAAATTTTTCGGTGTGATCTGCCTTCACATTCTGAAGCTTTACTGTAATACTAGATATTTTTTTAGCAGCAGTAATGATATCATTGGTCCTAGTTACATATTCCTGATTCAGCATGAGCCTGTGGACTTCATCTTTAAAAATAGTATCCGTAATCCGCAACAATGTTTCCGGTTCCCAGACTCCTTCTGTAAAAGAACTTTTGAAAACCGCCTGGTCGAACTCATAGGTATCGAAGGCTTTGATTCGGTCAACGGTCCGGTTCTGCGCTTCTCCAACAATTGCTAGAGTATTACTCTTAATCTGCTCACAATAGGTATTGAGACAGGCTTTTTTTACGCCATCCGTAAACTCATCCTGCTTGTCCAGCCTTTTTTTGGTCAAAACAAAAAAATCTTCTTCACTTAGGCCGCCAGTCGCACGGCAGATACGCTGCCGCTCCGGAAGTTCTGCAGCATGGTCGGGAACGGTATGGGTAAATAAGGTCAAGATTACCCGATCGGCTACCCCTAATTGCTTGGTCTCCAGGATTAGGTCCTCTCCACAGATATTATCGTCGACAAAACGCCCACCGGCTAGTTTTAAGTCCTGGTCAAACAGCAATAGAATGCGGTTGCCTTCCGGTATAGCCGCAAGCACTGCGTCTCGTTGCTCATCCCATTCATCGGGAGGTAGGCAGGTTAAAATACCGTCTTTAAAGAAATTTTTGAGATCATTGGATACGTTAATGTCATTAATGGCTTCCGGATTACCCGCAATCGCGTACACTCTGGCAAAATAGTTGCCCTGCTTTTTAAGGGACACTGTCTCCCAAACCTGGCGGATATGCGCTGACAGAACTTCTTCCTCTACATGGAAATTGATTGCATTTTGAATAGGGATAGTGCGCAATTCTTCTATTTTTCCAGCCGCTAATACACTCTCCACAAGACCAATAAAGGTTTCCTGATCGGTTTTCTGATTCACCGCATCATCAATAAAATAAACATGGTTGATTTGCAAGCTGGCTAAGACTTCATGGATACATTCTATTAAGTCTTCATCTATAACGTCCCCCTCTTCTTCTTTAGCTGTTTCAGGTCTGGCAAGCGCTCTCAGAACAATAACAGACTCAGGCTCGCCTTCCACTGTGATTGTGGCCTTAGCCTTATCTGTAGGCTTGCTAGCCCCTTTTTTAGGCTGCGACTTTGAGGTCTTTAATTGGTTTGCTTTAGGTTGGTGTGGTTGTGATTCAGGTTCGGCCATGGTTCAGGATATTAGGAGAGGTTCCAGGTCAATTTGAAATATATAACGTCTTTCGTGTTCGTTTTTCTGATGCAGCAGGGCAATATTTCCGCCTACGGAATCCAACAGCTGTTCAACAATGAAGAGGCCTAGACCACGCCCTGTCCCTTTAGGTTTTGTAGTTACAAAAGGCTGGAACAACCCGCTTTCTACTACCGGGGACACGCCGAATCCATTATCAAATACCGATAAATATGGCTTATTCACCTCTAGGGTAATCTCCGGCAGGAAACCATTATCGCTGCCTGTCCTTTCATTCAGCCAGTACTCGGCGTTTAAAATGACATTATCTGTAATCTGTGTTAACTTACCTTTGTTGACATTGATTGTAAAGTCATTGCGGATGACCGGAGTAACCTTTATTTTTCCACCGGATCGAGCTTCATAATATTCTTTCAGTTCAGCGCTAAAAGAAGCTAAGCTGATCTCCTGTTTCGTTTCCCTGTTGAACCGTAATGAAGGTGCGAGGTGATTCAATTGACGGCGGACCGCCTGGATAAAGCTTTTTACGTGCTCGGCATAAACAAAAAAGGTGGGGTTGCCGCCAGATTCGCTTTTGACGCGCTTTATCACTTGATCGGTCTGCACACCGATCCGGTCGATAATATTGTATAATTCATGCGTGAACGCTTCTGCTGTTATGCCTAAGCCAGCCAATTCCGAGAATTGGACGATCTGGTTTTCCAACTCATTGATACGCGGTTCCAAGTAATTGGCATCATGCTCAAGTTTTCTTGCATTTGTTAAGATAGCAGTGATCTTTTCAAATATCTGGTTTGCGTTTTTGAGGAGCCCTTCTACTGTTTCTAACACATTCAACGCTTTATTTTCGTCAGCGGTTGCAAATAGCGGCTGGCTTTTGATCTGCTGCACAGCCTTAGTTACTTCCGTTGAAGCTGTTTGGATGTCTCTAAATACTTTCTGGGTTTCCTTCTCTATGGCTTCAGATTGTTTAGCTGTTTCTACCAAACGCTTTTTAGTATCCGCGAATGACTTTATCTCTCCTTTAGCCGCGCCTTCTATACCCTTAAAATCATCGTAACTCCGGCGCGTACGGCCTAATACACTGTTGATTTCGCCTACCGCCAAATCGATTAGTTTAAAAAAATTCCGGGAATAAGCCGTATCGATGAAGCCTTCGCGATTGGTCAACTCGGTCAGGTTTTTATTTTCATTGGCAGTGATCGACACAAAACCAATCACGTTTTCAGGACGTAATAAGTAAAAAGAGCCGCCAGAGGTCTGACTCTTTGAAAGCTTCAACCAGTCATTGTCTTCCATGCCAT
Source organism: uncultured Mucilaginibacter sp. (assembly GCA_964524015.1). Lineage (GTDB taxonomy): Bacteria > Bacteroidota > Bacteroidia > Sphingobacteriales > Sphingobacteriaceae > Mucilaginibacter. The sequence goes on along the minus strand of CAZGBN010000002.1, from coordinate 119,689 downwards.
ACGGCTTGATGCCAAATCCGTCGCGAAAAATGCGCACGCCGATCTGGTTTTTAACCAGTGCCTTATAGTCGGAAAGCTTATCAAAGGCTGAGCCGACCTCCTCGGTTCCGGTTAGGTTAAATTCATCTATTTCTCCAAAGAAAGCACCTGGGTTTGCGGCTATAGGGTGCTCTAGAAGCGGAGCGTTCAAATGTTCCAATGAAACGTCTTCCGGGACATTAAACATACGCTCAAATCGAAAGAATTCCCCCTGTTCACCGATATATCGAAGGTTCGGAACGGCGTGCTTTTTATTCGCTTTACCATCGGTTAGATAAGTAAAGAAATTCTCACCTCGGTCTTTATGAATCAACTGATAATAAAGCTCCTTCTTATCTGGACTATTGCCTTGTAATTTGGCTAATTTCATTACACCGCTAAGGTGCAACCGACTGCCGTCAAAATCAAATTTATAGCGGCTAATAGCCAGAGTGCGAAGGTTTTCATTGATTTCGTCGAGATCATTATCCTGGCCATCAATATTAAGAAAAATATCAAAAGGCCGGTTCTCCTTGAAGGGGAAGATCAGCTTAGAGAGCTGACCGCGGAATTTGTTACCGTCTTCACTTGCCCAGATTTTGGCATCCCGCAGGTCCGTAATGATCAGTTTAGTGCCTTTTTTGGTGGGCGCTTTGGTCAGCTCTTCGTAATTTGTCTCCACTGTGTCCAAAGCACTGTTCTCGGCGAAATTACGCCAGTCAAAGGCCACATGGTGCTGCTGGGTCGCTCCACTGATGCCAGTGAACATTTCTAAAATATTGCCTAGGCGTTGAGTGCTTAATCTGCCCAATCCCTTATCTCCCAGTGGAGTGCGTTCCTTATTGGTTGTTTCGCCTTTAAGCTTCATTTCCCGTTTATGAGAAACAGAAATAAATAGCCACTTGTCAATGATATCATCATCGTCCATCCCGGTCCCGTTGTCTTCGATGATGATATACCCTGGCTGACCTTTGAATTTTAGGTCAGGATCGTTTAAAGGACTTGTCGTATTAATAGTGATCTTTACCCAGTCGGCGTCCGCATCGTAGGAATTTTTAACGAGCTCCATAATGGCTGTTAGTTCGTCAGAGACCAACTCTTCGCCTAGTTGTTTAACAACGGCTGCGCTGATACGGAAGACAGGAGAATGTTGTTTACCCAATTTTTCTAAATATTAAAATATCTTCAAAGGTCATTAGATTAGCCTGGTTATTTCGGCTGGCCATACGTCGGTTCAAGATTTCCCGATTAATTGTTTTTATAAGCAAAGCACCCTGGCTAAGGATAAAATCCGTCATAATGACGTTGTTGGGTATATTAACACCAGCTACAGTACGATTGCCTACTGTCCATACCTGATAGCCATTAATTTTCATTGCTACGTGAATATTTTTAATAGTGTGATAAATATCATAAAAGAATGCAGAAACTTTCCGCGCTCTTTTGGGGTCAATTTCATATATCTGTTGATGAATTTCTTTGAAACGTGGTGAGGCATCAAATAATAGTTGTAATTCTTCAGGGGTAAGCTGCCTAATTACACCGCCTAAGCCAAAAGTATCTATTTGTGAAGTGGTGGCTAAAAAGGTATTATTTGCGCGCTCGTCAATATCTTGTAAATCAATCCATTGTAGGGGCAAATAGGAGAATTGGCCATATGTTACTGTAGTTTTATTATCCCCATAAGGTGGCGATGTGACGTGCAGATCAAAAAAGCCATCTTTATTATTTGCAGTGGCTATATGATCTTTACTACTTAATAGATTTAAACTGACCTGCCCAATATAAGCTCCTTTAAGCAATCTGTCGGCTTTTTCTAACTGCAAAGCATGTTCACGCAAATCGTCAAGGCTGTTAGCAAAATGTTTCTTGAAAACATCAATCGCAGACACCATACGCGAAGCCGTCTCAATTATTGGGCGGGCATGCAATTTAAAAGTGGAGGTACGATCATTCGAAGTGAGCCGAATTGTTTCCGCTAAAATTACCCAATAAAAGCGTCGGATTACCTGGTTGCTTTCAGCACGAATTGCGCGAACTATTTTAGAAAGTTCAGCAGCTACTACAGGGGTGAACCACTTATATAAGCCCTTAAAGCTTGCTTCAATGACAGTATCATCATCAAGTTCTATACGATTAAACAAGGTTTGCTTGCGATCTTCAATAGCCTTGAAATAGAAAGGCCCTGTACGCGTTTTAGAAACCAATACCGCCAATGGATTAATATCCTGACCATAACAATTCAGCCCCATTTGCATACCGGCCACAAGAGAAGTCCCGGAACCCATAAAGCTATCCAGCATATTAGTGGCGTCACCCTTAGCGTTTACAATTATTTCAATAATGCGTTTCTGTACAATGGGCACCATCATCGCCGGGTATTGGAAAAAACTGTGAACATATTGGCTCCGATCATGATCCGGAGAACTCCAAATGTGATGGTTCTCACGTGTTAACAGATCGATTTCTCGACAAATAGTCAAGTCCGCCTCTTCCGGACTAGGAATGCGGTATGCCTCCCTCGTTACGCTGGCCGAAGCTTCATTAATAGATCTGATGTTACTCATGTAAGGTAAAGTTAGGTTTTTCTATCAAATATAGAGATTAAAACAATAGTATAAGAAGCCATTCTTACCGGGTAAATATTTTGTTAGTTTTGGAAAGACATTATGCTAGAGGGATATATTTATAATCTACATTGTAAAATTAATGTATAGCTGCTTTTCAGAACAAGGTGAGACTCATTTGCCTAATCAGGCAGAAATACAAACATTTTTAGACCGTCACTTAGAGCCGAAAATATTTCTGGATAGTTGTGTTTGTTTACATATTATTAAAGTGGTTGATTACGGTAAAAAAGCAACTGGGGTAAACTTAAATCGCATCTTACAGTTGAAGGAATATTTGCATTCTCACGAAATAGGTATTACACCTCTTTTTGGATTGATTGAACTTTGTACAAAGAATGAACAAATTGACAGAGTTAAATTTGCTGATTTCAAAAATAGGATAGATTTTTTCGAACAATTACCATTAAGGTATTTTAAAAGTTTTTCTTACAACTATGAAAGAGATTACCTCATATTTAAACAATTAGGGGACCTACCTAATATTTACCCAGCGTTAGAACCACAACTGAAAAACACCTATTGTTCTTTATTAAAAATAAGAAGCCTGGCTCGAATAAATCATACTAGATCAGCAGCTGTAAAGAACATCAATGCGTTTATGGACTGGATGATAAGCGAACTTGATATTATCAGAGGAACCGAATATCAACTAGCCCTGAATATTTTTGGTGGTAATACCACCTTTTGGAAGATGATTGGTTTAGACAATAAAGGAAGTGATGTTAAAAAAAAACTCTATGGTACAAGTTGGGATATTTTTCATGGAAAAAATATAGCTAATAGTTTCCGGTTGTTTGAAATGCTAAACAGAAACCTTAAACCTTATTTTTTAACAAGTGACGCCAATTTATTAGGCATTTTTGGTAAAATGAGTCTTGCTCTCATTAAAGATGGAGGCCCAAAGTTTGTATCTTCTTTTATAGCTAATTCAGAGTTTTCTTTCCCAAACTATGACGTAAAATTTTTAGAAGAACAAAATGAGAAGATGTTGAAAGTTTTTATTGAGAGGCGAAACAAAGTGTATGAATTTAATGCGCAAAAAATTGATATTATGATTAAAGAATTGGAGGTTGAAAACCAAATATTAGACTAAATATCAACTTTATCTCTAATTTGAGTGACCGGCAAACTAAAACTAAATTTGCTTCCTTCACCAATAGCACTCTCTACCCATATTTTACCGTTCTGCGCTTCAATGAAGTCTTTTGATATACGCTTTATTTTCCCATCGGGAAATAACTCTCGTTTCAATATTGCCTAAATCTGCTTATCTTAGTGCTTTAAAATATTGTACTAACATTCGCTGTCGTCACAAATTACCACATATAACGACTAAAGCTTCGAATGATTATGGTACGCTGTTAAGGCGTAACCGTGTCATTTGCTTTAGTGGGCTGTGGTAAGCCTGGTGACGGCGTTGATGTGTGTTACGCCTCTTTTTTTGTCACCAAATTACCACTATAATGAAGAAAATCAAGTTATTCATGACGATAGGCTTATTGCCTTTAGTTATGGCATGTAAAAAGGAAACAATTGCTACTACAAAAGTATCGGTTGTGATTTCCGAAGTCGACTCTAAATTGACTACTTATAATATAAGCTTTACAAACGGAAACGGGTACAATGTAATCTCTGTTTCCAATGCTAATAGCAATGAAACATATACAGCTATAATGAATAGTGGCGATAAAATTAAAGGGTCTTTTACTTTTATTACACAAGGTAAAATGTATGGGCAAGGCAAATTAACTATTCAAGCAAATGGTCAAACAATTAAAACATTTAATGGTGGATCTGGAACTAACCTCGATGTAGCTATACCATGAGCCAATGACGCATCGTAGCAAATTAGTGGAAGCATCAATATGATCGCTATTTGTACGGAATCGTTAGATGGAATTCCACGACTGGAAGTATTTCATAAGTACGTCTTCACCTTTTTCTGTTAATACGTAAAGCTCGGGTTTGTATTTTGTGCCAACTCTTATTATTTCTAAAAGCGAGGCTTCTACCAGTTTTTTAATTGTTCTGCGAAGTTGTTGGACATTCATATGTTTGAAGAAATTGGCGGCTTGATACGCATTGAAGATTCCGTATCGTAAAGCATATGTAATCAACTCAAGATCGCCCTTGTTCAACCCATGTTGAGCACGGAACGCGTAATTAACCCTTCTGCTATTTAGGAGAATGAAGGCTAATGCACTATTCTCTATGTTTTTGTTGTTCATATATACACACGTGCTGTGACCGTAATGCTATGTTTTTACCATTTTAAGGCATTACACTTAGTATAACTATGGTTTCTAAGAGTGATTTTATTCACACGATAAAGGTGTTTTGCATTACCCCCAATAAGAGGCCGGGGTTAACCCGTTTTATAAACGTTTTTTCCTTGACCGGGTGGGGTGTTTTTCAGTTGTTTTCATAGTGGGATGTTGATTTTTGCGATGCCATAGACGGTAATCAATCTATGGAAGCTATTGACAGTATAAGTAAAGGGTCAGATTATTCCATTTTAGCTAAAGATTATGTAGAAATTAATTGCTTCCGTGTGGCGTTAATCAAATGGTCTAAATTGGTTTTAATTCTTTGGTTGCCATATTTTTTTATTAAAGTATTGAATCGCCTCTTATTGTCAAATCGTTCTTTCGGCTCCATCAATTCCCATTCTCTAGGATTGTTGCATCTTACATAAAGTTTGTTGTTTGCTCGTGATAGTTTAGAGACGGTTTCGGTAATGATCAGTTGTTCGTAATCATCAATTAGTCGGTCAAAGTTATAGTTGAACACGTCGATGCTAGATAAGTCACCAAGAAACAAGTATTCGTCCCTGAGATTTTCCATTTTATTTATATGAGATTCTATTCTAAAAATATTGTCAGTTAGGTCGTGCTGCAAAGTTTTATTATAACATTTAAAAGAGTATTGACGGAACTTAACTTTTCTTCCGTTCCCCTTGCCGAACATATCCATTTTATTTAAAGCGCGATCGCCAAAAGCAATAAGATTGTTAATCACTAAATCTGGATTAAATGGCGTTATCAAATTTGCTCCGAATTCCAAATTATGCAGTCTAGCTTTGTGTGGGTTGATTCCTAAACTGTCTCTTAGCTCATTTATAGCGCTTGTCACATTTTTTAAACTAAATTGGTCGTAGTTGCATATTGAATCATTCCAATATTGGTGTAAACTGCCAGTGATCTCAATTCTAGAAGTGTTGATGACATTTATTGTTAAAAATCTGTGCATTGCGGTAAAATGACTTTCTATTGCTTCTCCAGTACGTCTATCATAAATCCCTTTAAAATTCAACATAGGATTGTCTAAAAGATTTCGTGCGACATCTTCCGAATACTCCACAACTTTGACAAAATCATACACGAATTCGAACGATTGATTAGGAGCGATTTCCAACTTTAATTTTAATTAATGCTGATTCAACGTCGTTCCTTCGATAACGGACTTTACTACCTAATCGATTAGCGATGATTATTCCCCTTTTTGTATAATCATGTAAGGTGGGCAAGGAAATGGAAAGTAACTGTGCTGTTTCCTGGCGCGTAAGAAATTGTGATTGATCTGGACGCTGTATGAGGGTAGCTAATTCATCTTTTACAACTTGTTGAACACACGCTGCAATTAATGATCGGAATTCAGAATCATCATAAGTCGTAATTACTTTTGTACTCATATTTTAAGAATTATGAGTGCAAGAAGGTAAAAGCACGCGAAAAAATAAATCCCTAAGGGGTGTTTTAGGGGGTATTATTGGCAATTAATTCTTAAAGCGAGCTTCTGGTTTGCTATCGTTGAATATATCTTTTAGTGTGTTTTCACTGAGCGGACTTCCGTTTTTATCTCGTAGTATAAAAGCAAGAAGTCGAATTAGGTTAGCTTTAGAGCTGTTTATTTTATTATCCTTAAGTAATTCGTAAAAGTAAGTTGGAATCACGTTGATGTTAATTTTGTCCGTGAGAGAGATTGGTTCAAAAGTTTGCTGAACTACAATTTTTGTGGTTTCAAAATCTGTAACATATCCATTTTTAAAAAGCTCAACTTGCCTTGTTTTTACGAAGTCAATCTTTCGTTTAACTGAATTCACAATATTTGTTCCATTTTGCAAAATTTCATCTTTCAGTGAGTCTAAACAAAAATGATATGTATCGATAAAATTTTTGACTTTCCTATCTTCAATACCATTTGGTCCTTCATCTAAATACGATTTATAATGAAGGAAATCATCCATAACCTCGATTTCAATTAAATTGAACTGATATTCCGACATGTCCGAAAACTCCTGCTCTTCTCTTAGAAGTAATTCATATTTTTCCTGGTAATCTGCGAAACGTAGTTGTACGCGATTTAATGATGCTATGCGCTGGATCATGAATGGTTCTGCTCTCTCCTCTATCATAGGCATATTCTAATTATATAGCTTTTAAAATTGTATCACTACTCCAATGCTTTTTTAACTTTTCAGCATGTTCTTTTGGAGTTACTCTTATATATTTCATGAAGGAGCTTTCTGTAGTATGACCAGTTATGGCCATTATACTAATAGTAGGAAAGCTATCTAAATACATATTTGTCGCGAATGAACGTCTTGCGGTATGACTCGAAATCAGACTATATTTAGGAACGTTTGAAGTAATGACTTTACCGGCCTTTGTATATTGCAATGTTATAATTTCGTTTATATCTGCTTTTTTTGCTACCTCTTTTAAATACTCATTCATTTTCTGATTGCTGATAGGTAGCGGCAAACGATTTTCTGTTCTCCCATCGTACTTTTTCATCACTTGTTCAACAAATGGATGAATGGGGACAATCACTTTTTTTCTGGTTTTTTGAGTCTTAATTTCGATAAAACCATCTTTAATATCTTTATGATTTATATTACTAAAATCTGAAAATCTTAAACCTGTCCAAGCACCAACAATAAATAGATCACGCACTCTATCCAGGCGGGGGTTATTTTCTAAATCAAGGTCGATAATGGCTTGCAATTCGAACTTGTTTAAATATACTGACACCGTTTCCTCGGTTTTAGCTTTGTAGCGTTTTCCCGTAAATGGAACCTTTGTTAGTCCCAATTCATACGCTTCTGCAACAATTGTTTTGATAGTCCTAATGTGCTTCGATAGGGTGTTGGTTGAATACCTCTTTTCAGTGGTTAGGTAATCTTTAAAATCTTCAAAAAAGTGTAGGGTGATATTTTCAAAACTCAAATCGTATTTTTTACCACTTTTAAAATCAATAAGATTTCTTTTGAAGGTTCGGTAAATTTTAATAGTATTAGGTTGCACAGGCATGCCTCTTTCGCTTAACCTTTTTCCACTTTCGGCATCACTAATAAACTGCTCGGTAAAACTCAGCAGGTCGTTAGTCGCAACTTTTATTGGCGACTTATCTGGAAATAGTTTTGTTTTGATTAAAGCCTTTATCTGGGTAACCGTTGGCTGTTGTTGATGGTTATCGTTTAAGAATTTACGATAAATATCCAACACGTCATTTTTCTTATTACTCAAAGACATATTAAACTCAGGATGGTTGGGAAACGCCTTGGTTTGTTTGGCTCTTTGATTAGCCCCATCCCAATGTTTAGGTTCAATATGTTCTACAGTGCCAATCTTAAAGCGATTGTTCTTGAAAGAAAAAAACATCATCACCGCTGTTTTCTTCTCGGTAGCGTTGTCTCTTAGATAATAGTTTACCTCAGCCATTGTTTAATTTATGGCTAAATGTACCCAATATTAATTGATGAATACAAATTTGGGTACACTTTTATTTGATCTCATCTTATCCACATTTGTTCCATTTAATTTATTTCGGGTATAAATGAAGCTGAGTAAGCTTTTTTTTGTTTTATTTTAATTCAATGATTGGCTTAGGTGATGGTATCGTCGGGACCACATTAAAATAAAATTCAATCCTGTAAGTCAAATACTTGCAGGATTTTTTATTTTATTTGGGGTACTAATTCTTTTAAAGTATTATTCTTCGTATAGTTTAATAAATTAAAATACTTAGTCTACCGATTTTGTAGTTTAAATTATTGTTGTTATGTTTGCTCCATCATCATGAAAACAACAACGGCAATCAACAAAAAGTCTCGCTTTGAGATCACCTTTAAAAATCAGGTCATGTGCATCTTTTTAATAGATAGCATGATGTGTTGTTGCTAATTCCTCCCCTTTCTGAACGGAAACACCATAGGCATTAATCCTGTGATGACATTAGCTTATACAATCCAATAAATATGTGTTGAAATTAATATAAAAATAAACCGGCAAGGAAGCCTCGCCGGTTATGTTAAATGAAATATCAGTTCTGTAACGGCAATCACTCACTGATACTCATTCCCAGTCTTAATTAATGAATTGAATCATCAACTAAAACTCGTTAAATATGGAAATATTTATCCGTATCAAAAAGCCACTTTTATCAGTTGGTTTATTAATGCTATTGATGGCCCTCGCTATCACCAATAAAACTTATGGCCAGGCAATACCGCCCGGTAACTCGCGAATTACAGGTACGATTATCGATTCTGTTTCTAAGCAAGGCCTTGCTGGGGCGGTAGTGCGCATAAAAGGCGTAACTAATGGTGCAGCAACCGACTTGAATGGCAATTTTGCTTTGATAACCGCACAAAAGCTACCATTTACGGTAGTGATAACCTATGTGGGTTACGAAACTAAAGAAGTTATTGTTAATGGCAGTCCTGTAAACGTGGCGCTAAAAGAGCAGAATAGCCAGTTAAATGATGTGGTTGTTGTAGGCTATGGCACCCAGCAGCGGCGCGACCTAGTCAGCGCAGTAACCAAAATTGATCCGGCATCAACCCGGACTATCCCCGAAGCAGGATTTGATGCGCAGATACAAGGCAAGGCATCCGGGGTACAGATCAACTCTAACATAGGTGTTCCGGGTTCAGACTTATACATACGTGTACGTGGCGCAACATCAATAAATGCCAGCAACAGTCCCCTTTATGTAATAGATGGCGTGTTTGTAAATAGTAAGTCATTACAGGGTATTGCCCAGGATAGGGCAACATCCCCAATGGCTGATATTAACCCTGCCGATATTCAAAGTATTGAGATATTAAAGGATGCGTCGGCTATAGCCATTTACGGTTCGCGTGGGGCTAATGGTGTTATAATAGTTACTACAAAAAAAGGCACCTACGGACAACGTACTAAAATTGAATTTAATGCAACAGGCGGATTTGCTAATGCGCCCGCTGATAAGGTTTGGCAAACTACTACCGGTCCACAACATGCCGAACTGGTGAATGAATATAGCCGTAACATGGGTAAACCCGAACCTTTTAGGCCCGCCAATGTAATTATAAACGGCGTAGCTGGACGTGGCTTGCCGGGCGAGCAACCTACTTATGATAGGATGAGTTACTTAAACCGTACCGCATACCTGAGTGATTATAATATCGCTTTAAGCGGTGGGTCAGAGAAAACCAGGTTTTATTTAGGTGGTGGGTACACTAAACAAGAGTCTATTTGGAAACCTATGGGGTTTGAAAGACAAAGCTTAAAGATAAACCTAGATCATAAAATAAATGACCGTGTAAGTATTGGTACAAGTAATACTTTAAGCAGAAGTTACCGTGACCAGGCGCGCCCTGCCAATGGTGGTAACGGAACACTTTTGCAGGCCTCGCTTAACATACCTACCTATCTGCCAATTTTTGATGATAAAGGTACACCGCTTAAATGGGTAAACTTTGATAATATTGCCACGTTAACCAGCAAGGTAAACCTATGGTCAACCAGTTTACATTATATAGGGAGTACTTATGTAGATGTTGATATATTAAAAAATTTAAAATTCCGCTCAACTGTTTCTGTTGATTATAACAACTATGACGAGAATGAGTACTGGCAAAAAAATACCATTTTAGGTAATGCGGGAGGCAGGGGTACTGAAAGTGTAACCGCATTAGCTACACTTATAAATGAGCAAACCCTTACTTACAATACCAAAATTAAACAGCATAGTTTAACCGTATTGGTAGGTAATACCTTACAAAGCACTTATGTTAAAAATTTGAGTGCAACGGGCACCAATTTCCCTAACGACTCATATACTCAAATTAAAGACGCTGCATTACAAACAGCTTATCAAAGCAATTCGCGCAGTGCGCTTTCGTCTTACTTCTCCAGGATTGGGTATGATTACGCAAAGAAGTATTATGTTGAATTAACCGCCAGGGCCGATGGTTCATCAAAGTTTGCCAAAAAATGGGGTTACTTTCCGGGGGTGGGTGTTTCATGGCGCTTAAGCGAGGAAAAATTTATTAAAGATATAAAGGCAATAAGCAACCTAAAACTGCGTGCAAGCTACGGTAGCGTAGGTAACCAGGAAGGAATTGATGATTTTGCAGCGCAGGGATTATGGACAGGTGGTTATGGCTACGCTGATGGTGCGGGAAGCACCGAAAACCCGGGCACTGCGCCTTACCAACTGGCTAATCCTAACTTAAAATGGGAACGTACTACACAGTTTAGTACAGGTATTGATTTGGGTTTATTGGATAACCGTATAAATATTGAGTTAAACTATTACAACAAAAAAACAAGCGACCTGCTTTTAAAAATCCCGCTTCCGGCTATTTCCGGATACAACACGTACTTTAACAACTTTGCGCAGATAAGCAATAAAGGTTTTGAATTAGCTATAAACACGCTTAACATAAAAAGTGACAACTTTACCTGGCGAACAGAATTCAACATTAGCCAAAACACTAATAATGTTGACAAAATAAACGCGGATATTCCTTTTGCTGGCCGCGATCTGATACGCATCCAACAAGGTAAACCGCTATACTCCTACTGGCTGTACAAACAACTATATGTTGACCCGCAAACCGGTGATGCTGTTTTTGAAGACATAAACAAAGATGGCAAAATAACGGCCGATGACAGGCAGATTATAGGCAGCATTTGGCCTAAGTTTTTTGGTGGCTTAACCAACAGTTTTAGCTATAAAAATATCGACCTGAATGTCTTCTTCACTTTCTCTTTCGGCAATAAAATTTGGAACCACAACCGGATGCTGGGAGAAACAGGCGGTACGCTTGATGCTAACCGTGTATTGCTGGCTACACAACTTGACAGATGGACCACACCGGGACAAATTACCGATGTACCACGCTTAACAGATGCTAACTATTCGCGCCAAGAAAACAGCCGCTTTTTAGAGGATGGTTCATTTGTAAGGCTGCGTTCATTGAATTTGGGATATACCTTCCCAACCAGCTTAACCAGCAAATTGCATATACAGAAGCTTAGGGTATTCGCCAGTGGTAGTAACTTACTATTATTTACTCCTTATAAAGGCGCTGATCCCGAATCAAACATCGGACAAGATAACATACAGGGTTATGACTATGGCGTGCCACCGCAACCTCGTGCATTTCAGTTTGGCTTTAACCTAACACTTTAATTTTTACTGACATGAAGATCTTAAAATATACATTAATCCTATTCATCGCTACAGCGGAGTTATCGTCATGCAAAAAGCATTTGGATCCAACGCCTGTCAACTTCGTTTCGGATGCCGACCCCATATTTGATGCCACATCAAGCCAAACAGCTTTGCGCGGTGTATACCGTCAGTTGGGTTCAAGCGGTTACTATGGCGAAAACTATGTAACGCTGGGATTTTTCCCTACAGGCGATGTTAAAAACCTTACAACGGGTGGGGCAGCTAATTTAGTTAACATTAATTTCCGCGCAGACGATGCTAACTTTAACGCTGCCTGGGTAGCCATTTATCTTACCATAAATCGCGCAAATAACGTTATTACCAGTGTGCCCGCCGTACAGGATCCTACATTTACCGATGCAGCAAAAAACCAAATAATCGGCGAGGCAAAATTTATACGTGCATTGGCTTACTTTGATATAGCCCGTGCCTGGGGCGGCGCGCAAATTGTATTAGCACCTACCACCTCTATTGATAACATACCCAAAGTAAAACGCAGTACACAGGCCCAAACCTATGACCAGGTTGAAAAAGACTTAAACGAAGCTGAAGCCCTGTTGCCAGACGTAGTCAATCGTGTGCGTGCCACTAAACGTACTGTATGGGCTTTAAAAGCGCGACTGTATTTGTACCGTCAGCAATGGGATAAAGCCGAAGAGTACGCATCTAAGCTAATAGCTTTAAATGATTATGAGTTGGTAAAACCATTTAGTGCCTGGTTTGCCAATGATGTAGTGGCAACACGCGAATCAATATTTGAATTGGAGTTTAGCGCGGTCAACCAAAGTACTATCAGGCAGCAAATGCAGCATCCAACCAATGGTGGTACGTATCGCTATGCCCCTACCGATAAATTTGTGCAGTTATTGAATGATCCTGCAGTATCGGGCGGCAGAAGCGCCTTAATAGGCAAAGTAGTACAATCAGGCACCACGCTTTGGTTTGGTAATTTATATTATCGCAAAAACTCAACCGACCCGGCCTACATATTCAGGATAGCCGAAATGTACCTGATAAGAGCCGAGGCAAGAGCGCAGCAAAATAACCTATCGGCAGTAACGGGCGCGCTTGCCGATTTAAACAAAGTGCGCGACCGAGCGGGGATATTACCATCAACCGCAGTAACACAAGGCGACATTTTGATAGCCATTGAAAACGAACGCAGGGTAGAATTTGCCTGGGAGGCACACCGTTGGTTTGATTTGGCACGTACAGGGCGTGCAAAAGTGGTACTGGAAGCCATCGACCCTAATATCAAAGTTGATGCGCACGAATATTTGTTCCCCATACCGGTAACGCAAATACAGTTAGATCGTGAAAACCTTGATCAAAACCCTCTTTATTAATCATTATTAAAAATTAATAGTATGAGCTTTTTTAATGTTTCAAACAAAAAACCTTCGCAATGGAAGGACTATGAGAAAGCGATATTTCGGTTCTTTTTCATTTACTTTATTATCCAGACGGTCCCGCTTGACTGGAAGTTTTACCAACAAGTATTTAACATCAACTGGCTGCACCCAAACTTTTACCAGTTGTTTAGCCTGTCAAAATACGCACCTGTATTTTTTGGTGCGACAGGATTTGCTAATTGGTTAATAGCCGCTCTTATTGCTTTGATAGTATCGGTGGCTTGGGGTATTATTCGCAAAGAAAATGATGATTATGATAACTTACATTACTGGCTTAGGGTAATTTTACGTTACAAACTGGCAATTGGTGTTATAGCTTACGGATTGATCAAGCTGTTCCCATTACAAATGCCCTACCCGTCATTAAGTAATTTGCATACCAACTATGGCGATTTTCATCCCTGGAAAATATACTACCATACTTTTGGCATTACGCAGTATTACGAAATGTTTTTGGGTTTTATTGAAATACTGGCAGGTGCGCTATTATTTATAAGGCGTACTACAACTTTTGGAACAGCCATTATACTTGGTTTTACTGGCAACGCTTTCGCGGCAAATTTAGGTTATGACGCAGGTGAACAGGTTTATGCAGCATACCTGGTAGTTATTGCCCTGTTCCTTTTCGCTTACGATGTGCCGCGTTTATACAGTTTGCTATTCCAGGAAAAGTATACCATAGCTGCCAGGTTCGATCCTGTTTTTTCTGCTAAAAATATTAAAACGACAAGGTTAGCCCTTCGTTCGGTGTTTGTAGTTTTTGTGTTATTGCTGGCATTTACAACGTATGCTAATTATGCCGAGGTACCTTATAAATATCCTAAAACGTCTGGGTTAAAGGGTACTTATGGATTTTACAACGTAAAAGAGTTCCGTTTAAATGGGCAAACTATTCCATATAGTACTACAGATAGTAACCGCTGGCAAAACGTGATTTTTGAAAAATGGGCCACCATCAGCATAAAAATAGCTAAACCGATTAAGCTTGATAACACTACCGGCGATGGCTATTATGAAAATGATATTGACAGGAATTTTGAATCGGCAGGGGTTGGTGGCCGTAGATATTACGCTTACAAGGCAGATACGGTTGCAAAAACTATCAACCTGCAAAACAAAAACAAGAATCATTTTGGCGAGACGTATACATTGAACTATACCCAGGTTAATGATTCAACCATAATAGTGAAAGGCGTAAATGAGAAAAAGGATTCTGTTTATGCAGAATTGAACAGGATAACCAAAAAGCACCTGTTGTTTGAGGGACGAAGGAAACCTATTAAACTTTAAGCCGATGTCAACAAATACCTTAGAAACACCTGTGCAGTCGCCGGAGACGAAGCCTAAAAGTGCAACAGCACCGGGCACAGTATGGAAAGGCTATGAAAAAGTAGCCTTCCGTATCGCTTTTATCTTCTTTTTTATACTTACCGTACCGTTTGAGCCGAAGTACTTTTTACAGTGGTTTGAAATTGATTGGTCCAACCCCCATATACGCGATCTGGGCGGCTTAGGTGGTAGTGGCTACAGATTTACAACCATTAAATCAGAAAGCGGCGAGTTTGGATTGGGCAGCTATGTTAACTGGGGAATAAGTCTGCTAGTAGGCATTGTAGGCGGTTTAATATGGACCTTGGTTGACCGTAAGCGCACCAACTATCGGGTGCTGTATTACTTCATAACCATTGCCGTAGTGTACGCCATGATAACCCGGCTGCAGGGACTTACTTTTTCAAAAATATTTCCCTCGCAAATGCCGCCCCTAGCGTTAACACAATTGAATACTCCCTTTGGTGATTTTGTGCCGCAAAAGCTTTACTGGATACAACTAAGTTTTACACCGCTTTACGAAACATTTTTAGGCTTTGCTGAGCTGGCGGTAATGGGTTTATTACTTTTCAGGGGTACCCGTGCTTTAGGCGCGGCATTAGCCATAGCCATGATAGGCAATATTGCTATATCTAACCATGTATATGATGGCGGGGTACACGTACTAGCATCATTTTATGCGCTTACCGGTGCATTTGTTTTATGGCCTTACCTGCCATCAATTTGGGATCTGCTTGTAAGGCAAAAGGATGTTACGCCCAAAATTTATCATTACCCGTTTAACAAGCCCTGGGAAAAAGCCGTTAGGTATGGATTGAAAATATTTGTTTTCGCATTTTTCTTCGTGTTTGCAGCTTATTTACATTACGATAACTACAAGTACGATTCGTACAAAGTTCCGGCACGGCCGGGGTTAACCAATTCAAGGGGTTTATATAGCGTTACCGAATTTAAAGTTAACGGCACGGCACTTCCGTATTCACCATTAGACTCATTACGGTGGCAGGATGTGACATTCGAGAAATGGTCGACCATATCGTTCACTGTATTCAACACCTTTAATATCCACCAGGAAGCAGGTAGAGGTAAGCAGTTCAAGGATGTAGACCGTACTTATGAATCAGCAGGCACGGGTGGTGGCAGGCGGCATTACTATTATGAAGCAGATACCATAAATAAAACGCTGGTACTGTACAATAAAAACAAAAAATATGCAAAAGAACGACTGCACCTAAAATATGAACGGCCAACGGATAACCGCATTGTTTTATCAGGCACTGATCAATATAAAAATAACATTTATGTTGTGTTGGACAGAAAAGAAAAAACATATCCTTTATATGAGGGCCGTCGTAACGCTTTAGTTTATCAACCCTGAATAGTATATCATTAAATCACATCATCATGGCTGAAATAATTACCGAAAATGAGGTTATACATAAACCAAGATTGAAAACCGTAAACACCGAAGCTTACGACTTTAACCCATGGACAAATATCGAGAAGCAGGCTTTTCGGATATCGTTCATATTTTTTGGGCTGTTTGCAATACCGCTCGATTTTGGCTTCTATAAGTTTTTATGGGATATTGATTATTCGAAGCTTACGTACCGCGAGATCAACGAATCCATAGCTTTTTATAACCCGCAGTTCATAAACATTTTTTCTGAGGGAGGTTTCTTCGGATATCCGAGTTATGTAAACTGGCCATTTGTATTGCTGCTTGCCATTGTCGGCGCGGCTGTATGGGCAGCACTCGACAAAAAAGCGCGCGATTATAACAACCTTTATTATTGGGTAAGGACAATTGTAAAGTACCGCGTAGCCTATGCTGCCATTGCATGGGGATATAAGAAAATATTCATTATGCAGATGCCGGCGGGTAATGAAGGGTTATACAACACCGAGTTTATTGACTTTTTTGCTAAAAGGCTTTATTGGGAAGCAATTGGCGTAACTGCACGCTACGAGTTCTTTTTAGGTTTTGCCGAATTTATAGGCGGCTTTTTACTATTGTTCCGCAGAACAACTGCAATAGGCGCTGCCATAACTTTCATTGTATTTGGCAACATTGCCATAGCCAACCACGCTTATGACATTGGAGAGCAAGTGCCCAGTGCGGGTTTAGCACTACTTTCATTATTTGTTTTATGGTATGATATTCCGGGCGTTTGGAACCTGATCGTAAACCAAGTTAATACTCGCATAGTACATTATTACCCCGTATTTAAAAAAGGCTGGCAAAACTATACACGCTTAGCTGTAAAATGGACTTTCAATTTCATTTACGTGATATTATTTTTTGCGCTGGAGGTTTATGGTTACAGCCATAACGACTTTTACAAGCTGCCAAACACACCGGGACTGGCAGGCTCAAAAGGTTATTATAACGTAACTGAGTTTAAATTAAACGGGCAATTAGTGCCATATTCGCCTTTTGACAAAAAGCGCTGGCAGGATGCTGCATTTGAAGAATGGTCGTCACTTAGTTTCAAAGTTTACGATCGTCCGCAGCAAATAGAGATGTTTGCCGCCGGGAGCTATCCGCGCAATGACGAGGTTTACGATGGTAAATGGCATTTTGATATCCGTGGGGATGTTCGTCGCTTCGGTGATGGTAAAAAAAGAAAACGACGCAAATCAGAAACCCGCGACCTAAACATTACCTGGGAGTTATCGGGCTTAGGAGGGAGGCAGTATTATTATTATAAAGCCGATACCGTAAATCATGTGCTGCATCTGCAAAATAAAAACAGATCAAACCGCGACCAGAAACAGGTGCTCCATTATGAAAGGCCCACTAAGGACCGCGTAATACTTTGGGGCACCAATGAGTTTAAAGATTCCATTTACGTGGTTCTGGATCGAGCGCATCAGCATTATCCGCTTAAGGAGGGCCGCAATAAGCAACTCAGTTACATACCTTAAATATTATATTTACATACTAAACAGTTAAACCATGAGCAAAAGTTTATTACCCGAAGATTGGGTAGTTGTATTATTAGGTTTTATTATCATAGGAGTTTCTTTAGGCGGTGTTTTATTAGCCGCCCCGGAGTACGGGTGGGCCACATCTTCCGACCTTACAGGCAAAATGCTTGCCGGATCAAACCTGGCTAAAATAGCCCTGCAGTTTGTATACGTAATTGTAATTGCAGTTTTAGGTGCCGCATTAACCGGGAAATCAATAAACGGTGTTTTAAAAATGTTCCCTGCTGTGTACTTATTAACAACCATTGCCCTTATTATTGCAGGTAGCAGCCAGATGAAAGCGCTTAACTTGGAAGCTGTTATATTTAGTTTAGGAATAGGTTTAATAATAGGGAACTTTTTTAAGCTTCCAACTTGGTTCAAGGATGCGCTGGCATCAGAGTTTTATGTGAAGATTGGCCTGGTATTATTAGGTACATCTATCATATTCGCAGATATATTAAAAGCAGGCTCACTAGGGTTGATACAGGCGTTGGTAGTAGTTATATCGGTATGGTATTTCTCCTTTTGGCTATGCCGGAAATTGAAGATCGACCCGGAATTATCCATGATGCTTTCAAGTGCGGTATCTATCTGCGGTGTGTCGGCAGCTATTGCAACATCGGGCGCCATTAAAGGCGACTCTAAGAAGCTATCACTGGTTATCTCGCTGGTATTGATAACTGCTGTACCTATGATGGTATTTATGCCTTATATCGCCAAATTGCTTGGTTTATCACAAGAGGTTACCGGTGCCTGGCTGGGCGGCAGTATTGACACTACGGGGGCGGTTGTAGCATCGGGTAGTTTGGTGGGCGAGACAGCTTTAAAAATAAGCTCCATTGTTAAATTTTCGCAAAATGTTTTATTGGGTGTTGCTGCTTTTGCTATATCAGTTTACTGGACATACACCAATCATCCATCTGCCAAAGATGCCGACACCAAACCCACGCTTGGTGTTATATGGGAGCGTTTCCCTAAGTTTGTAATTGGCTTTGTGGCTGCATCGCTTTTATTCTCATTTTTTGTTTCTGCCGATGTTTCAGCAGCTGTAAAAAGTCCATTGAAGAATCTGCAGGGATTGTGGTTTGCGTTGGCATTTACCAGCATAGGATTGGAAACTAACTTCCGCGATCTGATCAATAAAGAAAGCCGCCGCCCTATTTACGCGTTTTTAACAGCGCAAGGCTTCAACATTATAGTAACACTGGTTGTTGCTTACTTTTTATTTAAATAGATGCCGCAGGAAAAACGCGATTATGATGCCGTAGTAATTGGCTCGGGGCCAAATGGCCTTGCCGCAGCTATATTAATGCAACAGCAGGGGCTACAGGTATTGCTTTTGGAAGGTAAAGATACCATAGGTGGAGGGATGCGTACCGCAGAATTGACCCTGCCTGGCTTTAAGCACGATATATGTTCCGCTATACACCCGCTGGCTGCCGGGTCGCCTTTTTTTAAAACATTACCATTGCTTAAGCATGGTTTGGAGTGGCTACATCCAGAAGTAGATGCAGCTCATCCGTTTGATAATGGAACTGCTGCCGCCCTTACCCGCTCGATTGAAGAAACGGCGCGTTCATTAGGTGCAGATGAGCAAAATTATTTGAACCTGATTGGCCCAATTGTACGCGACTGGACCGACCTGGCTCCTGATCTTTTGGGACCTTTGTCTATTCCGAAACACCCATTAAAGTTTATGGAGTTTGGTTTATCGGCGATACAACCATCAACTCTGCTTGCACGCAAGTTTAAAACTACCGAGGCCCGAGGATTATTGGCTGGCATGGCAGCGCATTCTATACAGCCATTAACAAATGTAGCTACATCTGCAATTGCATTGGTATTGATGGCCAATGGGCACCGTGGAGGTTGGGTTATACCAAAAGGAGGATCGCAAAGTATTGCAACAGCTTTAGGTAATTATTTTAAATCATTAGGCGGTCAAATACAAACCGGCACTTATATAAGCAGTTTGCGGCAACTTCCATCAACGCATGCCATTTTGTTTGATATTACCCCAAAGCAAATGCTGCAAATAGCCGGACATAAATTTTCCTCACTTTACAGGTGGCAGTTAGAGCGTTATCGTTACGGCGATGGCGTATTTAAAATTGATTGGGCGCTTGATGCCCCCGTTCCGTTTGTTGCGGAGGCTTGCCGAAAAGCAGGAACAGTACATATTGGTGGTACGCTGGAAGAGATAGTTGCCGGCGAACAAGCATCAGCCAACGGCCAGCATACTGATAAACCTTATGTATTACTGGCACAGCAAAGCCTGTTTGACAACACACGAGTGCCTGAGGGCAAACATACTGCATGGGCCTATTGCCATGTGCCTAACGGCTCAAAAAAGGATATGACTGCTATTATTGAAAACCAGGTGGAGCGCTTTGCCCCGGGTTTTAAAGAGCGTATACTTGCCCGACATACTATGGATACTGCGCAGATACAAGATTACAACCCTAACTATATTGGCGGAGATATTAATGGCGGCATTATAGATATTACCCAACTTTTCACCCGCCCTGTGCTGCGCTTATCACCGTATAAAACTTCGGCTAAAGGATTGTATATCTGTTCATCATCTACACCTCCGGGTGGTGGGGTGCACGGGATGTGTGGCTATCATGCCGCTAAAAAAGCATTGAAGGATATATGGCATATTCAAATAGGTTAGTTAAGTATTTGTGTTTAATATGAAACACAATGAAACTACTTATTCGTCAGGATTTTTTGCTATTTGAACATAAACGTGGCTTACGGTAGCCGGTATTAATGTTCAGATTGCCCCGGTATTTCGGGGATGCCCGGATCATCTAATATTTGTACGGCGGTGGCATCACCTACGGTTTTCCAGTCATGCAGTACCCAAACTACTTTTTTGTCGGGGGTTACTTCAATGAGTTGGGGGCCCTTGCCTTGTTGGCCGCGCGAGGTGAAAATGGTATTGCCATTTGCCAATCGGGTGCAGGTTTGTGGCGCGGCTTTGAGTTGATATTCGGCAGGGAGGTCTGTTTTGCAGTTAAACTCCCAAATAGTTTCGCCTTTAGCATTTACTTCACGTGTGAGCCAATCTTTTTCATCAGTAATAAGCGTGTTGCCATTTTTTAGCCTGATCGCTGCCCAGGGCGATGTAATATTGTATTTCCAAATTTCCTTGAAATCTTTATCGTACTCTATAACCTGGTTAAGGTCAAGAAAAGAAACCAGGTACGTTCCCTGCGCGGTAACCCGGGCGCGCCTGAATTGCCCGTGTATGCTTCGTGGATCTTCGGGTTTTTTGTAAGGCAGTTCATGCTCAACCTCAACTTTGCCCGTTTTAATATTGATCACCATCAATTTAGGCGGCAACCCGTTAACCACAAACATCACCTTATCTAACCCAATGGGCTGGCAGGTATGTACTTCGGTATGGTCCATACCTTCGGGTATTTTAAGATCATAGCGCCATAATACTTTTTTAGCAGGTGTTATCAATGCCAGGTATTTCATACGCGAAAAGAGAATGTTACCGTTAGAAAGCATCCAAACATCATCATATTCGGGTCCTTTGCCTGTAGAATAGGTCCAAATTACTTTGCCATCTTTTATAAGCGACATCCGGTTGCTGTTTTCGCCAATATATAGCATAGGGTGTTGGGCCAAACCGTTTCCCGGTAAATTTGCCGGCGTTTCTTCAGTCGAATTGATCAAAGGCGCAAATTCTTCTTCGGGGGCCATAGCAGGCACATTAGCCGCAGTAAAAAGATGCAGGGTATCCATGCAAGGCGTTACTGTTGTGCTTTTGGTTTTCTTTTGCGCAAACACCAAACCAGAAATTATCAGGAGAATAAAAACAAACAGGCTTTTAACGGTTTTCATCATACAGGTATTAATAGGTTATAATTAGGCTTGAGCGTTAACGCTTATCTAAATTCGTAAAATTTAGTTTAATACCACGTTTTATTTACACAACATCAGGTAATGTTTCCTGTCTCCGTAAGCGCTCCTGCGGAGATAGGGTTTAATTATTGACGCTAAGAACTATTGCAGACCGCCGCATTATACTCCCGCCTTCCAGGAATATAAGCTAGGGCACTTGTTATCCATCAACCATCTATTTAGCCAATTTACACAACTATATTGCGCACTTAAATAAAATTTATTGACTGTAAATCAATTGTTTATGAAAAATACTAATCAATTAGTATAAATACTAATCAATTAGTAGTATGTTTGATTTATAAATATACAGTATGCAAAAGTTAGCAAAAAGAGAAGAACAGATAATGCAAGTGTTTTGGACGTTACAAAAAGCCTTTATTAAAGAAGTAATTCCTGAAATGCCCGAACCAAAGCCACATTATAATTCGGTAGCTACCATGGTGAAAATATTGGAAGAGAAAGGGTTTTTAGGTCATGAAACCTTCGGAAACATGTTTCAATATTATCCCATCATATCTAAAGAACAGTATCAACAACATGCCATGAAGGATATTGTGAGCCAGTATTTTGATAATTCGTACAGTAATATGCTGGCTTTTTTTGCTAAGGAGCAAAAGATAAATGAGCAGGAATTAAACGATATCATAAACATCATTAAAAAAAATAAAAAATGATACCATACAGTTTACACGTCGCAGTGCTGATCATGATCAGTTTATTGTTTTATAAGCTGATGCTAAAAAAGGAAACCTATCACACACTAAACCGGGTTGTTTTACTGGCCTGCCTGGTCGGGGCATTTATATTGCCTTTTGTACCCGTTCCGCAACAGTTTTCTTTGATCAAAGAAAGTGTTATTGAACAGCCGGTCGCCGAGGTTAACATTTACCAGGAAACTGCAACTCCGCGGGTTTCAGAAGTTACCACGCCCGTATTGCAGCAGCAAGCGGTGGCTCCTCAAATTGTAGAATCCTCAAACTCAAATGTTGATAATAGTTTTACAAGGCAAAATATGGTTAAGTGGGGCTTTTGGATATACTGGTGTGGAGTTGTCATTTTTGGTGTTAATTTATTGATCCAGCTGATATCTGTTTTATATAAAGTGTCTAAAAGCCAGGTAATTCATGATGGTAAATACCGCATTGTGGAGCTTGATGATGATAAAGCGCCGTGCTCATTTGGAAACTACATATTTATTAACCCTGCCAAATACGATTGGGATACTTACAACCAGATATTGATACACGAGAAAGTACATGTACAGCAATACCACACGCTCGACCTCATCATTGCCGAGTTAATGGTAGTGTTCCAGTGGTTTAACCCTTTGGCCTGGTTTTACCGTAAAGAAATTGAAAACAACCTGGAGTTTTTAACCGACCATACGGTGATTGACAGATACCAGGTTAAGCAGCACGATTACCAGTTAAACCTGTTAAGAGTATCGGTACCTAATTATGCCATGACCATAACAACCAACTATAACCAATCACTTTTAAAACAACGTATTATGATGATGAATTCACGACGATCAAACATCCATATAGTATGGAAGTATTTTGTAATGGCACCATTATTTATAGGCATGATATGCCTGTTGAATAAACCCATTGCCGCAAGCGCCAACATTAGCCAACAATTGCCGCCCGATACCTTAAAAACAAAGAGCAAAGTTGTATTAAGCAATAAAAATGTGGTGAGCACCAAAAAGACTAAAACAGTTAAAAAAATAGCTAACCAATCATTGAAAAGCGGCTTTGGTAAAAAAGATGATATTGTAAATGTTAAAAATGATTATTCAGCTACTTCAAATAGGTTGGTAGGCAGCAGTTTAGTTAGGCAAAACAGATTAAGAAATGCTATTCGTATATTAAATTTAAATAGCGCATTAAATAATGACCAAAAAAATTTTACATCCCACGATATTGTTACGCTTCAGGATAGTGGTATAACTGCCGATTATGTAAAAGGTATTAATGATGCCGGGTACAATAGGAAGTTTACTGCATATGAGATCATTAAACTCAACAAGAGCGGTATAACCGCGGGATATGCAAAAGGTATAGCTGATGCGGGGTTTAAGAATTTTACCTCGTACGATATTATCCAGCTAAACAAGAGTGGTGTAACCGCGAGTTATATAAAAGGCATAG
The DNA here is from genome assembly GCA_964524015.1 of uncultured Mucilaginibacter sp. GTDB lineage: Bacteria > Bacteroidota > Bacteroidia > Sphingobacteriales > Sphingobacteriaceae > Mucilaginibacter. The sequence continues at coordinate 95,743 of CAZGBN010000002.1, read as the reverse complement.
CCGATGCAGGGTTTAATAAATTTACTTCGTATGATATTATCAAACTTCAGGAAAGCGGTGTAACCGGCAGCTATATGAAAGGCGTAGGAGATGCGGGGTATAAAAACTTTAGCTCATTTGATATCATCAAACTTCAGGAAAACGGCGTAACCGGAAGTTATATAAAAGGCATAGCCGATGCCGGGTATAAAAATTTTACCTCGTACGATATTATAAAACTTCAAAAAAGCGGCGTAACATCATCGTATGCCAAAGGCTTGACCAACTAAATAAAATAACCTAAACCTTATCAAGATTGCAAAAAGGCCAAGCAACAATTGTTTTTTGGCCTTTTAAGTTTATCCTCAAGTGAGATTCTTGCGATAGTAGTGGGGTAACATGAGAAATTTAAAGGATTTAATTATAAATCACATTAGATGGAGAACTATTAACGTATTGGGAGACCATTACCCAAGCCGAACTCTACACTTATAAATGTTGCGTTATCAATTAACATTTTTTTTTCGAGTTTGCTAACCAATACATCGCAAAAAGATTCAAAGATGGGATTGACAATGGAAATGTCCCTTAATTCTGTTTTTGAAAATACGCCATGAAATCCGTCGGTAGAAATTAATAAACGATCTCCAATTTTAGTGTTAAAACTTAAAAAAGTAGTCTTCAATTCACCATCAACACCCAATGCGCTATCGAGTACATTTTTTCGAGTATAATTTTGAGCTGTATCTGGTGTAAGTAATCCTTCCTTTAACAATCTTTTAACTTCAGTATGGTCTTCCGTTAATTGCTTCAAGCCATTACCTCTCAATAAATATAACCGAGAATCGCCAGTATGGATTAATTGAACAAAGTTATTTTGAACAAGTATCGCAGTAAAAGTAGTTGCCATCCCTTTACACTCTTTTTTCTTTAAGGCCTCAGCTTTTAATTCCTCATTAATGTTCTGTAAAATTACTTTTAACTTAGGATTTGCTGCTGAAGCCACTTCAGAAATAAATCGATTAGTACTAAATTTTGAAGCAAACTCACCGCATAGATTGCCACCAACGCCATCCGCAACACAAAAAACGTCAGATTCGTTAATATGCTCAATTGCATAATAATCTTCATTGTTTTTTCTGGGGCCAGGGGTAGTGTAAGCGAATTTTTCCATTAATGTTTACATATTTTTTTAACACTTGCAAGCAAAACAGGATGTAAAGAAGAATAAGAATATCCTATTGATCTGGTAAGATGGCTAAAAGCACCACATATCCTTTCATCTTCAAGAATAAATTGCATTTTTAAGCGCGTTGCTAATTTTGAATTCATGTCGTGAGTAACCTTGTTGGCAAACATTCTTTCTACATACCAACGATTGTGACTAGTTCCCAAATATAATAAAGCCATAATACCTTCAGTTTGCAAACTTAACCCTTCTTCGTCAATAAGCATATTTATTCTTGATGCAAGTGCATCACAAGATCCCCATTGAAAACTATGATCTTTAATAAAATCACAATACATACTACCAAATCGATTAACTATCGAATATGTTTTAATAATTTTTATGTGTCCAAAATCTAACTTTAATATTGCATTTTTCCTTTCTGCTAAACTCTCGCTTTCGTCTTCTATATATTCTATAATTTCTTCAACTTCAGATTCTGATAGAGCGACAGGGTCGCGATCTAAATATTCAGAAATTTTCAATCCTATTTCTGTTGTTGAAACAAAGACAGAGGTGTCAATTGTAGCTAAAGCATCGCGTAAAGATTCAATGCTTTTAAATCTTTTTCTTGGTTCTCGTTTTGTGCAAAATGAAAGGATCTCGCCATATTCGCTTTTTTCAATTATTTCATTATTCGGAACTCTACTTCCTGTCCCTACAAAATCGTGAATTATACACCCAACAGAATAAATATCAGATGCAGCTGATGCATTGCGTAATTGCACAACGATTTCAGGGGCAGTGTAAAAATCAGAAGTTTTACCCATTCCTAAAGTTGTTAATATTGTAACTCCCGTTCTTTGTTGTAAACTCATGAGTCCAAAATCGCCAATGGCATAAAAGTTTGTTCCATCTTCTTTTTGAAAGCGTAAAACGTTACTAGGTTTCAAGTCATGATGGAAAATATCTAGCGAGTGAATTTCTTCTAAACCCGATAGGATATCAAGAATTGGATCCATAAAGTTTGAAGAATCAATTGTCTTTTTTCTTACATCTTTTTCTAGCGAACTTTCTGCTAAAGGCATAATAAAGTAAGGGGGGTCTTCCTCTAGAAACAGTTCGAGTACTGGAACAACATTTAAATGATTAATCTCGGATTGAAATTTTGCTTCTTGTTTAAATCTTTTTTTGGCATTTTCCTCAAGTCCCATGTCAATCATATGTTGCTCGAGATTAAACGTTTTTCTGGCATATAAAATTCCATCTTCGCCTTTTACTAAATCAACAATTCCAAATCCACCATTGTCGATGTTTTCAATTAATTTATATTTCATTATGATCAGGTTAGTAATACAAGGTATTGAAAAATCTTGTCATTTACCCCAAAATTTTGGCAAATAGCATCGATTATCTAAAAGTGTTATCCGCTACTCACAAGCGTTCCGCCTGTGGTAGTTTATCAAGCCAAAAAGTACCATCCTAAAACAAATAAGCACAGCCGTTCTATCCTTTTTACCCAACTTTGTTTTCATACAAAGTGCAAAATCCTACCTTTGAAAAAATGAGGTTAAAGTATTTTCTGTTTCTATTGATCTGTTTAGGTTTTCGAATGCCTGCCAAAGCCGGGTTTGTAATGGATCCCAATTCGATAGCTGCTTATAAGGCTATTTTTGAGTTGCGTTTTCCGGATGCCAAGAGGATGATTCAGGAGGAAAAGGCTAAAAGCCCCAATAATGGGATATCTATTTTACTGGATAACTATTTGGATTACCTGTACCTGCTTACATCAGACAATAAAGCCGATTACGAAAGGTTTAAGGACCGTAAAGGCGACCGGATAGATGCGATAAGGGATAATGATAAAAACTCGCCCTACTATCTATTTGCACAGGCCGAAGTATATATACAATGGGGTATACTTAAGGCCAAATTTGGTGATTATACTTCATCAGCTGTTGACCTGAACAAGGGTAAAAAGCTGCTGATAGAGAACAACGAAAAATTTAAAGATTTTTTGCCCAACCAAAAGGGTTTAGGCTGGGTTGAGCTGGCATTTGGTGCCATACCGGCTAACCTGAAAGGTATTGTAGGCTTTTTTGGCATCAAGGGTGATATGTCAGCAGGGTTTAAACAATTAGAACGGTTTAAAAGCCAGATAGCCGGCACTAAATACAATTATTATAATGATGAGGCTGTTTTATTGATCAGCCTTGCCGATATTGATGTACTGCGTAACAAGAACAATTATAACAAGCTTATAGCATCCATCAATGAAATGAGCGACAGGAGCTTGTTGAAAGCGTATTTGCAGGGCTATGTAGCCTATAAAACCGGGCATAATGACGAGGCTATCAAATTTTTAATGGATGCGCCACGCGGGGCTAATTACCTGGATTTTGCGGCTATTAACTATTGGCTGGGCACTGCCAAATTGTGCCGTATGGATACGGACGCTAACCGCTATTTATTAAATTATATTAACGAGACCGAGAGCGTAAATTATATAAAAGATGCTTACCAGAAGCTGGCCTATCATTCGTTATTAACCAATAATATAGCAGCGTATAATACCTATTTAAAATTGGTGAAAACAAAGGGTGCGGCTACCGACGAAAAGGACAAACAAGCGTTAAAAGAGGCCAACGATGCCAAACCGGATATTGACTTGCTGAAGGCCCGCCTATATTTTGACGGGGGGTATTATAACAACGCGCTGGCATCGCTTAAGTCGAAAGAAGTTAATGACCTAAAAATTCCCCGTGATAAAATAGAATTGTATTACCGCCTGGGCAGGATATATGACCAGTTGGGTAAAGACGTGGATGCACTGGCAAACTATCAAAAAGCTATTAGCATAGGTAGTAACGCTACTTATTATTACGCGGCTAACTCGGCGTTGTATTCGGGCATGATATATGAGCAAAAAAGGGACTATAAAAAAGCAGCCGATCATTACAATTTGGCCCTGAAAATGAGAAACCACGAGTACCAAACCAGTATTGATAATCAGGCGAAAGACGGACTAAAACGTATAAAGGCTAACTAATAGGTTGTTTGGTAAACCTTACGTATTTATTAAGTGTGCTTAAATGAAAGGTGTTTACCTTAGCTTTTAATTGGTCAAAATCAAAAGTTTCATTGGTGCCGCAATCCATCATATTATAGTGTATGGATGGCTTGGTGCTTTCAAAATATTCTATAACGTTACTGCACCAAATAAGCTGGCACGGGCCCTTTATTAGCGGCACAATTTCTTTTAACCCATCCTCAAAATGAATATGGGTGATATGGTGGCTCTCTAAATTTCCTTGCGGGAAAAAGAGCAGTAAATTACCGGGAGTTGATAATACTTCGGCAGCATAGGCAAAGCTTTCCTGTATGGAGCGTTTGCCCGGGTCAACCGAAAAGCTACCGGTGTATTGCAGCCATTTATTTTTTTGCATTTGTTTTTTAAGCGACATCGCATAAAACCTTTGCATTTTATTTTTACCCCAAAACAATTTGTTGGCTAAGTAAAAAGCGAAGAAACCATCTGCGAAGCTAAAATGGTTGCACATTAAAATATAGGAGCGCCCTGGCTTAATATCAATAGGATGGATTACCTGTTTATTGTAACGTACCTTAACAAACAGGTTTAATATAAAAGCGCCCAGTTTAAAAAAGAATGGCTTTAAGGGTTTTGCTTTAATGATCATGACAGCATCCTTGATAAAGTGGATACAAACTCGGGCCTGATTAATTCGTGGTCGGTATCTAATACAACTTTTTCAGCCTGTGGGAGCTTTGCAAAAAAGTCATCGCCAATTTTAGGCATATACATCTTATCGCGCTCGCCAAAAATAAATATGCTGCGTATGTTATATTGCTGCAGGCAATTTATAAGATGTTGTTCATTGGTCTCTAAAAAGCGTAAATAGGTAAAACAGGCGTAAAGGGCAAACCGCAAATTACGTGTGCCAATTTCTTTGTATAAGATATCTCGCCCTTTTTTATCAATAAATTTTATCCAGGTAAATAAACGCAGGGTGTTAATTAATGCCTTTTCGCTTAGCATCAATTTTTCCAGTATTTTGTTCCCGGCCCTGTTTTTACCAAAAAACTTAATTAATGGCCCCGGCTTTATAGATGAAGGCGCGGCAACAATATATTCATCAATACGCTGTGGCATGCCTTCAACAATTGTGGTGGCATAATGGCTGCCCATGGAGTAACTGATAACAGAAAAGCGATCGATATTTTCATGGGTACAAAATTGCGTTACCAGCTCAATAAGCTGTTGTTTTTGCAGGCCTTGCTTTATGGTACCTAAAGTTTCATCGGTTAATTGGGTGCCTTTATGAAAAAAGAGGTCGAACCCCCAAAAGGTATATTTATGGCCAAGCGCGGCTTGTAAGGAAGCAAATTGTTTACCATGCATGCCAAAGCCATGAAAGCATAACATATAATTGGGCCCCGCACCAAATTTATAGTAATGCAGTTTTACAAAATCATTTTCAAAGTAATGGCTGGTCATGCTGTTTTACCTTATTTCAATCATTGCTATTGCCCATGCGTAAGCACCATCATGCGATATGGTTAAGCTGATATTTAAACCTTCAAATCTCGGATCGCCGATGGTAACACCCGGTTTCCCGGCTATTTTGTTCCTGGTGATCTCAATTTTTTTAAAAGGCAAAGTTAAGGTATAAATTTGTTTTATAGCTTTATAAACTGCCTCTTTAGCGGCCCAGGTAGATGCATATCTTAACAAAGCATCATCAAATAATTCGCAGTAATCTATTTCTGTGTTAGTATATACCTTTTTTTTAAATTCATCTGTCAGGCTATTTTTAAAATCAGGGATATGCACCAAGTCGTTACCAATGGCAAATTTGGCATTTGTTAGTTGCTCGGTTAATTTTAATAGCTTACTCTCCATCAACAGCTATACCCATTATATTAAAGCCGCCATCAACAAAATGAATGTTTCCGGTTACTTTTTTTGACAGATCAGAAAAATAGTATAATGCTGCATTGCCCACATCGCCGGCATCAATATTTCCTAAAGGTGCGGTAGCTTTGGTCATTTTACGTAGTTTACGCACGCCATTTATACCGCCTGCAGATGTTGTCATTACCAAACCTGCAGATATTGCGTTTACCCGTATTTGTTTATTCCTAAAATATTCCGCCAGGTAAAGCATAATATTTTCTAACGCGGCTTTATTTATAGACATACCTGCATACCCCGGAAACACCCTTTGCGAAGCATTATAGGTAAGCGTTAGTATGGATGCATTAGTAGCCATCAAAGGCTCGGCCACGCGTGCAATTCTAAGTAACGAATAGGCACTGATGTTAAATGAATCCATCAGATCCTCAAAGGGGATATCGATGTAGGACGGAGCGGTTGTATTGCTGCCCGGCAGGCTGTAACACATTACCTGCTGGTTGCCAAATGCCACGCCATGCAAAATATAATCAATGGTCCCCAGTTCATTAAAAACCATTTGCAAAAAAGCGGTTATTTGCGCTTCATTACGTACATCAACTTGCATGGCCAGGTTTTGATGGATGCCCAGGTCATTCATCAGGTGCATTACATCGGCTTTGGTATCTTCAACAAAACTTAAAGCTATTTTACACCCGGATCGGTGAAGTTTTACCGCAACATCGTAAGCGATGGAGCTATCATTCCTGACACCAAAAATTACGGCAACTTTACCTGTATTGTCAATCATAAGCTTAATTGTTTCGTGAAATGGAAAGTGCACTATTGGTGCCGCCAAATCCATAGTTTAAACAAACAATGCGGTTAATTTCTTTATTGATGGTATCCGGCGATATTAAATGCCTGTAGTGGTCAAGCGGTTTTTGCGGGCCCTCCCACTGTGGTGTTTTTTGAAAAGATTCTAACTCGGGATTTAATTGGGTAGAATTTAAGCAAGGCAATACCTGTTGGTTTTGCAGCATCATAATAGCTGTAATTAACTCTACAGCTCCGGCCGCCCCCAGCATATGCCCAAACTGTGATTTGGGTGCCGATATATGGTATCCTTCTTCGCCCATAACATCAACAACGCTTAATAGCTCAATAGCGTCGCCAACGGGAGTTGAGGTGCCGTGTACCTTAACTACATCGGCTTTAATTGGGCTATTGCCATATAAGCCTTTCCATAATCTTTTCTGACCCGAAAACGACGGAAAAAACATATTGCCATCACCATCAGAATTATTAAAATAATCATCAATAACCGCTAAAATATTTGCCCCTCTTGCTTTGGCGGTTTCCAAATCTTCCAGCGCTACAATACCACAGCCAAATGAACATACAAAACCATTTCTGCTGGTATCAAAAGGGCGGGAGCTTTCGGCTGCGCTAAACCCTTTACTAAGTACCTGCATCGCATCAAAACCGATAAAAGTTTCTAACGATGTGCCTTCAACACCGCCGGCTATTACCCTATCCTGTAAACCAAACTTTATAAGGCGGTAAGCATAGCCAATATTGCCCAGGCCGGTAGCGCAGGCTGAGCCAATAGATTCACATACACCGCGGTTTTTTATTAAGCAAGATACGTTAGCCGCATCCCGATAAACCATGGCCCTGTCCACCGTATGCGATCCGGCTATACGGGTTTTACGTTTTAATTCAAAAAAATTATGCCAAGCGTTTCTTAATATCACATGGCCTGCACCGCCCGAGCCAATAATTACGCCTGTTTGCTCAGATTCGGTTTCTTGTTTTGACCAACCGGCCATTTTTATGGCATCCTGCGAGCCCAGCATTGACCATATACTACCCAGGTCAGCCGTGGCCAGGTTGGCATCAGGGATACGGCCTAAATTATCAATATAAGTTTCCGGGTAGTTTTCGGCAAGGGTGGAGTATATAGCTTCAAGGCCCATCTCTTCTTCGGTAATATAACCCGATACGGTTGAACGGATGTTTTTACCATGAGCCAGAGCTTCGTCCCAGTCTCTTATCAGGCTTTCGCCGGCAAATAATCGCTGCCTGAATTGATCCAGATCTTTACAGTTAGGGAAAGCTCCGCCCATTCCAACTATAGCCACCTGTCTCCCTGCTGCATTCATAGTTAACTTCTTTCTTTTGTTCTGATGATCAGGTCAACAATATCTTTAACTTTTGATCCCAGGTCATCAATATCATCATCCTCAAACTCAACATCAAATTTTTGTTCGGCTTTGGCCGCTATATTTATCATTTCTGTTGATGGTGTATTTAAATCGGCTATAAAATCAGTCTCCTCTGTTACATTTTCCAGCTTCGCCGGATCGATCATCCTAACTGTTTTTAAAATATCTACTAACCCGTTTATTATTTCTTGTCTTTCCATTTAAAGTAATTGTTTGTCTTTTTTAATTGCCCGGCCTGTAACATCAAACAGTTCTGCTATTAAAGTAAACTCGTCGCTTAATTCGTAATTGTACAATTTTTCTTCGGTAAAATCTTTAAAATATTCATCCAGGTTTAAACCTTTGGGTACTTTATAAATTCTGCCATCACATATCATTTGTCTGAATTTATAAGCCGTAATTTTGCCTATGTTAACAAACACATCACCTAATTGCAAATAGCTTTTAAAATTAACCTGGCCAATGCTTATAAACAAAGGTGTAAAGGTTTCTTTCAAATAATCAAATGTACAATCTTGTTTAATGGTTTCTAAATAGCACCCGCAAGATACTATAGTTGCCTGGGCAAACGATTCAATTTGGTCAACCCCTCTAAATATCTCAAAGTGATCCTCTACATCGGCCTCTGTTGGCTGATAACTGGCAACAATACCAACATTAGGTAAATGCCAATGATATTTATTTAATAATAACTTTTTAGGGCCATGTACCAATACCTCATGCGGAGCAGTACCAAGCAAATTTTCTTTATGATCCATTAAGCAAGGCCCCCGTTGATATTAATATTTGTTCCGTTAATATAAGCGGCTTTATCTGATAATAAAAAGCAAATGGCATCTGCAACATCTTCAGCCTTCCCAAATCTTTTTGAAGGGATCATTTTTAGGTATTTTTCTTTTTGCTCTTCCGGAAGTGTATTGGTCATATCAGTTTCAATAAAACCGGGCGAAACGCTGAGCACACGTATTTGATGATCGTCATTTAGCGCCGCAACCTCTTGTGCCAATGATTTTGATAAGGCAATTAACCCGGCTTTTGTTGAAGCATACACAGCTTGAAAAGCATTGCCAGACTCCCCTACAATTGAGCTTATGTTTATAATAACCCCTGTTTTATTAAGGCTAAAAATTTTCATAGCAATTTTACATATCATGATAGGTGCTTTCAAATTTACCGTAAGCATGGTATCAATATGTTTTTCTGTTTGATATATCAACGAATTATCAAAGGTTACTCCGGCATTGTTAATTATGCCATAAAGGGAATCGCCATGTTCCTTTTTTAATTGCTTGCAAAAGGATGTGATTTGTTCGGGGTCAGAAAAATCTGCACAAAGCAGCTGGCTATTAGGTATTACCTCGGTAAAACTATCGGGAGTAGAGGCGTGAAGAATTAACTGGTAATTTTTTGACAGCTTTTTGGATATTTCTAAGCCGAGGCCCCTGCTTGCTCCAGTTATTAATATCTTTTTTTGTTCCAAAAGTGATATTGGTTTTTTGATTTAAAATTCCCCAACGGGGATCATGTTATTTCAGCTAAAGATAAATAAATGTTACTTAGTTATAACGTATATAAACTATAAAGTAAGGGGCTCGGTAGTCAATTTATCAACCGGCTTAATTTGAGCTTCAACCTGGGCATCTATTTTATCAAGCTTTTGCCTTTGGTTAACCACATGCTCAAAGTGGTTTTCATAATGTGGATGATTGGTTTTCATTACAGCATCCCAAAAGTTAAAGTATAATCCAAAATTGGTTTTAAAATTGGTATGGTGCATATTATGATGTGTTGCTGTATTATGCCATTTAAATATTTTATGATGAATAACCCATTTAGGAAAAAACTCATGACCCAAATGGCCCCCTACATTTAGTAGTAGTGAATATGATGCAAAAATAGATATAACAGATATATGATGAGGTATTGTAAGCACCAGCACCGGGGCAATACTCATTTGAAATACAGCTTCTACCGGATGAAAGGCATATGCCGCGAACGGAGTAGGATTTATAGATAAATGATGTGTTTTATGTACATATTTAAAAAGGGGCTTCCAGTGCAAAAGCCGGTGCCCCCAATAAAAATAGGTGTCATGAATAACAATCATGATCAGCAGGCTTAAAGCGTAATAACCATAGCCATACTTATCAATTGGTTTATACACCTGGGTTAAATTATGCTTATTGGCCCAAACCATCAGCACAATAATAACACCCAATATTAGTAAGGTAGATATTGAATATCCTATTTCGCGAAGAACATGTTTATTTGCAGGATAGCGTTGCTGAATTTTATATGCCCACAACTGTTTTCTTTTCCAGGCGTAAAAAATAAAATAGACCAACCCGGTAAATAACAGGTATTGCACTATCATTACCAATGATGAGTTTAGCCACTTAAAAAATGTAGTAATTATTGATTCTAACTGCACAGATACAAAGTTAACACTAAATAATCAAAGCAATAATGAACTTATGCTATTACTGCCACCTGGTTGATGCGCGTAAGGTTGAGGTTTCTTTGATAAACAGAAAGTCAGATTGATATAGCGCATTATCATATGGCCTTTTAATTAAGGAACATATATCATACAATATAAACCCTTGATCCTTCATAAAAATAACAACATCATGCACTAAGGGCGAGTTATTATAGATGTTTAATAATGACACCTCCAACAAAACCATTTCGGCATATTTAAGGGTGTTTAAGCCGCCTTTTAATATTTCTAATTCATACCCCTGTGTATCTATTTTAATAAAGTCAGGGCGTTCAAATGGGGTGTCCTTAACAATATTATCTAACAGCTCCAAAGTCCTTTTTTCAACTATGGCGTTTGTTTCGTTATCTTCTGTTAAAACAGAACTGGCGGTTTCATAAATATTAAATTGAATTTCTTTTTCCTCACTCCCTAATAATCCAATTTTATAGGTAGTATTGGTGAGGGTATGTGATGTTTTTTCTAATTGAGGGGCTTTGTTTTGCTGTCCCTCAACCATTAAAATAGCAGCATCCGGGAATATGGCCTTAAATTCTTTTGACCAAAACCCCTCATAAGCGCCTATATCCAAAACAGTTTCTGGTATATAACCTAAGGCCCTTAAATTACTAAAGCTTTTATGCTGACTGGGAACACCTAATTTATCTTTAAGTATATTTACTAGTTTATCGGTAATCATCCCCTTAATAATCGTACTTAAAGACATATTTATTTCGATATTTTAAATTACTAAGCTAATGCTCAATGCAATATACGGCAATTTAAAACATCATATCAGGATAAGACACAAATGTTTGATAACTATAATGGAAGGGAGAACCAAAAGGTACTGCCCTTATCCAACTCGCTATCTACCCAAAGTTTTCCTTTATGCCGGGTAATAATTTCATTGGATAAATATAGCCCTATACCCAATCCGGAAATATTAGGGTTGGCACCTTCTATCCTATAAAACCTGGAGAAAACCTGTGTTAGTTTATCTGCAGCTATGCCAACGCCATAATCTTTTACGCCAATAACAACTTTATTGCCTTTTGTGTGTAATAAAACATCTACCTTATTACCACCCGGAGAATATTTAATGGCATTGGTTAATAAATTAATAATCACTTGTTCAATACGATGGGGGTCAGCATTTATTATTAAGCTATCAATAGAAGTATCAAGTGTAATAATGTAATTGTTGTTGGAGTGCTGTATTAGTTCAATAGCTCCTTCAACAACTGGTTTGATATCAAAGCTTTCAATGGCAAACTGCAATTTTCCTGCTTCAATTTTTGATACATCCAATAAATCGGATACCAGCGAAGAAAGTTTTTTTACCTGGTGGATGGTTTTATCAATAAATTTTTTGCTAGACTCATCAGAAACCAGGCGGCTTATAATTTGCAGATAACCGCTTATGCTTGTTAAAGGTGTTTTTAACTCATGGCTGGCTAAACCAATAAATTCATCCTTTTTATCATTTAATGCTTTTACTTCTTCGTATAATTTGGCATTATCTATACCAATAGCTGCTTGTGCTGCAATTGATACTACAATGTTTTCATGCTCTTTGGTAAATTTGCCGGGCTCGGGATGACCAAAAAATAATCCGCCCAAAACATCACCTGATCTTGAAAAAACCGGAACGGCCAGGTAGCTTACCACAGGTAAATGCCCTGCAGGCATTCCAAAATGAGGGTCGTTTTTACCATAGCGCTCATCTTTAGTAATATCATCTACCCTAACTACTCCCTGACCCGAAAAAGTAGGGTGAAAAACGGCTGTATTGCGCGGCATGCCAAATTTTTCAAAGGCTGATCTGGGTGCACCCGAAAGGGTGTAAAGCATGTATGATTCTCCCTTCTCGTCAACCTTATTATAAAAAAATGCTCCAAATTTAGCCCCGGTCAGTTGTGTTGTTGAGTCGGTTACTTTTTGTAATATTTTATTTAGATCAAGCTCTTCTGATACGCTTTCAACCATTAGGTTAATGATTTCTAAGCGTTCGGCATAGCGCTGGGTAGCTTTTTGGGCAGCATGCTGCTCACTAATGTCCCTCGCTATTTTTGATGCTCCAATTACGTTGCCATTTACATCTTTAATAGGTGATACCGATAACGAAATGGGAATAAGGCGGCCATCTTTTGCAATGCGGATAGTTTGAAAATGATCAACCACATTACCTTTGCTTATTTCGCTAATAATATGTTCTTCTTCTTTTAGCCTATCTGCAGGTATAATCAACGAAATGTGTTTGCCTACAGCTTCGGCTTCAGTATAGCCAAACATTTTTTCTGCAGACTTATTCCAGCTGGTTATGATTCCCTTAAGGGTTTTACTTAAAATAGTATCATCCGAAGTATTAATAATAGCCGCTAACCGGGCTTGTTTTTCTTGTTCGTCTGTTAAACGGGTAATATTAATTACTGTAATAATTGCTCCTGTAGATTCGCCGTTTTCGTTAAAAGTAGGTTTTAAATAAAATTTTACTTTGCTTTTAGTATGATCCGGGCGCTCAATTAAAATTTCCTCGCCATCAAGAGCAATCCCTTCTTTTAAAGCTTGTGTTATTGGGTTTGTATCAACCGACATTTGGTCGCCGGTGGTGTGATAAATTTTCCATGTATTATACCACAGATCTTTACCTATTTCGGGCTTTTTATCCCATAAAGCTTCGGCGGCATTATTATAAGATGTGATAAAACCTAAACTATCGCAAGTATATACAGCTACGGGTAAGTGGTTAAATATGGTATTTTCAAAAGGATTTAAAGCCTGCTCATTTGTAGGTAATTGCATAAATTGGTTTTTGGCCTGTATAGTTATGTTTAACAACTTATATGAATATTTGTTGCAATAAAAATATATTTTTTAAAATATAACTACAGGTTAAGTATGAACTTTATACACAGGTGTAAATATTGCTGTCTGATGTTTGCTTTACTGCATCTGCAATTTATCTATGCTATATTGGCTCCTGATTGCAGGAAAGCATTGATTCTAAGAAGGCATAAGTTTTATAACACATTTCGCAAGGAAATTTTTGAATTGCCAAACTATTGATTGACGTTTCGATAATTACAAGATATTATGAATAAAAGGTTACTATTAAAAGTTTTTTTATTGTGTTTACTGTTTTGCCAGTTGGTTAATAGGGCAAATGCGCAATATGCGGTGGGAGGGGAGGCTCCATTAAAGTTACAACGATCAGTATATTGGTTAACTTGGGCTCCTTATACCAATCCTACCACGGGTGCAACCAACGTATACGGTTTAACTGTCCCAACAGGTGGTAATGCATCCACTATAGTAGCCGATCAAGACTATATCTGGGAATATTCCCCCACTACAAGAATTACGGCAAGAATCTCTGGTCTTAGTGTTACTGAAGGAACTGCAACAAAAATATCACCTTATACTCCGGGTGGCTGGGTTGGCGATGGGTTGGATGTGCTTTATAATGGTAATGGTATTACAACTGCAAAATCAGGCGGAAATAACCCTTTATCAAACTCAAGAGGGGTTCCAAATTCTGCGATAGCTATTAATAATAACGGAAAGGCTGTATTTAACATAACCATTACTGTTGAAATTAAAATTAATGGCACTTGGACACCTGTTAATTACCCGGGGATGGTAATAGCAGACGGAGAAGCAATTGCTTATGGTTCCACCACAGCAGGTAAAGAAACTATTGAAGCCACCACAAATGCCACCACAAACTGGCAAATGCTAGATTATAGGGTTGATGCGGCTAAAGCTGCAACCAAAACCCAAACTGATTACACGCTGGATTTGACAAATGGCGGTAAAACGATGAAACTCTATGCACGAACGGCTGCCGGGAGCGATGCAGGTGTGCAGGCGGTAATGTATGCTCATGGTGCTACAGGTTTTACTAACGTGACTATGAAAGGATATGCTACAACAGCAATAGCCATTGGCTTTATATTACCATTTGACCGTGGTGACGCTTTAGTAAGTTATGGAAAGGCTGAAAGTTATATTAATCAATTTGCCTTTAGCAACCAACCCTTACCAGTTCAAACAGGTTTGATCGTCAAAAACCAACCAAAAGTAACAGCGACTGCTGTCGCAAAAACCTATATAGGTGCTGCAAACATAGATCCAGACGGTGATTTTACACTAGCGGTAGGCGCTGCCAGGGACAATACCGTAAGTACGACGCTCAATTATGAAGAAAACGATGACGAGGACGCGTTGTCTGCAAGTGCAATTAGCGCTATAAATGTTAAAGTAAATCAGCAAAATGATGTACATGTCACCATACCTTCCGTCACTAATAATGAAGGTGTTCCTGTATATTTAAATGGATGGATAGACTTTAACCAGAATGGCAGATTTGATAAAGAAGAAAAGTCTACTCAAGTAACAATTCCAGCATCTCCCACTACTACAACAAATATAGATGTTGTTTTCCCACAAAGTAGTTGGGGTAGCAGTGTAGTAATGGGTTCGAATACTTATGCAAGGTTTAGAGTATCGCAGGACGTTTTATTAGATGATAATACTACAGACGGGGATGAACGAGCGACTACAGCTACATCAGATGGAGAGGTTGAGGATTATAAGTTACCCGATATAACTGGTGTTACTATTTCTGGTAACGTTTACAGGGATGCGGACGGTGCGGTTGCACCTGGCGGAACATTGAGTACAACAACACCGATATACAACCCTGGAGGCTTCCAGCTCTATGCTTATCTTGCCAAGGCTTCTGACAATGTGTTGCTTCAAAGAGCTACGCTTGGCACAGATGGTTCATATGTCTTTGCTAATCCTGTAAACAATGGTAACTATAAAGTGGCGATTTCTACTTCAGGTACTGCGACCATAAATGGCACAACAACGCTTAGTGCAGTAACAGGATTATTAACGTTACCCAGCGGTTGGACAGCTTCAGTAGATACTTATGGGCAAAACAATTGGCAGACTGCGAATTTAGGTATTGAAGCTGGAACGGCTGGAGTAGCCGATCTGATAGTTCCGGTAACCCCTGCTATAAGCGGGGCAGGCACTAATGTAACCAATGTAAATTTTGGCATAGATACAAATCCTGTTGCGGTTACTGATGGACCTGTTGCGACTAATACCAATACAGCAACAATTGCAGATGTAACTGCAAATGACACTGACTCTGATGGTAACGCTACTATAAACAAAACAAAAGTATTAATTGAAACAGCTCCCAATTCAGGTTCATTTACACAAGGTCCAATTACTCGTACTGGTATTGGTGTTTTTACACTAGATAATACAACCGGGGTAATATCCTTTACATCTGCTGGTGAGACTGTTGATGACGTAGCGATACGCTATACTGTAAAAGATAATTTTGGGGCGGTAAGTGACCCGGGAACAGTAACCTTTAGAGTAAAAATTGGTGGTCAGCCCGATCCAATTTCAACAAATGTTAATACTCCGGTACCTTATAATGTAAAGGCTAATGATGGAGACGCGGCAAATACTGGAACAGTAACTGTTACGCCACAGACTGGCCTAACCGGAAAAGGGGGCACAGCCATAATAGATACTGATCCAACCAAAGTAAAATATACACCTGCAAATAACTTTGCCGGTGTAGATACTTACACCTATACCCTAACAAAAAATAACGCTACATCTGCTCCAATAACAGTGACTATTACTGTTAAACCAAAAGGAGTAGCCGATGCAGTATCAACAGTAGTAAATACACCAGTGCCAACTGTTGTTACTTCTAATGATGGCCCGAGCGGAGTAATGACGGTTACTGTAACGAAAGCAACAGACCCTTTACATGGAAGCATAGCAGTAAGCGGAACTACTATTACTTATACACCAAATACGGGATATATAGGTACGGATAGCTTTACCTATACATTAACGAAAAACACCATAGTGTCAGACCCAATTACAGTATCGGTAACGGTTACCCCTCCCGTACCTGTTGGTGTAAATGATAACGATTTAACCCCGGTAAATACGCCGGTAACTACAGATGTAATTGCTAATGATGGTACAGATGGAATAGGTGCTACTGTTGTTTCAACCGCAGGCTCGCATGGCGCTACAACTGTAAGTGGTGGTAACGTAACCTACACACCAGCCAATGGTTATATAGGAACAGACACTTATACTTATACCTTAACAAAAAATAGTGTTACATCTGCTCCAATTACAGTAATTATTAATGTTTATTCGGCAACAATGTCATTAAGCAAAGTAGCCAATAATGGTGGTACAAAAGCGGGTGATGTGATTAACTATACCTTGATAGTGAAAAATACAGGTACTGTTGCATTAACTAATATTATGTTAACAGATGCGGGTGCTGACGCAGGTTCAATTTCACCTGCTTCAATAGCAACTTTAGCACCTGGTGCTTCTACAACTATTACAGCAAATCATACCGTGGTTGCAGCAGACGTTACCGCAGGAAAGTTTTCTAACCAGGCAACGGCCACCGCTAAAGACCCTAAAAACAACCCTGTTAGTAAAATATCTGATGATCCGTCAACTACTGTTTTTGATGATCCTACAGTAGTGCCGATTGTACCTCTTGCGCCGGCATCAGTAAACTTAGCTAAAACAGGCGTGTTTTCGGGCAACCAGGTTAGCTACACCTTTATCATAACTAACAATGGCGGCGTTCCTTTAAATACTATTACACTTACTGACGCCAAATTAGGGCTTAATGGTGTAACAATAACAGCTCCTGTAGGTGGTTTATTACCTAATGCAAGTTTAACCTATAATGCGGTCTACACTTTAACGCAGGCTGATAAAGATGCAGGTGTAGTAAATAATACAGCAACGGTTAATGCCAAAGACCAATTTAATAATACAATTACAGGTACTGGCAGCACAGTAACTACAGTGCCAACATCGCCGGTAGCTGCAAATGATGCAGCCGAAACAAATTCGGGAACACCTGTAATTGTTAGTGTGCTTACTAACGATGATTCTAAAAGCTCAACCTTTAATTTAACAACTTTAGAAATTGTAGGTAACCCAATGCATGGTACGGTTGTAGCCAATGCTAACGGTACAGTAACGTATACACCTACTGCAGGATATAACGGTACAGATTCATTTACTTATCGTGTAAAAGATGCCTATGGTTATACTACCAATACGGCAACCGTAACAATTACAACTAACCTAATTAAAGAGCTTAAAATCCCAACCCTTTTCTCACCAAATGGTGATGGGGTAAATGATGGGTTTGTTATTAAGGATCTTGCAGATTATGCTCAAAACGAATTGATTGTTCTTAACAGGTGGGGAAATGAAGTGTACAGGCAGGCTAATTATCAAAACACATGGTCAGGAACAGGCTTAAATGAGGGTACTTATTTCTACATAGTAAGGCTCAAAAAAGCCAACGGCGACTCGTGGGTGATAAAGAAAGGTTATGTAACTCTGATAAGAACATTTAAAAAATAGGTTAGCACATTACCAATTGGTAATTGAATAAAGATAATTATGAAACGAGTAGTAGTATTGTTAATGTTTATGCTAAGTGCCAGCTGGCTTTATGCCCAGCAGGATGCTCAGCAAAGCCAGTACATGTTTAACGGTATATATATAAACCCGGCTTATGCGGGTTATAAAGAAAGTTTAAATATCCATAGTTTTTACCGCACCCAATGGACAGGTATACAAGGAGCTCCCAGAACTATGGCACTTGCGTTAGATGCGTCGGCAAATGACGGCAATGTAGGTTTAGCCTTCCAGGTAGCTGGTGATAAATTAGGCGCTCAAAGCAACCTATCTGCTTATGCTAGTTATGCCTACCGCATTAAAATGAATGATGATGGTAGCTCGCGTTTAGCATTAGGCGTAAGTGTGGGGGTAATGCAATTAGGCATTTCAGGTATATTGCTTGATCCTAATGATCAGGAAGCAAACCAGCCAATTGGTGTTCAAAATGCTATTGTTCCTGATGGAAGAACCGGGGTATACTTTTCAAGTAATAAGTTTTATGCAGGCTTATCGGCCGATAACCTGATAGCACAGTATATTAATGTAAAAGACCACGCTTACATATTACAACCTAAGCCGCACTTTTATTTTACAACAGGTATGTTGTTTCCGGTTACAGCAGATGTATTGCTTAAGCCAAGTATATTGATCAAGGATGATAGGGCCGGCCCCACCAGTTTAGATGTTAATGCCTTTATATTATTAGGTGAGAAATTATGGCTTGGTGCTTCATACAGGACAGGTGTAAAACTTTATGATAAAGGAAATTTACAAAATAACCTTAATAACCAAAACTCAGTAGTAGCGGTAGCCGAAGTTTTCGCTATGCCAAACTTGCGCATAGGTTATGCTTATGATTTTTCAGTTGGTCCGTTACAGGGCTACAGTGGGGGCACACATGAAATATCAATTGGCTATTACTTTAAAAGGAATAAAAGCAGAATGTTAACACCAAGGTATTTTTAACATACCCGGTAAATTAAAGATATAATACACCTTGTGATCTTGAAAGCAAGAAAGGTAAACGAAATGAAAAAATTACTTACAACTATCAGCCTTATCATATCATTTATAGTACTATTTGCTAAAAGCAGTACAGCACAGTATGTGATGAAGGAGGCTGATGAACAATATTATTTGTTTAATTATAGCAAAGCCATTGATCTGTATTCGCAGGCATTTAAAAAGCAAAAAACTTTACATGCGGCAGAACAATTAGGCGATAGCTATAGGTTAATGCATGATTACAAAAATGCGGAGAGTTGGTATGCCATTGCTATTGCTTTGCCCGAAAGCAGATTGGCAAACAGGCCCGAGAATATATTGAAATATGCTGAGGCACTTCAAAATAATTCCAAATATACTGAGGCTAAAACACAATATTTATCTTATTTAGTTTCAAGCCGGGCGCCAGATGAAGAACGCATTAAAAGGCTAATGATGTCTTGCGATTCGGCTATTAAATGGATGAAACAGCCGGGTTGGGTTAACATCTCGAATGAAAAAGCCTTAAATAGTGAAAAATCTGATTGGGGTTGGACCAAAAATGATAAGAGTGTTATTTTCACTTCTGATAGAATAAATAATAGTAAGTTACCTTCTGCAGATAAAGATAAACCGTTATTAAAATTTGATGGCGGCGACATATACCCTAGCACAAAAGTGTATGGCTGGACAGGAAATAGCTACCTGCGGTTATACCAATTAGATGGCGATAGTGCTAAACTTTTCCCTATTGATGCAGGTACTGATTACCACGTTGGTGCTGCCAGCTTTATTGCGGATGGTAACCAAATGTATTTTACCCTAACCAGGAAAGAAGGCAAGGAGAAGAGAGATGAAAAGGGTACAAGCACAATTAATATTGAAATATATTCCAGCATAAAAGACCCTGCAACCGGGGTATGGGGGCAACTAATAGGATTTGAGCATAATAATGCACGACTATACTCTACAGGCGACCCATTTATTACACCTGATGGCAAAACATTATATTTTGTATCAGATATGGAAGGGGGAAAAGGCGGCACGGACATTTATTATAGCACCAAAAATGCACAAGGCGGCTGGGATGCGCCGGTAAATATGGCGGCTATAAATACAGCAGGGAACGAACGGACACCTACTATAGGCCCAAATGGGTTTTATTTTGCCAGCGATGGCCGTATAGGCATGGGCGGATTGGATATATTTAAGGCGATTGGCACGGGAAACAAATTTACTGATGTACAAAATTTGCGTTACCCAATAAATTCTCCTCAAGATGATTTTGCTTATGTGAGCACAGGGAAAAATACAGGCTATTTCTCATCAGAAAGAGTGGGAGGTTTAGGAAGTGACGATATTTATAGCTTTGTTGAGAGGCCAAAGCCTATACTTGCTTTCAGGGTTGAAGGTACAGTTATTGATAAATCTACACAAACACCTTTGGCTAGCAGTGTAGTTACACTTAAAAAATCCAATGGTAGTAATTTAATTGTTGAAACTGACGAGACAGGTAAATTTAAATTTGATTTAGACGGGGGATTAACCTATTTATTAACCGGCGAGAAGACCTCGTACATTACAGATAACCAAGGGATAACTACAGCGGGCTTAACAGAATCATTAGTTATCAGAAAAGACCTTTTCCTTTCGCCTATTGTATTAGACCAGGAAATAGCATTAGATAATATTTATTATGATCTGGATAAAGCAGATATAAGACCTGATGCGGCAGTTGAATTAAATAAACTGATCAAAATATTAAAGGATAATCCAACTATATGGATAGAACTGGGTTCGCATACAGATAGCAGGGCCAGTGATAGTTATAATAAAGATCTATCGCAAAGAAGGGCAGATGCTGCTGTTAATTATATAGTAAATGTTGGCGGCATCAACAGAAATCGCATAACTGCTAAAGGTTATGGCGAAACCCGTTTGGTAAACGGCTGTAAAAATGGCGTAAGCTGTACTATTCAGCAACACCAGGCCAATAGAAGAACAGAGTTTACTATCGTAAAAAAATAGCATTCTAAAATTTATAAAAACAAAAGCCGGTAGTTATTTAATACCGCCTTTTGTTTTATAAATAAATCTATTCTTTCCTCACAATGGAGTTGCTCACCTCAATTTCTGTCAATAATCCCGGCGAACTTTTGGCAGTATTAGCATAAATGGGATCATTCTTGGTTTGAGATAGTTTGGTTATATCTGTGTTGATCTGATCAAGTTTTTTGATCAGGTTATTAATTTGTAGTAGGTGTGCATTGAATATTTTAACCTTGGTATTGTAACCCTCTATGATATCATTATTGGCAATAGCACCCTCAGTTTTACTGGTATCTGTAGCTGCATAATTAAATGGCGTTAGGTTTGAAATTGTAGTAATAATAGGCGTTAATGAGTATGACGAATCGGCACGGGTTAACTTAGCTAATGATAACCTGGTTGGATTAGGGTTATAGCTTATCAAATTTTCGTATTCGCCTAAAACAGCATCCTTTACTTGTCGTTGATGGGCGTAAGCATCAGCTACAATTTTAGCCTTAACGCTATTTTTAAACCCGTTAAATAAAAGCGAAGTAAAATCATAAGCCTTGGTACGCAGTACCGCGTTTTGTACCGAATAAAAATTACTCATGTTATTATTTTGCGCATACACCAATCCCAGGTTTGAGCTGAATAATTTAAAGCCGGGGTTGCTGCTTATGGAAAGGTCTGTTTGATTGCCAAAGCTGTATAGTTTTTTACCATAAATATCCAAATTGTCTATACGCTCATATGATGACAGGAAGTACAGCCTGTAGCGTTGATACTGTTGGTCGGGGTTATCAATTTGTGCATAGCAGTTTTGCAAAAATGATTTTACCGAGTTATCATCAAATACCTGGTATATATTGGCGGTTGGGCCTGGTTTCCATCTTATTAATGATATTTTTCCTTTAAAATTAAGCTGAACACTGTTGGTATTGCTAAACTGCGAGCAAAGCTTACCTAAAAAATAAGCTACTTGTGCGCCTCCTTGTACACGTGTTTGTGTATTTACTAATGTGCTTAAACTATCCTGTATGCTCAGGTAATTCTCTTTGTTATTCCAAAAGGATGGTTCAAGCGGTGGTAATAACAAACGATTGGTTTTGGTATCAACAAAAATAAAAGTACCCAGCGGGTAAACGTTTTGGAAATTATTTTCCAATAATGCAAAGCTGGTTGCTGCCGAAGAATCCATCTTCAATAAAAAATTCAATACTTTATTATGCTCCAGTTGCAGGCTTAAATTTTCAAGTGACTCGAAGTTGGCATTCTCCTTATCGGGTATAACAATTGGAATAAGGGTTATCTCATTTTTGGTTTTGGATAGCACTTCATAATCTTTCTTTACAATTGCTGAAGTTTCATCGCCCGGATTTTGGCCATAAAAAGCTATAGTATCGCCTTTGCTTACTGAAACAGATTTTATTATCTCCTCGCCACCTTGTAATCGTGCTAACGACTTTAATTTAAAATCGCCCGACTTTTTAGATATCTTATAAAATACAGTAACAGTTGTTTTAGCGGTGTTTTTTATTTTGAATTTAAAACCATCAGCCCTGGTTATAATAGGGGAAATAGCAGTTATTAATACTATAATAAAGAATGCTTTTAAACGGAGATCAGTTATGTTTTTTGAAATCATGTTGATATGATTGATAGGCAAAACTAAAATGTTATTATAACAATGGCCAATTATTTAGTCATTATAACAAAAATTGGAAGTTTTTAGTATGACTTCGATTGGGGATAACGTGTAAAAAATATTTAACTAAAACGAATTGATAGGCTTAACATTAGCTAAAAACCGGTAACCTGTCCATTGCACGGTGCCGGCATCTTGCCAAGGGTGGGCTATTTGCCTGGTTAAGAAATTGGGTTCCCAATTATTAATAGGATCAAGGTGTTTTACCTTTACTTTAAAAGTAATGTTATGCAAGGTAAGGTAAGGCCATGTTTAACGGCCCAAAAAGCAGTATAGTCTTTTATACCCTTTTCAACCTTATCTTGATCGGGGTTGCCGGATATTACTCTGAACGCCCAGTTTTACCCAAAACGGGCCATACTGGTAAAAGCCCGGCTGCCCGGTTGGGCGTGTAATTGGTAAAAACTGCTCAATGACTTTGGCATCGGTATAAGTAACAGCTATAATTTGGGTATAATCATGAAAATGGAAATCCATAAAAACATCATGGCTTGTTATACCACAAATGGTTTTTGAAAAAGTGCGGCTGGCTAATGCAAAGTTTTTCATTTTAGTACCCACCCAGATAGCCTCAAAGCCTGATTTACGTAAGATGATATTAACCACCGGCGCATTATAACTCACCATCGATTGCAGGAAGATGAGAATCGATACCCCTGTAGCAGCACCCCATCTTTTCAGATCATGCAGTGTGAGGTTTTGAAAGAGTTTGATAGGGTTATCGCTTTGCGGAGGGTTGGGGGGTGTATATCCGCAATTGTCCTCAGTACAACGTTCGGTAGTGCGGTTGCGGGCAACGGTTTTGTATACAGCCACACAAATATGATAAATGCCCGGAATACGTATCAACCAGCTTAGCGGCTTTAAATAATTAATGGCATTAAATACTTGTATATAGGTATCAATTCCATTGTATACTCTGCCCCTAGTATCTACGCTATATATATCATCTAATAACTTGTCTTCGCTAATGCCTTTTAAGGCGGGTTCATTAATTGCATTGGCTTGTACGCTCAAAATTTTAATTCGTTTTTTAATATCAAAATGCGCCACGGTTATTTGTGCACGTGCGCATAAAGGGCACTCGGTATCATAATAAAAAGTAAGTTTTTCCTTTCCAGGTTTAGCAGCAAACCATCGTTTCCAACAGCCAACGGGGATCATTAATAAATATAGCGCGCCAAATCCTATGGCAAAAAGCGGTATAGGGAACGCAATTAAAATACCTAAATGCAACCCAACGCCAATAATTATAAGCGGCCATCTCAATTTTTTAAAGGGCAATAAGAACAGGAAAGCAAACTCAAATACTAAACTTAAGTAGCCAAAAAATTTAACCAGTATTTCATTGTTCAATACAGGGCTGGCATCAACCTGTGCGGCAAATGGTAATGAGGCGGGTAACCACATACCCAAGCCCTTCATCCATAATGGCGATACTAATTTATAAAGTGTGCTATCAATATAAACAAAGGCAATACCCACCACAACTAATATATAATAGGATAACTGGCTTACTGTAGTTGGCGGCTGGTAGGTAAAGCGCGTGTTGGAGTATTTAAGTTTAAGTAGCAAACGGTCTATAGATAATACCCGTGATATGGGCAGAAACATAAATAATATACCCACACATTGGTATACATAAAACATATGATATGGATACACCTTACACGTGGCCATAAAAACTAATGTGAAAATGTAATTGATAATGGTGGCCGTGCGGGTAAATAACCCCAATATTAATAAAACCGTTATCCCCGCCCATACCGCTAAAGGAACTCCTAGGTTCACCTCGTAGGGTACTACAAACGGAACCACATCGTATACTAAATGACGGAAGTAGAACAAGTGCAATATTTCTAACAACTGTACAGTACAAAAAACTATCCTGAACACGGCAAGCCCGTTACCATCAATTTGGTTGTCGTATATCTGTGTAAATTTTTTGGAGATATTGCGGAACACTAAGCGCGTAATTTTTATTAAAGATATCAGAAATCAGCCTTAAACACCAAATTGGCTTAAATATCAAGTTAATATAATACTAATCCTTTAAAAAATTCATAACATCATTCTCGGTCCCGGTAAACGGGCCTGAATTTTCCATTTTTAAAGCGGCCATGGCTGCGGCAAATTCTCCGGCTTGTTGTATATTATCATTTTTAATACGCCTATATAAATAGCCCGCCTTATAGGTATCTCCACAGCCTGTTGCATCTACAATTATTTTAGGCTGATAAGCGGAAATATCATAAAGTATTCCATCTGCATAAATTATGCTGCCTTTACTGCCGTTGGTAATTACTATTTCTTTTATGCCGTAGTCCGCCAATTGCTTAATGCCATCCTCCGTATTATGGCAACCTGTTAATGCTTTTAACTCGGCAACGTCGGCTTTTAAAATAGATATATAGGGTAGGGCATCATTTTTATTTATCCACGCTGTAGCATATACTTTATTGTTTATCACTTTACGCAAATAGCCTTGCACATCTAATGATACGCGCCCCTTCACAGCTAATTGTTTGATCATTTCAACCGGGATATCGTCAGCCAGCAACGGGCCCAAATGAAATATTTGGGCATTAATATTCGTCAAATCATTTGACTTAAACGGATCTGCTTTATGCAAAACATTTTGGATGCGATCATCAGGGTTGTTGCCATAAATATTTTCAAAGTAAACCGTATTGGTGCTATGAATAACTTGTATGTTGTTACCCCTTTCGCGTAGTTGGTTCACATAATTTAATTCATTATCAGCAATGGCAGTAACCAGCAGATATTTTATATCCAATTGCTGTACTGCATATGAAAAATACCAGGCTGTTCCACCGGGAGAATAATCTATGGCTTTTGGGGTAACAATTTTATCAGAAGTGATGTGCCCTATGCAGCAAATATCATACATATAGCAAGGTAATAATTAACCATGACAGGCAGAACATAAATTGACTTTGATTGTTCAATAAACGTTATAACATGATGCCAGAAATTGCCTTTATAAAAATGATATAATTATTCATTTATAGTATGATCAATTAAAAACAATTAATCATTTAAATCAAAATTGGCTTTAATTTATTGAACAAATGGTACCTATTCTATCAATAAATAGCAAATTTGGTAAAATATTTGTTCAAATGGTATTAATATTTCAACAAAAGATTGGTTTTATAGAAAAATTATTTATAAATTACGTTTTTTATAATTAATAGGCCTTATTTTACAAATAATTCATGCAGGATTCAGCGTATTTTGATAAATATAGTCCAATTGGCGGCGTTTGGGACGAGATGTATGGTGCTGATAGTAATGTACGCGAGCATTATCGTAAGGTTATTGAGTATATATCAAAAGAATCGGCTGATGATCTGAATAAGAAAGAGGAACTGGCTAAAAGATTGTTCATGAGCCAGGGTATTACCTTTACCGTTTACAATAGTGGCGAGGGTATTGAAAAGATTTTCCCATTCGATATTATCCCCCGTATTATTACTGCCGCCGAGTGGGCATTTATTGAGAAGGGCATCAAGCAACGCTTAACCGCGCTTAACCATTTTTTAAAAGACATTTACCACAACCAGTTTATAATTAAGGATGGTATTGTACCTATAGATATTATATACTCATGCCCGCATTTTTTGCGCGAGATGTACCAGTTGCAGGTGCCGTATGATATTTATATACACATATCGGGTATTGACCTGATACGTGATCATGACGGCACTTTTTATGTGCTGGAGGATAACCTGCGCACCCCGTCGGGCGTGAGTTACATGCTGGAGAACAGGGAGATCACCAAACGTTTATTTCCTGACCTTTTACCGCAATGTGGCGTACGCAGCGTAACGGAGTATCCAACTATTTTATATAAAAACTTATTGGCGCTATCGCCACGGCAAATAGCAAATCCTAATATTGTTTTGCTTAGCCCGGGCATCTACAATTCGGCATATTTTGAGCATACTACGCTGGCCCGTTTAATGGGGGTTGAGTTGGTAGAAGGGCGCGACCTGGTAGTGAATAATCATAAAGTATACATGAAAACCACTACCGGCCTGCAGCAAGTTGATGTGATATACCGCCGTGTGGATGATGATTATTTGGATCCATTAGTATTCAATCCATCAAGTATGCTGGGGGTTGCAGGTATTATGGGAGCATACCGTAAAGGCAATGTTGCCATAGTAAATGCCATAGGTAATGGCGTGGCTGATGATAAAGCCGTTTACGTTTACGTGCCGGACATGATACGCTACTATTTAAACGAAGAGCCTATCCTTAAAAATGTGCCAACACATCAACTGGGTAATCCGGATGAAAGGGAGCACGTTTTTAAAAACCTGAATAAGATGGTGGTAAAGCGTACTAACGGAAGTGGTGGCTATGGTATGTTAATGGGGCATGCTGCATCTGATGAAGAAATAGAGGATTACAAAAAGGAGATATTAAAAGACCCGCGCAACTTTATCGCGCAGCCAACTATAAGCCTTTCGGCAGCACCATGTTATATGCAGGGTGAGTTACAGCCAAGGCGTATAGACCTTCGCCCATACGCGTTATGTGGCCCGGATGGAATTGAAATAGTGCCGGGTGGGTTAACGCGTGTGGCTCTTAAAGAAGGATCATTGGTAGTAAACAGCTCGCAGGGGGGTGGCAGTAAAGATACCTGGGTGTTGGCTTGATGGCTCAGGTGTTTAAAAATTGATAAATAAAATTCGAGGTCGAAAATTCGAAATCTGAAATATAGAAGATATGTTAAGTCGCGTTGCAGCAAGTTTTTATTGGTTAAGTCGTTACATTGAACGTAGCGATGGTATGCTCCGCATGCTTAAAATTAACTATGCATCATCGCAGGATACTATACAGGAATTTACCTGGGAGCCTGTTATCCGCATATTTTCAGACTCGGAAGAGGACCAAACCGAAAACCTGGCAAATGATAGCCGTGCGGTGTTAAAGTATATGGTTACGGGCAAGGGAAATTCAAACTCCGTATTAAACATTATTACATTGGCGCGCGAAAATGCACGCGGTGTACAGGAGCATATCACTAAAGATCTATGGCAATGTTTAAATGAATATTATCATACCATAAAAGACCCCAAACTGGACAGGGCATTACAGCGAGAAGACCCCATTGGTGTGCTGGATGTGTTAATAAAGCAGGTAATGCTGTATTATGGCACGGTAGAAATTACGATGGAACGCGGCGAAGGGCATAGCTTTATGAATATTGGCAAGTACCTGGAGCGGGCCATACAATCGGTGGATATTTTGGATACTAAATTTGGCTCCATAAATGATAACCCCGACCTGTTAACAGATACTACTTATTGGAAACACTTGCTGCTATCATTAGGCGGCTATGAGCTATACCGTAAAACGTACCGTGAAGGTTTTGAGGCCGAAAACGTATTGGAGCAAGTGGTGTTGAATGACGATTTTCCGCGCTCGGTTATTTACTCGGTAAATAACATACAGCGGTATTTTGAAAAGCTGAAGAATAATAGCAATATGGAAGATTTCAGGGAAATGTCTTTCCAGATAGGAAGATTGGAAAGCCGTATTAAGTATAGTTCGGTACGCAGTATTAAGCAGGAGGGTTTGCATACTTTTTTAACCCAGATACGTAGCGAGTTATACGGTGTAGCCAATGCCCTGAATGAACATTATTTTGCGAATAGTTAGTGGTTGGACATAAGTAAATAAGATTATGCCTGAATTTGAGATACAACATATAACCCGTTATACTTATGATGCCCCGGTGCGTGATAGCGCCAACCAGATCATATTATTCCCTATTAAGGATGAGTACCAGGATGTAGTAAAGCAGGAACTGACTATAACGGGCCATCCTACTGTTGATACGCATATTGATTATTATGGTAACGAGGTGGGTAGCTTTACTTATAGCGAACCGCATTCTATGCTCTTCATCAATTCAAGGCTAACTGTAATTACTAAACACAGACCATTGCCTGTAAATGATATTTTTCCTTCACAACAGTGGCAATACCTGGCCAACTTGCAGCATATGGTGCCTTATATTGATTTTTTAAAGCAAGAGTATTTTGATGGCTTGGAAGAACTGGAAAAAATAGTAGATGCGGAAAGATCAAAGGAAGAAACCCCATACCAGGTTGCCCTGCATTTTTGCCAATATGTGTATGATAACTTTGAGTACATAAAAGGTGTTACTACTGTAGAAACTACCCTGGATGAGATATGGAAATTAAAAGCCGGTGTTTGCCAGGATTTTGCCCATATACTCATGGAAATGCTGCGATTAGTACAAATACCTGCCCGATATGTAAGCGGTTACATTTGTACTTCAAAAAATGGCCTGCGTGGCGAAGGCGCTACCCATGCCTGGGCCGAAGCTTATATACCTGATTATGGTTGGCTGGGTATTGACCCTACCAATAATTGCATCGCTAATGAAACCCACATACGTTTGGCTGTTGGTCGTAATTTTACCGATTGTTCACCTGTAAAGGGTGTTTACAAAGGAGCATCGGGTCATAAACTGGAAGTTTCTGTATCTGTAGATGATGATAATACCATGGCCCCAGCCGAATTTACACCTGTTACAGAAATTGAACCATCAACGGCCCCGGTAACCAAGTTTGCCCGTAACAGTTACCAGCGCTATATGGAAATGATAGAACAGCAGCAACAACAGCAGCAATAATTTTTAGGCCGATACCTTTTTAATAACCTTTAGCAAGTCGTTTACATCTTCGGGTACCACGGTGAATGATTTGGCCACTTTGCCTTTCTTGTCATATACTACAATAAAGGGGGTGTTATAAATTTCATAATAACGCTGAACCTTATAATCCGGATGCTCGGTACCTACTGTAAAGTTTGGATATTTAGCCAGGTTGTATTTTTTGTTAAATGACTCAAGCATTTTTAGATATGGGTATTCTGTTTTAGTATAGGTTACCATTACCACTTGTACCTTTTTAAGCTTATTCATATGTGGTCTTAGCTCGTCCATTAAATGCTCGCAATGGCTGCAGGTAGGTTCAAAATAAATTATCATCACCGGCTTTTTTCTATTCAAATTGGCCTGAGTGCTGATTTTACCATCAGCTTTCATTATGCGGTAATCGGATATAGGCAATTTAGTTTCATGATTTTGCGCGCTGGCGTATAATCCCGAGATAATTAAAGTGAAAACTAGTAATATTTTTTTCATTGATTATTGTTTGTTAAGCTTCCAGCAACTCCATTTGCCAGTAAATATGTTCTTCAGTTATTGGATATAACGCATTATCACGTATTGTATGATAAACGGCATTAAATAATCCATTATAATCTCCTTTTTCTGATTTTACCCACTCTACATTTTTTTCGCCATCTGCACCCACAGTCACCAGTTTGCCCTCACTGCCCTTTGCTTCTATACCATAACTTTGATCTGTAGGTAACATACCCTTATCTAACTGTTCCTCCTGCACATCGGTACGGTATTTCAAAAAGCTGCCTAAAGTGCCATGCACTACAAATGAAGGTACAGGCTCGGGTATTAACAGCCCCGAAGTTAAATAAACATTAAAATTACCCGGGTACGATAAACGGAAATTAAAGTAATCTATCACTATCGAGTTATCGCGCTGCGAAGCTACCGTTTTATCAAAACTTAAGGGCTTTCCAAATAAAAGTATGGCTTGGTCAATAATATGCGGACCAAGATCGTATATAGTGCCATTTACAGGCGTTTTAGTTTCTTTAAAAGGCTTTACCTGCAGTTGTGGTTTGTAACGGTCATATCTTAAATGCACTTCGGTAAGCCGGCCTAGTTTGCCGCTTTCAATAACGTCTTTAACCGCTAAAAAATCGCTGTCCCAGCGACGGTTTTGGTAAAAGGTAAGTTTACGATTAGCGGCTTTTGCAGTATCAAATAGTATTTTTATTTCGGCAGTATTGGCGGCTGCGGGTTTTTCAACTAATACATGCTTACCCGCTAATAATGCTTGTTTGGTTAATTCAAAATGCGTAAAGTTGGGGGTATTAACAATCACCAGCTCAATTTCCGGGTCGGCAAGCATTTCTTCAACACTATCGTAACTAACAATGTCCGGGTAAGTGCGGGCCATCTTTTTTTCATTACGCTCCACTACGGTCTTTAATTTAAAGCGCGGGTTGGTACTTAAAAATGGGGCATGAAATATCCTTCCAGACATTCCGTAAGATATAATACCTGCAACAATTGGGTTTGACATGGATTATTGGTTAACAAAATATTGCACCAAATTATTACTTTAATAAAGGTTATGCAAAAAAGCAGGGTAAAATAGCTGTTAATATTTCAGAATAGCCTTTATACCATTAAGGGCATATAGGTGTCGATGTAAAATCAGCAGATTTTTAGAAGCCAGTTTTTTCAGGTCCTTATCAACTACGTGTTTTGAAGCGGTCGCAAAAAATATAATGTCGGCATCGTGTTTACTGATCATAAAATTTAAAAAGGCTTTATCAAACGCCTTGCCTGAATAGGTTAAAAGTGTATCCAGTTTTTTTTGGGTAACAGAATCTATTGTGGAGGGTAATTGTATTTTTTTTAAATCGGCTGTTTTACGTAAACGAACAAACATTTTTGTATGCTGTTTAATAAGCAGCGCACCAAAATTTTTCACTTTTTTGTCTGATCCTTTTTGAATAGCTAGTTTGCCTAGTTCAATATAAGCTAATTCTTTATGAGCGGCATCAATAGCAAACTGTTTATCATCCCGTTCAATATAAATCTCGGGTTGCTTGCTCTTATAATCAGCCGAAGCCGACTCATTAGCGTCATTAATGCAACCCTGCATTAACACAAGTAATAATAAACCAATTAGGAATAGATTTTTCATCGCCCGGGGTATTTTAAATATTCTCAACAAAATGTATTCCATTAATGGGTTTGTTACGCCTAATATAGTTTTTAATATGGGTACTATAGGTGTTGGCTAAACTTTTTATTAATTTTGGTGACAACAAACAACAGCATTATGAATTTCCCAGCAGAATTAAAATACACTAAAGATCACGAATGGATACGCCTGGAAGGCGACGTAGCTTATATAGGCATAACCGAATTTGCACAGCGCGAGTTGGGAGATATTGTTTATATAGATATTAATTCGCTGGGTAACGAGGTTAGCAAGGATGCTGTTTTTGGTACAGTTGAGGCTGTTAAAACCGTGTCCGATTTGTTTATGCCGGTTACGGGTACAGTAATTGAAATTAACCCGTTATTGGATAGCCAGCCGGAATTGGTTAACAGCGACCCATACGGTGATGGCTGGATGGTAAAAGTAACCCCCGCTAATGCTGCTGATGTGAATAGCCTGATATCGGCAGAAGAATATGCCGCGTTGGTTGGTGCTTAATAGTAACATATGAAGAACAAACTATTTATAGCAACAGGATTAATGGTTATGCTTAGCCTTAGTGCCTGTGGTATATTTAAAAAGGGCTGTAACTGCCCACCAATTAGCAGGGTTAGTGTAGCGCAGGTAATGCCGCTTTGTTAGCTTAGCCTAAAGGAATCAATAAGAAAGCCCTTTCTTTATTAAGAGAAAGGGCTTTCTTATTTGTAGTAATTTTATTATTTACACGCCGCTAAATACAGAGAAACCGCCATCAACATTTAAGATGGTGCCGGTTACAAATTTTGATTCTTCGCTTAATAAATATATCAGCGCGCCTATTAATTCTTCGGGCTGGCCAAAACGTTTGTAAGGGGTGTTTTGTAACACCAGTTTACCACGCTCGGTATAGCTGCCATCGGGGTTAGTTAGTAGGGTACGGTTTTGCTCGGTTAAAAAGAAACCCGGTGCAATGGCATTCATCCTTATTTTATCGCCATGCCTTAAAGCGGCTTCAACTGCAAACCATTTGTTGTACATATCAATAGCAGCTTTAGCCATGCTGTAACCCAATACTTTGGTAATAACACCCTGCGGGGCCATTGATGATATATTTACCACGCTGCCTTTGCCATTTTTGCCCATAGCCTCGCCAAATATTTGGGTAGGTATGATGGTTCCCCATAAGTTAAGGTCAACCACACGGCGAAGGCCATCCATATTCATATTAAATATATCTGCTCCCGGCTGTAGCAATGCATCGGGCATATTACCCCCTGCTCCGTTTACCAGGCCATCTATACGGCCAAACTTGTCTAATATTTTGGTTTTAGCAGCAATTAATTGCTCTTCATTTAATACATCAGCTATTAAAGCAATAGCCTGGCCGCCTGTTGCATTAACTGCCTCGGCCCGCTGTGTGGCCAAAGCCTCATTACGGCCCAATATGCCTACCGCACCCCCTGCCGCTACAATGCCTTTTATAAAAGCATCACCTAAAATTCCAGTGCCCCCGGTTACAATAATAACCTGGCCTTTTAACGAAAATCTATCCATTATTAATCTATCTGTGGGGTATTAAGCGCCAAAAATAGTATTAAGATCGGTAATAATGCAGTTTTGTGTAACTAATACACTATTTAGCTATCCAAATTACATCTAAAAACCATTGCTTTTTATCATAAAAGTGCCCATCGGTTTTAAAACCTGCAACATTTGCTAATTGATCTGCCTGTGCAATGGTATATTTTTGAGATATTTCCATAAAAATATGCTCGTTCTTTAAAAATGTAATGGGCCCGCCACCATTAATTTTTACGGTTTGGTCCTTGAGGCTAACCAGATAGCTTTTGCACGAGCCGGTTTCAGGGTCATAAGTAGGATAGTGGTCAAATTGCGAAAGGTCAAAATCGGCATTCAATTCGCGGTTAATACGCTTCAGTAAATTCAGATTAAACCGTTTAGTAATGCCGTCTTTATCATTGTAAGCGGCTAATATGATTTTTGGATTTTTTTTAAGATCGATGCCTATCAGCGCCATATCTCCTGGCGAAAGATGGTTGCGTAATTCGCGGCAAAAATTTTCGGCAGCACTAATTGGCATATTACCCACGTTTGATCCCAGGAATAAAACCACCTTACGCCTGGCGGATTTGGTGGCAGCCTTTTTAAGCATATCAAAATAATCGCCGTTAAGGCCATCAATCTTTAGTCCCGGTAAGGTAACAGGCAAGGTGCTGTTTAGGTAATCAATTACATTGTCTGATATATCTATAGGCAAATAAGTAAAATCTGCTTTAACATCCAGTAAGTGTTTTAGCAGGTAAGATGATTTGGTGGCATCGCCTGCACCTAATTCTATCAGGTCAAAGCCATCGCCACCTGCCAATATCGCGTTAGCTAAATCTGCTGTTTGTTCGGCAAAAATTTCAAGCTCACAGTTGGTAGGGTAATACTCATCACAGTTCATTAAATCCTGAAAAAGCTTATCGCCTGCGGCGTCATAAAAATATTTAGACTGCATGTATTTGGGCGATGCTTGTAGGCCGGCAATTACATCGGTATAAAATTGTTGAGTATGCGCTTGTTTGGTAGATGTATTCATAGTAGATAGTGTAGGCTATTTAGCCAGGCGTATACCAGTAAACTGCCATTGTAAATAAGGTGCAAAAAAGTTACGATAGGTGCTGCGGCTATGCCCCGACGATGTAACTTCTGATGCGCCACGTAAAACTTTCTGATTCACCATAAATTTACCATTGTACTCGCCAATGGCACCTGGTGCTTTGGCAAAACCGGGGTATGGCAAATAAGCACTTTCGGTCCATTCCCAGCTTTTGCCCCATTTAAATTTGGATGAAGCGGCTTCCCATTCAAACTCGGTTGGCAGCCTTAGGCCTTTATAGGACGCGTAGGCATAAGCTTCATAATAACTGATATGGCAAACAGGCTCGTGGGGTTTTATAGTCCCCAGGCCGTTAAAAGTGTAGTTGTACCACTCATCATTTATTACATGCCAGTACAGCGGTGCTTCTACCTTATTGTTTTTTACCCAATCCCAACCCTCGGCATGCCAGTGGCGGAAATCATGGTAGCCGCCGCTGTTAATAAAAGCTAAATATTCTTCGTTAGTAACCAGGTTGGGGCTAATCTCAAAAGCGTTCAAATAAACTTTATGGCGGTTCAATTCATTGTCAAAACAAAAGCCATCTCCCTCAAAACCTATTTCATAAACGCCTTGGGGTACTTTAATAAATTCCGAGTTTTCAGTAACCTCTGCCTTTGGCGATATATAGTTTTTATCGTAAGCCGGGAACAGTGGATTATGTCCTAAAATATATTTGATATCGGTATATAAAAGCTCTTGATGCTGCTCCTCATGGTTAAGGCCCAGTATCAGTAGTTCTTTAACCTCGGCCGACGGCTCTGTGCATAAAAAATTTTCCATCGCCTCGTCCACATACTCGCGATATTTATAAATTTCGCTAACGGTTGGGCGACTTAAATTGCCCCTATCCGTACGGATAACACGGTTGCCTACCGATTCATAATAACTGTTGAAAACGAAATTATAATCGGGGTCGTATTCCTGGTAACCCATAAAATAGGGCTTCAATATAAATGTTTCAAAAAACCAGGTAGTATGACCAATATGCCACTTGGGAGGGCTAACATCAACCACAGGCTGCACCACATAATCTTCTATTTGCAGATGGCTGCAGATGGCCTCGGTTAGGTGGCGTACTTTTTTGTAGGTATCAGCTAGTTGCATATATGTTGTAACAGTCAATTTTACGGCTTGTTTTGTTAATATACAAGCATAGTTACGTTAAACCCTCATAAACAAGTTGTTTAATGATTCGGAATAAGTAGGGTGCGCAAATATATAATACCGCACCTGTTCATAAGTTAGGCCTGCTTCTATAGCCATTTGCAATACGCTCACTATTTCGCCGCCTTCGGTTCCTAAAATAGCGGCACCTAGTATTTTTTTGGTTTTGGTATTTATTATGGCTTTCATTAAGCCACGCGTATCGCCCATCTCTACTGCACGGGCTACTCCCCTCATAGGCAAAACCACCGATTTAATATTTTTCAGTTTTTGCTTTTTTGCTTCAGCTTCGGTTATGCCTATACGGCCCAGTTGAGGGTCGGTAAACATACAGTATGGAATTGGTCGGCCTTTGGTAGATAGGTTTTGTTGCTCCATCAAATTACGATAAACTATTGTAAAATCATTATAGGCAATGTGTGTAAAGGCAGATCCGCCATTTACATCGCCCAAGGCATATATTCCCGGAACATTAGTTTCCAGCTTGTCATTTACCTTAATAAAACCCTTATTATCAATTTTAATTCCGGCAATCGCTAAATTTAAACTATCTGTTTGCGGTACACGCCCTGCCGCTACCAGTATGTGCGAGCATTTGATGTTTTTAGTTTTATCCGCTACGGTGATAGTAGCTTTAATATTTTTCTTTGCCGTAGTTTTAAAACTATTAACCTGCGCATCGGTATGTATTTTAATGCCCTCGTCGGTTAGTATTTGATGTACGGCTTGGGCAACATCGGTATCTTCCCGAGTTAATATTCGTGTCGATCTCTCTAAAATGGTAACCTTACTGCCAAACCGCCTAAACATTTGCCCAAACTCTAACCCGATATAGTTAGCACCAATTATTAATAAATGTTCAGGTACATAATCCAGATCTAATATGGATGTTGAAGTTAAATAATCGGTATCTTCTAAACCATCAATGGGCGGTATAACGGTTTTTAACCCGGTATTAATAAATATCCATTCGCCTTTTATTTCCATGCTGCCGCCCCAGTTTAGGCGCACTGTTAATGTTTTGTCGCCGGTAAAAGAAGCTTCTCCAAATATCAGGTCGAGGTTTTTAATATCTTCCATTGATTTTTGAATGCCGTTACGGGCGTGCAATACAATATCGTCCTTGCGCTTTTTAATTAAGCGCATGTTTACTTTATAGTTTTTTACGTTTACGCCCAAAGCAGCGCTGCGTCCGGCCATATATGCTGCCCTTGCCGATGCCACCCAGGTTTTGGTAGGTGTACAACCATCGTTAACGCAAACCCCGCCCACCCAGCGCTTTTCAATAAGCGCCACTTTTTTACCGGCTTTGGCTAATTTTTTGGCTAGTGGGACACCTGCTTGCCCGGCGCCTATTATTATGGCATCATATTGTTGCATAAACAAGTTTACTACATTATATAAATATAGCATTATAAAGGTAGTGTAGTTTTTGTTTGAATGATGTAAAATTAGCCTTGATAGTAAACGAGTTAAATTTTTTTTGAAAGTTTATTTTAAAATTATCTTTAAACGTATATCTTTGCAGTCCCAAAATAAGGGTTACTATTAAGTAATAAGGCCCGTTCGTCTAGGGGTTAGGACGTTAGATTTTCATTCTAGAAACAGGGGTTCGATTCCCCTACGGGCTACATTAAAACAAATTAAAATCCTGTAAATCAAAAGTTTACAGGATTTTTTGTTTTATTTCGGACAAATATCGGACACTAAATTGTGTATTGGTAGTATTCAGGACCGTTTAAATCGCGGCGTTATAAATTATTTTATCTACTCTACCTTTAAAATAATTATAGTCCATATTTGGCATGTTCCAAACGGCCATAAAGTTTAATGGCTGGCTAAATCCGTTCATTTTCTTATAATTCCAGGCATAAGCTGACCATTTGTATTTCTCGAATTTTCCGTTTTTGTTATAATATCTGTCTTCGGTTTCAAAGCGTAAGAATTCGTTGTGCTCATTAAAGTAAAACACACCAGTTGCCTTAGTATTTTTATGGGTTATTATTCCTTTAACGCTATAGCGGTCAATTTCTTCCCATTTAATATAAGGCTGTAAAAAGTAAGCTGGTATTAATACGGCTTCTGCCAACAGGGTTACTAATTCGGCAATGTCCATTTCCGGCCCCTGGTTATTGGCAACCGTAAAATACTTTAAAAGCTTAATAAGCATATTGCCTTTACCATCCTGAAATCTATCAATCGCGGAAAACGGAAATAGGCCAAACAGTTTGGTTTGGAATAATACCATCCTTGCCGGCTCTGGAATGAAATTGAACTGGCTACATTTTAATAACGACCATTTTTTGCCGGGTGCCATTTTCAAATAAGCATAGCTCCATTTTATTTGGCAATAGCTGGATTGGTTATGAGCTTTGTATCCACAGTGGTTTAAATAGTTTTTAAGGGCTGTAGGCAAAGATTCAACGGTGCGCTGCTCATGTGGGTTATCAACTGCGTATTTTAAAGATTCAGAAGCGACGGCTTGTTGATATATTTTTTGGATAGACAAGCATTTAAATAAGCCCATATTATACTACTTCTTGGTTTTTTATCTCAAATTCTTTTTGGTGAGTAAAATTTTGGTTTTCATACTCCCAGTCGAGTATAATTTTCCATTTGCCTTCACTATAGTTAGACAGAGGTATTTCAATCAGGTTCTCCTTACTTTCAATAATGATACTGTGAGATTCCGGCTTAGGAGTTGAAAGTCGTATCAAATTGGCGTGCACTTTCACTGGGTGACAAAAATTAAATCTTAAGTATTTCATAACCATCTGATTGCTTTACAAAATTAGGGTGGCTTACATGTGCACATGGGAAGCAAGGTCACTTCTACAGGTGATTAAGATCACTATTTACCTGGTAGCTATTATACACTTTTGTAGTGTAAAATATTAGATCATGAAAAAGCTACTTTTTTTAACAGACTTTTCGGCTCATGCGAATCATGCCGCTCAGTATGGCTATACGCTAGCAAAGCAAATCAAAGCCAATATACTTTTGTGTAATATAGTTACGGTACCTGCCGAAACACCACATAGTGCAATGCTGGTATGGCCAATGGACGATGCCGAGGCGTTAGAGGAAAGCAGTATGGACGAGCTTAAAAAGCTAAAAAGCCATTTAATTCAAAAACATAAAGGCGATTTTGAACCTATTGTTCATATCATGAACGAAGATGGGTTATTAACAGATAGGGTTAATGATATTGTTATTGGAAACCATATCGATATGGTGGTTATGGGCACACATGGCAGCAGCGGTTTAAGTACTTTACTGTTGGGTAACCATGCCCGCAATATGATAGATGCTGCTACCAAACCATTACTATTGGTACCGCATACTGCTAAACAAAAGCCGGTTAAAAAAATAGCCTATGCTTCTGATTTTACCAATAAAAAGGAGGATCTGGCTGCCATTTATAATTTGATAGATTTTGCTAAAGGGTTAAATGCAGAAATACTTATTATTCATATCCAGGATGAAAGGAAACCTTCTACTGCATTTAAAAAATGGCTGGATGAGCTTTTAATTGAGCTATCTAACAAAGCCAATTATCATAATATTTACTACCGTGTAGAAGAGAAGCCTAATACTCAATATGGTCTTGATTGGTTTTGCGAGTATGGGCAAATAGATATGTTGGCTATGTTGCATCGCCCAAAAGATTTCTTATCCAACCTGATAAGCGGCAGCCAGACAAAAAAAATGGCGGGGCATATTGAAATACCGCTGTTGGTTATTCCGGCCAGCATAGTTAATACGGTTAATGATAAATAGGTCGCGTCTGGCATCCTACGAAAAAAGGCCCGGTAAATTTTACCGGGCCTTTTGCTTTTAATGAGTTTAATGTTAATCGCCAATCAGCATTTTATTAAGTTTATTTTCAGATGCCGTAAGCTCATCAAATGCGGCTTGAATAATATCATTTGTTTGCCCCGGCAATTGTGCAAATAATGCCTTGTAATAGTTTATACCATCCTGCAACTGTAATTTAAATTTGCTAAGCTGTTTGCTTTTTTTGTCGCTCATGGTTTTAATATGTGCCTGCAGGTCGGTTTGTAAGTAATCTATATATAAGTTTAATTCCTTAACAAAAACATGGGGTCGTTTTATTTTCGCCAGCAGATTCAGCTTGCCATATATATGTTTAACCATATCCTCTAAAGTATATACCCCATTAAAGTAAGCCAGGTTGGGGCCGGGGCATATGGCTACTGCGGTATTTTCTTTTGGTTTGGTAATATCATATTTAAGATAAGTTGATGCACCCAACCCTTCGCATAAACATATTTTTTCAACTATCTCGTCATATTGCTGCTGGTATTCATCTTTAGCTAATGGCAATGCCTGCAACTGTTGTATTTTTAAATGCTGATATTCCCTGGATGCCGTACAAATGGGCTGTTCGGTAAACTCCGTATTGGTACACAAGTATTTTTTGGTGCAAGGGCTTCCAGGGCGGCCTTTCTCTAAACGCTCTACCCGTTGCGCATTGGCACTGCTTGGTTTAAAATTGTTAAATAATATGCCTAAAGGGGACGCATTGCTTACGTAGTAATCATCTTCGCCGGCGTTACTTAACTGCAGCAAAGTAGTTTCATCCACATTGGTTACTTCGGGTACCAGTAAAAATGGGCTTCCCCAGCCGGTACCATCAAGTTGGTAGTGCTTAATTAAAAAATCGTTTTCTTCGCTGGTACCTATACCGCCCTGCACGCTATAACGCTGTGGCGGGGTTGCAGTAAGCGTAATATTTTTAGCCATTAACGCCGCACTGTACAGTTGATATAGTTCATCCTGCATCAGGCTCCTCTTTTCTTTAAACTCTTCCAGTATGGGCCCTAATAAATAGCCCTCGGTAGCAAAAGCATGGCCGCCACAGTTTAGGCCCGACTCGACCCTGAACTCTGATACCCATAAACCCTTTTTAGCTAAAAATTTAGCCTGTATAAATGCCGACCGGAAATCGCTTACTTTTAAAATTATCTTTTTATGTAGCACACCATCCTCATTAGGAAAGAAACAGTCGAAGTTTTCAATATAGCTATATAACCTGGGGTTCATTCCCGCCGATAAAACAACCGACGATTGCAGTTTGCTTTCAGCAAATCCCCGCAGTGACGCTAACGCATCGGTATTTTCATCACCCATATATTCACCATCAGCGGTAAAATTCATCTTATCCACCTTGGCCATGATATTTACATCGATATTGCCTTTTACCATATAACGGCGCAATATGTTTTGAAAAATGGTTTTACGCTCACCTTCGGGATATTCCATCATTAACTCATACCCCTGCCTTAGTTGCGATGTTTCGGGCAGTAATTCAAAGTATCGGCATAAATCATTGCCCGGCTCAAAAGGTTGATCTTTTAATTTTTCAAACTGATCATTAACCAGATCATTAACCAGGTTCAAATAGGCTGTTATGCGCCTGGCCCTACTATCCGGCGCAGATTTGGGTATAGGATTATAAATCCGGTTATTTCGTTTCGAGTGGTATTCGCGCATGCGTTCCACCAATTCATCGTCAACAATTGAAATGGCGGATGATATGCCATAATGGGCCACTTTAAGTGGGGTGTCAATAGAATAACCTAATCCTAATACCGGGATGTGAAATGTATGGCTCATAGTAATTATAATGAATGCTTAAGTTTCATGGTCAAAATTACCTATCACCCTAAACACAAAAATTGACGAAGGTCACATTTTTAAACTCCCCTTATCACGCTTTTACAGTAAGTAAAGCGGGAGTTTTGACCCAAATATTTTTTTATGATTAAAAGCCAAACCCTTGAGAAAACTACTTGCTACCATTGCGGGGATGACTGCACAACTGTTGAGTATGTTGTTGATGATAAAAGCTTTTGCTGCCAGGGTTGTAAAAGTGTATATGAAGTTTTATCGGCAGGAGACCTATGTAATTATTATAGCTATAATGAACATCCCGGTGCAACACGGCTGCGCACCGATAAACGCTTTGATTATTTAAGCGAGCCGGCTATAGTTGATGAATTAATTGATTATAAGGATAAGTACATTACCATAGTAACCTTTTACATTCCGCATATACATTGCAGTTCGTGCCTGTGGTTGTTAGAGAAGTTAAACAAAATTAATTCGGCAGTACATTATTGCCGGGTCGATTTTTTAAAGAAGCAACTTAACATACGTTATGATCATGAGAAGATAAGTTTGCAGCAATTAGTTGAGCTTTTGTTTGATATTGGTTATGAGCCCTTGATAAACCTGCAGGATGTTGTTAAAAAGCAAAACGCGGTTGATAAGGATAACCTGGTATCAAAAATTGCGGTTGCCGGGTTTTGTTTTGGTAACGTTATGCTGCTTAGTTTTCCGGAGTATTTTGGGCTAACAGTTTTTGAGGGGGCATTTAAAAGTTTTTTTGGTTGGGCTAATATATTGTTTTCAATACCTGTAGTGCTTTATAGTGGCAGGGGATACTTCGTATCCGCTTGGCAAAATATGCGGAATGGGATTTTAAATATTGATTTTCCGCTGGCACTGGGTATAGCCGTATTGTTTATACGTACTGTTGCCGAAATACTTACCCATACCGGTGCAGGCTTTGCTGATACCCTTTGCGGCCTGGTTTTCTTTTTATTGGTGGGCAAGTTTGTGCAGAAAAAAACCTATCACCATTTATCATTTGAACGTGATTACAGGTCGTTTTTCCCGGTGGCGATTCATATTATTGAGCATGAAAAAGAAAAACCTATTGCATTAGCCCAGCTTAATATTGGCCATCGAATAGTAATACGCAATAACGAGATCATACCGGCTGATGCCATATTACTAAAAGGCGAGGCACTGGTAGATTTTAGCTTTGTAACCGGCGAAGCCGTACCAGTAAATAAAACTTTGGGCGAGATCATATATGCAGGAGGACGTCAAACAGGCGAAGCCATTGAAATGGAGGTAGTAAAGCCTGTGTCGCAAAGCTACCTTACCCAGCTATGGAACAACGAGGTGTTTACCCGCAAGCAGGATAAACGTATACAAACCTTTAATGAAAAGGTGGGCAAGTATTTTACTATTGTATTATTGGCTATTGCGTTTGCTTCGTTAATTTTTTGGCTGCCAACTGATTTGAAGCGTGGGTTAGCTGCTTTTACCGCGGTGCTTATTGTGGCCTGTCCCTGCGCATTGGCGTTAAGCACACCTTTTACCATGACGGCAGCCTTAAGTATTTTTGACCGTAACCGTTTTTACTTAAAAAATGTTGCAGTTGTAGAGCAACTGGCTGGTATTAATACCATTGTAATGGATAAAACCGGAACTATTACAACGGGTACTATTCATAACATTAAACTGGAAGCCAAACTAACTGAAGAGCAAAGGCAGTTAGTGTACAGTGTATGTACAAATTCAACACATCCGCTAAGCCGGATGATATGCCAATACCTGGGTAATATGAAACCGCTGCCCGTAAATAGGTATAGCGAAGTTGCAGGTAAAGGAATAGAGGCTTTTATTAATGAACATTTATTGCGTTTAGGCAGTGCCAAATTTGTTTTGGATCGTGTTGAACCGGTTTCGCCCAATACTAAAGTTCATATAACTATTGATGGTCAATACCTGGGTTACTTTTCTTTTTCGCACCAGTACCGGGATGGATTAAAAAGTATATCAGCGCTAGCACACAACTACGACCAGTTTTTATTATCAGGTGACCAGGATTATGAGAAAGCTGACCTAAAACGATTTTTTTTAGAAAGGAATATGCAGTTTGATCAATCGCCACAAAGCAAACTTGATTTTATACAATCATTGCAACAACAAGGTGCTAAAGTAATGATGATTGGCG
The DNA here is from genome assembly GCA_964524015.1 of uncultured Mucilaginibacter sp. Lineage (GTDB taxonomy): Bacteria > Bacteroidota > Bacteroidia > Sphingobacteriales > Sphingobacteriaceae > Mucilaginibacter. The sequence continues at coordinate 52,233 of CAZGBN010000002.1, read as the reverse complement.
ATGGGTTAAATGATTCGGGCGCGTTAAAGCAAAGCGATCTGGGCATAGCCATAACCGATAACGTAAACAACTTTTCGCCGGGTAGTGACGCTATTCTTGATGGTAGGTCATTTGATAAGCTGCCTTCTTTTTTAAGATTCTCAAAAGATACAGTTGTTATTATCCATCTGTCGTTTTTAATATCGCTTACCTACAACCTGGTTGGTTTAAGCTATGCTGTCACCGGTAATTTATCCCCGTTAATAGCGGCTATTTTAATGCCGTTAAGTACAGCTACCATTATATCCTTTACCAGCCTGGCAACACACTTTACCGCTAAAAGGAGGAAATTAATATGAGCATAATTTATTTCCTTATAGGCTGTAGCGTAATACTTGCACTCGGCTTTTTAGGCGCATTTTTTTGGGCACAGGGCAACGGGCAAAACGATGATCTGTATACCCCATCTATACGCATACTCCTTGATGAGGATGACGAAGAAAAATACCCCGAAAAGTGACCAGCATCACATAATCGCTTAACTGTCATCACCCCGTCACGCAATCAATACCAATAATTTTACAGCAATAAAAATCACTATATGCAACCCGAAAAATTTTACTATGACAACAAGATCGTCCGCAACTTTGGTATAGCTACCGTGGTGTGGGGGATAATTGGAATGTTAGTTGGCCTTATTGCGGCCATGCAATTATTTAAACCCGGTATGAATATGGGTAGCCAATACACCACTTTTGGCCGTATACGCCCCTTGCATACTAACGCAGTAATATTTGCCTTTGTTGGCAACGCCATATTTATGGGCGTTTATTATTCACTGCAACGGTTGCTTAAAGCCCGCATGTTTAGTGATGCATTAAGCAAGATCCATTTTTGGGGATGGCAGTTAATAATTGTATCGGCGGTAATTACTCTTCCGCTGGGTTTAACTACCTCGCATGAGTATGCCGAGTTGGAGTGGCCCATTGATATTGCTATAACGCTTATTTGGGTAGTATTTGGTATTAACATGTTTGGTACCATATTTAAACGCCGCGAAAGGCATTTATATGTAGCCATATGGTTCTACATAGCCACGTTTGTTACTATAGCTGTGCTGCACATTGTTAACTCGTTTGAGTTGCCTATATCAGCGTTTAAAAGCTATATGGTATTTGCCGGTGTGCAGGATGCATTGGTGCAATGGTGGTACGGGCATAACGCGGTCGCGTTTTTCCTTACTACGCCTTATTTAGGTATGATGTACTACTTTCTGCCTAAAATGGCTAACCGCCCTGTTTATTCCTACAAATTAAGTATCCTGCACTTTTGGTCGTTAATATTCATTTATATATGGGCAGGCCCTCACCATTTACTATATACCACATTACCCGGGTGGGCGCAATCATTAGGTGTAGCATTCTCTATCATGCTGATAGCACCAAGCTGGGGTGGTATGATCAATGGCTTATTAACCCTGCGTGGTGCATGGGATAAAGTGCGTGATGATGTCATCCTGAAATTTATGGTGGTAGGCTTAACTGCCTACGGTATGGCCACTTTTGAAGGCCCAATGCTATCGTTAAAACAGATAAATGGTATAGCCCACTTTAGCGACTGGATAGTAGCACACGTGCATGTTGGCGCCTTAGGCTGGAACGGTTTTTTAACCTTCGCCATTTTATATTGGTTGATACCACGCATTTATAAAACAGAATTATATTCTAAAAAAATGGCGTCGTTCCATTTTTGGGTGGGTACGCTGGGGATATTGTTTTATGCAGTACCCATGTACTGGGCAGGCTTTACCCAAGGCCTTATGCTAAAAGAATTTACCGCCGAAGGGATGTTAAAATACCCTAACTTTTTAGAAACAACCTTACGCATTATACCGATGCACGTAATGCGGTCAATTGGTGGTACTTTATATTTAAGCGGTGTTATAGTAATGGCTTATAACCTATTGCGTACAGCTAAACAAGGTAGCCTGGTTGCTGATGAAGCTGCACAAGCAATGCCACTTGAACCTGCACATACGGTAGCAAAAGAAGGCGCATGGCACCGTACCCTTGAGCGCAGGCCCATACAGTTTATGGTGCTGGCATTGGTAGTAATATTGGTAGGGTCTGTAATTGAGCTGATGCCAACGCTAACCATATCATCAAACATACCTACAATTGCCAGCGTAAAACCTTACAGCCCGCTAGAATTGCAGGGGCGCGATCTGTACATTCGGGAAGGCTGCTCTAACTGCCACTCGCAAACGGTTAGGCCTTTCCGTTCAGAAACCGAACGCTATGGCGAGTATAGTAAAGCAGGCGAGTTTGTTTATGACCACCCGTTTTTATGGGGTTCAAAAAGAACCGGTCCCGATTTGGCACGCGAAGGAGGCAAATATGGAAATGCCTGGCACTATAACCACATGATGGATCCGAGGCTAATGTCGCCGGGAAGTATTATGCCCGAATATGGCTGGTTGCTTACCCAAAAATTAGATACCACAACTACTGTGGCTAAAATTAATGCTATGCGCACCTTAGGTGTTCCGTATGCCAAAGGGTATGAAAAAGTAGCTAACCAAGAGTTAAGCAAACAAGCTCAGGGCATAGCTGATGATTTGGCGACTAATAAGATCAAAGTAAAAAGCGACAAAGAGATCATAGCCATTATTGCTTACCTGCAGCGCATGGGTGTTGATATTAAAGCAAATAAAACCGACAACAAATAATTACCATCATGTTTAAACAGTTTACAGAAAACATATCAGGAAACCAGGTTTACCTGATATCATCACTGGGCATATTTTTAATGTTTTTTATCGTGGTCACCATTATGTTAATGCGCTTGCGCAAACAACATATTGACCACATGAGCGATTTGCCATTACATGACGGACAACCTGATACAGCTAATAATTTACTACCATGAAGTATTTGACCAACCTGATTTTATTTGCACTGATTTTTGTAATAACACCCGTTCAGGCGGCCGACGATAGCTTACTATCAACCGATACGCAAAATTATATTGGCTTTGGGGTTATTGTATTTGCGCTGCTGTTGTTGTTGGTTGTAATGCTGGTATTGCTGCGCACATTTAAAATATTAACCCGAATTATACTGAAAGCTGACGGTTATACCGATGCGGAAATAGCCGCTGAAACGTCAGCCCAAAAAGTAGTAAGGGCTAATAAACCGAAAAAAAAGTTTTGGAATAAAGTGCTGTCCCTGCGCCCATTGGAGGAGGAGAAAGACATGTTAATTGAGCATGAATACGATGGTATAAAAGAATTGGATAACCCTACTCCGGCGTGGTTCATGGTGTTATTTTACGGCACAATTGTTTTTGCAATAGCGTATTTATTAATATATCATGTGTTTGGCATTGGTCAATTACAATATGACGAGTATAAAACTGAAGTTGCCCAGGCAGAGATGGTTAAAAAGCAATATCTAAGCAAGGCAGCCAACCAAATAGATGAAAGCACGGTAAAGTTGGTTGCCGATGCGGGAACTATTAAAGCTGGCGAGGCCATATTTAAACAAAATTGTGCGGCCTGCCATGGCGATAAAGCACAGGGAGTAGTAGGGCCAAACCTAACAGATGATTATTGGTTGCACGGCGGCAATATTAAAGCAGTTTTTAAAACCATTAAATACGGGTTTACAGCTAAAGGTATGCCAACTTGGGAAAAACAGTTATCACCCAAGCAATTATCAGATGTGGCAAACTATGTAAAATCATTACATGGCACTAATCCTCCTAATGGAAAAGAACCACAGGGCGAAAAAGAAATAGACGACGACAAGGTAGACTCAAAATAAATTTAATATGGAAGGGTTATTGGCGGGTAAGGAAAAAAATGCACGTAAGTGGATATATCCGCTTATACGTAAAGGAACCTATTATAAATGGCGTAGTTTAATAAGCTACGCGTATCTAATATTCTTTTTTGCCGGGCCTTTTATACGTATTAATGGGCAACCATTATTAATGTTAAATATAATTGAACGCCAGTTTGTAATACTGGGCCAGGTATTTTGGCCGCAGGATATTTTTCTATTTGTATTGGCGTCTCTGGTATTCATCGTGTGTGTTGTGCTGTTTACCATGGCGTTTGGGCGTATATTTTGTGGTTGGATATGCCCGCAAACCATATTTATGGAAATGGTTTTCCGCAAAGTTGAAGAGTGGGTAGAAGGTGACGCCAACAAACGGAAAAAATTAGACGCCGGGCCATGGACCAATGGAAAACGTTTAAAGAAACTAACTAAGCACATTCTGTTTTTTGTTATATCATTTTTAATAGCCAATACTTTTTTAGCCTATATCATCGGCAGCGAAAACCTGATCAAAATAGTTACCGAACCTATTAATTTGCATTTGGTTGGGTTTGGCAGTATTATCCTATTTACGGTAGTATTCTACCTGGTTTACAGCCAGGTGCGCGAGCTGGTTTGTACGGTGATTTGCCCTTATGGCCGCCTGCAGGAAGTAATGCTGGACAAAAACACCCTGGTAGTTGCTTATAATGACGTGCGCGGCGAGCCACGTGGTAAACTTTCCAAGAATGACGATCCGTTCAATTTAAAAGGCGACTGTGTAGATTGTGGCCTATGTGTAGCTGTTTGCCCTACGGGGATAGATATACGTAAGGGCACACAAATGGAATGTATAAACTGTACCGCTTGTATTGATGTATGCGATGAGGTAATGGATAAAATTCATAAGCCGCGTAAACTGATAGGTTTTTACTCTGAAAACGGTATCCGCAACAATCAAAAGTTTTCATTTAATGGACGGATGAAAGGCTATAGCGCAGTAATTATAGTGATGATGAGCGTGCTATGCTATTTTATATTTAGCCGCAGCGATATAGATATGACCGTAATGCGGGGTGCCGGCATGCTTTACCAGGAACAACCCGGTGGCTATATCAGTAATATTTATAATGCCGAGGTTATCAATAAATCAAACAAAAACAAAGCGATAACCATAAAGGCCGAGGACCCCTCAATAAAAATAAAGTATATACAGGCACCCGGTATATTAAGTAAAGGCAGCGAAGTAAAAACCATGTTTTTTGTGATGGTGCCGGCTTCAAAAATATCACAGCCAAAAACCGCCATAAGACTACAGTTAATAAGCGACGAAAAAGTAGTGCAAACGGTAAGTACAAATTTTGTAGGACCAATAAATTAAATAATATGAACTGGGGAAAAGGAATTATTGGAGGCATGATCATATTCATGCTGTTTATTATAGCCATGTGTGTGTATATGTTTTCTATACCGGATGATGAGTACGATCATAAATATTATGAAAAGGGACTGAGCTATGATCAAGACTATAAACGCACAAAACAAGTGATCACAGATAAGGCCCAGCCAACTATTGAATCAGATAGCTGCTGTATAGAAGTAAGCTTTCCGCAAACAATTTTAGGGCAGGTTAAACTAACCAGGCCTTCAGGTAATATAGTAGATAGGGTAATTCCTATCAATAATAAAAACGGCCAGCCTGTGCAAATACTAACAGCCAATATGCCAAAAGGTAAATGGCAGTTAACCTTTGAATGGACCAGCAATAAAAAAGCCTATCTGTATCAGAAGGAAATATACCTTAACAAATGAGCGATAACGAAGTAGCTTTTTTTATTGGCTTGTTTGGTAGTGTACATTGCGTGGGTATGTGCGGGCCATTAGCATTGGCTATTCCTACTTATCAAAATAATAAATGGGTAATTGTTTTTGAGAAGCTATTATACAACTTTGGCCGCGTTATAACCTACTCATTACTGGGATTGCTTATTGGTGTTATCGGTAAACAATTGTGGATATATGGTTTACAACAGGGTGTTAGTTTAATAAGCGGTGTATTGATCATTATGGCAGGCTTATCCCGCATTTTTAAACTGTACTTACCGCGTAGCCGTTTTTTTTCAAAACCTGTTTCGTTATTTAACCAACTATTAGCTTATGCTTTTAAGCAACGGGCGGGGCATTTGTTTATTGGTATGCTTAATGGCTTATTGCCCTGCGGGTTTGTTTACCTGGCTATGGTAGGTGCCGTTAATACACCATCATCATTTACCGCAGCGCAATATATGTTCTGGTTCGGGATAGGTACTTTTCCTTTAATGCTGCTGGCCACCATCGGATCTGGTTTTATGGGATATACCGTGCGCAGACGAATAAACAAAGCAATACCCTATGTAATGGTATGTTTAGGCTGCTGGTTTATACTGCGTGGTTTAAGTTTAAATATTCCTTACCTAAGCCCGGCAAAGCTGTCAGTAAATAACGCTATTTGCCATTAAAAATCGTTCCATGAAAATGTGATTCAGATCATGTTTTAATAAGCCCTCCATCATGTTGCAGCACCGTAATTACAGCCATTTTTGTGTATAAAATTTATCAATCATGGCAACAACATTAACCGCCCGCACAACCTTGCAAGGGCAATCTGAAACTCAAAAATCAACTGGAAATATTTGGAATAAATTGGTAGTATTTACCGATAGCCAGGCTAAGGTAAAAACCCAATGGTTTATGATATCGCTAATAGTACAAGGCGTTTTCTTCTTACCATTACCTGCAGCATTAAGCTTTTATTATGGTGCGCCGGTGTACCTCCTGTTTATTACGCTTGGGTTATTTTTCGCTAATGTAATAAGCGGTATGGGTGGCGCAGGTATACGCGTAATAGCCGGGTTACTTGTTGTAAGTACATTGGTGCATTTGTTAATGCTGGCTATATATATAATATAAAATATTACCCTGATTAATAAGTTGGCTGTTAGTCGCAATTCCGCTAACAGCCTTTTTTATGTTATTAAATTTTTTATCGAAGTTATAGGGCCATGCTGAATAGCTGGCTTTGTGGTTTGTTTGCCCATAGCCTTGCATCAAGCGCCATACATATATTACGCATATAGCGTCGGCCTGTAGCAGTAACTTTTAATCCTAAAGAGGTAATTTCAATTAAGCCATCATCGGCTAATGGCTGCAGGCGCTCAATACCCTCAATAACGGCTGCGCATGGTTCAGTGTGGTGGTTCCAGGTAGTGGCACCTTTACACATGATGTTTAATACATGCCTACGTATTATCAGGTCTTCGCCGGTTAACATATGACCTTTAAAAACAGGTAATTGATTTTCATTTGTCAACTTCAAGTATTCTTCAACTGTTTTAACATTTTGTGCAAATGCATAACAGGCATCGCTAATTGATGATACGCCAAGCCCAATTAATAATTGGGTTTGAAAAGTGGTATAGCCCATAAAATTACGATGTAATTTGCCTGAATGTTGTGCCTTAAATAATTCATCATCCGGTAGGGCAAAATGGTCCATGCCAATCTCTTTATAGCCGTAACTTTTTAATAAGCTATGGCCCACATTGTATAACTTTATTTTAGCTTTTTCATCCAGTAGGTCAAGTTCTGTAAAGCGCCTTTGGCCGGGCTTTACCCACGGCACGTGCGCATAACTATAAAACGCAATACGATCTGGCTTTAATAAACTTACTTTATTTAATGTATCAGCAAGCCCTTCTAAAGTTTGCAACGGCAGGCCGTATATCAAATCATAATTAACAGATATGTATCCTATTCGTCGGGCCTGTTCAGTTACACAACTTACCTGTTCAAAGCTTTGCTTCCTGTTTATTATATTTTGGACTTTTATATCAAAATCCTGGATACCCAAACTAAGCCTTCTAAATCCAAGGTTATATAAAGTTTGCAAATGCTCAACGGTAGTATTAGCGGGATGACCCTCAAAACCAAATTCGGCGTTGGGATGAATTTTTACGCCATCAAGTAAACCGGTTATTAATTTTTCAAGATTTTTAGCACTAAAAAATGTTGGGGTACCTCCGCCTAAATGTATTTCCCTGATAATAGGGACACCCTGCATAAGTTGCTTATACATTTGCCATTCTTTAAGAACGGCAGTAATATAAGGTTCCTCAACACCATGGTTTTTAGTAATGCGGGTATTGCATCCGCAATAAGTACACAGGTCTTCACAAAACGGCAAATGAACGTAAAGGCTAATGCCATCTTTTTCACTTTCGGCATAAGCCCACTTTACATGATGTTGCCATAGTTCGTTTTTAAAGTTATCCGTATCCCAATAAGGCATGGTTGGATAGCTGGTATAGCGTGGTACCGGCACATTGTATTTGGTGCGCAGCTGGTTATCCTGATGGTTCATATAAACTAATTAGCTTTTACGGTAGCGGCTTCAACCTTGCAATTTTTGGCACAAATACAAGCATCGCCTACGCACGTATTAAGTTGCCATAAATCAAGGTTTTGTATGGTTTTATTAGCTATTTCTTGTAAGGCTTCTTTAGTTAAATAAGCTTGATGAGGCGTAATCAATACATTGGGCTTTGACATCAAAACCTGTAATAACTGGTCTTTTTCGGTATCGTTTTGATGATCTTCAAAAAATAGACCTTTTTCAAATTCATATACGTCAAGTCCTAGGTAACCAATTTTACCGTTACCCAAGGCTTGTAGTACATCTTTTGTGTTAATTACTGCGCCCCTTGAAGTGTTTATTAGCATTATACCGTTTTTCATCTGCTTCAAAGTATCATTATTAATGATATGCCTGGTTGAAGGTGTGAGCGGCAGATGTAATGATATAACATCTGCGGACGTTAACAAGTCGTTTAAATTTGCCTTTTTTATATGAGTGTTATTTTTAGGAAAGTTAATATCATAGCCCAAAACATTACAACCCATTGCGTTATAAATTTTGGCTGTTGCCAAACCGGTATTACCCAGCCCAATGATACCCACTGTTTTACCTTCAAAATTAAAGCCTATTAACTCATCGTTCCTGAAATCAAAAATATGGCTATGTCTATCTGCTTTTACAATTTGGCGGTTCAAGGCAAGGGCCATTGCAACGCTATGTTCGGCAATTGCCTGCGGAGAGTACGATGGCACATTGGCTATTTTTATAGCGTATTTTGCTGCTGCCTGTTTATCAATATGATCAACTCCTACAGATCGGGTTGCAATATATTTAATACCCATATCTGCTAGTTTTTCTATCACAGGTTCAGACACATCGTCATTAGTAAATACAACAACGGCGTCCTTACCTTCGGCATACATCACTGTATGCTTATTCAGGGCGTTTGATATTAGGGTAATATCATGTTTTTTTTGATTGGCTTTAGCCAGGAATTCCTTTTCAAAAGGCTTTATACTATAAGCAACTACTTTCATTAGCCATAATTATTTGAACAAAACTATAGCTATTACAGTAGTGAGCGCATGAGCGCCGTCAGTAAGAATAATGACTTTCGTCAGTTTTTCATTTTAGATAGACGTGACAGATCTAAAATGCTAATAACGCTCCCTTTTTTGTCTATTAAGTTTTCGTCTTTAAAATCTGATAGCGTACGACTAACGGTTTCTGTCGCCATACCGGCCATTGCAGCTAAATCTTCACGGCTTATTTTAAAACTATCACCATTGTGCTGACGTTGTAAACGTAGCAGGGCCTCTGCCATTCGTTTTCTTACAGAGTTATAGGCTAACTGTAACAATTGATCTTCTTTTTCGCGAATATCATTAGCCAATATCTTTATAAACTCGCGCGAAATTTCAGGATACTGGCTTAATAGCGTATCTATTTGCTCTTTTGGTATCAGGCATAATAATGTCTCTTCTAAAGCCGTAGCCGTATCTGAGTATACCTCGTTTGAAAGTATGGCATGTACGCCCAGGTAACTGTCCGCCGTGTACATACCTGTCATTAACTCACGCCCGTCTTCGGCCATTTTAATTGTTTTAATAGAGCCGCTTACTACAAGGTAAAGGTTTGTTCCTTTATCACCCTCATAGTATATAACCTGGCTTTTTTTAAACTGACGGCTTTTGCGCTCCCGTATTATTTTTTGTAATTCCGCCAATCCATCGTTTTTTGATATCAAGCTGGTTAACCTATCCAACGATTTGCTGTAGAAGTTTTCCTGTGATTCTTTTTTCTTTAACCTGCTTTCAATGGCATTTAAAAGTTCCATGTCATCAAACGGCTTGGTCAGGTAATCATCGGCACCCATCTCCATTCCCTTGCGCAAATCAATTCGTTCGGCCTTTGCAGTTAAAAATATAAAAGGTGTAGCTGCGGTAGCAGGATTTTTATTAAGTAAATATAGTACTCCATAACCATCCAATTCAGGCATCATTATATCACATAAAATAATGTCAGGAGCGTTTTTAATGGCCAGGTCCACGCCAACTTTACCATTATTGGCCTCAAAAACCTGGTAACCGGCCAATCCCAATATTTCAACCACATTCTCCCTTATGTCGTTGTTGTCTTCAATAATTAATACTTTCTTATTCATTTATTGGAAATGTAATAGTAAATAAAGTCCCCTGGTTAACATTGCTTTTAAAACCAATTTTACCGTTCATTAAGTCGGTATAACGAGCAACAATATTTAAACCTAAGCCCGTACCCGGAATGTTTCCTGTGTTGTGAGCACGGAAAAAAGCCTCAAACAGATGTTTCTGATCAGTTTCAGGAATACCAATTCCGTTATCTTTAACCATCACAATGCAATTGCTATCGTTAATTTCGGTATTAAATTCAATAAATGTGTTTTCGCCCGAATATTTTATGGCATTAGCGATTAAATTGATGATACAATTTTTTAATAGATTTTGGTCAAGCTTTACCACACTATTGGTGCCTGTATGCTGGTAAATAATGTTTTGATTTTGCTTGGCTATCATCTGCATTTCCTCGGTGATCTCTTCTGATAGCTTTACCAGGTCAAACTGATTAAAGACAGGCTCAACTTTGCCGGCCTCTAATTTTTCAAGTGATAAAAAGTCATTAAGTATGGTTGTTAAATTTCCTACAGCATTTTTGATCTTAGCAACATGTTTCCTGATATTATCATTGTCATAAGGTAAAGCATATTTATCAACCAATGAAGCCGAGAGTTGTATAGCACTTAAAGGTGTCCTGAATTCATGCGAAGCCATAGATACGAACCGGCTTTTTAATTGACCCAGTTCCTTTTCTTTTTCAAGCGACACACTCACTTCCTCTTTGGCAAGCTGTAGTGCCTCCACAGTGCTTTTTAACGATTGCGTACGCTGCTCAACCAATTCTTCCAATTGCGATGCGTATTCTTTTAGCGCTTCTTCGGCTTCTTTTTCCCGGCTAAGGTCGTGAATAAAGCCCGTATATATTTTGCGTCCCGAATACTGTACTTCGCTTACAGCCAATCTAAAAGGAAACCTTGAACTATCTTTTTTTAATCCGGTAACTTCACGTCCAATTCCAATAATATGTGGCACACCGGTACGCTGGTATCGGTGTATATACTCATCATGCTGCTCCCTATCGGGTGGTGGCATTAACATGGATACGTTGTTGCCTATAACTTCTTCGGGCGAGTATTGAAATAATTTACAGGCTGCAGGATTAATGGACTCAATTTTACCCCGGTCATCAATCGTAATGATACCATCAATAGCAGTTTCAATAATAGCTTTAAGCAGTGCGGCAGTTTCCATGATCGGGATAAGAGATGGTTAATAATTCAAACAAATATCAGCAAGTGTTCCTACAAATATAGCTTTAAAATAAAATTATACTTTTTGCCTGGGGCATTTGTATCACATATGCTAATGACCACCATCACTTTTTGTAAACGTTCGCCATTGTACTTTCGCTACTATAATTAAACGATAATGGCAAACAATTCCGACATTCAATTTTTAGAAGGACCACGATCAAGACTAAAAGAGTTTAAGTTCGCTTTTGAAACAATGGTTGATTTAATAAGAGGTTTACGTGGTTTGCATTTTTTGGGTCCATGCATAACCATATTCGGATCAGCACGATACAAAGAAGACCATCCCTATTATGAATTAACCCGTAAAGCTGCCGCGTCATTTGCCAAACTTGGTTTTACCATTTTAACAGGAGGAGGTCCGGGCTTAATGGAAGCTGCTAACCGCGGAGCAAAAGATGTAGGAGGCCGGTCAGTGGGTTGCAATATACAGTTACCGGTTGAGCAAAAGCCCAATCCCTACCTGGATAAATGGGTTTACATGCAGCATTTCTTTTTGCGCAAAGTACTCCTCGTTAAATATTCTTTCGCGTTTATAGTAATGCCAGGTGGTTATGGAACATTGGATGAATATTTTGAGGCACTGACACTAAGACAAACTCGTAAGATAAAGGATTTCCCGATCATCATATTTGGAAAAGAATATCACCAGGAATTAATCGATCATATTGAGGTTATGAAAAAAGACGGCACCATAGGGGCAAACGACAATAATCTTTATTTGGTTACTGATGATATTGACGAGGCTGTACAAATGATAGTTGAGCAAAGCATTAAAAAGTATGGATTAAGGCCCCAAAGCAAATACAAGCCGTTTAAATGGCTGTTTGAAGGATAGCAAACTGGGCTTTGATATGTGTTGAAGGTCAGGCTATAGGATGACCATTGTCATTATTTAATAGCATGTATTGCCTCACCTTTATGGCATAAATCGATAGCCATGAAAAAAATAATCAAGTTGCGTTTTATCCTATTTTTAATTTCTGTTTTAACAATAGTTGGTTGTCAAGTAACTATTGCTCAATCTCGGGATAGCCTTATTCAAGTTGAGGTTCAAATACAATTGAATAGTGCGGCATTAAACCTACACTATCCTAAAACAGTAGGCCGTGTTTACCAGGAAAAGAAATTTAAGCCATTGTGGATCAAACCTCAGGGAGGAGAAGGGGAAGCTTGGCAAGCAATGTTACTAATTGACTGTGTAAAACAGTTTGGGCTTTCGCATAACGACTATCATCCTAAAGAATTATTATATGATCAATTACATGATATGTTGGATAGCCCTGAAAAGGTAAGTATTGAAAAGCAGGCACGGTTTGAGATTATGCTTACTGATGCTATTATTACTTTTATCAACCACCTGCATTACGGTAAATTAAATCCATATTTTACTACAGCTCAAATTGATGCCGGGAATGTAAATGGATTTAGTCCGGCAGCAGCCCTAATACTTGCTTTGGTTAATAAGGATTTTATGAGTGCAATTGTTGAAGTTCAACCAAAGTTAAAAGAATACAGGGACTTACAGTATCATATGCATTTATTGACTGGTTTATATCAGGGAGATTGTTATGAGATCCCTGAAGCAGATATACGTAAGATGGCTATTAATATGGAACGGTTACGTTGGGCAAATATTCAAGAAAATAGCTATATACATATAAATATTCCATCTTATAGCTTAATGTTCCATCAACCAGACACTACTTACCTGTTTAAAGTAATAGTTGGTAAGTTTGATAACCATACACCGACATTAGAAAGTGAAATTAAATACTTTACTACTGCGCCCGAATGGAATGTGCCAGCAAGAATATTCAGGAAAGAATTATTACCAAAAGCGCTTCGGGATGTCAATTATTTAGAAAGCAATAATTTTTCAATCTACAACAAAAAGGGCGAGTATATATCACCAACTGTAGCCATGCTAAAACTGATCAGTCAAAATCCTGCAGATTATTATGCCAGGCAATCATCCGGTTGTGATAACGCATTGGGGCAGGTAGTTTTTCGATTCAAAAATCCTTACAATATCTATCTTCATGACACCCCCGAACAGCAATTATTCAATAAAAGAGATCGTGCCTTTAGCCATGGTTGTATCCGTGTAGAGCAGGCACTTAAACTGGCAGATTTAATATTAAGCAATGATGGAGATGCTGGTAAAATAAAAACCATGTATCAAGCAGCAGCGGCATACAAAAGGCAATCATTCACTTTAAAAAGCGCATTGCCGATAAAAATCACTTATTTAACCTGTATTGTAGAAGAGGGGGTAATAGTTAATTATAAAGATGTGTACGGTTTGGATAAAAGTTTAGAATTGGCATTGTATCAATAACTTTTACTGAAGTTCCTGTTATTATTGCAACTGCTTAATTATTGATCTAAAGTTTTCTAACCCCGCCTCCAAATTTTCCATAATATCTAACGCCAATACATCAGGATCAGGTAAGTTATCCAAATCAGCAAGTGATTTATCTTTAAGCCAGGTCAGATAATGCAAAAGAATTGATTACACCAGGTTTGGAAATGTATACTACAGATAATATTGCAACATGAATCATAGAATTTAGTATACTTACGAATAATTTGTATGCAAGATCTGCATGATTTTAGTTAACCCTTTTAGAAACTTAATTTCATATGTTTTCGTAAAAGGTATACAGTATTGTCATTATTAAAAAGCATGAAGTAAAAAAGATGATCCTTTCGGTAGTTTTTTTCTATGAGCTAAAAAAGAGGGTCGCCTATGAAAAGAAAATTACTCGTTTTTTTTCTGTTAATATTCATTTTTTTTAACAAGGGGTTTGCGCAGAACGTTAGTATTGATTTTTCAGGAAAAGCAGATACTACAGTAACCCTCGAAGATTACGAGAGAATCTCAGCTAACTGTAATGGCGCAACTTCCAACTGTATTGTATTTACTATTAAATTAAATGCAAATGCTGATCTGTTAAATTTTGAGATCAAAAATCCTGCTCCACCCGGGAATGCTGCTTTTTATACACTCAATTGCGATGGCATTCAAAGATCATTAGGCACCCCTATATGCATTACAGGAAATAGTACAGTTACAATTACTTATTGTAAAACAGGTAATGACCGTCCTGATTACATATTCACTTCTTCTACCGCTGTAAAAGCCTCTGCCGATCTTAACTTACGACAATTATGTACAGGTGCTATGAGCGTCACGGGCTTGCTTTCCGCTACAGTTACCTGGACTTCTATTTTCCCGGGAACACCCGGTCAGTACGACGGTTATTTATCCTCTCCAACGGGCTCCCTAACTACTAATGTTACGCCCGCAGTAGGTGCGCCTGCTACCATTCTTTATAAAGTTAGCGGAAATACTAATTGTACGGCAAATCGGTCGGATACGGTACGAGTTAATACTTATGCTCCATTAACAGTTGCGCTAACTCCCACCAATCCGGTTATTTGTGCCACAGGCGGCAGTATTACTTTAACCGCCACCCCTTCGGGTGGTAATGCACCTTATACCTATTTATGGAGTAATGGGGCAACCACACCATCCATAACTGTGAGTGCGGTGGGTACTTATACTGTTAATGTTTCAGACAACACATCCGGTTGCGGCCCCATTCCACAAAGCGTAACTGTAACGGCTGCCCCCACGCCCGCGACCCCTACGGCATCGGGGGCAACAATATGTGCCGGGAGTACGGCTACGGTAACCGCTACTGCTCCCGGGGGGACATACCAATGGTATAGTGCAGCCAGTGGCGGAACCCCATTGTTTACCGGCACTTCATATACAACATCTGTCTTATCAACAACTACAACTTATTATGTTGAGGTAACTTCTGCGGCCGGATGTACCAGTAGTCGTACTGCAGTGACCGTAACGGTTAACCCCATACCGATTGTACCTACAGCTGCTCCGGTGTCTACCTGCAGTGGCAGTAGTGCAACTCTATCGGCTAGCAGCCCAAGCGGAGGTATTTATGCTTGGTACGATAGCGCATCAGGCGGTAACCTGATAGCCACCGGCGCTACTTTTACCACCCCGGCATTAACAGCAAATGCAATTTATTATGTACAAACAACCGTAAATGGCTGTACAAGTACGCGTGCTGCTGTGAATGTGACGGTAAATGCAACACCTGTGGCACCAACCGCTAATGGCGCAACTATTTGTAATGGTACTGCCGCCAGCTTGTCGGTTACGACAGTTTCCGGAGCAACCTATGAGTGGTATGATGCCACGGCAGGAGGTAACTTATTAATAACCGGTTCAACTTATACCACACCTATATTAGGTGCTACAACTACTTATTATGTACAAGCCACTATAAATGGTTGTAGCGGGCCACGCACTGCCGTTACGGTTACGGTTGCTCCAATTCCTACGGCACCTACGTCAGTTGGTGCTACCATTTGCAGCGGAAGCACAACCACATTAACAGCAACTGCTCCAGGCGGCGGTACTTTTGCCTGGTATAATAGCGCATCAGGAGGTACCCTGTTGAGTAGTAGTACTAATTTTACCACACCCGTGGTAACAGCAAACACAACCTATTATGTACAAACCATAGTTAACGGTTGTGTTAGTGCGCGTACAGCAGTAACGGTTACAGTTAATCCGCTGCCGGCTGCACCTACAGCATCGGGTGCTACTGTTTGCGAAGGAGATGGTACAACCTTAACAGCAGCAAATGTACCCGGCGAAACCTACCGCTGGTACAGCTCGGCCAGTGGCGGCACTTTGCTTTTTACCGGTAACGCGTATACAACTCCACTTCTATCAACTACAACCATTTACTATGTTGATGCTACCTCAGCCAGCGGTTGCACAGGGCCACGAAGGGCAGTTACTGTAACTGTTATTGCCAGGGTAAATCCTGCCTTTACTTACACTTCGGGTACGTTTTGTAAAACCGGTCTCAATCCAACACCTAATTTTGTAGCGTCATCCGGAGGTACGTTCGCAGGTTCAGCCGGATTGACTATTAATTCGAGCACTGGCGAAATAGATTTGGCTTCTACCCCAATAGGCACTTATGATATAACTTTTACAGTCACTACATCGTCATGTACTTACAGCAGTACCCAAAAAATTACAATTACCAATACACCTAATGCTACGTTTAGTTATACAGGACCATATTGCCAATTTCAAACTAATCCTTTACCAACTTTTCCGGCAGGTGCCAGTGCGGGGGTGTTTAGTGCCGTCCCGGCGGGTTTGGTATTTTTAAATCCCGGTACTGGCGAAATTGACCTGCAAAGCAGTTTGCCGGGCATATACACCGTCACTAATAACATTGCCGCTTCCGGTGGTTGTGCTGCTACTTCAGCAACAAATACTGTTACAATAAATCCAACACCGGCTATTAACAGTGCGGCCAGTTCAGTAATATGTAATAATACATCCCCCAATTATACTATAACATTACAAAGCAATATAAGCGGCGTAACATTTAGCTGGAGCAGGGCGGCCATTGCGAGTATAAATAATGGTAGTGGTATTAGCGGGCAAACAGGCAGCACTATTAACGAAACACTCATCAATACTACCAATGCATCCATCGATGTAGTTTATACCATAATACCAAGTGCCAATGGCTGCAGTGGTACACCATTTACTTATACCGTTACTGTAAACCCAACGCTAAATATTATCAGTAACGCTGGCACAATAGTATGTAATAATACGGCACTTAATTATGCTATACAAAGTAACGTAAGCGGCGCAACATTCAGCTGGAGCAGGGCGGCTGTAACGGGCATTAGTAATGGCACAATTAGCGGACAAACAAGCAATACTATCACCGAAACATTGATCAATACATCCAATGCGCCGATTGATGTAATTTATACTATAGTGCCAAGTATCAATGGTTGCAATGGCGCATCATTTACCTATACGGTTACCGTAAACCCAACGCTGGTTATAAATAGTAGTGCTAACGGAGTTATCTGTAGCAACACAGCCCAAAACTATAACATACAAAGTAATGTAAGCAGCGCGATATTTAGCTGGAGCAGGGCGTTTGTAGCGGGCATTAGCAATGGTGCCGTAGCCGGACAAACCAGCACTACCATAACTGAAACACTGATCAATACAACAGGTACACCCATCAATGTGGTTTATACTATAGTACCAAGCGTTAATGGATGCGATGGCGCTGCGTTTACCTACACCGTTACAGTAAACCCAACGGCTGCTATTACTAATACTTCTTTATCACAAACTGTTTGTTCGCAAAGCAGCAGTGTTGCAGTGGCATTTACATTTAACATTCCCGGAGCTACGGCACAATGGACAGCCACAGCTTCATCAAACATTTCGGGTTTTGCTGCCAGCGGAACAGGCGATATACTGTCACAAACTTTGGTAAATACGGGTAGTACTGCAGAAACCATAGATTACCTGGTTACACCCTATCTTAATGGCTGTCCCGGCATCCCCGTGCATTATATTATAACTGTAAATCCAAAACCGGTTACGCCGGTATTAACCAGCAACTCGCCGGTTTGCCAAGATTATGCCTTAACATTAACAACGCCAACAATACCCGGGGCCTCTTATTTATGGACAGGGCCCAATGGTTTTACATCCGCTCAGCAAAATCCTGTAATAAACAGCACTCAATTGTCGGCAGCTGGCCTATATTCATTGGTAATTACTGTAAACGGATGCAGCAGCGATGCGGGCACGGTTAATGTAACTGTACTGCCAACCCCTGTTGCACCCGTTGCTTCCAACAACGGTCCGTTATGTGCGGGCAATACGCTTTTGTTAACCGCCAATACTATTGCCGGAGCAACCTATAACTGGACAGGGCCTAATGGTTTTACTTCAAGCCTGCAAAATCCATCCATCACCAATATTACACCAGCGGGTGGCGGTGTATACTCAGTAACGGTAACCGTTAACGGTTGCACCAGTGTTGCCGGCACTACAACTGTTATAGTTACCGCCATACCTGTGGCACCGGTTGTTACCACTAATGGCCCGGTATGCGAAGGGAGTACAATAAATTTGAGCGTAAACAATATACCGGGTACAACCTATACCTGGACCGGGCCAAACGGATTTACGTCAAACCTTCCAAATCCAACCATTCCCTCGGCTTCACAAGCAAACGCAGGTGTTTATTCAGTTACAGCTACGGTTAACGGTTGTACAGGGCCATCTGCATCAGTTATTGTTAATGTTAATCAAACCCCTGTTAACCCAGTTGCTTCAAGTAATTCGGACGTGTGTTCAGGATCTCCAATTATATTAGGCGTCTCAACATTTGCAGGAGCAATTTATCATTGGACGGGGCCGAACGGTTTTTCGTCAAATTTGCAAAATCCTATAATTACTAATGCTTCTGTAGCCAATTCCGGTACTTATACAGTTTCAATAACCGCGCCTGGATGTTCAGTTACAATATCTACAAGTACTATTGTGGTGGTTAAACAAACACCTGTTGCTCCCACAGCAAGCAGCAATAGCCCCGTTTGTATAGGCGATAATTTAAATTTAGCCGCATCAAACGTTGCAGGGGCTATTTATAGCTGGGTTGGTCCTAATGGTTTTACATCCGGGTTGCGAAATCCGGTCATCAATAATACTTCTGCGGCAGCTTCAGGGGCTTATAGTGTAATAGTTACGGTTGACGGATGTACCAGTGCCGCAACAACCACCAACGTAGTAATAAGTGTGCCAAAGATTGCTTTTGCCGGTAATAACCAAGTGGTTTGTGCTAATAATCCCATAGTAACATTAGCTGGTACTATTACTAATGATAATACCGGTATATGGGCAAGCAGTGGTACAGGCACATTTTCTCCATCTAATACAAGCCTGTCGGCAACTTACACACCCTCTGTAGCTGATATAGCCGCCGGAAATATTACGCTTACCCTTAGTTCCGTTAATAATGGTGGCTGCGGTACTTCGTCATCGTCTATTCAAATTACCATTACACCAACACCTATTGTAAATACCGGTGGTAATAAATCTATTTGTGATAATGATCCTTTTGCAAATTTAACCGGCAGCGTAACTTATGCTTCAGGAGGCAAATGGACCACCTCGGGTACGGGAACGTTTAGTCCCTCGGCAAATGCTATCACTGTAAATTATATACCAAGTGACGCGGATAAAAAAATAGGGTCAGTAAAACTAACGCTAACATCAGTGGGTAATAACTGCCTTGCCGTTTCGGATGTCATGACCTTAAGCATTATACCTTCGCCAACTATAAGTATGCCCGATACCAAGTATATTTTACAAGGTGAAAGTGCTGTTTTAAGCCCTGTTGTTAATGGTTCAGATTTGCAATATTCCTGGAGCCCGGCTTCAAACCTTAGTTCGGCTACCATACGCAACCCTGTTGTAACCGGGGTTACAAGCCAATTATATACTTTATCAGTTACGGGTACAAGTGGTTGCATTGTGCAAAAGCAAATTATGGTGACTGTGTTAAAACCCATAGTAGTTCCTAATACTTTTACACCTAATGGCGACGGTATAAACGATAGGTGGGTAATTAAAGAGTTGGAAAATTATCCGGGTGCACAGTTAAGTTTGTTTAACCGCTATGGTACCATATTATACCATACAAAAGGGGATTATGTGCCCTGGGATGGCAACTACAATGGCCAACCCGTACCCTTTGGTACCTATTATTATCTTATTGATCTTGGCAAATACGGCCAAAGGCTGTCCGGATATATTGTAGTATTGAGGTAAGTGCGCACAATCCAAGCCCCCTGCTTCGTTAATTAGTTGGCTGTTATTAATTATTGCAAAGTACAATTAAACAAAACACTACCTGGGCGTAAATTACTTGTTCTTTTGTTGGATTTGTGAATAGCTAGTTAGCAAAATTAAATTTAGCGGTTAAGAGGTGGTCGATTTTTTCCGTTAATTTGTCCAGATCAAATGGCTTGGCGATGTAGGCTTGCGCCCCTGCCATGGCTGCAAGTTGGTCAATGTCGCTATTCGCTGAGAAATAGATCACCGGAATATGGGCCACCGTTGGGGATTTTTTTAATGTTTGTGTAGCTATAACTCCTCCCTCATCAGGTATCCAGTTGTCCATCAAAATAATATCCGGATACACTGATTCTACTTGGCATAATACCTCATTGCAGTTGGCGAAAGTAAATACCTGCCAGCCGGCATCTTCCATAATGTAACGACAGATCGATAGGATATCCTCGTCGTCGTCAAAAATTGCTATCTTTTTAACCTTATTCATAGTTTCGGCATCGTAAATTTAAAGCAGGTTCCCTTTCCTAATTCGCTGGTTACCTCTATAAGGCCCCCATGCTGGATGACGAAGTCTTTGACTAGTAATAATCCCAAGCCACTGCCTTCTTCCTGATTTGTTCCTAACAGAGAACGTGTATGGTCTTCCCTCAATACCAGGTGCTTGGTTTCTTCCGACATACCAACACCATAGTCCTGCACGCAAACTTCGATCATGTCTCCCACGGGCTGAGCCGTCACAGTAACTGCAGCACCACCATGTGGTGTAAATTTAATGGCGTTAGTTACTAGGTTCTGCAAGATAGAGCGTAACATCAGGGCATCTGCATTTATAAAGATACCTTCGGGTATATGATTAGCCAATTGAACCTTTTTTTGAGCGGCTGCGGGTCTAAGTAATTCCAGCGACTCGCTGATACTTTGTTTCAAGTGCAACTTGCCAGGGGAGAAGCTAACTTTTTCGCGTTGGGTCTTTGCCCACTCCACCAGTTCGTTTAACTGTTCCAATATTTTCTTGGATGTGCGGTTGATGATCCCTGAAAGAAATTTGATCTGATCAGGGCGTAACTTATCTGCATCTCTCGTCAAGTTCTCTGAAGATGCCAATAGCGAGGTAAGCGGATTCCGCAGATCATGTGAGATAACAGATAAGAATTTATCTTTGGATAGGTTTAGCGCTTTCAATTCCTGGTTCAATGTTTCCAGTTCCAACGTACGGTCAAGCACGCGTTGTTCCAGATTCTGATTAAGCTTTACCAGGTCATCATTAATAGTCCGCAATTTCTCTTCCTGTTGTTGTAATAATTGTGTCTTTTTATACAGTTCCGCAAATACCCCAACTTTAGAACGCAGGAGGTCGGGATTAAAAGGCTTACGAATAAAATCTACTGCGCCGGTTCTATAGCCTTTAAACATAGCGGCTTCTTCATAATCGTGGGCCGTAATAAAAATGATCGGTATCTGGCGCAGTTTATCACGTTCATAAATAAGTTCAGCAGTTTCATAACCATCCATAATGGGCATTTTCACATCTAAAAGGATAAGCGAAAAATCTGCCTCTTTTAAAAGTACCCTTAAAGCTTCGCGTCCGGAGGTCGCTTTAAAAAAAACATAACCCTTACGTTCCAGCACCACTTCCATAGACAGCAGGTTATTCTCATTATCATCAACCAAAAGTATCTTGATCGTATTGGGCATCGTGCTATTATTTAATTAACCAAACCCGCATTAGCGATAATAATTGATCTGTTTTAACCGGTTTGGTGATGTAATCTGAAGCACCGGAAGCGATACATTTCTGCCGGTCACCAATCATTGCTTTAGCTGTTACGGCAATAATTGGCAGGCTTTTATGTTTAGCTTCTTTACGTATCATCTGTATAGTTTCATAACCGTCCATTTCGGGCATCATTATATCCATCAGCACAATATCAATGTTTTTGTCTTTATTCAGGATCTCGATCGCTTCGCGGCCGCTTTCGGCGGTAATTACTTCTATTTTTGAGCGTTCAAATACGGCTGTCATGGCAAACAGGTTACGTACGTCATCATCCACTACCAATACTTTTTTCGATTCCAGGATATCACTCTTAACACCAATACCATCTATCAGTTTAAGTTTGCTTTCACTAATAAATTTTTTATCTATATGTAACAGTACCAGTATCTCTTCCAATAGTAAAATATGTGAAGTTGGTGTTTTAGTAATGATTTTATGGTTTAATCGTTTTAACTGGATCAGTTCATCCTGGGTGAAATCGCGCGCAGAATGCAATAATATAGTTGTCTGCGGTTGCTTGATCAGATTTATTTTATTCAACAGGTCAATCCCATTGGCATCAGGTAATACATAATCTACAACGATGCAATCAAACATTTCCTTCTTTAGCAGAGCCAAAGCTTTTTTGCCCGTAACTGCACCAAATACCTCTACCCGGTCATTTGCGATAAGTTCGGTCATTCGGTGTAATTCTTCTTCGTTGTCTTCAATGACCAGTACCCTTTTGTTGGCATGGGAATGAAAACTGACGATACCGGTAATTAGCTCATCAAGCAAATTATTGGATAAAGGCTTTAAATGAAAGGTACGGGCACCTGATTTTAATGCCGTTACCCTGTTATCCTCGCCCGAAATGACATGTACCGGGATATGCCGCAGGTTGATGTCTGTTTTTAATAGTTTCAATATCTTCCAGCCATTTGATTCTGGCATATTCACATCCAGCGTGATTGCTATTGGGTCATATTTAATAATGCTATCAAATATCTGCAGGTAGCTTAACGCTACTACCACTTTCAAATTCAGGTCATGCGCTTTATCTATCAGTATTTTTGTAAAGCGGATATCGTCTTCAACGACTAACAGTACTTTATCTTCGGCGGTGATATTGTGACGGTCATCATCAATCACCAATTCGGCGGTGTCGACCAAGGTTGTGCGCGTATGTGCAACTGGAGTTATTTCTTTTGCTTTTATAGGTGTTGATTTTTCTTCCTTATATTTCAACGGCAGGTACAAAGTGAACGTACTGCCTTTACCCAATTCACTGCCAACAGTTATCGTTCCGCCTAATAGTTCGGCAAAACCCTTACTAATGGAAAGGCCTAATCCGGTGCCACCATATTTACGACTGGTTGATCCTTCCGCTTGTTGAAAAGCTTCGAAGATAATGCCCTGGGTATTTTTAGATATCCCGATACCTGAATCTTCAATAGAGAAAGCGATAGCGGCATCATTATCAGGAAGTGGGTTTTCCTGCCCGGCTGACGGTGAGTAGATGTGCAGTTTCACCCGACCCTTCTCAGTAAACTTGAATGCGTTGGATAGAAGATTCTTTAAAATCTGGTTCAGGCGCTGCATATCTGTTTCCATTAACTCGGGTAGCGATTCTTGCACCTCTATCTCAAATTTCAAGTTCTTAGCTTCTGATATCGGTTTAAAAGTAGCTTCAGCAAAAGAAACGACCTCTTTGAAGCTAACCGGCATCACATCCGCCGCTATTACCCCCGACTCGATCTTAGATAAGTCAAGAATGTCATTAATTAACTGAATCAAGTCATCACCGCATGAATGTATGGTTTTTGCAAACATTCTTTGTTTCTCGGTCAAATTGCCTTCGGGATTTTCAAAGAGTTGTTGCGCCAAAATCAATAAACTGTTTAGTGGTGTCCGCAACTCATGCGACATGTTAGCCAGGAACTCTGATTTATATTTAGATGTAAGAGTTAATTGTTCTGCCTTTTCTTCTAAAGAGCGCCCTTTATCATGCAGCTCATCGTTTGCGCGGCGCAATTCTTCCTGTTGTGCTGAAAGTTCGCTTGCCAGTGATTGAGATTGTGATAACAGTTCTTCTGTACGGGTATTGGTTTCAATATTGTTTAACACGATACCAATACTTTCTGTCAACTGATCTAAAAAGTCAATGTGCGTATCGCTAAAATTCTCAAATGATGCCAGCTCAATAACGGCCTTCACATTATTTTCAAACAATACCGGTAATATTACCAGGTCAATAGGGGCCGCGCTGCCAATGCCCGAACTGATCTGTAAATATTCATTGGGTACATTAGATAAGCGAATACGTTCTTTATCCGTAGCACATTGGCCAACCAATCCCTCATTCATTGAAAATTCCTGATCAATCAGTTTACGGCTTTTTTGTGCGTAGCCGGCAAATAGCCTTAATTTAGGTTTGTCTGCATTTTCTGGTTGTTCCAGGATGTAAAAGGCCCCGTAACGCGCATTTACCAGCTCGGCCAGCTCAGATAATACTTTATTTGCCACCGCGTTCCTATCACGCTGACCCTGCAGCATCTGTGCGAATTTAGCCAGGTTGGATTTTAGCCAATCTTGTTCATGGTTTCGAAGCGTTGTGCCTTTCAGGTTAGCGATCATCTGGTTAATAGTATCCTTTAATGCCTCTAACTCGCCTTTCGCTTCCACACGGATGGTCCGGGTTAAATCGCCCTTAGTTACTGCTGATGCTACTTCAGATATGGAACGCACCTGTGTGGTTAGGTTTTGCGCCAATTGATTTACGTTCTCTGTTAAATCCTTCCAGGTACCTGATGCGCCCGGTACACTGGCCTGGCCGCCTAAACGGCCCTGCACACCTACTTCGCGCGCCACCGTAGTTACCTCATCAGCAAAAACCGCCAGCGTATCGATCATCTCATTAATGGTATCTGTTAGTTGCGCCACCTCGCCCAAAGCGTTAATAGATAGGCGTTGTTTCAAGTTACCTTTGGCAATACCGGTAGCCACTTTAGCAATACCACGTATTTGCCCGGTTAAGTTGGAAGCCATTTGATTTACCGAGTCTGTTAAATCCTTCCATGTACCACCTACACCTTTTACGTGTGCCTGCCCACCCAGTTTACCTTCGGTACCCACCTCGCGTGCCACACGTGTTACCTCAGATGCGAAAGAGTTAAGCTGATCAACCATCGTATTAATGGTGTTCTTCAGGTCCATGATCTCACCTTTTACATCGATGATTACCGTTTTAGATAAGTCACCACTGGCCACCGCTTTGGTCACCTCGGCAATATTTCGTACCTGCGATGTTAAGTTACTTGACATCTGGTTCACAGAGTCAGTCAAATCCTTCCAGGTACCTGCAACGCCCGGTACAAACGCCTGGCCCCCCAAGTTACCATCCGTACCTACCTCACGTGCCACACGCGTTACTTCGGATGCGAAACCACGCAGCTGATCCACCATTGTATTAATAGTTTCCTTTAGCTGGAGGATCTCGCCGCGTACGTCAACCGTGATCTTTTTAGATAAGTCACCATTCGCTATCGCGATGGATACGTCGGCTATATTTCTTAATTGTGCCGTTAAATTACCGGCCATTTTATTTACAGAATCCGTTAAATCCTTCCAGGTTCCATCTACACCCGGTACGTTTGCCTGGCCACCAAGCTGCCCTTCTGATCCCACCTCACGTGCCACTCGGGTTACCTCAGAGGCAAAGGCGCGTAACTGATCCACCATCGTATTAATGGTGTCCTTTAATTCCAATAACTCACCTTTGGCATTTACCGTAATTTTACGCGAAAGGTCACCTTTCGCCACCGCGGTTGTTACTTCAGCAATATTACGTACCTGCGATGTAAGGTTATCCGCCATCTTGTTTACCGAATCGGTCAAATCCTTCCAGGTACCACCAACACCCGGTACATTGGCTTGTCCGCCTAATTGTCCTTCAGACCCTACCTCACGTGCCACACGCGTTACTTCCGAACCGAACGAGTTTAGCTGATCCACCATCGTATTAATGGTTATCTTCAGCTCCAGCATCTCGCCCTGTACGTCAACCGTAATTTTTTTAGACAAGTCGCCTTTTGCCACCGCAGTTGTTACCTCTGCAATGTTACGCACCTGGCCGGTTAAGTTACCTGCCATCTGGTTCACCGAGTCGGTCAAATCCTTCCAGGTACCACCAACGCCCGGCACGTTCGCCTGGCCACCCAGTTGCCCTTCCGAACCCACCTCACGCGCCACACGCGTTACTTCGGAAGAGAAAGAGTTTAGCTGATCCACCATCGTATTGATGGTGTTTTTCAGTTCCAACAACTCGCCCTTGGCATCCACCGTGATCTTTCGTGAAAGGTCACCTTTTGCCACCGCCGTAGTCACACCGGCTATATTACGTACCTGGTCGGTAAGGTTACTTCCCATCTGGTTTACCGAGTCGGTCAGATCTTTCCATACACCACCAACGCCTTTTACACGCGCCTGGCCACCCAATTTACCTTCGGTACCCACCTCCAGTGCTACACGGGTTACTTCGGATGCAAATGAGTTTAGCTGATCCACCATGGTATTAATGGTCTTTTTCAACTCCAGCATTTCCCCCTTCACGTCCACCGTAATTTTCTTGGATAAGTCGCCATTTGCTACCGCCGTGGTTACGCCTGCTATATTACGTACTTGAGAGGTTAAGTTACCCGCCATACGGTTTACCGAGTCTGTTAAATCTTTCCAGGTTCCCGCAACACCCGGCACTTTCGCTTGTCCACCCAGTTTACCCTCGGTACCCACTTCCAGTGCCACACGAGTTACCTCGGAAGAGAAAGAGTTTAGCTGATCCACCATGGTATTGATGGTGTTTTTTAATTCTAGTATTTCACCCTTAGCTTCTACAGTAATTTTGCGGGATAAATCGCCTTTAGCTACCGCTGTGGTTACCGCGGCCACATTACGTACCTGCGCCGTTAAGTTACCTGCCATTTGATTTACCGAGTCGGTCAATTCCGCCCATACACCGGCCACCCCTTTAATTTTGGCTTGTTCACCTAATTTACCTTCTGATCCTACCTGGCGCGCCACACGCGTTACCTCCATTGAAAATAGTTGTAGTTTAGAAAGCATCTGGTTGGATTCCTTCGCGATGCGCAAGAACTCGCCTTTAAGCGGGTGACCCTTAATTTCCAGCGGGATATGTTTGGAAAGATCGCCATTGGCTACGGAATTGATCATACCGGCGATTTCAAGCGTAGGTGAGGTCAGATCCTCAATCAGGTTATTAATTGAGCTTACACCATTGGCCCATTCGCCTTTGGCATCTTTCAATTCAATTCTTTTGGATAGGTTACCACGTTTACCAATGGTTTTCTCGGCCGAAGATATCTCTTCTATAAAACGCTCATTCATATCAATGATATCATTGAGCACTTCACAGATACGACCATTGATACCCGCCTGGGTGACTGGCATCCGTACGTCAAGCTTTCCATTTTTGACCATGGAAAGTACTTTTAATAATTCTTTTAGGTCGAGTGAATCAGTTAGGTGTTCATCGACAATGCCGGTCTTTGACAGTACATTATTTAGTAAATCGTCTTCCATAGACAAATTGGTTAAATTGTATAGTTAAGGTATTGTTGGTATAATGATACTTGCCTAAGCATTGTATCATATAAATTATCCAAAAATTAATAAATCGAATTGTGTCTAAATGCCCTCACACTTACTATTAAGTGCTTCGTAGTTGAAATTTACCGGGCGCGTTTCAGGCGCGAGTAACCTTAATTCTTCCATGCAAGTGTTGCGAAGATATTCACAGCAACATTAACGCTCATTTTGTCCCTGTGTATATTCTTAACCTGTGGTTACAGATAATAGATTGTACATACTAAGGCCTCCCGATAACTGATTTAAGGCGGTTTAATTCCGTAACATTAACCATTGGCGGTGGAAATTGTTTTGACTAGTAAAAAAATTAATCTACTTATACTACCCTGGGTTTGAATCTATTGGATTTTATTTAAATTTATTAAAAAAGTATCATCATGAAATCCACTAACTGCCTATTATCAGCCGCATTACTTACCGGTTTAATAACAGCAAACATAAATGCAGAAGCTGCTTTACTGCCGTATAAGATACCTGTTGTATCTATGGTTTTTGTTGACACCGTGGTAAATACCCCTGCAGTAATAAAGCCAGGAGATTTTTCAATTGCTGTTTTACCTGACACTCAGTTTTATCTGGCCCAGGCTCAGCTTGGTGGTAATTTTGATATGTTTAAGGCGCAGATAGAATGGATCAAAAAAAATCAGGTTAAAGAGAACATAGCCTACGTGGCCCACATGGGCGATATTACTGAACATGGCGATAATCCGGTAACTGAAGCGGCCGAATGGTACTTAGCTAAAACAGCGCTTTATGGACTTGAATCTCCAATAAGCATTCCCTACGGCCTGACAATTGGCAACCATGATCAATTTCCGGTGGGGTATGCGGTAAAAGGTACTACCAATAATTATAATAAGTTTTTTGGAGTTAAACATTTTGAGGGAAGACCCTATTATGGCGGGCATTATGGTGATAATAATGACAGTCACTTTGATAAATTTACTGCCGGAGGGTTAGATTTTATAGTGATATTTCTGGAGTTCGATTCGCATAACGAAGATCAAAAAAATCTTTATGACTGGGCAAACAGGGTGCTAAAAGACAATCCATCCCGTAAGGCAATTGTAGTAAGTCATTCCATTATTAATGCTAATCCTGTTAAAGGCAGCAATACACCGCAAGCACCTTTCAATGCAGAAGGTAAAGCTATTTATGAAAGCCTTAAAGATAACTCAAATTTGTTTATGATGTTATGTGGACATGTTGGCAATAATGGAGAAGGTTATCGTACAGATGTGTTTAATGGTAACACGATAAAAACATTTTTAAATGATTACCAAAGCCGGCCAAATGGCGGTAACGGCCTAATGCGCCTTTACAAGTTCTCAGTAAAAAGCAATCAAATCAGCGTACGTACCTTTTCGCCTTATGCCAATGTTAATGAAACAGATGCCGACAGCCAGTTTACAGTACCGTTGTTTGATATAATTAAACCTTCAAAATAAATTACATAGTTGTCTGGTTAACCGCTAACACCCACCTCACATCAAACTCATCGGTTACTTCAATTAGCTTTTGTTCATCATCATTTTGGTCAGGGAGACCGGGGACCAATTTCTCAATAAGAACCTTTCTATCATCAGCATTTTTAAATGGAAGAAAAACCGAGATATGATTCCCGATTTTTCTCCCCTCGTTGTGCACCAGATCTGAGCCATGAATAACTATGCTATCAGCAACTAAATAGCCACTAATGACAGGTACTTCTGTATACCCTTGTAATGGTTTGTCAAAAATTTCAAAATGCAGCGTACCGCCAAAACAAGTTTGGTAAAACGTGAGCGCTTTTTTGCAATTCCCGGAAAAGGTTATGAAAACCCCGGTTTTTAAGTTGTCGCTATGCTGAATTAACATATAGTAATAAATTAGGCATCAGGTATATTGGGTTCAACCAACCTTTTCAATTTGTCTAAAGACTCTTGCCAGCCCAGGTAACACATTTCAGCAGGTATAGCTTCAGGAATGCCTGTCTGCTCTATTTTGATTTCAGTGCCGCATATCACCTGTTTCAGCCAAACAGTAGTGGTCATTATTCCCGGTAAATTAGGGTCATCAAACTTGTCGCTGTATTTGATCAGCTCGTTTGGTTTAATCTCTAAATACTCGCCACCAAATGAGTGGCCATTGCCCGTGCTGAAATTAATAAAGCTCATTTTAAATTGACCGCCTACTTTAAAATCCATCTGATGTACCTGGCATACAAAGCCGTAAGGAGGTAACCAGGTTGAATGTGCCAATGGATCTGAAAATGCGCGAAATACTTTTTCGGGGCTTGCCGTAAGTATCCTGTGTAATGAAACTGAGTTTTTCATGATGTTAGTTTTTAATTGATGATTGTTTTATGTTAATAGTGATTTAGCTATTGGCGCGGATCTTATTCCCGTAACTATAAGAAACCGCCAGAATTGCCAGGAATGCCAATGGCATCAATATATACCCAATATTTTTATCTACGCAGGCATGACTGATAGACGCAAATATTAAGTTAAATGTTAAACCTGCATACGCCCATTCCTTTATTTTATTGGGGATAATTGGGAGCGATATTGCTATAACACCCAATACTTTGCAAATAATTAGGGTATAACCAAAATAATCCGGGTAACCTAAATCTTTTGAACCTACAGTTGCATATTGTGGTGCAAATAGGATTACGCCAAGCGGCATTACGCCTTCCCACAGTACCAGTATAATAGTGGCTATCCAAAATATAGTTTTATTCTTTTTCATGTTGTTATGAGTTGTGGTTATAATTAGTTGTTTTCTACATAGCTTACAAAACTATTTAAAATAGCCTGCCAGCCTTGTTTTTGAAATTCAGGATCATTCTCTGTTTCTGCATCAAAAGTTGTAGTAAGCGTTGTTTTGCCATCGTTTTCTTCAAATAAGGTAGTGGCGGTTCTGCCGTCGGGCATGGTATAGGCAATTTCTTTGTGCAGGTCAACCTTGTCATAAGTGCCTTCAAAATCGAAACCGAAGCTGCCGTCTTTAGCCTCCATGCGAGTTTTAAATTTACCACCTGTTCTCAGATCGTTTTCGCTGCTTGGGGTATGCCAGTCAGGATGCGCGGTATTCCATTTTACAATGTCTGCCGGGTTATTCCAAATCTTCCATACTTTTTCTACGGGAGCATTCACTGTTGCTTCTACCGTAATTTTTGTTAGTTCTGCCATGATGTTTATTTTTTTGGTTAAATGTATAATACAAAGATGCGGCAGGCTTAAAAATTCGGTCTGTAGTAAAAGCGACAATTAAGGGGTGAATTACGACAACGTATTTATATCTTTATACTAAAACCAATTTTTATGCAGATATCAGTTTTTGTTCCGCAGTATGGAGTGATAGAAGCCATCACCCCGCCATTCAGAACCTTTAATACGGCTAATGAATTTTTAACGGTATTTGGTAAAAAGCCAATTTTTAATGTGGAGTATGTGGGCCTAAATGAATATGTGCCTGCCAACAACGGTGAATACACCATAAAAACAGATAGGTTGCTTAAGGATGTTACCCATACAGATCTGCTTATTATACCACCCACGTTTGGTGATACCCTTGCCGGAATTGAGGCCAATGCCGAAGCGATACCCTATTTCAAATCCCTGCATCAAAGCGGAGCCAGTTTAGCAAGCTTATGTATAGGTGCATTTTTGCTGGCAGAAACCGGGCTATTAGATGGAAAAAAATGCTCAACCCATTGGGCGCATATTAACGAGTTTAAAGAGAAATACCCGCAAATAGAGGTAGAGGACGGCGCCGTGATAACCGAGCACGATAACATTTACAGTAGTGGCGGTGCAAGCAGCTTGTGGAACTTAATATTGTATTTGGTAGAAAAATATGCTGACCGTGAAACGGCTGTGATGATATCCAAATACTTTGCTTTGGATATTGGCCGGGACAGCCAATCGCAGTTTGCTATTTTTAAGGGCCAAAAGAATCATGGCGATGCAGATATTCAAAAGGTGCAGGATTATATAGAGAAAAATTTTGAGGACAAGATAACTGTAGAAGACCTGGCGAACCTGGTAAATATAGGCCGCCGAACTTTTGAGCGGCGATTTAAAGATGCAACAACCAACACCCCGGTTGAGTACATACAACGGGTACGCATAGAAGCCGCAAAGAAGTTTTTTGAAGCTTCCCGTAAAAATGTTACCGAAGTGATGTATGATGTAGGCTATACTGACACCAAAGCATTCAGGGATATTTTTAGAAAGATAACCGGCCTTACACCCATTGAGTACCGGAACAAGTTTGCTAAGGTTGCTAATGAGGTGTAGTAAACTACTACAACATTCTTTTCAGGGCATCTTTTACCACATCCTTACTCATTCGTGATATGGGTACCTTGGTATTATCCTTCATCAATAATGTGCCGCCGTCTTCTCTAAGTAAGCTTTTTACAAAATTGATATTAACCAGGTGCGATTGGTGAGTGCGTACGAATTGATGCGGCTGTAGTAATTCAACAAATTCTTTTAAAGTTTTGCAAACCAGTATTTGCTCACCGGCGGTATAAAAAGTAGTGTAATTGTTTGATGCTTCGCAACGGATTACTTCGTCTACCTTAATATACCTGGTTTCGTATAATGTTGGTAACGCAATTTTAGGTACTTCTTTTTGTCCTTGTTGTATATAGGCCAGCAAGTTTTCAAGATTAAGGGCCTTGTTTTTTGCCGATAACCTTTGCCGGGCTTTTTCAATAGCTTCTTTAAGCTCGGTAATATTTATTGGTTTTAGCAGATAATCCAGCGCAGAAAATTTAATGGCCTGTATGCCATATTGATCATACGCGGTAATAAATATCACTTCAAAATCTGGGTTGGGAAATTCTCTTAATACATCAAACCCCGATTTCCCCGGCATTTGTATATCCAGGAAAATAAGGCTGGGTTTAAGTTGCTGAATTAACGCAACACCATCTATGGCATTAATAGCGGTGCCTGCTACGTTTACACCACTGCAGTTTTTGCCCAAAATAGCTTGCAGATTGCTGATGTTGTTAGGTTCATCGTCAATAATTACGCAAGCTATTTCCATGGCGTTAAAATTAGTCATATCAAACCCAATTGGTTAAGGTAATGGTAATTATTGTGCGCTTCGCATTGCTATCTATTGCTAAATATATAGGCTGATCTTTATAAATACTGTTTAATAATGTAATACGCTCGTGGCTAAGCTTCAGGCCAAATCCTTTATCATTAGCTATGGCTGTATTAAAGCCCGGGCCATTATCTGCTACTTTTAGTATCATATCCTGATCCCGTTTGACTATACCCACATTAATCATCCCTTTACTTTGCACGGTGCTTACCCCATGTTTGGCGGCGTTTTCAATAAATGGCTGTAACAACATGGCAGGTATTTCAGTATTGGCTTTATTAATATTGTCATCTACTTCAACGGTATATTCAAAACCAAAACGGAGCTGCTCCATTTGTAAGTAATCGGTAATAATGGCCAGTTCATCCTCTACACTAATTAATTCTTGTCCGCTACTGTTAAGTATATGGCGGGTTAGGTCGGCAAATTTGCTCAGGTAATGGTTAGCCCCCGCAGAATCATTATGGTTCATTAAATTTTGAATGGATGTTAAAGCATTGAACATAAAATGCGGATTGAGCTGTGAGCGTACCGACTTTAACTGAATGCTGGCCAATGCACTCGCACGTTCTGCCAAGCGAAGTTTACGTTTATTGTAATAATAATAACCCGCAAAGCAAAGCGATATAACTGCTAATCCTCCTATAATATAAGGAAGCATTTGTCTAATGGTGTATTTTTGCAATAAAGGTAAAGAGGGGAGCACCTCAAATGGCATACGTAGTGACGGTGATGTATCATCCGGGTTAGCCGATTTGATGATCAACTCATATTTACCAGGTTTGCTGTAATGCTCATTATGAAAGTTGTACACACCGTCATGTACTTCCATAACAGCTATTCGTTTAGTTTCGATTTTTTGTCCCGGCAGTTTTTTAACAAGGTAAATGTAATATGGTGCCTGCCCACGGTTTTCTACACTTATAGGTAAATTAACCACATCTCCCGCCCTAAATTTCAGATCAAGAGGGATATGTCTTACAGGGTCAAAGCGGGTTGCCATATGGTGTTTATTTATATTGGTATCAGCTATAACTGTGTATTCCCCGTCTTTATAAAAACCTATTTCAGATACTATCGTCCTGTAATTGGATTTCCATTCAAAGATAACTGACTCTCTTATGCTGTAGTCTTTAATGTTGATCACTTCAATAAATAGCTGTTTCCCCGGGGCTTTAAATTTACCTATCATACCATAAGGTTCTTTGGCTCCATAGTTTTGGGCAAGTTTAGGTATGCTCCATGGTACAATTTCAACGCTGTCATTCATTACTACGTGGTAGCGGTAATCATTAACATTGTTTTTATTAATGCCCATCGCTACCACTATAGCTTCTGAATTATTGGAAATGTGATAGAACCTGTCAGTTAATGATTCCTGCTGATAATATTGTAGTTTTGGATCTAATTTTACACCTATAAGCACCTTCGCCGCTTGGCCTTGCAAGTAATAGCCAAGGTTATTTGTTTTTCGCACTGACTCGAGATAACTATCCTTTTCAACAGATTTTAAAGCTTTAAATACGCTATATATGGCTGTATCGGGGATATATAAGTCATCAGGGCCGTCCCAAAAAGACGGTACCGAGCTGCTTTTAAAAACTATACTGTTACCAAATGGCGTATAGCTGCTATCGTAACCTTGTGCAAGGCATTGAAATACACTTAAGAGTAAAGCAATAAGTACAATTGACTTTTTCATGTTCGGGTTGATTAAATTAATAAATAATATCTAATCTCCCCCAAATATTAAATAGGAGCAACCCACATTGAGTAAACGGGGCTAAAGACCGAGTAACGGGTAAACAGCGTTATAATTTCATACCCTTTCAATTATTAAAAGGCATGAAATTAATAGGGGAAAGGGTTATTTTTTATTCTTCGGCCTAAAATCAAACATCCTCGAAATGGTAAAGCCCAAACGATATTGGCCCTGCGAGAAACGGTAGGACGGGTTACTCAGGTAATTAATCTCTGATATAGCGTTAGTATTGGTAACGTTAACTGTAAATACGTGCCCTCCAGTCTCCATCTCCAAGCCCACGCCTATCGGGTCCTGGAAATTTATATTGTTGTTTCGCAGATCAGAGAAAGTGTGTGCATAATCCAGCAAAAATCCCATGCGTTTGCTTATTTTAATACGGGTCGCCGCCTGTAAAGCAAAAAACTGCTGCTCGCTGCCGGGCATTAACGGATAGGGTGTATTGTTACGTACAAAAGTTGGTGATAATTGTAATGATAAGCCCGGCGAAATTTTACGCGCTATAGCTGCTTGCAATAAATAAGATGCCCTGCCTTCAAATGTTTGGAAAGTGCCGTATGGGCGTACGCCTGCTTCGCCTAAAAGTGTTAAGGCAAATGGTACCCTATTATCAGATGTTTGCTGTAACGCGGCATACTTTAATTCTAATTGCAGTAACTGACCTATTGTGCTGCGCCCAAAGTCAATATTTAACCTATCGCTTATACCATATTCAAAACCAAAGTACACATCATTAACCCTGTCCAAGCCAAATGCAGTTTGAGGGCCGCCAAGGCTTCCCGCAATATCACCAAAACGGTGTATGATAAGGAAGTTAAAATTTTGCTTTTTGACCATTTCTGTAGTTTGCTGATTTACCAGGCGGGTGGCTTTAAATATTACTACACGGTCTCCTGTTGACGGGTTATCCATAGCTTTTAAAAGCGAGTCGGTAGATTGGGCTTTAAGGCTGACAGCTATGGTCAGCAGGGCCAATATGATAAGGAGATGTTTTAGAGCGATTTTCATTGTTGTATAGTTTATGTGATTGAATTACGATTTTTTTACGGGGATATAAGTGGCAGATACATTCATTTTAATAGTTTCGGCAATGTTGTGAAATACCAGCCTGGGTATATCAATATGATGATCTACACATTTAACCATAAATTCGGCGGCCATAGTTATATTGCCATTGTTAATAGTGGCGGTGCCTGAAACAGTGCGGGGTTGTTTAACGCCATGTATATCCAGTTCGCCTGTTACTGTTATAGGGTAACTTCCATTTTTAGTAACATCAATTTGTTGTTGTATCTTCCCTTTAAATATGGCTTTTGGATATTTATCACTTTCCATATAGTCGCTGTTAAAATGCTCCTGCATCAGTGATTTTTTAAACCGGAACGAACTAATATTTACACTGAATACCAACTCGCCGGTTGTGGCATTATAAACCGAGGTGCCTGTTGATGTATTGGCGGCTATATCCTCCAACGGTGCTGACGAGAATAGGCTGATATTAGCATTTTTACAAGTATAGAGGTCTGGCCCTGCCTGGTTGAAGATGCTCATCCATGCAAGTAAAACTATAATGATATGTTTCATAGTGTTATGGTTTTGTCAATGCATTTATATTCCAGCTTAAGCCTATGGCTACCCCTGCCGATTGCAGCCTCACCTGGCTGGCACCAACCTCTCCTAGCGGAAGTTTAAAATATGGCTGTACGCTTACCCCAACCTTTGCATTAACCTGCCTTTTATAGGTGGCTTGCAGATTAAGGACGCTTAAAAAATATTTTCCGGGGGAGGCTATATCATAACTACGCGGGCCATTAGTATATGGGTCGGTATATCCGTAACTATAGCTTTCCTTTAACATAATATAGGACGATAAACCGGTACCAATGCTTATTTTATTTTGATTCCTGTTAAAAAGTTGGTAGTCAATATTAAGCGGGATATCCAACATGCGGCAATCGGCTAACAAATTGGTAGAGTTGGTTTTAAAAGTATAACCATTGATTTGATAATTATTAGATGTAGTATTATAAGGCTTATACGAATAAGAGGCACCGGTAGTAAACGTTAACTTATTAATGCCTATTGAAAACAGTAACCCTATGTTGGTACCCGTTTTGCCTTGTTGAAATGAATTTACACCATTAATATCAGGCGCGCCAACAATAGTTAAAGCATATTGCGGGTGTTTAAAACTTGATGTGGTGATAATTTTATTTCGCTTTACTGCCAGGTTATTAGCATAAGTATTATTGGTGATATCTTTAACTAATACATTTGCGCTATTTGCAACAGTATTTATTTGCAGGCCGGTATTAGTGGCTACCAATTCAGTCCAAGTATTATTAATGGATGAACTATTTGGTTCCGAAACAA
Organism: uncultured Mucilaginibacter sp.; assembly: GCA_964524015.1. Taxonomy (GTDB): domain Bacteria; phylum Bacteroidota; class Bacteroidia; order Sphingobacteriales; family Sphingobacteriaceae; genus Mucilaginibacter. The sequence continues at coordinate 15,230 of CAZGBN010000002.1, read as the reverse complement.
CAATAGGGACCTTAAAAACAGGAATGATATTATTTATTCCGTTACGCTTTTTATCAGATATTTTAACGTAGTTATTTACCTGCGCTTGTTGGGTGGAAGGCTGTATATTATTGCTGCCATCTACCTGTGATACGTGGCGTGTTGCACTGGTTTTTTGGATCGGCCCATCAATATTTTCGGGTAGTTTTTTTAATGGTTGATGTATTTTTGCCACCTGCTTCTTTGAGGGTTTTAAATCATCTACAGTTTGCGGTTTAAACAACCACCATCCCAACATAAGCAATAATATAGCAGCTACACTGCCAAAAACAGGTATCCAATAAATAATGGTACGGCGTTTTTTGCCCTTGTCCAATAATTGTTCAAGCGCCTCCCAGTCATCTTCCCGGTAATCGGCTTCGTTAACCGGGGTGCCGAGTTTTTGCTTAAAAAATTTATCTATATCCTGCTCCTCTTTCATTCTTGTATGCCATTGTTATAATATATCGGGTTTATGGACGCTTCATTTATAGCTACTACCGATGTAAAATCCATCCCATTATTGTAATTTATGTTTGCAGCCTGGGTATTAGCTGTTAGTATCATTTGCTTTAATTTTTGCCTTGCTTTAAAAAGGTTTGATTTGGATGTGCCTATGTTAATATTTAGCATATCCGAAATTTCCTCGTGCGAGTAACCATCTATAGCAAATAAGTTAAACACCGTACGATAGGCTTGCGGTAATTGTTGTACCATCGCTAAAAGGTCCTGGTAATTTAAATGGCCATCTGTAATAGTGCCGTCATCTAAATGCTCGGCATTTTCCAGATCTTCCGCATAAACCATTTTAAGATTAGCACGATAATGATCAATAGAAACATTCATCATTATGCGCCCCAGCCAGGCTTTAAAGGGCCTGGAAGGATCAAAGGTTTCAATTTTGGTAAACACCTTCATAAAGCCCTGGTTCATTACTTCAGCGGCTTCACCCCTGTTGCCGGCATATCGCAAACATATAGCCATAGCAAAGCCATAAAATGCCTTATAAAGCATTTTCTGACTTTTCCTGTCCTGGCTCATACAGCCGCGCACCAGTTGATGTAACTCTTCCTCACCCATAGAGGTTTAGCCTGTTTAGGTATATCCTTTATTATGTAGTTATCACGATAGCATTCGGCAAAAGGTTGCCTGTATATATAAATTTAATATAAGTTATTGATAGTCAATGAAATTATTTAAGGTATTTTAATGGTGTTTTGTAAAAGGAATATGATAAAGATACTATCTGCTCCTCTTTTTCATATGTTTGAAATTCCATTTATAAACTCATGAATAAAACACTACTTTATATAACCATTGCGCTTACAACAGTAACAGCACTTACCAGTTTAACTATCAATCAACAACAGGGTACACTACCTGCCAACCTTAAATTGCCACAAGGTTTTTCGGCTGCTATAGTGGCCGATTCGCTTGGTCCAATAAGACACCTTGCAGTTACAAGCAATGGCAACATTTATGTTAAGGAAAATTCTATCCGCAACCGTAAAGGTTTATATTATTTAACAGATGCCAACCATGACGGGTTTTTTGAAACAAAAACCGGCTTTGGTGATTACCCCGGCACAGGCATTAAAATAAAGGGCGGCTATTTATATTCTTCATCAAATAGTGCTATATACCGGTATAAGCTAAATCAAAAAAATGAAGTAATTGATACCGAAAAACCCGAACTGCTGGTAAAAGGCCTGGTTGATAAAAGAGCGGATAATGCAAAGGCATTTGCGTTGGATGATAATAACAATCTGTACGTGGCCATAGGTTCTTATTCGGATGCGTGCCGTGCGCAGGGGTCTATTGTAGGCATTCCTGGTTGCCCGTTATTAGATTCGGTAGGCGGTATTTGGAAATTTAGGGCTGATAAGTTTAATCAGACTTATGCCGATGGGGTAAAGTTTGCTACCGGCGTAAAAAACTCTGTAGGTATTGATTGGAACCTCATATCTAAAACAATCTTTGTTACCCAGCATGGACGCAGCCTTGACAATAAATATCCGCAATATTATACCGCGCAACAGGTAGCTCAGTTACCGGCTGAAGCTTTGTACGAATTAAAGCAAGGCGCTGACGCGGGTTGGCCGTTTGCCTATTATGATCATTTTCAGAAAAAATATATACAATCGCCTGAATATGGCGGTGATGGAAAAAGATCGCCAGACGTAAAATACCTGCAGCCATCTACAATTATTCCGGCGCATTTTGCCCCTAATGATTTGCTTTTTTATACCGGCAAATCGTTCCCGGAAAAATACCGCAATGGTGCTTTTATGGCTTTTCACGGTCAATCGCCCGAAATGAAGAAGGGTTACCTGGTGGCCTTTGTGCCGTTTAAAAATGGCAAACCATCCGGCAATTGGGAAGTATTTGCTGATGATTTTTCTCCCACAGAGCAAGGAAACTTAGTTTTTAAGTACCGTCCATGTGGTTTGGCCCAAGGGCCTGATGGCGCTTTATATGTAGCTGACGATGTTAAAGGTGCAATTTTTAAAATAACCTATGCGGCAAGCAAACGCTAAAATTAAATTTCCAAAAATTCCTTTTTATAGTCGGATGGTTTTTTGTGCATCACCTCTTTAAAAAGCTTGTTAAAGTTAGATAAAGTTTTAAAGCCGCATTTGTTGGATATTACTGATATGGTTTGATCTGTTTCTGTAAGAAGTTTACAGGCATGTTTAACCCGTAATTCGGTAATAAATTTAGAAAATCCTTTATTATGCGTTACAGAAAAGTAACGGCTAAAAGAAGTCGGTGTCATGTGCAGCAAATCGGCCAACTCATTTAAGTGTATTTTTTTGCGATAGTTTTTTAAAGCATACTCGTACACCTTATTCATGCGTGCGGTTTCATCTTCCTTAAAAGGGTTGGCATACTCGGTGGTTGATATATAATGATACTCTTTAGTATGAGCCAGCAGGTTGAGTATCTTCAATAAATGTATCAAACTATCTAAACCGCTTAATTGTACCAGTTCCTTCAACATCTTTATCACTTGTTGTTTGCTTTCGCCATAAAACTCCAGTCCGCGGGCCGATTTTTTGAATAGCTTTTTAAGCAACATCATTTCTTCCTTTTCCATTAAATGGTCGCCCAGCAAATTCTCCTGCATATAAACCACAATACCGCTTACTTTTAAAGTACTCTCTTTATCAAAATAGCGCTCATCGCTGCGCCATAAATGCGGCAGGTTTGATCCGGTTAGTACCAGTTCATTATTGCCAAATGATTTAATGCTATCGCCTATAAACCTGGTGCCTGTGCCTTTAATAGTTACAAATAATTGATATTCAGAGTGCGAGTGCCAAATAGGGTCAAAGTGATCTTCGGTTAACTCTTTGGCTACAAATATTTTACTATCTTCAATAGGCGATTTATGCAGTGCCGACTTCATAAGTTATTATTGCATTTATTTTGTGTAAATATAGCGTTACGAAGATAAAATACAGTCATTAATTGATAAAAAACAAAAAGTTATATCTTCCATATTTGTTATATTCACACTGAGTATAAACCTACTTAAATAAATTTCATGAAAAAGTATTTGGCAATTGCCGCTATTTGTATGGTGGCTATCGTTAGTTTTAAGGGAGCTTTTGTTAAAAGTGCCCCTCCGCGCAGGTTGGAGCTATTGTTTTTGGGCCACGTGGCAAAAAACCACGATTCGGAAAAACTGGCTGAGATACTGTCGAAAGAATATTTTAAGAGCGGGATCAACATTACGTACACCACTAATGTTAACGACCTTAACAGCACAACACTGCCTAAGTATGATGGCTTAATTGTGTATGCTAACTATGATAACATCACACAACCACAGGCTGACGCGTTATTATCGTTTGTAAAAAGCGGAAAAGGGTTTATCCCACTGCACTCTGCATCGTTTTGCTTCCGCAATAATGATGAAGTAGTGAAGTTGATTGGCGGACAATTCAAATCGCATAAAACCGGCGATTTTGATATGACCATTGTGGATAAAAAACACCAGATAACAAAAGATTTTACACCATTTACTACTTGGGATGAAACTTATGTGCATACCAAGATCAATCCTGAAATACACGTACTAACCGAACGCGTAGAGGGCGATCATCATGAACCTTACACCTGGACAAATACTTATGGAAAAGGGCGGGTATTTTACACCGCTTATGGCCACGATATAAAAACCTTTAATAACCCGGGATTTCAAAAACTGGTTTATAATGGCATATTATGGGCAGTGGGTAAAAGTGCTGCTAAGGATTTGGATAAGCTAGAAAAACCACAAGGTGTTTATACGGTGGCTGATATTCCTAACTATGAAAAACGCGATCCTGCTCCAAAATTGCAAGGGGTAATGTCGCCAAAAGAGTCGCAGTTAATTACACAAGTTCCTGTTGACTTTAAACTAGAGCTTTTTGCCCAAGAGCCAGACATTCAAAAACCTATTGCTATGGCATGGGATGAGCGCGGCCGTTTATGGGTGGTTGAAACTGTTGATTATCCTAACACCGTATTAGAAAATAAAGAAAATGGCCAGGACCGTATTAAAATATGCGAAGATACCAATGGCGATGGCAAAGCAGACAAGTTTACCATTTTTGCTGATAAACTGAATTTACCTACCAGTATGGTGTTTGCCCGCGGTGGTGTAATAGTATCGCAGGCGCCATACACTGTGTTTTTAAAAGATACCAATGGCGACGATAAAGCTGATATACGGGAGAATATTATAACAGGTTGGGGCTTTAATGATACCCACGCGGTTACTTCAAGTTTGCATTATGGTTTTGATAACACCATTTGGGGTACAGTGGGTTACTCGGGCTTTAACGGAACTGTAGGTGGTAAACAAATGCGGATGAGTAATGCGGCTTACCGCTTTTCGCCTGATGGTAAATGGATGGAGCAGTTGGGTAATATGAGTAATAATACCTGGGGTATTGGTTTTTCTGAAGATAATAATGTTTTCATATCAACCGCCAATAACTCGCATAGCGATTATTTAGGTATTCCTTACCGCTATTTAACCACAACAGGTGTACAACCGGCTACTTCTATATTAAAAATTGATGGCCACTATGGTGTACATGCGGTTACCAAAAACCTGCGTCAGGTTGACGTATTTGACGGCTTTACAGCCGCCGCAGGCCATAACTTATATACCGCCCGTAATTACCCTAAAGAATATTGGAACAGAATAGGATTTGTTAATGAGCCTACAGCACGCGTTATTCACCAGGCCATTCTGGAAAAAGATGGCTCAGGTTTTAAAGAAAAAGACGGCTGGAGCCTATTGGCCAGTGCCGACGAGTGGTTAGCACCGGTACATGCCGAAGTTGGCCCTGACGGGGCAGTTTGGTTTGCTGATTGGTATAACTACATCATTCAGCACAACCCGGTTCCAAAAGGATTTGAAAATGGTAAAGGTAACGCTTACGTAAACCCATTGCGTGACCGTGTTCACGGCCGTATTTATCGCATAGTTTACAAAAATGCTAAACCATCTGATATCAAAAAATTAGACAAGAACAACCCTGATGATTTGATAAAAGGTTTAAAAAGCGACAATATGTTTTGGCGTATGACGGCTCAGCGTTTAATTGTTGAGTCGGGCAATAAAGCTATCGCTCCAAAACTTTATGAGTTGATCAGAGATCAGTCGGTTGACGAAATTAATTTGAACAGCCCAGCGGTACATGCTTTATGGACATTGCATGGCTTAGGTTTAATGGACGGCTCAAATGCCGAAGCCATTACCACTGCCGAAGTAGCATTAAGGCATCCTGCAGCGGGTGTGCGTAAAGCTGCTTTGCAGGTATTGCCTCCAACCGAAAAGACATCTGCTGCTATTCAAAGAGCAAGCATGTTAAATGAAACCAACCTAAACACCCGCTTAGCCGCCATATTAGCTATTGCTGATTTGCCTCAAAATGATGCTTTAGGCGTAGAGTTATTGGCCGCGCAAAAGAAACCTGAAAATGCTAACGACCAGTGGATAGCTTTGGCGTTAGATGTAGCTATTGCTAAGCACGTAAAAGGTGCTGCCGAAGGCATATTGGCTAAAAACAAAGAAAAAACCGAATCAGACGCACTTGCCCGTACACCTGCAAGAATGGTTCAAACTATAAAAATTGGCGTTATCAAAAACGAAATGAAGTTTGACACCAAGAACTTTACAGCTGCTGCCGGTAGCGTTGTTGAGTTTGAATTTACCAACCCTGATTTTATGCAGCACAATTTATTGGTACTGCAAAAAGGAAGCTTGAATAAAGTTGGCGAGGCTGCTGATAAATTGGCACAGGACCCTAAGGGAATTGAGATGAATTACATCCCTAAAATGCCTGAGGTATTATTCTCAACCAAATTGATCAACCCTAACGAAACTGTAAAAGTTAGGTTTAGGGTGCCTGCAGAAGTTGGAGATTATCCGTTTATCTGTTCATTCCCGGGTCACTGGAGAATAATGAATGGCACCATGACCGTTACGCCTGCACCAGCACGTCCGGTTAGATAATTTACTTAAAAGCTATCACTAAGATATGTCAGCTCAAAAAAATAATACAGGAGCAGCAACAGCTGCTCCTGATATGAAAATATTTTATGCGTGTTTTATCGCGTTAGTAACTACCGCCTTTGGTTTTGTATTGCGTGCCATAGTATTGCCAACCTGGGGACACGAGTTTAATTTGACCCAAACACAACTAGGCGAAATATCGGGAGTAGGTTTATGGCCCTTTGCTATCAGTATTGTGCTTTTTAGTTTGATCATAGATAAAATTGGGTATAAAACAGCTATGATATTTGGGGTAATTTGCCACGTAGCATCTACCGTAATTACCATTTTTGCTACGGGGTACTGGTCATTATATGTAGGTACATTTATTGCAGCCCTTGCTGCCGGAACTGTAGAGGCTGTAGCTAACCCGGTAACGGCTACCATGTTCCCTAAAGATAAGGTAAAATGGTTGAGCCGTTTGCATGCGGGCTGGGCAGGTGGTTTGGTTTTGGGGGGTATAATGGGATTAATGATAGGCGAGAATACCGCATGGGTGTACAAAATAGGCCTGATATTTATACCAACTATAGCTTATGCGGTAATTACATTTTTCTGCAAATTCCCGCTTAACGAGCGCGTGCAGGCGGGTGTATCTTACAAAGAAATGCTGCAGGAAGTCGGCGCTTTGGGAGCTTTGATCATTACCGCATTGATAGTATTTCAGTTAGGTGCGGTAATTGGATGGTCGCCAACCGTGAGTATTATAGCAACATTGGTAATAGCTGCCGGCTTTGGCTATTATACACGTAGTTTAGGGCAACCGCTGTTTGTGATTTTCCTTTTAATAATGATACCGCTGGCTATTACCGAGTTAGGTACTGATAGCTGGATAAGTGATCTGATGACCCCTGAAACTCAAAAAATTGGTTTACAGGCAGGGTGGGTATTAGTTTATACCTCATTAATTATGTTGATATTACGGTTTTTTGCAGGCCCAATATCGCATAAGTTCTCATCGCCGGGATTGCTGGCAGTATGTTCGGCAATAGCTATAGTAGGCTTATATTTTTTATCAGTTTCTTCGGGCGTAATGATATTGGTAGCGGCTAGCATTTACGGCATAGCCAAAACCTTCTTTTGGCCAACTATGCTGGGTATGGTATCTGAGCGTTTTCCTAAAGGCGGGGCTTTAACCCTTAATATTACCGGTGGTTTAGGTATGATAGCAGCCGGTGTTATAGGTGCCGGTATTTTAGGCTTTATGCAGGATAAGTCAATTGACAAAAACATCGCTAAATATGATGCTGCAAACAATACGGCTATACACAGCACTTATGTAACCGATAAAAAAACTAGCGTATTTGGTGATTACGAAGGATTGGATCAAACTAAACTTGCTGCTGCCAGTACCCAGGAGCAAGGTATAGTAAAAACCATACAGGATGGTGCCAAAAAAGAAGCATTAAAAAACGTGCTGATCTTCCCAAGTATTATGTTTTTGAGTTTTTTAGGGCTGATATTATATTTCCGCTCAAAAGGTGGGTATAAAGTGATACTGTTAAAACGCCAGGAAGAAGATATTATAAGCATCTAGCTATTATATATATGTCATTACAAGTAAAATTTGGTGTAAGTACCTGGTTATGGACCTCACCATTTCAAACCTCGTCTATTGATGAGATTTTCGCTAAAATAGCCGGCATGGGTTATGATATAGTGGAGATAGCGGTTGAAGATCCTGAAATTATTGATGGACAAAAAGTAAAGCAAGCATTAGCTACCTACGGACTTAAAGCCGTAGTATGTGGTGCATTTGGCCCTACGCGCGACCTGACCAACGAAGACCCTTCAATTCATGCCAATTGTTTTAAATACATTGAGGCATGTATGGATCTTTGTGTTTTATGGGACACTAAATTTTTTGCGGGTCCAATGTATTCTGCCGTAGGTAAGGCTCGTATGTTACCTCCCGAGTTAAGGAAAAAGGAATGGGATCTGGCCGTAAAAAATCTGAAAATTGTATGCGAGATGGCAGCATCACGTGGCTTAGATATTGCTTTAGAGCCGCTTAACCGTTTCGAGTCTGATTTGGTAAATACCGCTGCCGATGTAGTAAGGTTAATACAGGATATTGATCATCCATCTGCAAAAATATTACTGGATGGCTTCCATATGAATATTGAAGAGCCTAGTTTAGAAGCCGCTATAAAGCTTGCTGGCGATAAATTAATACACGTGCAGGTAGCCGATAACTATCGTGGTACACCAGGTACGGGCCAAACTAACTGGAACGCGTATAAAACCGCGCTTACAGAAATTAATTACAAAGGCGCTATATCTATAGAAAGCTTTACACCACAAAATAAAGAGCTTGCACAGGCGGTATGTATATGGCATCCGTTGGCCGAGAGCCAGGATAAGTTTGCCATAGACGGCCTGGCATTTTTAAAACAATGGGCAGCTGAGTCTGCCAAAATTCAACAATATACTTTATAATATTTTATGCAGAACAAAACAATTAATGTAGCTATAGTTGGCTTGGGTTTCGGAGCCGAATTTATTCCAATTTACCAGCGCCATAAAGATGCTAATATGTATGCCATTTGCCAGCGCGATGAGAAAAAGCTGAACGAGGTTGGCGATGCTTTTGGCATTGAAAAAAGATATACCAGTTTTGATGAATTGCTGCTTGACCCGCAGGTGGATGCGGTGCACATCAACACGCCTATACAAAACCATGCGGAGCAATCAATAAAAGCTTTAAAGGCCGGCAAGCACGTAGCTTGTACTGTGCCTATGGCAACTACAGTTGAAGAGTGTCGCCAGATTGTAGAGGCAGTTAAAGAAACCGGCCTAACTTACATGATGATGGAAACCGTAGTATATAGCCGCGAGTTTTTATTTGTAAAGGAACTTTATGAAAAAGGCGAACTGGGTAAACTGCAGTTTCTGCGTGCATCGCACCAGCAGGAAATGGCAGGCTGGCCGGGATATTGGGAAGGCTTGCCGCCAATGCATTATGCTACGCATTGCGTTGGTCCGGTAGTAGCTTTAGCAGGTGCCGATGCCGAATATGTTTCTTGCTATGGTTCGGGTACTATTGACGAGAACCTGATCAGCAAGTATGGTTCTCCATTTGCCATTGAAAGCTGCCACATTAAATTTAAAGATTCTGATCTGGCTGCCGAGGTAACACGCTCATTATTTAACACCGCTCGTCAATACCGCGAAAGCTTTGATGTGTACGGTTCAAAAAAATCATTTGAATGGACATTGATCGAGCATGAGCCATCGGTTATACACACCGGTGAAACTCCTGAAAAAGTAACGATACCTGATTATGCGCATTTATTGCCGACAGAGATACAGGCTTTTACCACCGGCGGCGTTTACGATGGCGATAGCAACCAGCATCTTTCCTTCTTACAAGGATCGGGCCATGGTGGGTCGCATCCACATTTGGTTAATGAATTTGTTTCGGCATTGGTACAAAACCGTCAGCCATTCCCTAATGCGCGCCAGTCAGCTAACATAACTTGTGTTGGTATTTTAGCGCATGAGTCGGCCATGAAAGGCGGCGAAAAAATTAACCTGCCTGAGTTTACTTTAACCAAGTAATAAATATAATTGATTGATTGTTTTAAGCCCTTTTCACCTGGTGAAAGGGGCTTTTGTTTTAAAAGAACCTATTAAAGTTTTTGGGGTTTAAGAAAAGTTAAATGAAACTAAAACTATAAAATCCACGTAGTATATTTTTAGTATTTTAGATTTTTATTCTTTCAATTTCAAAATGAAGAAAAGTTTCTCTAATTATTTTCTTTACCTCATTATAGCCTGTTGCTCATTTGTTATTGGCTCTTGTAAAAAAGATAAGCAACAGCCATCCGAACCAGTAATAACTAATTTTGCTAAGCTTGGCCTATATCAGCAATCATTAACCGATAACGGAAATACGTATAAAAGGGTATTTATTTATGCTAAGGTAGGCACTACCAATACGCTTTATCCAACTGTATTCGATACAGGTTCAACCGGACTTACTATTGATGCAACGGGTATATTACCTGCCGATAGGATAACCAGCAATGGAATAATCGTCCAAGGGGATTCGGAAGTAATTAACGGTATTACCGTTACCAATCAGACAGCTGTAGTTGCTTTTGGTGGCGGCGCATCTGGTGAAACGCGCGAATATGGAAATTTGGCGTATGCAAACGTAAGTATAGGCGATTCCAATGGTAACGTGAACGTAACAAAAATGCCATTTTTTTTATACTATAAAATACTGGATGTAACTAATAATAAAACATTAACTCCTCATTCAGCAGACGTTTTTGGTGTTGGACCGGGCAATAGTTATGCGAATATTGCAATCGGCAGTCCGCTTAGCTATTTTAATTTGCCTGCCAATGTTACCAATGGCTTCAGACTAGCTTTATTTAGTAGTTCATTCGCTGTTCAGCCCGCTGCAAATTATGTTCCTGGTTTGTTAACTATTGGCCTAACACCAACCGATCTAAACTCGTCAGGTTTTATAATGCATAACTTGGATTATTATTCAGTAGGTGGATATTCGCCCAATATACGGGCAAGTATAACCTATAATAACAAGACAGTTAACAACGCTTTTTTATTATTTGATACCGGCGATCCGGCTATAACCTACTTGTCTGATCCCACAGCCGGTGCTAATGTAACTAACTTGCCCGCAGGCACACAGGTATCATTAACTACAAACAATGGGTTTAGCTACCAATACACTACCACTACTACTAGTAATGAAACGCAGGTAGTTAAAACGTCTTATTCCAACGATATCCGTAGCATTTTTGACATTGATTTTTTTGTTAAGAACGAGTATTTATTAGATTACCAAAACCACCGGATTGGATTGAAGAATAATTGACACTGTAATCGATTGCAATTTTAGTGGTTTGTACATACCTTAGTACCATGATATGTAATCAATAGCATATCCTAACAATAATTAAAATTGACTTTAGCAGATGTACTACCCCGATATTGCTATCGTTCCTATTATTAAAATCTATATTAAATGAAAAAGTTAGTTTTTTACCTTTTGTTATTAGTAAGCTGTGCAATACAAGCCAATGCCGAAGATGGTTATCGCTTATGGTTGAGGTATGATAAAATAGCCGACAAGGCATTATACAACCAATATAGGCAATCCATTACCCAACTGGTATTTCCGGGTAGTTCAGAAACCTTGCAGGCCGCTCAAAAGGAGCTGGGCTTAGGTTTAAACGGATTATTACAATTAGAGCTTCCGCTAGAAGGTAATGCTACCAAAAGCGGCGCCTTAATAATTGGTACACCTATTACATCAAAAATAATAGCGGGCCTGCCACTTGCCGCTGCTTTAAAAACCGCGGGAAACGAGGGATATATTATTCGCACAATAATGGTTAAAGGCAAACCGGCAAGAGTAATTGCCGCCAATACCGATATAGGTGTAATGTACGGGGTATTTAACTTTTTAAAATTATTACAAACCGAAAAAAGTATTAAAACATTAGCTATTACCGAAGCGCCCAAAATTAAAACCCGTATAAATAACCATTGGGATAATTTGGACGGTTCTGTTGAACGCGGATACGGTGGAAAATCATTATGGAACTGGGCAAAATTGCCGGAGATTGAACAACGTTATATTGATTATGCCCGTGCAAACGCGTCTATAGGGATCAATGGTACTGTATTAACCAACGTTAATGCAAACGCGCAAATTTTAACAAAAGATTACCTGGTAAAAGTGGCGGCACTAGCCAAAGCATTTAGGCCATATGGCATAAAGGTATATTTAACCGCACGGTTTAGTGCCCCTATTGAATTAAAGGCTACCACAACTGCCGATCCGCTTGACCAAACTGTACAACAATGGTGGAATAATAAGGTAACCGAAATATATGGCTTAATACCTGATTTTGGCGGGTTTTTAGTTAAAGCAAATTCCGAAGGGCAACCAGGCCCGCAAAACTATGGCCGCGGCCATATGGAAGGTGCTAATATGTTTGCTGATGCTTTAGCACCACACGGCGGTATTGTAATGTGGCGCGCTTTTGTTTATGATGATAAAGTAGCGGATGATCGTACCAAACAAGCTTACAATGAATTTAAGCCATTGGACGGCAAATTCAGAAAAAATGTAATGATACAGGTTAAAAATGGCCCGCTTGATTTTCAGCCCCGCGAACCATTTAGCCCGTTATTTGGCGCTATGCCAAAAACTCCGGAAATGATGGAGTTTCAGGTTACTAAAGAATACTTAGGATGGGCAACCAACCTGGTTTACCTGGCTCCGTTATGGAAAGAAACGCTGGAGTCTGATACGTATAGCAAAGGCAAAGGCTCAACAGTTGCTAAAGTTATAACCGGCGAGTTAGAAGGTCATAGCCAATCGGGTATAGCAGGTGTAACTAATATTGGTAATGATATTAACTGGTGCGGTAATCACCTGTCGCAAGCCAACTGGTATGCCTATGGCCGTTTAGCATGGAACCCTGACATGACATCGGCAGGTATAGCTGACGAGTGGTTACGCATGACATTTAACAATGATGAAACCTTTATTGAGCCTGTTAAGCAGATCATGCTAACTTCAAGAGAAGCTGCGGTAAATTATATGACGCCGCTTGGGTTAACCCATCAAATGGCGCGCGGCCATCATTATGGCCCCGGCCCTTGGGTTACCGGTGGCAGAGCCGATCAAACCTCTATCTACTTTAATAAAGCCGATGCGGTAGGCTTAGGTTTTGACCGTACTTCAAAAACGGGGAGCAATGCAGTTAGTCAATATAATTCGCCGTTGCGCGAAATGTGGGATAATATTGCAACCACGCCGGAGAAAGATCTGCTATGGTTTCATCACGTAGCGTGGGATTATAAAATGAAATCGGGCAAAACCTTATGGATAGAATTAATAGAACATTATAATAAAGGGATTGATGCGGTTAAGCAAATGCAAACAGTTTGGAACTCCATGGAGGGTAAAATTGATGCCGAGCGTTTTAAAGATCAGCAACGTGCTTTAGCTATTCAGTTAGAAGATGCTGAATTATGGAAAGGCGCTTGTTTAACCTACTTTCAAACATTTTCAAAAATGCCTATTCCTGCCGAATTGGGCGTGCCAAAACATAATTTAGATTACTATCAAAAATTAAGAGTGACCAGCGATAAAAGAAAACTAGAAGGCGAACAGTAAAATAAGGTTACTAAAAGCCCTTAGCCAAAACAGCTAAGGGCTTTTTTAAAAGGTTACTACAGCCTTGAATTCATATATTAGTTGAAAATTATTCTATGTATTTTATCTTTTCAAAGGTCCTGCTCCTGTTAATATTTCCTTTTACCTGGATACTATTATTGTTGATCGTTTCTTTGGTAAGTAGAAATAAAAAATACAAACATCGGTGTTTAATAGCTGCTGTAGCTCTGTTAGTATTATTTACCAATCCTTTTTTATTTAATCAATTTGCACAAAGCTGGGATGCTGCCCCTTATAAACCCGACGGTAGAAAATATAGTTGTGTAATTGTATTGGGTGGGTTTTCAATAGCTGCAGGAGATAGCGAGGCCAATTTTAGTATAGCTGCAGATAGATTTTTACAAGGGGTTAAATTATTATCAACCAAACAAGCAAATCATATATTAATAACCGGTGGTAATGGTAGCCTGGTACCGGGAGCATTCAGAGAAGCTGCCTGGGCGAAAAAGCAATTACATAAATTTAATGTTCCCGACAGTGCTATATTAATTGAAAACAACTCGCGAAATACCCTGGAGAATGCTAAATTTTCAAAAACTATTCTTCAAAAGTCAAAACTGGCGCCCCCTTATCTGTTAGTTACTTCGGCATTCCATATGCGAAGGTCATTAATGATATTTAAAAAAGCGGGTATTAATGTTGTGCCCTATCCTGCTAATTATGTAGCAAACACCAAAGTTACTTCAGGCGATTTTATACCTGCAGCAGAGCCTTTATATTTTTGGAGTTTTTATATTAAAGAAATGATTGGCTATGTGGCCAATAGTTTTTAAAAGGCTTAAATCGCATGGTATAACTCATTATGAAAAATCAGGTTAAAAAAAACGTTTTTCAATTATAGTATTTTTCCCTACATTTGCGGGCTAATTGTTGCTCATTGAAATCGCTAAAAAATTATTCGATCCCATTTACAGGACTTGCATTAGGAAAACACCTTTTTGAGTTTGAAATTAAGGATGCTTTTTTTGACGAGTTTGATTATTCGCTGGTTAAAAAGGCCGATTTGAAATGTGTGGTGGAGTTGGAGAAACAGGAGACAATGCTTATCCTGGATTTTAAAATAACCGGCACAATAGATGCTACCTGCGATAGGTGCTTGTCTCAATACCCGCAAGTATTGGATATACAAGAACAGCAAATAGCTAAGTTTAGCGACGAAGATATTACTGAAGATGATGAGATCATCACCCTGGGTAAAAGCGAGCATGAAATAATGCTTGCAGGGTTAATATATGAATATATAAACGTTGCAGTACCATTTATACTGGTATGTAATGATGAGGGGAATACCCCATATTGTGATAAAGAAATGCTTGATAGTTTAAACAAGCTGACGGAAAATAATGAACAAAACGAGAGTACTGACCCACGCTGGGATACTCTTAAAAAATTTAAATGATTTAATAACTAAAAGTTATGCCACATCCAAAACGT
>CAZGBN010000001.1:0-257658 GCA_964524015.1 uncultured Mucilaginibacter sp. | reverse complement strand
AAATTTTGGTATGCATAAGTAATGTTCCGGATACCACCACAAAAATAACTTTTACTGCTAATAACACCCAATTTAATACAAATGGGGTACAATTTATTATAAATCCTTACGATGAGATAGCCCTGGCACGTGCCATTGAATTAACCGAAGGCGGTAAGGGAACCGTTACCGTAATACATGTAGGCGAAGTCAATACTGAACCCACCATACGCAAAGCATTGGCCATTGGTGCAGATGGTGCGGTACGTATAAATGCTAACCCACATGATGCCTGGTTTGTGGCAAATCAGATAGCCCAGTACGTAAAAAACAATCCGTTCGACCTTATACTTACCGGCCGCGAATCTATTGATTACAATGGCTCAAAAGTAGCCGGAATACTGGGTGAGTTGTTAGATATCCCTTCCGTTACTATCATTAAAAAAATATCAGTTGAAGGCCAACAGGCAACGGTTGAGCGCGAGATTGAGGGCGGGAAGGAAATATTAACTATCCCTTTACCCTTCGTGGCAGGAACTGCCGAAGGGGTAGCTGAACCTAAAATACCCAATATGCGGGGCATTATGTCGGCACGTACCAAACCTTTGACTGTTATTGAAGCGGTTGAAGTAAATACTTTACAGGAAATATTGAGTTATGAATTACCTGAACCACGCGGACAGGTTAAATTGGTAACCGATGCCGGGCAACTGGTGGACCTATTACACACAGAAGCCAAAGTAATATAATATGCCAGTTTTAATATATACAGAAAACACGGATGGTAAATTCAAAAAGTCGATTTTTGAAGCAGTAACCTATGCCCGTGATATTGCCGATCAAAATAATACCAGCTTAATTGCTTTATCTATTGGCGCAGTTGCAGCTGATGAACTGGGCGAATTAGCTAACTACGGCGCAGATAAAATATTAAATGTATCTGCCGACAACTTAAAAACCTTTGTTAACCAGGCTTATGCCTCGGTTATTGCGGAAGTGGTAAAAAAACAAAGCGCGGATATTGTGGTACTTTCTAATACATTTTCGGGCCGTGGATTAGCACCGCGCCTGGGTGTCAAATTACAGGCAGGAGTTGTTGAAGGCGCGATTGCACTACCCAACCAATCAGGTGGAAAATTTGTGGTTAAAAAAACAGTTTTCTCAGGTAAGGCATTTGCTATGGTTGAATTAATATCTGCCAATAAAGTAATTGCATTAACGCCTAATTCGTACCATATTACCGAAAACAATAAACCTGTACAAATTGAAGATTTTAGTGTTGACACTAACCCGGCTGATTTTAAAGCCATGTTGCATGAAATTGTACGGTCAACCGATAAAGTATCCTTATCTGATGCCGAAATTATAGTATCAGCAGGTCGTGGGTTAAAAGGCCCGGAAAACTGGAAGATGATTGAAGAACTGGCTGAAGTGTTAGGAGCAGCAGTTGCATGCTCTAAACCTGTATCAGATGCCGGGTGGCGCCCACATAGCGAACATGTTGGCCAAACGGGTATATCTGTCAGTCCAAATTTGTATATTGCAATAGGAATATCCGGCGCTATACAACACCTAGCAGGTGTAAGCGCCTCAAAAAATATAGTAGTAATTAACAACGATGCCGACGCGCCATTTTTTAAAGTTGCTGATTATGGTATAGTTGGTGATGCGTTTGAAATTGTACCGCAATTAATAGCGGCCGTTAAACAAAAAATAGTAGCCTGATAAAAAGCTGTTGAGATGGGTAATAATATGAATAAAATAAAGCTGGATATTGTGGGTTTATCCTATAGTCAAACTCAATCTGGCGCATATGCTTTGGTATTGGGCGAGGTTAATGGTCGCCGCAGGCTGCCTATAATTATTGGCAGTTTTGAGGCACAGGCTATAGCTATCGAAATAGAAAAAATGACGCCAAGTCGTCCGCTTACCCACGACTTGTTTAAGAGTTTTGCTCAGGCATACCATATTACCGTGCAGGAAATTATTATTTACAATTTGGTTGACGGTATATTTTACTCTAAACTACTTTGCTCTGACGGTAAAAAAACCATTGAGATAGATGCACGTACGTCTGATGCTATTGCCATAGCTGTTAGGTTTGATTGCCCTATTTATACTTATGAGTTTATCCTGTCAAGCGCAGGCATTGTGATAGAGGGTAATGATTTTGTTTATTTAGAAAACATTGGCGATACACCCGAAGAGGCCACACCTTCACAAACTGCCGCAGGCTATTCCTCATTAAGCACCGACGAAATTAAAACCAAACTACAGGAGGCCCTTGCCGAAGAAGCTTACGAAAAAGCTGCTAAGCTGCGCGATGAGTTGAACCGCCGTAAAGCCTCCTAATGTCGGATTTCGAATATCGAATTTCGGATTCATTCTGTCTAATCGCTCAAATTATATATAGAATTTCAACTAAATCCGAAATCGAACATCCGAAATCCGAAATTAATTAGCTACTTTCCATTTTATTTTAACTGACAAACCCACGCCCATATGAATATTAAGTTGCGCTTGATAGTAATGAATTTTATGCAGTTTTTTATATGGGGAGCGTGGTTACTTACCATAGGCCGGTATTGGTTTGATAATAACCTGGGAACAGCAACACAGTTTGCCGCCATTTTTTCCACAATGGGTATCTCGGCTATTTTTATGCCGGCACTTACAGGTATAGTTGTAGATAAATTTATTAATGCAGAAAAACTATATGGGGTACTACATATACTAGGTGCTATAGTTTTGTTTTGCATACCAATGGTTAAAGACCCAACATTGTTTTTTTGGATAATGCTGGCCAATATGGTATGTTATATGCCTACGCTATCTTTATCTATTACTGTTGCTTATAGTGCTTTAAAAAACATTCCGCTTGATGTGGTAAAGGTTTATCCTCCTATACGCACCTTTGGTACAATTGGCTTTATTGTAGCGCTGTGGACGGTTAGTCTCACTAAAAATGAATCTTCACCAAATCAGTTCTATATAGCTTCGGCTGTGGCGCTTGCATTAGGCATATATGCTTTTACCTTACCTAAATGCCCGCCACGTTTACATACGGATGAGAAGAAATCAATGATAGATATATTGGGATTAAGGGCCTTTACCTTATTTAAAACTCCCAGATTTGCTATTTTCTTTGCATTCTCTATGTTGTTGGGTGCAGCATTGCAGCTAACTAATGCTTATGGCGATGCATTTTTAGGCGATTTTAGTAATGTGCCTATGTATAAAGACAGCATTGCGGTTAAATACCCTGCGATCATTATGTCCATATCCCAAGCTTCAGAAACACTTTTCATACTAACCATCCCCTTCTTTTTACGCAAATTCGGTATTAAGTATGTGATGCTATTTAGCATGTTAGCATGGGTGCTTCGCTTTGCTTTATTTGCTTACGGTAATCCTGCTGACGGTTTATGGATGATCATCCTATCATGCATCGTATACGGCATGGCGTTTGATTTCTTTAACATTTCAGGCTCTCTGTTTGTAGAAACACAAGCTGCACCAGAAATTAGAGGCAGCGCACAAGGAGTGTTTATGATGATGGTAAACGGTTTCGGTGCTTTATTTGGAAGTATGGGCAGTGGTATACTAATTGATAAATATTTTACTCATGCTGATCAAACTAAAGACTGGCAGGGTATATGGCTAAGCTTTGCTATATACGCATTAGTAATAGCT
Source organism: uncultured Mucilaginibacter sp. (assembly GCA_964524015.1). Classification (GTDB taxonomy): domain Bacteria; phylum Bacteroidota; class Bacteroidia; order Sphingobacteriales; family Sphingobacteriaceae; genus Mucilaginibacter. The sequence goes on along the minus strand of CAZGBN010000001.1, from coordinate 253,986 downwards.
ATTATCTTCCCCTTTGTATTTAGGTATAAACACAACGCGGCATTAGAAAATGCTATAAAGCACGCCTAATACCGCGTTAAATATTGTTAGCTATTATTAGAATAGCTTATATCCTAAGGACAAATTAAACAGGTTTATCTTGGTTGAATTTGCACCGTAAGTTTGTTTGGTTAAACCTGCTTCATAACGCAAATCGACAGACAAGCTTTTGATATCTACGCCTGCACCTAATTGCCATGCGTAGTTTTGATCTTTATAATCCAACTTGGTAATACTGCCTACGGCACTGCTATAACTTTGATCTTTATTAATAGCGAATGAAACTACAGGTCCTGTATAAAAACGTGCACCTAAGCCAAAGGCGCCTATCTTACCACCAAATAATAAAGGCACATCAATACTTGTAAATTTAGCCTGGGTCATTACCCCGTTGTCTGAAAAATTTACATTTTTCCCGGTTACATAAGCCTCGGGCTGAAAGTTAAAACCTAAAGCACCAAACCTGGCCCATACACCGCCTAAATAGCCTGCACGGTTATCGGCACTTAAGGTTCCGGTTTTTGACAGACTGGTTAAGTTTACACCGCCTTTAACACCAAACTGAAATTTTGGTATCAATTGCGCAGATGCCACGTACACAGTGGCCAAACAAATTGCTAAAGTAATGTTGATCTTTTTCATAGTAAGGTTGATTTTTTACAAATATAATATTAGCAATTAAAAGAAACATTACTGTTAGGCAAGTTACTGCCTGCCTATAGGATCTAAGTTAGGTTCCTATCATTAAACCAAACCTCATCAGGTTTAATGTCGATATTTTCCATTAATGCTACCAGTTCAATAGCATCTGTTGCGGTTAGCACTAACTGACGGTTAGCCGGTTTTAAAAAACGCTGCTCTACCATTACATCCATCTGCTTTAGCAAAAAATCGTAAAAACCATTTACATTTAATACGCCTATGGGATGGTTATGCAGGCCTAATTGCAGCCAGGTTAATACTTCAAAAAATTCTTCCAAAGTACCAAAACCGCCGGGAAGCATGATGATGCCGTCGCATAGGTCATTCATTAATTGCTTGCGCTGATGCATGTTTTCTACCACGTGCATTTCGGTCAAGTCTGTATGGCCAACTTCTTTATCCATCAAAAACTTGGGAATAACGCCTATCGCTTTACCGCCTCTTGCCAATACGGCATCAGCCAGTAAACCCATTACGCCTACATGCCCGCCGCCAAAAACTAAATTGATATCGCGTGCAACCATCACCTCGGCCAGTTGCTCAACGGTTTGCTTTAGTAAAGGGTCGCCGTTGTAATTAGCTCCGCAGAAAACGCAAATAGATTTCATATCAGTAAAGATATAAACTCTTGAGTTAGGAGTATGTTAACATTTATTAAAATGCATTCCTTTTAATTACTCTTTGTATATTTAACTATATAAACCATATCACATGAAAAAGATCTTATTAATTCCAGTTTTATTATTGATGCTTACCATTAAGATGTCAGCACAATCTATTGAAAATCCAAGTGTTGAAAATAGTGACAGTCCAAGCTGCAGAATTGTTAAAATTGAAAACACACCAAACTTTACTATTGTAAGTTTTGAAGAAACAGCAGCAAATGACAATGCATGGGCAAGACTAAGCAAAGATATCTTTGTGCAAACCAATGTATCTGACAAGCATTACCATTACATTAAATCTGAAAATATAGCCATTGCCCCAGAAAAAACGATAATAGGCAATGCCGGCGATAAATTATTATTTAAAGTATATTTTGAAAGAATACCGCCTATAGCACGTACAATTGATGTTATTGAAAAAGCCGGGGCCAAATCTTATTTTAACTTTTATAATGTTAGCCTAACACAATCGCAAAAAGTAGTTATAACAGATGTTGCGTTAACCCCACCGCCACCATCATTTACCTCAAATAGAAATTTTAATAATGATATGGCCGGTGTTATGGGGTCAGTGGGCCCTATGCTTACAACCATGACTACCGCTATGATGGATGCACAGTTAAAATATTATAAACAACCGGGTATAATAACCGAGATAGCTAAATTAAACAAACAATATTTTGATGCTCTGGTAAACCAAGGATTTACACCAGACCAGGCACTTAAAATAATAACTACGGAGAGTTTGTTGCCTAAGGCAAATATGAGTGGGAAATAATTATTTAATTACTGAATTATAGAATTACTGGCTTCAATCAATAGTTCTATAATTCAGTAGTAACTTTATAATTATCTTGTATAATTAGGTGCTTCTTTAGTTATGGTAATATCATGCGGGTGCGATTCGCGGATACCTGATGAGGTTATACGTACAAATTTGGCTTGCTGTAAACCTTCAATATTTTTTGCACCACAATAGCCCATACTGGCACGTAAACCGCCAACAAACTGGTATATCACTTCGGCCAATGTGCCTTTGTATGGTACACGGCCTACAATACCTTCGGGAACCAGTTTTTTAATATCATCCTCCACATCCTGGAAATAACGATCTTTTGACCCTTGCTCCATGGCTTCTATTGAACCCATGCCACGGTATGATTTAAAACGACGGCCCTCATAAATGATACTTTCGCCGGGTGATTCTTCTACACCTGCAAATAATGATCCTGCCATTATAGTGCCTGCTCCCGCTGCAATGGCTTTGGCAATATCGCCCGTATGTTTGATACCACCATCCGCAATTACCGGTACACCGGTACCTCGCAAAGCTTTGGCTGCCTCATATACCGCGTATAGTTGTGGTACACCTACACCTGCAATAATACGGGTAGTACAAATTGACCCGGGACCTATACCAACTTTAACACCATCGGCGCCTGCATCAGCTAATGCCTTAGCACCTTCGCCGGTGGCTATGTTACCTGCAATAATCTGCAAGTCGGGATATTTTGCTTTTACTTCTTTTAATTTATCTATAACACCTTTTGAATGTCCATGTGCTGTATCAATAGCAATTACATCTACCCCGGCTTTTACCAGGGCATCTACCCTATCCATAGTATCTGCAGTAACACCAACAGCTGCACCTACACGTAAACGTCCCAATTCATCTTTACAAGCGTTAGGGAAGTTTTTAAATTTTTGGATATCCTTAAAAGTGATTAAACCAATAAGTAATCCATCCTTATCAACTACCGGTAGTTTTTCAATTTTATGGCTTTGCAGTATCTCTTCGGCTTGGGTAAGCGTCGTTCCTTTAGGCGCGGTGATCAAATTAACCTTGGTCATTACCTCGCTAACAGGGCGACTTGATTCCTTTTGAAAACGCAGATCACGGTTGGTTATAATACCTTTTAGTTTACCATCATTACTAATTACAGGTATGCCGCCAATTTTAAATTCTTTGATGATCTTTAATGCATCAGCTACAAGAGCATCTTCATTTAAAGTTACAGGATCTTGTATCATACCGCTTTCCGAACGTTTTACTTTACGTACTTCTTCGGCCTGGCGGGCAATGCTCATGTTTTTATGCAGCATACCTAAACCGCCTGCCTGCGCCATGGCAATAGCTAATTGTGCCTCGGTAACGGTATCCATTGCGGCAGATACCAACGGAATATTTAGCCTGATCTTTTTAGTTAAAAAAGAACCGGTATCAACATCGCGCGGTAAAACTTCTGAATAAGCGGGGATTAGTAAAACGTCGTCGTAAGTTAATCCTTCGGCAACAAATTTTGATGGGTCTGACTGCATAGCAAATAATTATTTGGAGGTATTATTTGCCGGGCAAAGCTAGCAATTTATTTCGGATTTCGAAAGTTGGATTTTGAATTTACAAATTAACGACATGTCATTGCGAGCGGGAACTGGTGGGGTCGAGCGGGCGAAGCAAACTCGTCGCCAATTATGAACACGAAGAGATTGCTTCGTCGTTCCTCCTCGCAATGACATACATGTTAGTATTTCCCTACTATCACCTTATAAAACTCGTCAAATTTTAAATACTTATTGGCCAATACCTGTAAGTCGGGTGCGGTAATAGTTTTTACCGTTTGGATATAGCGCTCGTAGTAATCATAATCAAGGCCAGCAAAATATAAGTTTTTAAACTTATCTGCATGTGAGAAAACATTTTCCAAACTACCTAATAACGAGCCTAACATATAGTTACGCACTAAAGCTAATTCTTCATCAGGTATCAAATCCGTTTTAAGCACGTTGATCTCCTTCTCAATTTCAACTACCGCGGCTTTGCAAACATCTGCGCCAACTTCGGTAGCTATAAACAAGGCACCGGTTTGCTTAAATGAGCTCATGCCCGAGCCAATGCCATAAGTATATCCTTTATCCTCGCGAATATTGTTCATTAGCCTTGACCCAAAGTAACCACCTAATACGGTATTTAAGACCTGCAGGGCAGGGAAATCAGGATGCGTACGGTTAATTAGTGGCATACCCATCCGTATGGCCGATTGTAAAGCCTCGGGTTTTTCAACAAAATAAAATTTTTCGGTTGAAGGGTTTAGATCAGGTTGACTATTATCCACGGGCTGGTCGGCATTTGCCCAGTCTTTATCAAAAGTATCAGTTAACAGATCAAGTGTTTGTGAAGCAACCTTACCCGCTATTATAATGGTACAATTTGACGGCTGATACATCTGCCTAAAAAATGGCAGCATATCATCCCTACGCAAATTTTTATAGGTATCAAGCTCGGTATTTAAACCATAAATAGTATCGCCATATAAAGCTTTATTAAAAGTACGGCGGGCAACCACATCATTTTTTTGCAGGCTTACCTGTAGTTTTTGTTGCTGATTACGTTTAAAGGTTTCCATCTCCTTTTCAGGGAATACAGAATCAGTTAGAATAGATTTAACAACGGGCAGCGTATCTTTTAAATGCTTGTTTAAACTATACAAAGTTACCTGCGATTGATCAAACGAATAATCAACCTGTAAAAATGCACCGTAAAAATCAACCTTATCCGCAATCTCAGCAGCTGATAACTGGCTGGTACCTTCGGTAAGCATAGTATTAACAGCCATGTTCAACAATGGCTTTGCCGGATCAAAACGCAGGTTATTAAATATCCATTCAATACGTACCAGTTCCTGATCGCCGGAATTAAAACAAAAAATATTACAGCCATTAGCCAGTTTTTTATGTTCCGGTTTTACCAGGTTAATATTTTCAATAGCCTTAAAGTCAGGCGCTAGTTTTCTATCTATCATTCTTTTTTTGTCATTGGGTCATTGGGTCATTGGGTCATTACCAGTCACCCATAAAATGACTTAATGACCCAATGACTTAATGACTACTCTGCTAAGTATATTAACGTTGATGAATTATCTTTTCTGAATAATTTATTTGCTTCAGCTTGAATTTGCTCTGCAGTAACCTGTAAAAACTTTTCGGTTTCATGATTTAGGCCATCAGCATCGCCCAACAGTTCAAAATAAGCCAGGTTCATGGCTTTATCCAGTAATGACATTTCAGAGAATATCATGGTTGATTCAGTTTTGTTTTTAACCTTGGTCAACTCATCAGCAGGTACAATTTCTGCTTTTATTTCTTCCAGTACTTCCCATATGGCCGCTTCAGCCTGCTCAACAGTAACTCCTTCTAAAGGCTTACCCTCACAAACAAACATACCTTTATCCATACTGCCGGTCATGTAGGCGTGTACTTCGCTAAATATCTGCTTTTCCTGTACCAACTGGCGATATAGCCTGGATGAATGTCCACGTGATAAAATATCTGATAATAATTCTGCCACGTAATAAGATACCTCTCTGCGCCTACCCATCTGGAAAGCTATATAAACATCATTTAATGGCACTTTAGCAGTTACAGTTTGGCGGCGTTCTTCATGTTGCTCATCTTCCTGTGGTAAGTTGCGGTTATATTTTTCGCCTGCGGGAATTGGACCGAACCATTTTTGGGCCAGTTGTTTAATATCCTCCGTTTTCACATCTCCACCAACAACCATAATGGCATTTTGTGGATTATAATGCTTTTTAAAGAAAGCTTTTACATCCTCCATCTTAGCATCCTCAATGTGTTGGATGTTTTTGCCAATAGTATCCCATTGGTACGGGTGTTTTTTATAAACCATTGGGCGCAGTTTTAACCAAATATCGCCGTAGGGTTGGTTTAAATAGCGCTGCTTAAACTCTTCAATCACCACACTCCGCTGTGTCTCCAGGCTTTTCTCATTAAAAGCCAGGCTAAGCATGCGGTCGCTTTCCAGCCAAAATGCAGTCTCTAAATTTGACGATGGCAGCGTTATATAATAGTTAGTGATATCATTACTGGTAAAAGCATTATTCTCGCCTCCTACGCGCTGTAATGGCTCGTCATAGCTAGGTATATTAACCGAACCACCAAACATTAAATGCTCAAACAAATGTGCAAAACCTGTTTGATCCGGGTCCTCATCGCGCGAGCCAACATCATATAAAATATTAACCACCGCCATTGGGGTGGTGTTATCCTCGTGAACTATAACTCGTAAACCATTATCAAGCGTAAACCGGTTGAATTTAACCATGTAGTATATATCAGTTTTATGTGGTTAGCAAATGTATAATTTTTAGATAAGTTGCAATAATTATAAAGCTAGTATTACATTTATATTATGCTTACACACGATGAAATAGTAAAACAACTTACCACCAGCATGGGTAAAACCACAGTTGTAGAATTAAGTAAAAAATTAAAGAAGCAAAATTTTTCTTTTCGTGATGTAATAGCGCTTACCTTTCATGCCGATAAACAAATAGCTTTCAGAGCAGCCTGGTTAATGGATACCATGTACTTTGATGAGCCGGTATATTATTTGGATGATATAGATTACCTGCTGCAACAAATACCCAATATTAAATACCCCGCCAGTAAAAGGCATTATTCGCGAATTGCACTTAACCTAACATCACCAAAGGCGCCAAAAGCGATCCATGATATTCTGGCAAGCATTAATCTGGAACCAATGGTTGAACATTTTTTTGATTGGATGATAGACCCTAAAGTAAAAGTTGCGGTTAAGGTATTTGTTGCCGAGGTGATTTTTAATCTGCGCGGCAGATATCCATGGGTAACTGAAGAATTAACCGGTCAAATTCAATTTATGATGCGTGATGGTACTGCGGCTATACAAAGTACGGGTAAGAAGTTATTGAAAAGGTTGGCAACCAAATAAATCATTAGTCATTTCGAATGAGGAACGAGGAGAAATCTTATACGCCGGTTAAGTCGCCCGTATAAGATTTCTCACTGCGTTTCGAAATGACAAGGGCGTTTATGCTTAAGCTGTTGGCCTATCCTCGCCGTGTAAATTATGGCTCACCTGGTGATGATGTAATTTGGCCGCGATGGCTGATGAGCTATCATCAGCATAAGTACCATATGCATTAACCAATATTCCTTTTAAATTGTATTTGCGTGAGTGTACGGCATATACTATTGACATATCAGCGGGGTTACTTGGCCCCTCAAAACGGTAAAATTCATCTATTTCAAAATCATCAGCAGTCATGGTAATATGACGTGACTTATCTTGTACAGTATCACCCTCTAAGCTTAAATTAGCCTCATATCCTCGTTTCATTAGATCATTAGTGGCATCCACTAAAGTTTCGTAGTTTTTCATGATGTAGCAGATTAAATAACAAGCAGCTTCGGTTTGCTGTTCTTACCTGATAAACCTAAAAATCGGAAATGTTGTTTTGAATTAAATGAAAAGTTACACGGTACGGTTGATATCCCAATTCTCCAGATGATCTGCCACGCGGCGTAAAAACATGCCACCTAGAGCGCCATCCACCACCCTATGATCATATGACATAGACATATACATCATGTGGCGAACGGCTATAACATCACCCTCTTCGGTTTCAATTACGGCAGGTTTCTTTTTAATTACGCCTACGGCTAATATGGCTACCTGAGGTTGATTAATAATAGGTACACCCATAATATTACCAAATGAGCCAATATTGGTAAAGGTAAATGTACCGTCTTTAACATCATCGGGCTGTAACTTACCGGCGCGTGAGCGTTTAGCCAGGTCATTAACTGATTTAGTTAAACCTATTAAACTTAATTCATCAGCCTTTTTTATAACCGGAACTATAAGGTTGCCATCAGGCAATACAGTAGCCATGCTGATGTTAATAGCCGAGCGTTTAATGATCTGTGTACCGTTAACCGATATATTGATCATCGGGAACTCTTTTATAGCCTTAACCACCGCTTCAATAAATATAGGGGTGAAGGTAATTTTTTCTCCCTCGCGTTTTTCAAAACTATTTTTAACCTTATCACGCCACATTACCAGGCTGGTTACATCAGCCTCAACAAATGAGGTAACGTGCGGCGATGTTTGCTTGCTCATAACCATGTGGTCGGCAATTAAGCGACGCATACGGTCCATTTCAATGATCTCATCGCCCTGGCCAATCGTTGCAGGTGCTGCAGCAGGTTTTGGCTGACTATCAGCAACGCGTTGCTGTGGTTCTGGCTGCACAGGCGAAGCAGATTGTTGTGCCTGAGAAACAACTTGCTGCGGTGCAGGAGGTTGCTCAATCGATCCAGACACAGGGGTAGATATAGGATTCTGTGCTATAGGTTGTGCCCCACCTTTAGCTTGTACGTACTTCAACAAGTCATCTTTAGTTAAACGACCCTCGGCACCAGTGCCGGGTATGCTATCTAACTCTTGTACGCTTATGTTTTCCTGGGTGGCAATATGTTTTACCAGGGGCGAATAAAACCTGGCCGAGTTTTTAAAACTTTCATTAAATGTCCCTGAAGATTGGGGTCTGCCTGCTAGTTGCTCCGTACCCGGAATAATAGCTTCGGGTGCAGGTGTTGTTGTAGGCCGTGATTGTGCCGCAGGCTGTGGTACGGATTCTTGCTTGGGCTCCGGTTTTTCTTCCGGTTCGTCGGTTTCAATTATGGCTACCACATCTCCCACTTGCATCACATCGTCTTCTTTACAAAGCTGTTCAACCAAACGACCTGAAACAGGCGATGGCACTTCAGAATCAACTTTATCAGTAGCAATTTCTATTACCGTATCGTCCGCGTTAATATAGTCTCCGGGTTTTTTAACCCATTTAACTATGGTTGCTTCTGCAACACTCTCGCCCATCCTCGGTAACAACAATTGGTATTTAGCCATAAAAAATTATAGTTCGACGGGTAAAATTAGATATTTTAATTTTTACTTTTTAACATCATTAAGTAAAGTATTCAACATTCCTAAAGCCGATGTCGCGCTTCTTTCAATGTTTTGCAGGCGTTTATTACCAAATGTGAATTTCTTAGTTACAGTTTTCTGGGCAGATGCAACCGCTATCCACACTGTGCCAACAGGCTTATCATCCGTACCACCATCAGGCCCGGCAATACCGGTAATAGCAATGGAATAGTCTGATTTAAAATTGATTAGCGCACCCTGCACCATTTCGGTAGCGGTTTCCTCGCTAACTGCGCCAAACTTTTGTAGCGTGTCATGCTTAACACCAAGAATATTTTCTTTTAAATTATTGGAGTACGATACCGCACCACCCAAAAACACTTTTGATGAACCTGCATGCTGGGTAAATAAATGCGATAAATAGCCACCTGTGCAGCTTTCAGCAACAGATAATGTAGCACCACTTGCTTCCATCATATTTAACATAGCTTTTTCTAATGCTACATCTTCCTCGGCAACAACAATACTACCCATGCGTTCTATCAGCTTTGTCGCGTATTGATTTACTTCATCTGTTAACAAAGCTTCATTATCGCCATAAGCACTTAAACGCAAACGCACCTGGCCCAATTTGGGCAAATATGCCAATTTAATATACGCAGGTAATGAGTCTTCAATATCTGCAATTCTTGTAGCCAAAAACGATTCCCCTTCGCCAACAGTTAAAATGGTTTTATGAACTATAGCAGGAAGTTTGAATAAAGTTTTTAACTTGGGGATCACCTCCTCTTCCATCATATACATCATTTCAAAAGGCACACCCGGCATTGATACATATATTTTGCCGCCCTCATTAAACCACATACCCGGGGCAGTACCATTTTTATTAACTATCACTTCGCAGTTTGATGGTACCTGGGCCTGCAGGCGATTAATATCCAGCATTGGGCGATTATACTTAGCAAATATGCGCGTTACATTTTCCAGGGCGGCTGCATTTTCAACCATCCCTACATTAAAATATTCTGCAATAGTTTTTTTGGTTATATCGTCCTTTGTTGGGCCAAGTCCGCCGGTTATTAAAATAATATCGGCTCTTTTTGCAGCTTCGGCTAAAGCGGTTAAAATATGTTCTTTATTATCAGATACAGAAGATATTTGCTTGATACGTATACCTGCATCATTTAACTGTTTAGCCATCCATGCAGAGTTGGTATCTACTATCTGGCCTATCAGTATTTCATCGCCTATGGTAATTATTTCTGCAAGCATATTATCTGTTATAGAATTGATTGGCGGTATAATCGCTTCGTTTACTTAGTTTAAGATCTTGTAAAATGGTTGATCTTACACGTAAAGTAACATTATAAGACTTATAATATCCAAACGGCAGCCACTGTATAGATAGGTCCCAACAATGCAGATCGCGATAAATAGCAAAAGATGTAGCGCTACTAACTTTAAGAGCCCTAAAATCAAAGTTGGTATTATATTGTATTTTCCATTTTTTGGTAATGCTTATGTCGCCATTTATCATTAATGTATTGGCTACTGCTGTACTAACCACCTGATTAGTATAGCTAAAACTGTAGCTTAAATTAACATTCCAAGGCACATTAAAATCAATATACGCTCCAGGGTCCCCGTTTAATAATGACAGTCTTTGGGCCTGTTCGGGGTCAATGTTTTGCAGAGTGCTGCCTACAGGCAATGGTTTTTGTTTACCCTTAAAAGCTGATGAATTTAAACTGAGACTAGTAGATATGTTAAACGAAACCAACATCGGGAACCGGCCATCCTGCCATGTAAAGCGATTTACATTACGTGCATACCGTATAAGTTGCCCGTTTGCAATAGTGTCCCGCACCTGTACAGAATAAGGGTTTAATACTCCGCCAAAACTAATACCCAATTTATTTTTAAATAATGAAGTATGCCCCGAAAAAGTGATAGGAGTAAGTTTAAATGAATCAGCAGCAAAATTATAAAAAGTAGAAAAATTTAGCCCTTGTATTAATTGTATTTTCCTTTCAACAGTAGATGTATCCGTACTTTTGGGTCTTACCTTGGCTTCCAGGTTATTATCTAATGTAAAATTAAGTCCTGCCTGCTTGCCGCCTTGGGGCCAACTAAAAATACCTTGTTCAAAAATAGAATATCGTTGTGAAACTACCGGGTAAGGTATTGTAGCACCGCTTACTATTGCCCTGTTATAACTACGATCAAGCGAATTATAATTAGGGCTATAGCCAAATGATATAGTAGGTGTCATTACATGCCTGATAGCGCTAATTCTTCCACCTTTAAAGTTTAACAATCCGTATACTTTAGTAGAAACCCCTGCACCCAAGCTATACTGTCCAACGCGTTGAAAACCCGGTACCGTATCGATAACCAATGAATCTGCCCGGGCATATCTTTTTCTAATAGTTTGAAAATACCATCTCTCCAGGTAATTTAAACTGGTGTTAAATTGAAAATAATTTAAAACATTTAAATTCATTCCCACCGGTATTTGGTGCTGGATACCATTTTGCATCCTCTTCGTCAGTGTTTTCTCTGTAAATAATTCTGATTCAGGAATATTATTGATTTTATTGGTAGCAGACAAGGTATACCCAACAGTTATACGCTGATACCATTTTTGTGCGGTTACCCGTGTTTTTGAATCAAACGGGCTAATGGTTGCCATATTGAAGTTCAAGGTGGGCAAATCCATGGTAACTGTTTTTCTAGTAAGATCCTGGCTATGTGAAAGACTTGCAGTAAAATTAAACGGAGTACCTATCCATGATTTACCATACGAAATACTTGAACGAAAGTTATTTTGGGTTAATGCCTGTAAATTAAAGTTGGATGTGGCCGCATTATTCCTATAAAAAGTTGATGTACCTGCATTTACTGATGCGCTGAATGTGGTACCAGGGTGTGAGTTTGAGCTTTTACTATGCGACCAGGTAATGTTAAAATCTTTTTGCATTGGGTCGCCCTGCAGGCCATAATTATGCGCGCCATAACTTAACGCCAAATTACCAGAATATTTATACCTGTCCCTATAGTTTAAAGTACTGTTGACTTCATATGAACCATTTGAATAATAGGTGCCCATTGTTGTTAAATCGGCGTAATCGCTTAATCCCAAATAATATCCAAAATTGCGCAAAAAGAACCCCAAGCGCTGGTCTTCGCCAAAAGTAGGCAGTATAACACCTGATGTACGGGTATTCATTTTTGGAAAAAAACCAAAAGGTATCGCAATAGGAAATGGCACCCCTTCAATGGTTAAATAAGCGGGCCCTGATATGATACGCTTTTTTTCAACTATGCCCCAGGTGAGTACTATACCAAAATCCGGGTCAGGTTTATCGCACGTGGTAAAAATATTATCTTTTATAGCGGTTTCTGTATCATTCAGTTTTTTTGCCCTACCATGCGTTAAATAGTTGCCCTCTTGCTCTGATGACGGATTCCAGACATTAGCCCTCTTAGTTACATAATTATAAGCCAAAGAATCTGCTGTAACAGGACTTTCGGAACCCTGCTTTGATATTGGGCGCCCAACGTATCGTTTGGTTTTAGGGTCATAGCTTCCTCTTGCAAATATGACATGTGTTTTTTTATTCACCTCTATATAATCAGCATCCAACTGAAAGTCGCCATAACTTATCCTGGCATTATTATGAAAATAAACCGTTTGCTTATCATCAGAAACAATAGTAGAATCCTCAGCACTAGCTTTTAATTCAGTATCTAATTCACTCTTACTTTTTTTTGATGTGTCAACAGCACCCGTAACAGAATTAATAGGTAAAATAGCCGAAGAATCTTTACCTTTAGGAGAATTTGAAGACGGTGTCGGGCCACGTCTGATGGTATCAGCAACCGGTTTACCACCTATGTTGCCTTGACCTACAGCTGTTAGCTTATTTACCAGTAATGAAACAACGATCAGAAAAAAAAGCCTGGTGAATTTCAAATTAATTATGAATAGTAGTTTTGCAGATATAATAATATAATATTACAGCGTTCAAAAATAATGAAAATTAAAGCATTGAAAACATTGATTTACGGTTTATTGGCATTTGTAACATGTTTTTCATTTTTTCCGTCTAAAACACAAGCTTCCGCATTAAAAGACACCGTTTTAAATAATGGTTTTAAAATTAAAACCATTATTGTTGATGCCGGACACGGTGAGCGCCCATCTGGCGGAGGACGATATTCGCCCGGCGCTTCAGGCACCTATTCTTTAGAAAGAACTGTAACGCTTGCTATAGCACAAAAATTGCAAAAAGCGATAGAAAAAGATATACCTGGAGTTAAGGTGATAATGACCCGTACTACACCCGAAGATGTACAATTTCAAAAACGGGCAGATATAGCCAATCAAAACAAAGGCGATTTATTTATTTCTATCCATTGCAATTCATTACCTAATAAAATTATACGCGAAGTGGTAGGGCACAAACGCGGAAAACCCATCTATAAAAACATATCAGTACCTGATCGTTCGGGCAGAGGAGTATTGATGTTGCTATATAGCACAGACCGGACAGCCCCGCAGATAGAAGCTTTACGTGAAAATGCCGAGATTGGAGACAATTCTAAAGATGTTAGAACCATAGAGTCTGAAGATCCGCAATCTATTATCTTAATAAATCTGTTAAAAAATAAATATCGCAAACAAAGTGTCCATCTTGCTGATTTAATAAATAAAGAATTTATAGCAGATGAACGCCAAAGTGAGGGATTAAGAGAACAAATTCTTTTTGTACTTGACCATACCGCAATGCCATCAGTATTAGTAGAGACAGGTTACATCAATAATAAAATTGATGAGGATTATTTAAATTCTGAAGAGGGGCAAGAAGAAATAGCGAATGCAATAGTAAGAGGCATCCAAAATTATAAACGAGACGCTGAAAAAAAATCAGAATAAAACAAAAAGATAACGCCTGTGGTATAATATCCCAACTGGTACAAACTAACATATGAAACTATCTAACGAAACAAAAATAGGCGCGCTTACTGCTATTGCTATTACTATATTAATTATAGGATATAGCTATCTGCGTGGAAATGATGTGTTTTCAGGTTCAAATAAATTTTATGCCATTTATCAAAGTGTAGACGGGCTTGCCGTATCAAAACCTGTATTGGTAAACGGTTTCCAAATTGGCCGTGTATCAAAAATGAAATTACGTGATGATGGCCATACCGTAGTTGAATTTAAAATTGATGACCAATATAAAGTACCTGCCAATACATTGGCCAAATTGGTTAGTACCGATCTGTTAGGGGGCAAAGCTATAGTTTTTGAATTAGGCACCAGTGGTGAATTGGCTCAAGACCAGGATACTTTGCGTGCAGATGTAGCGGGGAGCCTTGCAGAAAGTTTACAACCTATTCAAACCAAAGCAGAAAATTTGATGACCAAATTAGATTCATCGCTGGCTTCTCTTAATCGTATTATGAACCCAAATTTTGAGCGTAATATTGGCCGAAGCTTTGAAAGCATTGCCAATTCATTACAAACATTAGAAGGCACTACCAAAAAAATAGATAACCTTGTTGCCGGACAAACGGGTCATATAAATGGTATATTAACTAATGCAGAAGCCGCATCACTCAACTTAAAAAACACCACTAATGGGCTAACCGGTGTTACTACTAACTTTCAGCGCTTTAGCGGCGATTTGGCCAACTCAAATATTAAACAAACATTAGACAATGCAAATAAAGCTGTGGCCGACTTGCAACAGGTTATGAGTAGAATAAACAGTAATAATGGCACGCTTGGTTTATTAATGCGCGATGATTCTTTATATCGTAATTTACAATACGCGTCAAAAAACCTTGATGCACTATTTATTGATGTTAAGGCTAATCCAAAACGTTACGTACACTTCTCGTTATTCGGCAGGAAGAATTAAGATTTAAACTATCGCGATCGTTCTTCCCTCAATAGCCAGTTCGGTAGCGGGAAAAACACTTTTAGCTTCATCCAACAATTCATCTAGATTTTTATAGCGGGCAGAAAAGTGACCTATCAATAGCTTTTTAGCTTGAGTTTGCTCGGCTATCTGTGCGGCCTGTAAAGCGGTGGTATGAAATGTTTCATTAGCCCTATCCAACATATTATTTAAAAATGTAGCTTCATGATAAAGCAGGTTTACATTATTTATTTGCTGAAAGTATTTAGGATTAAAAATAGTATCTGAACAATATGCATAAGCTTTAGGCTGCTCAGAGTCTAAGGTTAATGTATCGTTTTTATAAACCGTACCATCATCGGCAATATAATCTTTACCTTTTTTTAGCGCCGTGTAATATTGCACAGGTATTTGCAATTCCTCCAATTTATCCTTTAACAATTTTCTTTGCCGTTTTTTCTCCCTAAATAAAAACCCCGTGCAGGCAATACGATGATCAAGCGGAATGGTTTCAACAGTTACATCTTCATTATCTACAATCACCTCTGCCCTATCAGCATTTGTGATAGTAAATTCAACTGGGTACTGTAAAGTAGTTTCAGAATATTTAAGCTGCAGGTTAATTATTTCTAATAAGTGCCCGGGTCCAAAAAGTTTTAGTTCCTTTTTACGGCCATTTAAGTGCATTGATGATAGCAGGCCAACTAAACCCAGGTAATGATCGCCATGCAGATGGCTAATAAAAATATGGTCTATCCGGCTGGGCTTAATATCAAACCGGAGCATTTGCTGTTGTGTACCTTCGCCGCAATCAATCAAATACAATCGCTCATTAACATTTAAGGCTTGCGATGTTGGATTTCTATTATAAATGGGGGTTGCAGAACTGCTTCCGAGTATGGTAACTTCAAACTTCATACCGGGTAAACAATCATTAATTTTATTTGATTTCTTTCTTCAGCTCTTTTTCTATTTCTTCCATAAAAATCAAATCGATAGCTTCTTCGGTTGATGGAACTATAGAAAGCACATTCTCTAACTGCGAAATAGTTATAAGACGAGAAACTGCATCATTTAAGCCGGTAAGGATAAAACTACCATCTGCATTTTTGCATAAACGATGACCAACCAACAAGCTGCTCAAACCTGATGAGTCTGCAAATTTAATTTGCGAAAGATCAAGAATTATATTTCTTTGACCCTCTGTATTGATCAGTATCAATTCAGATTTTAATTGTGGCGTAACTAATGAATTTAATTTTGATTCATTAAGCTTTATTAAAATATACTTCTCGTGTTTATCTACAGCAAACTTCATCTTCTCAGTTATAAATTATACGCTAATATATGTTTTATTTATAAAAAAAACTATAACACAGCTAAGGCATTTTTAATTGAGGCTTCAACCCTGCTTAATATTTCCTGGTTTGCAGGTTTAATAAAAGCTTCGCCGGTAATTTGCTCATAAAGTTCAATATAACGTTCTGATATGGATTGAACCTTCTCCGGGGTCATTACAGGTACTTGCTGCCCATCCCTGCCCTGAAAGCCGTTCTCAATTAACCATTTGCGCACAAACTCTTTTGATAGTTGTTTTTGTGGCTCGTTTGCCTGCTGCCGGGCCTCGTAACCATCACTATAAAAATAACGTGATGAATCAGGTGTGTGTATCTCGTCAATCAAATATATCTTGTCATTAGCTTTGCCAAACTCGTACTTGGTATCAACCAAAATTAAACCTTGTTTGGCGGCAATTTCGGTACCTCGCTTAAATAACTGGCGGGTATAGTTTTCTAACTGCACATAATCTGCTTCTGATACAATGCCTTGCTTTAATATTTCCTCACGGGATATATCCTCATCATGGCCTACAGCAGCTTTGGTTGTTGGAGTGATAATTGGCTCTGGTAATTTATCATTTTCCTTCAACCCTTCCGGAAGGCTTACACCACATACCTGCCTTCTACCTGCGCTATATTCGCGCCAGGCATGGCCGGCTAAATAGCCGCGTATCACCATTTCAACTTTAAATGGCTCACAAATTAAGCCAATGGTAACGCTTGGGTCGGGTACAGTTACCACCCAGTTAGGTACAATATCGGCAGTGGCCTGTAAAAAGCGGGCGGCTATCAGGTTTAACACTTGTCCTTTATAGGGTATAGGTTCTGGCAGTACCACATCAAATGCGGATATACGGTCAGTAACTACCATAGCCAGGTATTTATTATTAATAGTATATACATCCCTTACCTTGCCTTTATAAAAAGCAGTTTGGCCCGGGAAGTTAAAGTTGGTTTCTTTTATTGCATTCATTGTGTTTTGATTTGAGATGTGAGATTTGAGATTTGAGATGAAAAATCATCCTTACTCTCATATCTCACATCTAACATCTCATATCTTATTGTATATCCCCGTAAGCTGCTAATATTTTACGAACAAGCTTATGCCTTACTACGTCTTCGCCGCTTAGGTATACTATTTCAATTCCTTTAATATCTGTTAATATGCGCAACGCGGTATGTAAGCCCGATTGCTGCTTTTTAGGTAGATCTATCTGTGTAACGTCACCAGTAACGATAAACTTTGCGGACGGACCCATACGCGTTAAAAACATTTTTAACTGCATATCGGTAGCGTTTTGTGCCTCATCCAAAATTACAAAACAGTTATCCAATGTACGGCCGCGCATAAATGCCAATGGAGCAATTTCAATGGTACGGTTTTCCAGGTAAAATTTTAATTTTTCAGCTGGGATCATATCATCCAAAGCATCATATAGCGGGCGCAAATACGGATCTATTTTTTCTTTCAGATCACCCGGTAAAAAGCCCAGGTTCTCCCCTGCTTCAACCGCCGGGCGAGTTAAGATGATACGTTTTATTTCTTTATTCTTTAAAGCCCTTACCGCTAAAGCTACCGCAGTATAAGTTTTACCGGTACCCGCAGGGCCAATAGCAAACAAAATATCACTTTTGTTAATGCTATCCACCATTTTACGCTGGTTGGCGGTACGTGCCTTAACCATTACCCCATTAGGGCCAAATACAATAACTTCTCCGCTTGCAAACTTATCGGCAGTTTGGTCTGTTGTACCTAACGAATCTGAGGCTTTTGCACCCAGTACTCTTTCCAGATCAGTAATGTTTAAATTTTCGAACTTTTCAATATGCTGCAACAGGTAGTTAAACTTTTCTTCAAAGATGGCTAACTCATGCTCGTCGCCTAAAACTTTAACTTCGCTGCCACGGGCAACAATTTTAAGTTTAGGGTATTGTTTTTTAATGATCTCAAAATGATCATTATTAGGCCCCCACAAAACAGCGGGGTTAATGTTTTCAATTGATAACTTAAGTTCGTTCAATAGTAAATGATTAATTTGTTCCGGATTTTTATGAATTAAAATTGAATATTTGCAGCAGCAAAAGCTTCTTACAAGATTAGCAATAAATATTTTAAAAATTAATGGCAATAATAACTTTAACTACTGACCTGGGCGATAAAGACATTTATCTGGCTGCCCTTAAAGGGAGTATTTATAAGTTACTGCCAACTGCAAATATTGTTGATATTACCAATTGCGTTGCCGCCTTCAATATACAACAAGCCGCCTTTATTTTAAAAAATAGTTTTTATTATTTTCCTGACGGTACTGTGCATTTAATTGGCATTGACACCGTATACAGCGGTCAAACCAAATACCTGGCCATACGTTATAAAAACCACTATTTTGTTGGAGCCGATAATGGCATATTCTCGTTAATGTTTGCAGATGAACCTGATGAAATGTTTGAAATAAACATTATGCAGGATCTGAAATTTTTACACTTTCCACTAGCTGATATTTTTGTGAAGACCGCCTGCCATTTAGCCAGTGGCAAAGACATTAACCTGATAGGTTTGCCTGTTAGCGGAATAGAAAAGAAAATGAACCTGCAGCCTGTTATAGAAAAAAACCTTATAAAGGGCATGGTAATATATATCGATTCTTTTCAGAACGTAATTACCAATATTACTAAGGACCTGTTTAACCAGGTACAACAAGGGCGGCAGTTTGTGTTATCCTTTAAACGCAACGAATCCATTAATCATTTAAGCTGGCATTACAGTGAAGTTCCTGAAGGTGAAAAGCTTTGTTTATTCGGAATAAGCGATCATTTAGAAATTGCCATAAACAAAGGCAACGCCGCGGGGTTATTAGGATTGAACTTGGGCGATAGCGTGATCATTGATTTTCAGGCGTAGCCCTACGTATTAACTTTCTTTATGAAAAATATTATCCTACTTGCCGTTGCTTCTATTTTGTTTATTGGAAATACTTTAGCTCAAACAAATTCCGATTCATTAGCTTATGAACTTCAACGAAAAAAAATAAATAGTATGCTTGCTGTGCGCTCGCAAAAATTTGGGAAATATGACCAAAGCTTAAGCCAGCATACCGGGATATTTGGTTTACAAACCAAAAAAGATATTCGGCGCTCAAATGATATTTTAATGGACATTGTAAAAACTGACAATGCCATTTACAAACAGCTGAAAATTTTACTGGACTACCGAACGTTTGAGCAAACGCAGGTTGTAGACAAATCGAAAGAAATTGCATCTACCAACCTGCATTACATGAACACTATAAACACGTTGCGTAAACAAAACGAAAAATTAACAACCGAAGCTAATTCAATGCTGCTTCAACATGAAAAATCATCACGCAATTTTATAGTGATCCTGATTTTTATGGTAATAGCACTGGTATGGCTTGCCTGGAGTAATTACAATAGGAAACCAGCTAATAACGGCTAAATTTTCCTATATTAAGGCCATGGTTTACCGGCCAAAAACTATTGAATAACAAATGAAATTAACTATACACGGGGCTGCCCAACAAGTTACGGGCAGCATGCATTTACTGCAAACTGGCCAATATAAAATTTTAGTGGATTGCGGACTGGATTATGAAAAAGACCGCCCACTTAATGATAACGAAAACTTCCCATTTGATCCTGCTGATATTGATGTGGTGATATTGACACATGCACACATTGACCACTCGGGCAATTTGCCTACACTGGTGCGCATGGGCTTTAACGGGCAAATATTATGCACCCCACCCACTGCTGATCTGACCGAGCTTTTACTCATGGATTCAGTAAACATATTTATGCACAAAGCCAATAAGGGCCGTAAGCATAATCGTGGGCGAAATAAATACGGCAACAATAATATTCAGCCATTGTATCTGCAAAAGCATGTAATGGACACCATGGAGCGTGTAGTTACCATCGCCTTTAACCGTCCCTTCCGCATTAATGGTGATATTGAACTAACCTTTATACCTGTAGGCCATTTACTAGGTGCGGCAGCAGTAGTTTTAAAAATAAACGATGAAGGTGTAGAAAAAAGTATTGCCTTTACAGGTGATATAGGACGCAAAAACTATCCGGTATTAGACGACCCGCAAACCATCCCTCCTGTTGATTACCTGGTATCTGAATCTACCTATGGGGGCCGTAATCACTCTAAAGACAAGACTGTTGAGCAAACTTTAGTTGAAATAATTGATAAAGCTTGCGTTAAAGAGCAGGGCCGTATTATTATTCCGGCATTTAGTATTGGGCGTACACAATCATTGGTTTATTCTTTAAATAAAATATTCAGCAGCGGTTTACTGCCCCCGGTTAAAGTTTTTGTAGATAGCCCTATGGCTTCAATGGCTACGGGCATTTTCCGAAAATACCACGACCTGGTTAATAAGGAAGCACAAGAATTTTATAAAATGCAGGGCGATGAGTTTGAGTTTGATAACTTGACTTATGTAGAGAGCATGAAGGATAGCAGGCAAGTATCTAATTACTTTGAACCTTGTATTATTATATCATCTGCCGGGATGCTGGAGGGTGGCCGCATACAGGATCACCTATTTTACAACATACAAAACTATTATTGCACCATCCTATTTATAGGCTATTGCGCTAAAGGCACTTTGGGGCATCGTTTATTGCGGGGCGATTCTATAGTCCACATTAAAGATCGTGATCTGGCGGTGTATGCCACCATAAAACAAACCGATGTACTTAGTGCCCATGGCGACCATGATGACCTTGTAAACAACATTAAACAGCAGGATAAAGCCAAATTAAAACAAGTATTCCTGGTACATGGTGAAACTACCAGTATGCAGTTGTTGAGTGATGCTTTAACACAAGATGGCTATGCGGTTACTATACCTGAAAAGGGTGTGAGTTATATTTTATAGTTGATAACAAGGCAACCTTATGCTATTATCGCCGTATTCCTATAAATTTAAATATGTATAAAAGAACTTTTATTTTAATGGCATGTATTCTGTCATTAAGTATTTCATCGTGCCAAAAACAAAACATACAAACCACCCCTCCCGGAAACCGCACTATAAAATTCATTCTTTACACGAATAAAGACTTTTCAACCGATAATAATATCATCGATTTTTCATTAACGATAAGGAACCAGGAACATACTATTGCTTTTGATTCAGCATTGACTTCAATTAGGATTAAAGATATTCCGAAGTCATCAAATAAATGGGTATTTACAAAAACTGTTCCTAATGATGGCACAATTCTTACCGCAGGCTTTCTTTACAATATTAAGAATGTTGGTTATTCATGGCATTTAGATACGGTTGGAGTAAATCAAAAAACAAAAACAATAGAGTATCCATTTCAATAGGAATACACATAAAAAAAGGAGGCCTGGGCCTCCTTTTTGTTATATAACTATTGTTTACTTTTTAAAATGATCTATGATCAGGTTAGCTAGTTCAACTCCTATGCGTTCCTGTGCTTCGTTGGTTGCGGCACCAATATGCGGAGTCAATGAAATTTTAGGGTGTTTTACTATCTCTTCGCGTGGAGTTGGTTCGTTGTCATAAACATCCAACGCAGCAAATGAAACCTGGCCGTTGTTTAAAGCATCAATTAAAGCCAGTTCATCTATTAAACCACCGCGTGAGCAGTTAACCAGGCCTACTCCTTTTTTCAAACGGGCTAACTCGGCTGCGCCAAATAAAGCTTTGTCAACAAATGGAGTATGTAGAGTTATAAAGTCAGCTTGCTCAATAACTTCATCCAATGTAGCAGTTTTAACAGTTACATTAACTTTAGTACCGCCTGTACCTAGTACAATCTCTACCTCGGGTTTAAAAGGGAAAAGGTCATATGCAATAACATCCATACCAACACCAATAGCAATTTTAGCTACCTCTCTGCCGATACGGCCAAAACCGACAATACCTAATGTTTTGCCACGTAGCTCAACACCTTTACCATAAGCTTTTTTAAGGTCATTAAACTTAGTAGTTCCTTCAACCGGCATTTTGCGGTTGCTATCAGCTAAAAAGCGTACACCAGTAAATAGGTGGCCAAAAACTAATTCGGCAACTGATAAAGACGAAGACGCAGGTGTATTGTAAACACCAATTCCTTTTTCTTTTGCGTACTCTACATCAATATTATCAACACCTACACCACCGCGGCCAATTAGCTTCAAGTTAGGGCAGGCATCAATTAACGCTTTACGTACTTTAGTAGCACTGCGTACAGTTATACCATCATAGGCCTGAAGCTTTGTAGGCAATTCATCCTGAGGTATGTTATTAGTATCGATAATAAAACCGGCATCTTCCAATAATTTTTTACCTATTGGATCTATACCGTCATTAGCTAATATTTTGATCATGATTTTGTTTATTAGTTCAGTGGCTCATTAGTTCATTGGTGCAGTTTCATACTAATGAACAACTAAACCAATGAACTATTGAACTAGATTTATTTATTTTTCTCAGCAAATTCGCGCATAGCATCAATCAGCACGTGTATGCTGGTGATAGGCAATGCATTGTATATTGAAGCACGGAAACCACCAACACTACGGTGACCTTTAATACCTACTATACCTTTTTCGTCGCAAAGTTTCAAGAAGGGTTTTTCCAACTCAGTGTTTTCCATTACAAAGCAAACATTCATTAATGAACGGTCTTCAGGTACTGCTACCGCTTTGAATAATGGGTTACGATCTATCTCTTCGTACAATGCTCTTGCTTTAGCCTCATTATCCTTTTGTATGCCAGCAACACCACCTTTAGCTTTTAACCATTTAAGGGTAAGCATTGATACATATATCGCAAATACAGGCGGCGTATTATACATTGAACCACCTTCAATTTGCGTTTGATAGTTGAACATTGCTGGTATTTTACGGTCAATTTTTCCTAAAATTTCGTCTTTAACAATTACCAGTGTAGTACCTGCAGGGCCCATATTTTTTTGAGCGCCGGCATAGATGATACCAAAGTCAGCTACGTTAATTTCGCGGCTGAATATATCTGATGACATATCGCAAATAACCGGTATTGGCGATTTAAAGAATTTATGTAACTGCGTACCATAAATGGTATTGTTTGATGTGATATGGAAATATGCAGCATCAGCAGGTATTTCAAAATCTTTAGGAATGTAAGTAAAGTTACTTTCTTTTGATGTAGCTACTACTTGTACTTCTCCAAAGTATTTGGCCTCTTTTAAAGCTTTATTTGCCCAAACGCCCGACTCTAAATAAGCGGCTTTTCCACCATCAGGCAAAAGGTTATAAGGCACCATAGCAAACTGTGTGCTTGCGCCACCTTGTAAAAACAAAACAGAATAGCCTTCGGGTACGTTAAGCAATTCTTTAACTAGTTTTACCGCCTCGTCTAAAACAGCTTCAAACTCAGCCGAACGGTGTGAAATTTCAAGCAGGGAAAGTCCCGTTCCATTAAAATCTACAACCGCTTCTGCAGCTTGTTTTAAAACTTCGTGTGGTAAAATGCCGGGTCCGGCACCAAAATTATGTTTCATATAATTTGTTATTGGGTTTTGCTAAATTGACAACTTTGTCTTTAGACGGGGCGAAGTTAGTCAATTTGACAAAATATTATACTTTTATTTGCGCTTTTTATAAAATAATACAAATACCAGACAATTACGCCTTTCAATTTTAAATATTAAAAAAATAAGGGGGTTTTATTAACATCGTTGTATTGCAGGCACTTATCTAACCGACTTTAATTGAGCAATTGCATCTGTAGGATTTGATGCAGAAAACACAGAATTGCCTGCTACTAACAAATTAGCTCCGGCATTTATTAATTTATTGGCATTGGTTATATCCACACCACCATCAACCTCAATTAATAAATTAGGATTGCTAATAGCGCTTATTGAGCGAATATCATGTAGTTTATTATAGGTGTTTTCAATAAACTTTTGTCCGCCAAAACCAGGATTTACAGACATGATCAAAACCAGGTCAAGATCAGTTATTATATCTCTTAACAGATCAACCCGGGTATGTGGGTTTAAGGCCACTCCTGCTTTACAACCTTGCTCCTTTATATATTGTATGGTGCGGTGCAAATTTGGGCAAGCTTCATAATGTACCGTAATATTATGCGCGCCACCCTCGGCAAAATTTTTAATATACCTATCAGGCTCAACAATCATCAAATGTACATCTAACGGCTTTGTAGCTATTTTATTTACGGCATTTAATACCGGAAAGCCAAAAGAAATATTAGGTACAAACTTACCGTCCATCACATCCACATGTATCCAGTCAGCATTGCTGGCGTTAAGCATTTCTACATCGCGCTGCAGGTTGCCAAAATCAGCTGCTAAAATTGATGGGGCTATAAGATGGGGCATTTTTTAAGTGATTAGAGATTGGTTAATTAGTGATTAGTAGCTATTGAATAATTTACAGATCAAATTTAGTTTTATATGGCATTAAATCCTAATCTCTAATTAACCAATCACTAATCTCTCGCGAAGCGCCTAGTCACAATGCTGTAGTAAATCGTAATACTTTTTCATAAGCACCAAATCATAATTAACCAATGAATTGTAAGCTTCGTCCACAAGCTCATTTAAAATTGACGCACCAAGCATACCTCCCCCATTAGGAATGGATTCATAATATGCTATTAATCTTTTAACCCTTATGATCTCATACAACAATAATTGTATCAGATCCGCTTCAGGCCCTGAAGATGAACCGGACGTATTATTATTGTTTAAAAAATCTAAAGGATCGTCTGGTACGGATGACATAAAAGGGATCTGACTCTAGCTTTTTACTAACTACTAAATAACATAAGCTACAAAGATTAACTTTTGTTTTAAAAAAATTAAAAAAGCTTTTAAACAACAAAGGCCTTAAAAAAAGGCCTTTGTTGTTTAAAATAAGGTTTTTATTATTGATTGCTTTCCGGACGAGGCAATAAAACTTTACGAGAAAGTTTCAATTTACCTTGCTTATCAACATCCAACAATTTAACGCGTACCTCGTCACCAATTTCAAAAATACCGTCCATAGTTTCAATACGTTTATGGTCAATTTCTGATATGTGCAACAAACCGTCTTTACCCGGCATAATTTCAACAAATGCACCAAAAGGCATAATTGATTTTACTTTACCTTCATATATCTCGCCTACTTCAGGTTTTGAAGCAATGGCTTTTATACGTGATACCGCTTTATCAATAGCATCTTTATTATCTGCAAATATTTGAACTACACCCTGGTTGCCAACTTCCTCGATTGAGATAGTAGCACCGGTTTCGCGCTGCATTTCTTGTATGATCTTTCCACCAGGTCCGATAACCGCGCCAATAAATTCTTTATCAATACGGATAGTAACAATACGCGGAGCATGTGGTTTATAATCTTCGCGAGGGGCAGTAATAGTTTTCGCCATTTCGCCCAAGATGTGTAAACGACCATCTTTAGCCTGGTTTAAAGCGTTAGTTAACACTTCCCATGAAAGACCATTGATCTTTAGGTCCATTTGTACAGCAACAATACCATTTTTAGTACCTGTTACTTTAAAATCCATATCACCTAAATGATCTTCATCACCTAAAATATCAGAAAGAATAGCATATTTGGTTCCCATTTCGTTGGTGATCAATCCCATAGCTATACCTGATACAGGCTCTTTAATTTTGATACCCGCATCCATCAAGGCCAATGTACCGGCACAAACGGTAGCCATTGATGATGAACCATTTGACTCTAAAATATCAGAAACCACACGTATGGTATATGGGTTTTCATCGTCAGCAGGTAATACTTGCTTTAATGAGCGCATAGCTAAGTTACCATGGCCAATCTCTCTACGACCAGCACCCCTGTTAGGGCGAACCTCGCCGGTTGAGAAACCAGGGAAGTTATAGTGCAATAAGAATTTTTGATAACCATTGATAAATGCACCATCTATCATTTGCTCATCATCTTTAGCACCTAAAGTAACTGAGGTTAATGATTGTGTTTCGCCACGTGTAAATACTGCCGAACCGTGGGCAGCAGGTAAATAACCAACTTCGCTCCATATTGGGCGTATCTCTGTAGTTTTACGGCCATCTAAACGTTTACCTTCATCTAATACCAGGTTACGTATAGCATCATACTCTACATCATGGTAATATTTTTTAGCTAAAAATTTGGTAACATCATCTATCTCACCTAAAGTAGCAATATACTCATCGCGCACAGCTTTAAACTTAGCAGCACGTTCGTCTTTAGTTGACGCAGAAGCAGCAATAGCATATACTTTATCATAAGTGGCAGCATAAATTGCTTTTTCTAATTCATCATTGCTATGCTCGTGGCTGTAAACACGTTTTTCGGTTTTGCCAACTTCAATAGTTAGTTCTTTTTGAGCTAAACACTGTACTTTAATGGCATTATGAGCAAATTTAATAGCTTCAACTAATTCATCTTCCTGAATTTCTTTTGATTCACCTTCAACCATGTTGATGTCATGCTCATTCCCGGCAACTATAAACTCCAATGTCGCGTTAGCTAACTGGCTCAATGTTGGGTTAATAACCAATTTGCCATCAATTTTAGCTACACGTACTTCAGATATAGGTCCGTTAAACGGAATATCAGAAACAGCTAATGCTGCTGATGCGGCTAAACCTGCCAATGCATCAGGCATAATATCTTTATCAGCAGATATTAAAGATATCATTACTTGTGTGTCTGCATGATAATCTTCAGGGAACATGGGGCGTAAAGCGCGGTCAACCAAACGAGAAATTAAAACTTCATAGTCTGATAAACGTGCCTCGCGGCGTAAAAACCCACCGGGGATGCGGCCCGTAGCTGCATATTTTTCTTGATAATCAACAGATAGTGGTAAAAAATCAACACCTTCTTTTGCTTCGGGCGATGATACTACTGTTGCTAATAACATGGTATCACCCATTTTAATTACTACAGAACCATCTGCTTGTTTGGCCAGTTTTCCGGTTTCGATCTCAATGGTGCGGCCGTCACCTAAATCAATAACCTTTTTAATTACATTTAAACTCATCTTGTTTTCGTTGTGATGCACTTTTCATCTTTTAGAGCACATCGGTTTTTATAGTGTGTGAATATTGTTTCAAAAGTAAAAAAGCCATCCACAAATTTGGGACGGCTTTTTGTAAAAAATAAGTTTAAGTTATTTAATGATATCCCTAAGCTGTAAAGCTTTGATGATAGCACGATACCTTGAAATATCTTTTTTGTAAAGGTAAGCCAACAATCCGCGGCGTTTACCTACTAATTTTTGCAGGGATAACTGGGTTGAAAAATCATGTTTATTTTTTTTCAGGTGACCGGTTAAGTGTGCGATACGGTAAGTGAATAATGCTACCTGACCTTCGGTTGAACCAGTGTCAGTTGCACTTTTACCGTGTTTTGCGAAAATTTCTTGTTTTTCTTCTGTACTTAAATACATTACGTAAATAATATTAAAGCGTGTATAAATTAATTATTTGTGGGTGCAAAGATAGTGTTATAATTGAAAATTAAAAAGTTAAAATTTAAAACTTTAATGCTTGAAAACAAAACAATTATCTATTGTTGATCAATGATCCGTAAAACTCGCCCAGATCCATGCCTGCGGCCCTAACCTGCTGTGGTATTAAACTGGCTGATGACTGGCCGGGAGTTGTATTTACTTCAATAAAATAAAACTCGTGGGTAGCTTCCAATAAAATAAAATCTATCCTAACCATACCGCGACAATTTAAACGAATATATACCTGGGTAACAATATCGCCTATCTCTGAAATTTTTTCAAATGGCAAATCCGCTGGCGTAATTTCCTGCGATGCACCCGGAGTATATTTGGCTTCGTAGTCAAAAAAATCTTTTGAACTTATGATCTCGGTAGGTGGCAAAACTTTTATATGTCCATTAATTCTAACAACACCTATACTAAATTCGCGACCTTGTATAAATTGCTCAACCAATACCTGGTCATCCTCTTTAAAAGCTTTATTTATAGCCTCAGTTAAACCGTTAATTTTATACACTTTACTCATGCCCACACTGCTACCGCCATTGTTAGGTTTTACAAAAAGCGGAAACTTAAGGCTTGCAGCTATAGCCGCAATATCGTGCATATCTTTTTTGTGCAATTGTATTGACCGCGCACAATGTAAACCCGTAATGCCATTAACAATAGATTTGGTATAGGCCTTATTCATCGTAATTGCAGATGTTGTGGCATCGCAAGTATTATAAGGTATGCCCAGCATATCCAAATATCCTTGTAGTTTACCATCCTCGCCCGGTGTGCCATGCACAGTAATAAAAGCGAAATCAAATTTTACTTTTTCGCCGTTTATGGTTAGGCTAAAATCATTTTTGTCAATATCAAACCTATCGCTTTCAATTTCATGAAACCACCTATCGCGATTGATCAGTATGGTATATACTTTAAATCTTTCCGGATTTAAATTAGCGGCAATATTTTTAGCGCTGTTAAGGGATACTTCATATTCGCCGGTATAACCACCGGCCAAAAGGGCAACGTTTATCATAGCTTCAAATATAGTTTTTTGGCTTCACAGAAAAATTTTTATCGAAATATATTTCAATAACCCATTAGCACATTTTTAAGTTAACCAAATCCATAAATTAAATTTTTTACCTTATGTTTGATACTCAATTAAACATGATCTATCTTAACTGCAGATGAGCAAATTTGGAGCCTATTTAAAGACCAAGGAATTTAGAAAAACTATTTTATTAGCTATAGGTTCGGTTATCGCGGTAGTTTTAATAGCCTTTTTTAGCTTAAGTTTTTATACCAACCACGGTACAGGTATACCTGTACCTAAATTAAAAGGGCTAAGCGCAGATAATGCTATAAAAATGTTAGAGGATCAGGGATTTGATTACCGTATAGATTCTGTTTTTAAAGTTGATGTGCCGGCCGGAACTATAATTGAGCAGGACCCCGATCCCGGGACTTTTGTAAAAGAAAACCGCATTATTTATTTAACCATGGTATCAACCAAGGCACCTAATATTGCATTACCTAATGTTGAAGGAAGCTTATTTATATCCGCTTCAGGAGAATTAAAAAATTACGGTTTAAAATTTGACACCACCTACCGTGCAGATATTGCGAAAGACATGGTACTGGAAGTAAGATATGAGGGACAAGTAATTAAACCTGGCACCCTCATTCCAAAAGGATCCACTTTACAACTTATCTTGGGTGACGGCAACGGTGCAGGCGAATTTGAGATACCTGATCTGATCAACCAGGACCTTGACGCGGCTAAGTTGATCATATTAGGAGCCAAATTTACTATAGGAGACATTGTATACCAGGGTCCAATAACAGATTCAAATAATGTTGTTGTAGTTTCCCAATATCCGATGCGGACAGATTCGGCTGGCAAAGCAAGCATTGGTACACGTTTTAATTTAACGGTAACACAAGGCCCTAAAACTAATGGATCAAATTGATGCCCGTACCTTATTAGTAAGATTAAACGAGGGCAAAACTTTAAATTTGCTGGATGTTAGGGAAGAGATAGAATATCATACTTTTAACATAGGCGGTAAAAATTTTCCGTTATCAACCTTTCAGCAAAATATCGATCAGTTGAATTATAACAAAACCGATGAAATTATTGTTATCTGCAAAGTTGGATTACGTAGTGAAACTGCACAGCATATGTTGGCACAAAATGGATACACCAATGTAAAAAATCTAACCGGCGGATTAATGGCATTACAAAAAATACAATAAGATTAGCATTACCATGACAGCAAAAAAACAATCAACCGGATCATTCAGAAAATTTATAATCGCATTAGGAATTATAATTTTCATAGGGCTGGTTGGCACCCTTATATTTTATTATTTAAGATATTTTGGACCTAACGTAACCGACAAGCAACCTTATTTATATATACATACAGGCGAAGGTTATGATCAGTTATACAAAAACATTCGCGAAGAAGGTATAGTTAAAGATACTACCACCTTTAATTGGGCCGCCCACAACATGAAATATGTGAACAGGGTTAAACCGGGTAAATACCGTTTAACACCGGGAATGAGCAATCGTAAATTTATAAATATGTTGCTATCAGGCAACCAGGAACCGGTGAAATTATCCTTTCATAATTTAAGGCTTAAGGAACAATTTGCAGGCTTTGCAGCAAAAAAACTCGAACCCGATTCGGCGTCTATTATCCGTTTATTAGACTCGGTGGATTTTGTTAAGCAATATGGTTTTACTACGGATAATGTTTACTCGGTGTTTATACCTGATAGTTATGAAATATATTGGAACACCACACCCGAAAAGCTTTTTAAACGGATGTATGACCATTATAAAAATTTCTGGACACCGGCACGTAAACAAAAGGCAGC
Source organism: uncultured Mucilaginibacter sp. (assembly GCA_964524015.1). Lineage (GTDB taxonomy): Bacteria > Bacteroidota > Bacteroidia > Sphingobacteriales > Sphingobacteriaceae > Mucilaginibacter. The sequence continues at coordinate 223,137 of CAZGBN010000001.1, read as the reverse complement.
AGCTATTAATCTTAGCCCGGTACAGGTATCGGTATTAGCGTCTATAGTTGATGCCGAGGCTTTGCATGATGATGAAATGCCAACTATAGCAGGACTGTATTTAAATCGCCTTAAAAAAGGACAGAAATTACAATCAGACCCTACCGTTATCTTTGCAACAAAAGATTTCACCATTAAGCGCGTGCTAAACCGTGATTTACTTACCAATTCGCCCTATAATACTTATATGTATACAGGTTTGCCTCCGGGTCCAATTATGATGCCATCAGCTAATGCCATAAATGCAGTGCTTGACTATAAGAAGAGTGACTACATTTACATGTGCGCTAAAGCGGATTTTTCAGGTTATCATGCCTTCGCTAACAACAAGGCTGAACATGAGGCCAATGCCCGTAAATTCCAACAGGCTTTAAACGAAAGAAATATTAAAAGGTAATGTTTGAGCACTCTACCAAAATAAGGGTGCGCTACGGCGAAACCGACCAAATGGGTTATATGTACTACGGCAATTATGCCGAGTTTTATGAAGTTGGCCGTGTAGAAATGCTACGCAGCATGGGGCTTACGTATAGTGGCATGGAAGCATCGGGCATCATGATGCCCGTGCTTGAAATGAAAAGCAAATACTTAAAGCCTGCCCGATATGATGAGGAAATAACAGTAAAAGTGATAATGGATAAAATGCCCGGCGTAAAAATCCATTTTAGGTATGAATTTTTTAATGAAACCGCAGAACTTATACATACTGCCGAAACTTTATTGGTTTTTGTTAATATGCTAACTAATCGTCCTTGCCTGCCATCGCAGGAGTTTTTGGATAAGTTAAAACCATATTTTGAGTAAATTAGTCGCCGAATGAAATGGCTGCACCGTATACTAACCAATTTTAACTTTTACCGCAAATTTATTAAGTGGACAAAATCTGTGGTTTTACCGGGTTTTGGTACCCTATCTATATATGAAGTTGTAGAGGCGTTGATGTATGAGGTAACAGAAGATTACCTGTTAAACAAAGCATCTTCGCTGGCATATAATTTTATGCTGGCATTGTTTCCGGCTATTATATTTTTGTTCACACTTATACCTTACATACCTATAGATGATTTCCAGGGTACTTTATTAAGACTTTTGGCTGATGTTTTACCACATAATGCCTACATGGCTTTACAAAATACTATTGTGGATATTATTAAAAATCAAAACGTTTCTTTACTATCTATAGGTTTTATGTCCGCCTTGTTCTTTGCTACTAATGGGGTGAGTACCCTAATGCAGGCATTTAATAATTCGTCATTGGTTATTGAAAAACGTACATGGTTTAAAAGACGTATGATAGCGCTTACGCTTACCGTAGTTATAAGTATATCATTAATAATGGCTATAGGTATAATGATAGCCGGACAGGACCTTATCAGAATTATACAAAGTCATCTGGCCAGCAAAAGCCATTTTTGGGTTTATGTGATTATACTAACACGCTGGATAATTATTATAACCATATTTTTTACTACCATATCTTTATTATATCGGTACGGTCCATCGCATAAACTAAAATGGAACTTTATGAGCCCGGGCTCAATTTTAGCCACGGGCCTTGCAGTATTAACTTCTTTAGGATTTACTTATTATATCAATAACTTTTCATCCTATAATAAAATTTATGGCTCAATAGGTACACTTATAGTAGTGATGATCTGGCTATATCTAAACTCACTAATCCTATTAATTGGCTTTGAATTAAATGCCAGCATTGACCTTTCTAAGCGCTCAATTAAGGTAGTTAAGAAACGCTATAACACTTTCCGCGAGACAAAAATGCCCGAGTTGTAGCTTTAACGTTCTTCCTATCAACGGTTTACAAGCCTTAGCATTAATTTCAAAAAAAATCAATATCCAATTTGGCAATTCGGCTCGGTTTTGTACTTTTGACCCCGGAGAGCTGGCAGAGTGGTCGATTGCGGCAGTCTTGAAAACTGTTGACTGTAACAGGTCCTGGGGTTCGAATCCCTAGCTCTCCGCTGGAAGGGATAATCGCAAGATTATCCCTTTTTTTTTCATAAATCAGGTAGCCTTTCTCCTTCATTAACAGCGAGTTATGGCTTAACATATCCATCATAGTAGGTGTTCGATAGATACCATCCTGATAGTATAAATTGTTGTCGAACACCATGCTCACAAATTCTCTCTTCTTTATAGTGTCGGCACTGGTATATACATATCGAATATCAGTGAGCAAATTGAGGTGCTTATTTAAGATGCCAAATGCTTCACTTTGATCTTTGCTTAAACGGTCAATAGCTCCTTTAAAAGTAAGAATGCTGCTATTATACGTGGAGTACCATCTGTCATAGGTATCACGGCCGATTTCGTTTTTGATCCATTTTTCTTCCACAGCAAAAAGCTTTTCCTCTACTTCAGCAAGTTGCTGTTTTTTCTCTCCTATCTTTTTCCTATTGCCTTCCATTTCAACCTCAATAGCAGATTTACAACCGTTCCTGATTTCCTGTACTTTGTTTTCAGAAAGGCTCATTAATTCACATGCTCCTAAAAATTGATCATTCGCTTTTATAGCACTGATGTTATTGTGCTTTGAAAACCTGCATTTGTAATAATAGAAGTATTTCCCCGACTTGCCCCTTGAAGGCGCACCGGAAAGTGGATTGCCGCAATGACACTTTAGAACACCTCTCAATGGAATTTCATCATCCAGCACCGCTCTCACCTTTTCAGGCTTTTTCATTTTGCTTTGCACCATTTGCCAGGTGGTCATATCAATGATGGGTTCATGAATAGCCGGGAACAGGCCACCGGGATATTCTTTATAGGCATCTACGTGCAATAATCCCGCATATACGGGATTTGACAATACCCTCTCGACAGCCATATTGCCTTTTGTGCAAAAACCCAATTCATGGGCTTTCTCTTTGATCTTATAAAGCGGCACATCACGCAAATAGGCATCATATATGAACCGAACTATCTTTGCCTGTGTTTCATCCACAAGTAAGCGGCGATCCTTTCTTTCGCCTTCCTTTCTGTAACCGAATGGAGCATTCTTAAAAACAAATCTGCCCTCCTTAGCCTTTGCGGTATAAATGCCACCCTTCACTTTGATGCTTCTGTTGATGTTATCTTCTTCGGCAAGTAAGAGTTGCAAACCAGCTCTGAAAAAACTTCCCGGCGTATCGTAATCAAACGTTATCCCTTCGGTTACGCTTACTACCTGAATATTATATTTCCTCTGTAGTTTTTTAACCATGCTCATGGCCTCACCTGCATCACGACTAAACCTGTCAAGCTGATCCACCAGCAGGTAATCAACAACTTTATAATGCCGGGAAATAAATTCCTGTAGTTTGATGAAGTCGGGACGGTCGAAAGTACGTGCACTTTTCCCCCGGTCTATAAATGTATCAACAAGGTCTATGTTGTTGAACTTTATCCATTGATCTGTGTATAATTCCTGTCTCTCTATTGACCCGTTGCTTTGTCCCAACTGACTGAAGCGTAGGTATCTAATCGCCCTTTTCATAGTATTCTTTTAAGGTAATTGCTACTATAATTTCAACTATTAAATTTACGAATTTTTTCTCTTTTTCCCGCTCTAAATCGTCATAAGTTTTCAATATTAACTGATCATTTTTTAAGTCGGTATTCTCTCTCAACTTTTCCATTTCACACCTCCTTATGTTGACAGCAAAAGCCCGTTCGGGCTTCGTGCTACGTTATTAATTTCATTACTTTCATTTATTCAGTTGCATTAAAATATACCTTACTGCCTTTGTTTCTTTTGAATGAAGGTTCATACCTGATATAGCCATAACTATTCAGATCCCTGATACTTTTATGGTAAGTAGTGCTTGCAGAAATTTTTGCGATCCGCATTATCTCGTAACTGAAAACCTGTACCGGATTTTCATAGTGATGCTCACTCCAGTATTTCAGCAAGGCAGCATAAACACCAATATGGGTAATGCTAATGCGGGGATCGCCCGCAATAGCATTAAAGAAATCCGATAAAGGCTTTAACTGTTCCATCTGGCTGACTATGGCATACTATAGGTTACAAGATCATAAGCGTATGAACTGCAATCAGCAGCGTACCCAGCATTGCCGCTAACTATAGCGCCGCCTATATCACTGGTTACAGCAGCAATCCACTTAATGATGTTCTTTAATTTAAAAGCCGTCACAGGAGGAGGATTAATATTCATCCAGTAATAGATGGAGTACCTGGCCACTGATGCCGCTTTCAGGATGATCTGGCGGTCTTTCTCGCTGAACCTAACATCTTGTATTATCCCGTTTTCAAAGCCCGTAATAGCGCCTTTGATTGCGTCATATCCACTACTGTCATCTGACAATCTTTTTACTATTCTAATCAATGAATCTAAAGCCGTTTTAACCAAATCAGTGTAGGGGCAATTCGCAATAACATTGCTGAAATCATTGTCCCTGTCATTTACTGTTTGTTTTACGGTCGAGAAAAAAGACACAGGAATTTCCAATGACTGTTCCCTATAAAATTTGAGGACACAACCAGTAGATGTTTCGACATCCGGTGTATCAGTTTTCGGCTTGCAGCTTTGTACATAAGCCAAAATGATGTTATGCCAGTACCCAATGCTATCGTAAACATTTAAAGGGTTTTCCGGGCCTGCAATATTTGATGATCTTTCAGCAAACGTTTTACCTGTTTCCTGCACCTGTACTTTTTCAGTATTGTCCTTTTTACAAGCTGATAAACCTGTTATAAAGGCTGTCAGCAGTATTACTATATTTTTCATCTTTTAATAATTTAGCTTTTACAAACAATAGTTCTCTTATCACATTTTCTACAGCACGGCTATTCTCTGTTAGCCATATCAGCACTGCCTCTCCTTAGTGTACGGAATTGCTTTGCTTCTTCCTTCTTTTGTTCGATGCCTTTGGCATCGCATCGCTATCATCCGCATCACCCGTGTTCTGGCTTTCGTTCTTAGCATTTTGTTTTGCAGATTTCTGCTCACCCTGTCCCTGTTTTTCATCCTGTGCCTGTTTACTGTTGAGGCGTTGCATATTGCTGTCATAAATATTAATGGTTTTGAACTGCGGATTGGCTTCAATAAAATGCTTTTGTTCATTCCCATTCTGCACGAACGTTACGGATTGCCTGTTTCCTTTTTGCAGGGAATCCACCAGCTTTGTTTTATCGTTTTCATTTTCCAGTTCCTTGATAGGATGTTTTGCCAATGCTGCATTCAGGTCATAGCCGTAATTTTCGCTGTACTTTAATTGCTTAAAGTTTCCCTGCTCATCAGCTTCCTTAAAATCCAGTTTCATCCAGGCGGTGTATTTTTCATCTGTCGGCTTGAAACGTGCATTTTCGCCTTCACCCACTTTTTCCAGTTTGGCAAACTCTTTATGTATCGCCCGGCCATTCATAAGGTTGAAGGCTTCTTTCAGCGTGATATTGTTATTGCCCTTGTTGATATAAAAAGCCTGTGTCATCTCATCTTTTGTTCCTTCAGGCTTGAGGGTGGTATCGTAGCGGTTGAAGAAATACATATCCGTTTGGTCGGATTTTTTAAAATGCAATACAGACGAAACCTCATCGTTACCGAATTTGGTTTTGTGTGCGATCTGGAAATCCGGCGTTTGTTTTTCCAGTTTTTCCTTTAGCTCATTTTCCAGCCCCTCACCGAAGCCGGTAAACTTTACCTGGTCTTTCAGGAAGTCATAATTTTTCTGGTTCATAACATTTTGTTTTTGATCATTAATTAATTGCTGTCCTTCCAGCCTTTGATAATGCAGCGTAACCATTTGCCCTACGTCTACCAATCCGTTCTTTTCGACAAGAAGTTCTTTGTCCTGTAACCCTTCGCTCATGCTATGGCACACTGATCTTAAAGACAGATACTTATAGCGATCCACATCGGTAGACATTTCATAGCAGAACTCGATCGCTTCGTATGCGGTGGCAAAACAGAAAAGTTCTTCTTTCTGCAAGGCAACCGAATCATCAGGAAAAGCGACAAACTCATTGCCTGCCCATCGCTGGTTGATCATCTCATGCAGGACATCTGTATAATCGGTTGAACTGATTTTCATAAAGCTGCGGCTTACTCCGTTAGAATGTTATCTGACCGGCTTTGCTTTTACAATGGTTTTATTGTGCAGGGAAAGTTCGAGGTTCCTGCCGCCATCCTTTTCCATGAGCTGGATAGCCAGGTATTTTTTATCAGGAATGGTAAATTTGGGAACGGCAAAAACAAATACCTGTTCTGAATGCCCTGTTACCGATAAGGTATCATTGGATATATGCAGCGGGTAGATCTCCACTTCCTGTGTTGCAGTACGCTTTGATTTTTTCTGGTCCCTGATAAAAAATCGGAGTTGGCTAATATCATAATTGATATTTGTCTCGTTGGCTATTTTTATGCGGAAGTACATGACCTCACTATTGACATAAATACCATCCAGCCGGAAATCGATGCCATACGATTTATCTTTTATACCCCTTGTAGTCTTCCTGGCTGCAACAAGTTTTTCGGCATCGGCCTGCACTTCGGCCTCATTGATCCCGCTTTGGGAGAAAAATGCTTCGGGGTTCCATTGCATTTTATGAGCAAAGCTGATATTGAGGATGGAAGGGCTGTCTACATAATTCAGTATATAGGAATAGAGCTTGCCATCTGCCGTTATCACAGTCAGGTTGGTTTCATCAAAACCTAATTTGCCTGCCTTCACCTGTAACACATTTTCAACACCTTTCGCTTTTTGGGCAAGGATGTCTCTGCTTCCCCGGTCAACACTTTTAATAGCATAGGGAAATACAAGGTTGGTTGTTTTATAGTAAGTGACCGCAAGCCGATAAGGAGCAATCACTGAATCTTTGATAAGAGGCATTGCTATTTGTGCGGATGCCTGCACACTTATTAGTAAGGCAACAATTCCTGTTATCATTACTGCACATATCTTTTTCATACTCGTAGGAATTTTAAAATGATTAATTAATGTTCTTTTTCGTTTAGTTATTCTGTTTTTGTTTTTCATCATGAAGCAACACCTGGTATCCTGCTTTCACAGTTACCTTGATGAGTTTTACTTTTTTACTGAACAGGGTTTTAGCAGCTTCGATACCTGCACTGGCAGCCTGTGCACCGATGGATGGATCTAAAGAAGTGTATCCAATTCCCTGAATAGAACGGTCAGCAGATTCCTTTGCAACGTCGCGGGTGATTGCGCCGGGAATGTAAATCCCATCCATCCCATCTATGTCGTAGACTTGCAGCTCAACAGGGAACAGCGAATTGCGGTAACGGATGCTGCTGATCTTGATACCTAACCGTTCCCCATTAAGCTGGGTAGTACCAAAGACGAAATTGTTTTTAGGTATCAGAACGCCATTGATATAAATATCATTGACAAGTCTTAATTTCACGGTAGAGCCATTTACCAAAGTTTGGGTTTCATGGATTACAGCCTCAATAGCATTTTGGCTTACATCTGATAAAGCATCATCAAGGGAAAAGAAGCCATTTTGAGAAGGAAAAGAAAAACCGGCATCACTCTTTATATAGTTACTCCCCCCGTTTTCTAATAAAGACACAGGATTAGGTTGGGTTTTTGCTGAAACGGCAAAAACCTGGCCTTTCCTGGTTTCAGACGCTTTCCTGATTTGTTCCTGCACACGGTCAGGATGCTGGATGTCCAATATCCGTTCAAGCATACTGTTTAGCTGCTGCATCTCGGGATCATCGCCGTTTTTTTGATTCATTGCATTCATCATTTGTTCCAGCCTGTCCACATCACTGCTGTTAACCGAAGCATTGGTTGTACGGTTAGGCGTATTGTTTTCATCTATGTTTGCTTGGGGGGTAGCCGCATTATTCATGACCTCATTCAATTGCGCCAGCTTGCGATATACTTTCGCTTCATTCGGATCTGTATAGCCTGAACCAGTTTTTGTATTCACCCTCTTTCCTGAACCACTGTACTTGATACCCGGCATGGAGGTATCCATAAAATGGCTGGTAATGGTATCAGTGTCCAGCGGCATCTTATAATAGGGATCGTTTTTTATCTGCTGTTCAAGTTTCAACGAATCGGATGCAGCTTTCTCGTAATAGCTTAGCTTATCCAGTGGTTTGTCATCTTTCAGGTTAGCCCCCGGCAATTGCATGTTAAAGCCTTTCTTTAAATCCTGTGCATTTGCGTGATCCATTTTTCCACCGCCCAATGACCAAAACATTAGGGTCATAAATGGCAAGACCAATAGTGGCATCACCATGAAAAATTTGCGTTGCCTCAGAAATTTCTGAGAATGTGTTTTCTGTTCCATAATATTTGTTATTTAGTTTGTGACTGATATAAATTTTCGATGAATGCGACACTATCCATCAATCCCGGTCGCTGCTTCAGGATGCTGTCATAAATTGGCTTGCTGGAAGGACTTCGTGCAAGGCTATCCATATAGTGCCTGAACCGTTCTATCCTTTGATATTCCTGCTTTGACACAACTATGGCAGATCTGGTATTTTCATCCCCTGAGCTATTTGTATGCAATGGAGTTTTGATTCGTGATACAGAAATGGAAACGGAAGGCTTGCCCATCAGGCTGCTGGCGATAAGATAAATACTCAGGCTTCCAGCAATCAAGCAGAATAATAACAGGGCGATTAATTTCCCCTTGCCAGAAAGCCGTTCCATTCCCCCCTGCATAAATGCTGCCCAACGTTGTTGTTGCCTGATGCACCACACAACGATATTTTTTGCCATCCTGTCCTGGGCTGCATTGCCTGCTGCAGATGGTGTTTTCCTTTTGTTTTTGAATAGCGATAACATGGCTTAGCGGTTTTCAATTTTTAAATCCTTATTGTCTATGGTAGTCCAGCGTTCGATCAGGAAACCGTGCGGGTTATTGTCGGAGCGGCTTACATTACGCAGGTAGCCTTCTGTTATTAGGCTGCGGGCAACTGTGCTGGTAGTACGGATGATATGTTGCGTGGCATAGCACCGGAAATGGTAAGGGTATTCATTAATGTCAACAGCTACGCTATCCACTTTAATCTCCTGGCTGATATTGCCGGCGATCACATTGGCATAGTAACCGTTCTCTTTCAGGTTATCATATTCACGCTTTGCAGAACCATCAGCGAGGTACAAGGCTTTGGTAATATTTGCCTGAATGACTTTATCATCCGGATCGAGCGAGAAAAAATACTGATGAAAGTTTTTGACATGATCCTTTGCTTCAACGGGTATGTTATCCTTGCGGTCGGATGCATAAGCTTCAAGGACTTTGCCGTTGGCCAGTATATATACTTTACTCTGCATCTCATATACCAGCCTGAAACTTTTATACACGGCAAAGCAACAGATGACCGTGCAGCCGATAACAACAACAAGTGTGAACGTGCGGATATGCTTGAAAGCAGTATCTATATTTTGCATTTTTTTAAACATGACTGATAGCATTAGCGTTAAAAAATTATCCTGTTATAAGGCGGCTGCGGTTAAGATTTGCCAGAGATTTTATCCTGCATATAATTCGATTTGCCGGAGGAACCGCCTTCATTGAAATACCCTGAATTAGCACCGTAATTGTTCATACTGTTGCTCATCCTTTCTGCCGCATTGCCCAAAGCATCCGCTGCCATACCTGCACCTGAAGACATGGTATTAACTGCACCTCTGGATGTGCTGCTGAAAAGGCTGGTAACTTTCTGCACCATTGCACCGCCACCGCCTGCATTCACGATATAGTTAGCTACTGAAGGGACAGTGAAATAGCCAATGATGCCGATGATCATAAACACGAGATAAGCAACGTCTGTAGAACTAAAGAAGGTATCCCCCGAAGTCTGTACCTGGCTGATGTCCAGTTGCAGCATCTTCTCTTGTATCTTACCGATAATAGAGCCGAAAATATTCGCTACAGGCAACCATAAGAAAATATTGATATAGCGGGCTATCCATACTGTTAATGTATGTTGAAACCCATCGAAGACAGCTATCCCGAATACCAGCGGCCCGAGTATGGCAAGGACGATTAAATTGAATGTTCGCAGGGTATTGATACAAAGTGCCGCCGCTTCATACAGCACCCTTAAGACTTCGCTCATCCATTCCTTTACCGAATTACGGAAATTGTATGAGGCTTTAGACATTGCAAATTTGATGTCGTTGCCAATGCCTTCAAATATCCCTTCATCGCTGCCGGTGGGATCATCCGGATGCGTGTACTTGTACCATTTATCCCGGTCGCCACTGCCTGATTCGCCCACATACATTTGCCATGCTTCAGTTTTCTTGATAGCTTCTTCTTTTTGTTTGAGCAGTTCAGTAATCGCCTTATCCGAATCCTTGACCATTTCTGCTGTAGCGGTAACGGTTGGCTTCATTACGCCATTGATGATACCCAATACAGAGGGAAACACCATTACCGCAAAGCCTATTACGAAAGGACGGAACAACGGATAGAAATCAATCGGCTCTGCATTGGCAATATGCCGCCATACACGAGAGGCAATATACCAGGTGGCTGCAAACCCGGCGATACCTTGTCCCACACCAATTAGCTTGCTGCACAAGGGCATCATTTCATCATATAACTGATCCAGCACACCGTGCAGGCTGTTCATTTCATCCGCCAGGCCCTGTGCCTGCGAAAACTGCGGCAAGATCATTACCACTGTTGCTATCAAAGCAACCCTTATCCACTTTGCCATGTTGATTGATTTTAATTGTTTACGCCATATATTTTTTTCATTGTAACCGCATCGTTTCTTTCCCTTGCCCGTTGTACAGCCAGTATCGTTGTGTTGTTGTTGAAGTGCCGGAGGAAAAGCAGTTTATCATTCATGTTGCCGTGAATCCTGTCGATTGCTTCGAGCCGCTCATCATCGGACATCCGCAGCTTACTGTCGGTCATCACCATTGTCAGCTCATCGAGGTCGTTCAGGCTTTGCTTGAACAGGTTGTTATAGACTTTTGACAGGTAATCAATTTCACCTGTATTGAAATTGCCATCTTGTTTGTACCTGTTAAATGCAGCCTTGTATTCCTTTACGATCATTACCTGGTCGTTGATTATGTCGGCCACTTTGCGGTACTTCCTGACTGCGGGGCTAACAGTCATCAGCCCGTCAAGGAAAGTTTTATGCAGGTTGAAATTGCCCTGTGATAAATCCTTGATGGTCGAGTAACCGGTACTGACGATCTGGTAGCCTTTTTTCAGGTCGCTCAATATTTGTTTGAACTGTGCCAGTTTTTCTATATTGAGTGCTAACTGGGCAAGTTCCTGAGCCTGTGCTACTGCTTTGTTGCTGATCCCCGCACTAAGGATGATTAAAAGAAGGATTATCTTTTTCATATCTTTTATTTTATGCCGTTGATCGCACGGCTTGTTCGTATATCATTTTGTTCACGGATGCGGGAGGCCGCAAGCAATTTTGCTTCATTGGAAAAGCCCTGCACAAAAGTGTATTTGCCCTGCATGTCGCTATACAAAGCATCAATGTGTTTCAGGCGTTCATCATCTTTCATTTCCAATTGGTTGCTGGTCGTTACGGCAATCAGCTCATCTATGGTTTTCGTGCAGTCATCTATCAGCCTGTCAAAAACACCGTTCAGGTAACTGATCTCTTTATCGTTAAAAGCCCCACTTTTGCTGACCTGTTTTACTGCGGTTTTATACACCTGCACGATCCTGACTTGTATAGCAATGATCTCAGCAACTTTGGCGTAGTTCCTGACAGTTGGATTGACGGTCTTTAAAGAATTGAAATAGTCGGTATGCAGATTAAATTCACCATGCTTGATATCACTGATCGTATTCAATCCTTTTTTTGCAATGGAATAACCCTTTTGAACATAACCGATATAAACCTGTAAGGCTGCTATTTGCTGTAACAGGTATTTCTTTTGTGTTGACCCTTGTTGAAACCATTCTGCGAATGTCTGTGCCCTTAAGCCTGTTGAACAGAGGGCAAGTAGTAATAAAATGATGAATTGCTTTTTCATAATGGTTGATTTATTGAAGGCCATATAATTTTCTTACGACATCCACATCATTTTGTGCTTTTGCTCTTTGCAGGCTAAGCAATATGCCCTGCTGGTTGAAGGCTTTGAGGTCATTGTAATTCATATCAGTGCGGTTAGCTGCTGCATTGATCAGCTCCAGCCTTTTCGCATCGCTCATTTGTGTCTGGAATGAATTAACCACCATGTATATCTGGTCAATATTCTTTACACTCTCATCCAGTATGCCGGAATATACCCGGCTCATATAGGCAAGCTCATCGGGTGTAAAATGCTTGTCCTGCTGGAACAACGCCCAAGCTCTTTTATATTCACCCACCAGATGCACCTGCTTTTCAGTCATTTCTTTTATGCGCTGGTAATAGGAAATGATCGCTTTTACTTTTCGCAGTTCTTCGTAATAGTCTTTGTACAACGTCTTTTGCTTATCCACCAAATCCGTTATCTCATCCAATCTTGTTTTTGACATGGTATTCTCCAGCGTCTTTTGTGCGTTTTGCAGCCAGATCACTTTATTCTGCTGCCGCTGGATTTGCAGGTCAATCGCCTTGATGACCTTTTTGATAGCACCCTTGATAATGTCTACGATGGGTATCTGTGCTTGGGCGTGTTGTACTGGTGCTATCGTACCTAATCCCACAAATGCCAGTATGATCAATAGCTTTTTCATAACTCATGTATTTTTTAGTTCTTACTTTTTACCTGCTTTCATATCTGCTACCAATGCAGCAATGCCTTTCCGTACATCACCGTACTTTTTAGCGTACTGCGTTACTTTCACTTTTTCAGTTTCCTCTGTGGTATAGGCAAAATATTCTTCAGGGGAAACTTCTGTGCGGTACACTTTGGAGAGCATACCACCGAGGCTGATAAATACTTCCTTATATTTTTTGGTAGGATCATTGGCTTTGTTCACCGAAAGGATCAATGCCTTTTCTTTTTCCGTCAGTCCGAGCAACTCCTGTATTTGTTCAAACTTGTTCTGGTATTTCGATTGGTCTAAGAGTATCTTGCAATCGCTGTTATTGATGATCGCTTGTTTCACCACGGGTGAACTGATAATGTCTTCCACTTCCTGTGTTACCACGATAGCTTCACCAAAGAATTTGCGGACGGTTTTAAACAGGTATTTGATGTATTCTGCCATGCCCTCTTTGGCAATGGCTTTCCAGGCTTCTTCAATGAGGATCATTTTTCGGATACCTTTCAACTTTCGCATTTTTGAAATGAATACCTCCATAATGATTATGGTCACTACCGGGAAAAGGATGGGATGATCCTTTATGTTGTCCAACTCGAATACGATAAAGCGTTCGGTAAGCAACTCTAAATTTTCTGTAGCATTGAGCAGGTAATCAAATTCACCGCCATTATAATACGGACGAAGCACATACAGGAAATTGTTTACATCAAAATCCTTTTCCTTCACCTTGTCATTGGTCAGGATCGCTACAAATTCATCCCGCAGGAAATCATAGAAAGTATTGAAACACGGAAAAATCTTTTCATCCCTGTCCAGCTTTTCATAATAGAGTTGCAGGGCATTGGACAGTGCTACATATTCGGAACGGTTGAATGTTTCGTTATCCTTTTTCCATAGCGCCAGCAATAGTGTTTTGATACTTTCCTTTTTTTCTGTATCCAGGCTGTCACCTTCGGAGATATAAAAAGGATTGAAACGGATGGGGTTCTTTTCATCATAGGTAAAATAATAGCCGTTCACCATATCACATAAACCCTTATAGCTATGTCCTACATCCACCAGCACGATATGTGTGCCCTGCTCATAGTAAGAGCGTACCATGTGATTGGTAAAGAAAGATTTTCCGCTACCCGATGGGCCGAGAATAAATTTGTTGCGGTTGGTGCAGATGCCTTTTTTTATAGGCTCATCGGATATATCCACATGAACGGGCTTTCCTGTAAGCCTGTCGCCAAGCCTTATACCGACCGGGCTAAGGGAGGAACGATAATTGGTTTCAAGGTTGAGAAAGCAGCTTGCCTGTTCTGCGAAAGTGTCAAACGTATCATTCATAGGAAAGTCGGCTTCATTGCCGGGAATGCCTGCCCAGAATATCTGTGCCGCACCGAGTGTTTCCTGTTTTGCTACCGCATCCATTTGTGCCAATGCAGAAGACACGAGGTTTTTAAGGTCTTTCAGTTCCTCTTTATTGGAAGTCCATACCTGAACATTGAAGTGTGCTTTTACAGGAAGTCGTTGCTGGCTGATGGCTTCATTGAGGAAATCATTGGTTGCATCCCTTGCAATGGTGTTTTCACGGGAATAGGCAGACAGGGATTGCAGTCTTAAACGCTTGCTCTCCAGCTTTTGCATGGTTTTCTGCGTATCCTCAATAAATATGTATTGATTGTAGATATGGTTGCAGGGAAGCAGTTGCCCAAGCGTAGAGGCAAAGCCGATGCTGAATTTTGTTTTGTCTGTCGAGTACCTGTCAAAGTTGATCCGCGAACCACACAAAGCGGGAAGATCTGCTGCATCACCCAATGTATAAAGCTGGCTATGCTGGTTGCCGATTTGTAAGCCATCCTGAAAGGCTATGTCTTTCAATAGTAATTCATCATTCTTTTCGGACAGGTAACAATAGCGTTCTATTAATCCCATCTTACGGCTATGGCTTTGCAGTTCGTCATTTTTAAGGCGGGTAAGCTGAACAAAGCCGCTGTCTTCCAGTATCCGTTTAAACTGCCCTGCGCTATCCAGGAAATCCTGTAGCAATTGCGGCTTTAGTGTTTGTTCCGGTACGATGGATCTGCGCAGCAGGTTGGAAAATAAAGAAGTGGCGGGCTTCCTGCCCGCAGGTTTCTTCGTAAGCAGTATATAACAGCTATGATCTAAGAAAGGACGTTCATTAAAGAAGCGTTCACTGCTAAGCGTTAAGAAGGTCGTATCTTCTTTTGTAAAATCCGGCGAGTATTTACTATCAATAAACCAGTCCTGCTTATGGAATATGGACATCTTTGGCAAAATCTTGATCGCTTTTACCCATGCCTGGTGAAAGGCTTCGTATTCCTGATCCGACAGCGTAAATATCTCTGGCAATTCTGCCTTAAATACTAACGTAATATCCCCCTGTTTGGAAAGGATACAATCATGTTCTACACCCAATATTGGTAAAATATCATCCAACTGCTTTTCCATGTTCACTTTTTTACCTTGTTATTAATTATAGCTATCTGCTTTTTTCGAAGAATACCGCCCTGTTTTTCGATTTAATCACCTTCGGTACACTGCGTTTGGCTACGGTCTTCATCATACCGTACTCGCCATAAGTATTGCTTAGTGCGTACAGCTTAACAACCAGTACAGTTCCTGCAATAAGTATGATACCGATACAGATAAATGAATTGATGCCGATGATGTACATAATGGCAAAGAGGATCAGCAATGCAATGACACCGCCCCCGAAATACCAGATATACTGTGCTTTCAGCCCTTTGAACTCAATACTTTTATTGATGCCTTTGTTGATCGGATATACACTGTTGCTCATAATATTTTCTTTTAAAGTCTTAACCTGTTGCTGCGTCTGTTCCGTTGTGCAGGCTGTTCATCGTTAACATGGTGCTGATTTGTACCGTTGACTACTGCACCGTTGACCTTTGCCATTGCTACCTGCAAGGGCGTAGTCACTTTCGGGTTCATTTGTATCACCTGTATATCCGCAACCTGATTGGCCTGTTGCTCTTTTTGTTCAGCAGGCTTTTCATCAAACAGGCCGTTTTGCTTCATTTGGTTTTCCTGTATCTTGATGGCAATCTTCCTTTCCAGGTTTGCCAGTTCGCTTTTCATTTGCAGCAGTTCCTTTTCCTTTTCAAAAGGCTTATTCACGAATGCAGCAACCATCGGGATATTTGTTTCCAGTTCCTTTAATGTCTTTTGGTATTTCTCTTTTAAAGGTTCAACCCGGTCAATTGCGTTGAGAAAATAACGGGCGGCGAGCTTTGCATTATCCGTGTTGGGATGCCCCTGATTGTAAGTGTACTTGATGTCTGTTTTCGGATTGACGGCGTACAGCGTGTTATAATATCTATGCTTAAACATTCCGTTTTCTTCATACGCTTCCTGTTGCTGCCGGATGCACAGGACAAAACCATATAGTGTTCCAATTTTTGGTTCATCAGTAGGTTTCCAGTGCTGGTAAAGTTTGATAAGATGCCTACCGATGATTTCAGGATCGGCATTCGTAAGCCCTGTTAATTGTACCGGATTGGCTTTTGTGCCATCCTTTTCATATTGTAGCTTGCCTTTATATAGCTTTTCATCTTTGGACAATTTGCCCAGCGTCTGCACTGTACTTTCTTTATCATGCTGGAGATTATCGAGTTGGTATTTGGAACGGGATACTTCCCTGAAGTGTGCCGTTTTCAGGCTTTCCAGCACTGCTACTTTTTTTTCCAGTTTTGATTTTTCCAGCAGCGATGTATCACCGGAAAGGATAGCAATGTATTCGGAAAAGTTCATCCCTGTTTTTTCATCAATAGCCCCTTCGTCAATCGTGCGGATGTTCAGCTCACAGTTCTTCATCTGGCTGATGAAGGTTTGCTTATTCTTCAGTAGGTTGAACTTGTAATTGTCCAAAGATTGCTCAACTGCATAAATGAAATTCTGCACCTTGTTATCATAGTGTTCCTTCGCAATAAGGTTTCCCTGCCTTGCACCACGGCCATTGCGTTGTTCCAGTTCAGCAGGTTTCCAGGGTATGTCCATGTGGTGCATGGCGATTACCCTTTGCTGCACGTTTAAGCCCGTACCTGCCTTTTCCGTGCTGCCGATCAGAATCCTGATCTGCCCGTTGTTCATTTTCCTGAACAGTTCCGGTTTTTTCTTATCAGTCCAGTCATGGATAAATGTGATCTCACCGGCAGGGATATTAAAATCCCTTGTCAGTTTTTCCTTCAGTGCATCGTAGATATTAAACTCATTGGGTTTAGGCGTACCAATATCACTGAAGATGATCTGTGTTCCCCTGTGCGGCTGGCTTTGATAATAGAGTTCTGCCACTTTACGGGCACAGGTGCTTACCTTGTTTTCAGGATGGTCATCATACGTGCGGCTATCAACAAGACGCAGGTCAGCAGCCATTTTCTTTGCGTAGTTGGTGGCAATCAGCATCCTACCTTTATCTTCCTCGCGGGTCAGCGGTGCACGGCCTATCAGCCTGCCATCCCCGGTTTTGGCAAATTGCATGAGCCTTTGAATAAATTCGGTCTGCTCCGGTGTCGGCATGATGTTCACCAGCGTTTCATCCAGTGCAGGCTTGTCAAGCTGTATATGTTTGGCTGTTTTATAATCGGTTATTTCATTATAGAACAGTGCCAGTTCAGGCACTTTAATGAAATGCCTGAAACGTTCTTTGGCGATAATCTCATTCGTAACAGAAAATTCAAAGTCGGTCGTTTTCCTTGCAAATACTGCTGCCCAGCCATCAAAGTTTTCAATATGCTGCCGCTCCATTTCTTTGGGACGGAGATATTTGAACAGCAGGTACATCTCTGTCAGGCTGTTGGAAATGGGCGTACCTGATAAAAAGGTAACACACAGGTCGGCATTGAATTTTTCCTGTAAAGTCCGTACAGCAAAAAGCATGTTGAGTGCTTTCTGGCTGCCCTCCATATTGCCTATTCCCGCAACACGGTCGTGGCGTGTGGTGAAGGTGAGGTTCTTGAATTTGTGTGCTTCATCAATAAAGAGGTGGTCAACACCCAATTCCTTGAAGTTGATGCCTGCATCTTTCTTTTGTTCGATGTCGGTAATTAGCGTTTTGAGTTTGCCCTGCAGGTTGTTCTTACGGATCTCCAGCCCTTTGAGCATCTTTTTAGAAACATTGCCGCCCAGGTCTTTCAGCGTTTCCAGATCACGTTCTACATTGTCCAGTTCATTCTGGAATATCTCTCTTTGTATTTCCGGTGACTGCGGTATTTTCCCGAACTGGTCATGCGTCAAGATGATGCAATCCCAATTATTGTTTTTGATCTCATGGAACAGCCGCATCCGTTTGGCAGGCGTAAAATCATTTTCGCCCGGTGCAAGAATGCGGGCATGTGGATAGGCTTTCTTATAGGTCTCGGTGATCTGGTTGATATTCGATTTCAATGCCAGTATCATGGGCTTATGCACGATGCCCAGCCTTTTCATTTCGCTTGCCGCAACGATCATGGTCAGCGTTTTGCCCAAGCCTACCTCATGGTCTATCAATGCACCACGGTTTTGAATAACACGCCATGCCGCATTTTTTTGTGAGCTGTACAGGTCGGCTATGCCTAAATTTTTTCGTTCCAAGCCGGGGAATGTCAGGTGATCGCCATTGTATTCCCGGAGTACATAACAGTTGAATGTATCGTTGTATAACTTTTCAAGATGCTTTTTATCGGCATCGGGCAACTCCTGCAACCAGGTGATAAAGCCGTTGCGTATGGATTCGATTTTTTGATGGGCAAGTTGTATGGCATCATTATCCGGCAGGCGTATGGTCTTGTCATCACCAACTTTTACTTCATAGGTAAAAAAGGGAGTAGTGTTTTCCAGTGCATGTTCCAAAATGGTTGTGCCATAGGTGATCCTGCCGCTTTTAGGCGTTACCGCATATTCCTGTGTGATCTTTGCATTGTAACCTGATGCGTTTACCTTGAATGTGTCTAACGACTGAAAATAATTGATGCTCGTATTTAGCTCAAAAAGCTTACTTGCATAGCGGTCATAATAGCTGTTAGGTATCCAGCGTTCACCGAAGTTAAAGTCCAGCAGTTCAAAGGGAATTTTCTCCGGCTGTACTTTGCCGATAGCTTCTTTGCTTCTTTGTAACTGTGCATCGCCGGGATGCAGATCAGCCTGTTGTTTGGCAACCGCTAATTTGGCAACAACATTGCCGGAGAGATACTGATCAACCGTTTCCCATTCCCTGCTTTGTGGGTTGAGGTAAATATGGCTATCCAGTTTACTGATAATTTCCGACTCAGATAATCCTGTTGCCGCCTCAATAAAATCAAGGTTTACTTTCCCTTTTTCATTTAAGGAACGGGCAAGGGCTTCAACAGGGTCGTCTGTCCTGAACTGTTCCTGCTTTTGGATTAACGATTGTAAAACAATGTCTGCTTTTACATAGCGTTCTCCTTCCTTACGTTCCAATGACGACAGTACAGTAAAACCAAAAGCGGTATCGTTGGTGATCAGTTTACGGTTAACAGGATAGTTAAGCGGGCCGTATTGCGATACAAACTGTTCATAGTGCTGGTTCAATGTTGCTCGAAGCTCCGCATATTCCTCATTGCCCGATATTTCCTTTGCGGCCAGTTCCAGGTAAGTATCGCGGATAATAATGTACTGCTCATAGAATCCTCTTTCCTGTTGTCCTGTAAGAAGCGGACGGAAAGCAGCTTGCTTGTATTCCGCATCTGGGGTTTCAATGCTGCCGATGATTCCATTATGGATAACCAATGTCCCTTCCTTGTAATAAGGCTTGAGGTCGGTAAAAATGCCTGGCTCATTACGTTCCAGTCCAAAAGCTGCTTCCAGTACCTTATCACCTTCATAAGTATAATGATGATCGTATTGTTGCAGTTGCCTTGAAAGTCCCTGCAATTCATGGACAAGGGCACCGCCGTTTTTCCAATTCGCAGAAA
The DNA here is from genome assembly GCA_964524015.1 of uncultured Mucilaginibacter sp. GTDB lineage: Bacteria > Bacteroidota > Bacteroidia > Sphingobacteriales > Sphingobacteriaceae > Mucilaginibacter. The sequence goes on along the minus strand of CAZGBN010000001.1, from coordinate 203,472 downwards.
AAGTAATTTCTTCTGCATTGGAGTACATTTTATAAACGTATTGTTTGAATGCGGTAGCCTTTGCAGTAACCAGCACGATGGTTTCATGTTCCGGTTTGTCGGTGGTTCTCACCATACTGATGATCCTTGCCGTCTGCTTCTGCACAACGGTTTCATCCAGTGGGTTGACATAAGCCATCGCCCGGTTGATATTTTCAGCAGGTGTACTGTCAAACAATCCCAACTGCACATTTACCTTTTCTGCTTTGTTTTCAGGCATAGGAAGAAGGGTCAGTAATTTTCCTGTTGTTTGCGGTTCCGCTATTATCGCTGCTTGTCCTTGCTGGAATAACTGCTTATTAAAACGTTCCTGCAATCCGGCCTGAATAGTAACGGAAAGATTTTCAGCTATGACGTTTATATCGCCATGCTGCCATACACTTTGATTGGCACTTCCGTATTGGTTCTTGCCTGCTTTGATTTCATCGCCATTAATGATTTCAGGTTGGCGGTGGATGTATTGATTCAGTTGGTAATTGCCAAATTCATTTTGCTGTTCAATGGTTGCAATAAGCAGTTGTTCTTCTGCTGATAGTAATTGCTTCTGATCGTTCTTCTGTACAATGAGCAGGTGGCTTGGAGCTTCTGTGTTACCTGTATCTTTCATCAGGTTATCAGGCATCACCGAAAGGCTGATAAAGTCTGCTTTATTGAACAGGTATTCCCTGGCTGATTGATTGGAAGGATTATTTAAAAATCCGTCTGTGGTAAGGAATGCCAGTATCCCGCCATTACTGATTTTATCAAGTCCTTTGGCAAAAAAATAATTGTGGATTTTACCGGAAATGGCCTTGTCGGGAAAGGCTTCATCATGTACAGTGAAATTGCCGAACGGGATATTGCTTACGATCAGGTCATACTTTCCGTTATCATTGGTCGGCGTATCTTCAAAACCGGTGATATGTACTTTGGCAGGAACAGGTAAAGCACTGCTTAATGCAGCCAGTACACGCCCTGTAAGCATATCCTTTTCTACAGCCGTAACTTCTTTTAATGATGGGAATACCTTTGCGGCTTCACTGATGAATACGCCTGCACCACTGCTGGGCTCATACAACCGTTCAGGGTGTATGCCACGTTCGTTTAATGCCTTGTATAAAGTCTGTGGAACAACCTGCGGCGTATAGAACGCAGTAAGTACACTGTTCTTGATGGATTGTATGGTTTCCTTGTATTGCTGTTCGGTAAGATGTTCCTGCAACAATTTGTGCAGTTCCATCATTTTGGGGTACAGCCGCAGGTCGTCATTCGTTGCATGGAGTTTGACCCATTCTTCTTTATCTGCATTAGGGAACAGGATAGATTTGATACCGCCAAAACCTGCATATTTCTGTAAGGCCGCTACCTCTGCTTCATCAAGGGCTTTGTCTTTATCCCATGAAAGTGCGATACGGATAGCCGCTATATTATCATTGAGCTTTTGTAGTTGATTGTAAGCCATACCCTGCACATTTCATTCTTCACTGCTTATCTAAATATTCTTTGATTGCACCCGTGACCGCATAACGTAGATGCCTGTCATCCTCATTGGCAGAAGCGAACCCCAGTGTTTCAAAAACAGGGGTACAGGCTTCGATCAGGTTAATGACTTCATAGGTGAGTATGCCGCTTTCTTTAAAGCGTTGGTAGTTCGTTTCAAAATATTCTTCTAAAGCGGCAAGGAGGTAGTTAAACCTTGAAGGCCGCAAATCCTTTGTAAGAAATTCAAGGCATTGTTCCTCGATGATGTAAGGCGGTGTATTTGCTGATTGCAACTGGCTAAGCAATTCGTCTGCTGTAGCCACTTTTTCCTGTAGGTAGCTGCTTACTTTCCCTTCTTGCTGAAGTGAAATGAGCAGATCCAAATTGTTATGGATGATATACCCGTGAATTTTTTCAATCAGTACCGCTTGCATAATGTCTGCTTTGATAGATGAGGATATTAAACGCCGAAGAAGGACTTGATAACAGTGGCTACGATCACAAGGAAAACGCAACTGCCGAACCAGGCGGCGGCAACCTTTCCTGTGTCGGGATCACCGGCATTCCATTTCTGGTAAACTTTCACCGCACCGATCAGCCCGAGCAATGCACCCACAGCGTACATCAGGTTAGTACCTGAATCGAAATAACCACGCACTTTCGTGTTGGCCTCATTTATCCCGGCATTTCCGTCTTGGGAGAATGCGGCGATGTGCATAGCAACAAAGAAGATCGTTGCCATGATGGTTAATCCAGCCTTGCGGGAGAAACTCTTAAACTTTCCATTACACATTTTCATATCACACGATTTAAAAGTTGAACACTGTTGATTTGAACAATACCCTTCCTTTACCCCTCCGCCATACGGCGGAGAGGAAGGAGGGCGGCTTCATAACTACACCTCTACCCACAACATCTCCAGCTCTACAGCACTGAGGTGGATGAAGCCTTGTTTTTCACATTCGGATGCAATGAGGCTATTGATAGGAACCTGAAAGGGGCTATCCTTTAGTTCAGGATATTCTTTCAGCGTTAGTTGCAGTAAAAAGGAAAATTCCTCTTTATTGTAGCCTTTTGCAGAGGCATCTGAAACGGCATCTTTAAGTTTTATAGAGAGTGTTTCCACTTTTTCAATGAGATCATCAGTTTGTTCTTTGCTGAGTGTAGCAGTTGTTTCCGTTTCATGGCTTATGGCTTCATCATGTTGGAAAGACCTGTACTCATTGCCGGCAATCTGCGGGGTTGGCTTTCTTTTACCTGACAGAAGAATTTGCAGGTCGCTTAGATAAAATCTCAATCCAATAATGAGATACCATACGGTTAAGAGGAGGGCTACAAAAGTTATGTAGGTCGTCCAGGAGATGTTTGTAAACATACGCTTCGTTTTTTTCGTTTTCACTAAATCAATCCGGCTTTCATGTGTTGCAAAAAGAACCGGGTTGCTTACAATTTCTACACAAAGAAACGGTTGTTGAACACCCCTTATCAAGTCCAAGTTTTGTTGTACCCCGTGTTGTACCCCATGTATATTGCTGATAATCAGGAAGAAGTCTTTTTGAAAAAAAATAAAAAAACCCCGGTGATCGGAGCTTAGTGAATGAGCGATGTATAGATTGGAGAGCGTGTCCTTTCAGGCCGGGCTATTCACTTCAAGTCCTCGCCACTCATACTTCGTGGCTGTGGGCTATACGCTGCTATCCCTCACGCTAATGGTGATAGCAGGCATTTATTTATACAGAGATTTTAAGGTGCAGCATACCCGCTGCAATAACATTATTGAGAATTTAAAAAAAGATTGCAGCCGGTATGCTGTAGTAATTGGCATCCCGTCTCATCTCTTCATGTCGTTTCATGCTTCCACTCCATTCATCAACTCGACCGGATGCAAAGACTTATTAATGCCCCATACGGTTTTCAACCTGCCAGCTACCATCTCGCAATGACAGATATGATTTATGTTTTTTAAAGACTGTGAAATCCTGATTAACTAATGCCGCAAATGGACTAACGTTTTTATAAGTTGTTGTATATTCTACAAGTTTTGTTTTAGTGCTTTCATCATTCTGTATTGAAATGACCTCTGCAATGTCCTCATCAGCCAGTTTCACCTTTTGTATTCCAAGCGTTTTATCCTTTGCCGGAGTTGCTAATAAGTACGGCTGCGCTTTTGCGGTAAATTGTATTAAAGGCTTGCCTGCATCACTTAACTTTTGCATTTGCAACACGGTTACCAAACCATTTTTATCAAGTCCAGCAGCCCGAAGTTTACGGGCATGTTCCGGATCACTGCAATAAATGTCACGGTCTAAGCTCAATGGATAGCCTGCGTTCTTTTTAATGATTTCCATAGCTGTTTGCTTATCTAATTGTTTAGAATTGCAACCAACAAACACAATACCTACAGCGAATAAAATGATTAATGGCGTTTTCATAAAACTAAAATTTAATGAACAATATAAATTTCCCTAATAATAAACTAAACGGAAAATCAGGTCTGTTAATATTCTCTGATTTTCTTTATCATTTGTTCTAACGTCTGTATAACGACTTCCTTATCCCGTGTCTCGACCGCATAGGATTTACTACGCATACTATCATACGATATGTTTTCCTGGCAAGGGGTAGATAAATGAGGAACAATACTTTTAAAAACAGCGTTCAGGGAACGGGCCATAAGGATTTTAAGATCGTCAACACAGCGAAGCACAATTGCGATTTGATCCACAGATAACCTGCATAATACTTTTAAGAGGTCACTGTTTTTGTGGGCAGATTTTAAAGGATGTACATTTAAATCGATGGCATAATGGAGTTTTTTCTCCAAATAGAATATTTCCTGTGCAAACCAGTTACTGACCTCTGCATCCAGATCGCCGTAGGTGCTGTCAAAGACCATCCCCGGCTTACGGTGCATCTGTTTAAATGCCTTGAAGTGAAGCAGTAATATTTCTGTCTTTTCATCAATAGTTTCCCCACTATTGATTTTTTCTGCAAGCCGCTGGATAAAATTGTCTATATAACCCTTACTATTAAAATTCAGATATACGAGCAACTGATCTAAACAGGTGTAAGTAGTAATGTCATCGCATTTGCCGTCATTCAAATGTTCAAGTTCCTTACAGATTTCTTTCATGTAAGCTAATTCCTTAAAATTGAATATATGTTCCTTCTTTGAGCAACCTATGAAAGCATGTAACTCATGCAATACAATATCAATAATTACTGATTCAGGGGTATCATTTTTAAACTTCGCTGTCATCTTATTTAGCCTTTGTTTTAAATCTTTTTTAGTAATGGATAGATAGGATGCCGATACACGTTCATTCATGCTTAAATAATCCGAAAATCTTATTTCCACGAATGACAGCAGCTCATCCACAGAGGATATCAGGCACTTAGTGAGATCTTTTAGTTCCGCAAGGTTAACCGGACATTTTGCGTGATTTTCAAGCGCTTGGTCAAGAAGGATGGTCAGATCGTAGTGATATTGTTTTACCAGCAATGCGATCTTCTTCTCATTCCCCAAACTGAAAACCAGCCCTTTCAGTAGGGATTGAATTTTACATTTTTCTTCCGCCACCTTAGATTTTAGATCTACCGAATTAACAGGATGGATTGCGTTAAAATCAGTTTTCACAGGATTTAGCGAAACAGTAATTAATGCATCCAGCCATTCCAAAGTATATCCTCCGCACATAACCTATCATTGAATATGGTGAACACTTCCACATGCAAATTTCAGGCATAAAGTGCTGGAAATGAATACGCAAATACTACTATTTATCTACGCATTTTGCAGTATAATTAAGTGAGAAGCAATAAATTATTTCGACAGTTTGCTGATTAGCTCCGTTTTATTGGAAACCTCAACCTTTTCAAAAATGTTCTGTATATGCTTGTTAACAGTCTTATCAGAAATAAAAAGGTTTTTAGCAATCGTCTTATATGTAATGCCTTTCATAATTAATTTCGCAATTTCAATTTCACGGTTGGTAAGATTAAATATTTTGCAGTTTTGATAAAACTTTGCTGAGTCTGTTGACCCATCATTGTATGTACCATTTATCGTTCTAAGGTTGGAAATCGTTGATGTTAAAATAGCTTTCTGCTGTTTAACAATATTATCCAGTACAGTTTCAATTTTCTGGCTTAATTCCTCAAAGGAAAACGGTTTTGAAATAAAATCAATGGCTCCCAGCTTTAGCCCCTTTAACTTATCCGAAGGGGCAGATTTGGCGGTTAAAAAAATGATCGGGATATGGTTATAATTATCTTGTTCGGAAATGACCTTTGCAAAGGCAAAGCCATCCATCTTATCCATCATTATATCCGATAGGATTAAGTCTGGAGTGATTGATAAATTTTGAAGTTTTTTCAAAGCATCAGCACCATTCAGCGAACAAAATACATTGTATTTAGCACTTAGCTTATTGAAAAGAAAGCGGATCATTGCGTTATTATCTTCTACGATCAGAATTGACTTCTTTTCCTGTGTATATGAACTATCCGATATGTCGTAATTCACAAGACCGTATATTGATGAATTAGATTCTGCCGAAGTCTTCACTGGCACATCATCTTGTTGTAATACATACCTATCAAGGGTTATAATGACTTTAGTGCCGGGAACTTCAGCAGGGTTGCTTTCTATATGTATAGCACCTCCTAAACCTTCTATTACCTTTTTCACTATTGGCAACCCAAGTCCCATTCCTTGCGGGTGGGTAGTTTTATGGTTTATCTGATAATAAGGCTCAAATATTTTTTGTTGCTGTGCTGGCGCAATACCAATTCCTGTGTCTGATACTGTAAAGTTGATCTTATCCTCTGTTCTTTTTAGTGAAATCTCTACCAACCCGCCTGCCAATGAAAATTTTATGGCGTTTTCAATAACATTATTTACTATCCTGTTAATGGCATTAGGATCAGCCTTTATAAATAGCCCTTCTTCTATAAGTTTACTGCATTCGATTTCCCGCTTCTTACAATAGAGGTCAAACAGCAATAAACTATTCAATAAAATAGTGCTAAAATCAGATACCAGGTTATGCCGGTAAACATCAATTCCCTTTGTAAATCTTTCAATGTCGAATAAATTAATCACATCAGCAGTCAGCTTATCCACACCGCCTTTAATAATATCAAGTTCTTCCGCTGATCCGTATTTATTGATGTATTCTTCAAGATAGTTTTTAACAAGTGTAAGTGGTGTTTTTGTTTCATGTACAAGATTGATAAAGTTATTTGTCTTCTGTTCATTCACCTTTTCCAATTCCTTTGTTCTTTTATCAACCTCTCCCTGCAAATTTGTATTCCAGTTCAAAAGCCGCTGTTCGGATTCAATAAGCCTTAGATGCTCTCTCCTGGTTTGCTTGATATGCCGGTTTACCTGTAGCCCAAACAAAAGTAAAAAGCCAACATTAGTAATGGATGCCTCAATAGCTTGTCCTAAATTGAAATACGTGATCACGGGTAGGCCACCCCACGGTGTAAGGCTTAAAAGCAATACCGCAATTTCCTGCCTTGATTCAATGCTATTAAAGTTTCTACCGTATTTGTGACTGATGGCACGTAATAAAGAGATAATAACCCAACTGGCATAAACAACCGGCAGGATGAGCAGGTTTTGTGCACTTTCCAGGTTTTTTGATATTGCAAATACGATTACAAAAATTATATATGGTAGGATTAAAAACAAGTAAACACCTCTAAATGCGTGGAACCGCATTTTCTCCAATCCAAAAGCATTATAAACATAATAAGGAAAAAAGCAGGGAGTTATAAACCCCGTAGCATAAGCTATGGCCTCTTGTAAAAAGAAAGAGCCTGGCAGTTTTGGGTCAGGTAACAGTCCGCCTGTTATGTTATAGGTGAGCAGCAGGAGGATGAGAATAATATTTAGCAGGGATATTTTATCGTCCGGTCTTGCCAAACGATAGGGAATGAGGTAGAAAAAAATTACTATTTCTATGCTCACAAAGGCGAATGTGACAATGTGCATTTGTGTCCCAAATACAAGCATTGCCATGCTACTTTATACCCTTCTTAAAGAAGTATAAATGATATGTTAGATCTTGTTCATTATATATTTCAAATCCGAACTTTTCATACCACGACAGATTCTTAACTGTCGATGTCTCCAGATAAATGGGACGATTATTAGCATTACTGTAATCAATTATCTCCTTTAGTAATTTGCTTCCTATACCTTGATTTTGTACCGAAGGATCAACGCCAATAAACCATAGATAAGACATAGTTATTTCGGGCTGGATGTTCTTTATTAGTTTCTCTCTATTTAAGGTCTTGCTAATATTGCCTATCCCGATTGATTGAAAGATGAGTTTCGTGTCTAACAGGGATGAACGAAACGTACTTTTCTTTTTGTCAGGATAAACTATGAGTGCACACGCTTTATTATCATGAGAGATAAAAACATCACCAAAAGCGTTGCACATCTCAAAAGAGTAATCCATCAGTGCTCTGATTCTCTTCTTTCTTTTTTTGTCCTGTTTGATGATGTAATTGACACTGGTATTTGCGTCAAAAGACTTTGCAAGAATGTCTATAATCAAATTTTTGTCGGCATACGCTGCTTTTTTCATAAAGTAGTTTTTAATATTACATTACTGGATGAGCGGCCTACTGTCTATAATAATAAGATCTTAGTATCAGCCTCGTATAATAGCATATTCGTTTATTTTATTCATTTAATAGTTTAGTGACAGTCCCACACCAAATCCCATATCGCTGTCATAGTGCGTACGTATACCTATATTTCTTGCGATAATGTAACGCAGGTCTACCATATATTCCAAATCGGTATTCACCATAAAACCTGCTCTTAATCTTTTGGAAATCGGAATATCCTCACGCATCAATGACAAACGGAATATGCCATCGTGATAAACTTCTGCCTGCACATTAACTAACATTGGCAAGGTGTACATTACGCCAAGACTTACGGCTGCCCTGTTATCTTTTTTGTTTACCTGTCCAAACAGGTTTTTCTCGTGTTCATCTATTCCCATTTTACGGTAACGCCAATCAAAACCTACAAATGGCATTAGCCATTGCATTTTGCCGATGTATCTTCCCAAATGGGTTTCTACCTCGTAACCGTGCATATCGTTGTAACCCAAGCGCCATTCCGTGCCTAAACTATACCGTGCATTCATCAGCATGGCTTCTCCATCAATACCATTGTTAGCAAAATCGCTTTGTGCCATTGGATGCGTCATATTGTGTTCTCGTTGTAATGTACGATAGGCCTTGGCCTTATCTGGTAGATAAGGGTTTTGATAATTATCTACCGCAAACACCCGGTTCATCCCCGACATCATGTGATAGAGTATATGGCAGTGGAAAAACCAATCTCCTTCTGTATTTGCCAAAAATTCGATAGTATCGGTTTCCATTGGCATTATATCAATGATATTTTTCAATGGTGCAATGTCAGCGTGTTGGTTCAATAATCTAAAGTCGAAACCATGCAGGTGCATGGGGTGTCGCATCATTGAGTTGTTATAAATGACTATCCTCAGTATTTCGCCTTTTTTTACAGGTATCTTATCTGTTTCTGCAAGTATGCGGTTATCCATACTCCATACATAACGGTTCATGTTTCCTGTAAGGGAAAAATTCAGTTCCTTAACAGGTGCATCCTTTGGTAGTGTAGTGTTTTGTGTTGATTTGAGCATTCCATAGTTCAACGTAACTATATCGCTCAAAGCATTGGCATTATAACGGTTCGGGTCTTCGTTCATATTCATATCATGCTTTACGTGAGTAGCCTCTCCTGCATGATTGTCCCGCATTTTACTTTTACCCTTTTTCTTTTCTTCGCCTGTGATTTCGGGATACATTACTACGTTCATATCCATTTGTTGCAGGCTCATATTCATACCCATATCGTCCAGGTCGCCATTCATCTTCATCATATCGTTCATCATCTTCATCCCTTCAAAATATTTCAGGCGCGACAATTCACGGGTATATTGCTTTGCCCCGTTGCCTATGAAATAGCTTGCTGATTGGGTACGATCTTCGGTAGTAGCCATAAACTCAAAGGCTTTACCATCTTCGGGAATGGTAACAACAATGTCGTATGTTTCAGATACAGCTATAATCAGCCTGTCCACTTCAACGGGTTCTACATCATTTCCGTCACTTGCGACAACGCTCATTTTTCCACCCGCATAGCGAAGCCAAAAGTAAGATGATGCACCACCGTTGGAAATGCGTAAACGGACTTTATCGCCTGCTTTAAGCGGTTTGCCGTCAATACTTTTCAGTTCAGTCGTGTGATTTCCATTCATCAGCACTTTATCGTAATACACATCGCTCACATCCATTGCAAGCATACGTTTCCATTCGTTTGTGAGCTTAGTTTTAAAATGTCCGCTTCGGATAGCTTCGGCATAGCTTTGTGTTGCGCCTTTCTTTATAGCAAACCAATCACTTGCATTGTGCAACATACGGTGCACATTTTCAGGTTTGAGGTTCGTCCATTCGCTAAGCATAATGGGAATGGATGGCAAGTCATCAATTCCTTTCCTGAATGTTTTGTCATCAGCTCTTTTGTGCATAATGAAATTGCCATACATGCCAATCTGCTCCTGCAAACCGGCATGAGAATGATACCAATGCGTACCGTTCTGAATAATCGGAAAACGATACGTGAGAGATGTGCCAGCTTTAATTGGCATTTGGGTTAAATGAGGTATGCCATCTTCTTTATTGGGCAGGAACAATCCATGCCAATGTACAGCGGTACTTTCCCTTAGCTGGTTATGTACTACGATTTCTGCCGTATCACCCTCTGTAAATTCAAGGGTGGGCATCGGGATTTGTCCGTTTGTCGCAATGGCTCTTTTTTCCTTTCCGGCATAGTTTACAATGGTATCTTTCAAATACAAATCATAGTGAACTACTTTTTGGGCTATGCCAAATTGTGAAATTAAAAGTGCCAAAAGCGTTAATGGCAACAATTTTTTTGAAAGCATACTTTTATAATCCATTTAAAGAATCGCATTAGGTACTTTGTTTAAAAGATATCGTTTGTAAGCGATGCCAATTGTTGTTACTATTTTGTTTCCGCTACTTTACCACACGTAAGCATTGACGAACCGTAATAAGGATTTTTGATGTCTTTTTCCTTGCTTAACCAATAGCCTTTTTTCATCGGGCAGTATTGATAGTAAACCGGCTGATTAATTTTATCTGAACCTTTTACCAATCCCCACATCACCGTAGAAACATCGTTGAGCGCTGCTCTCTGTTTTTCGAGATTGTCACCTGCTTTGCTTAGTTTATCGGTAGCTTTCAGTAAATCTGTTTTTTGAGCAAAGTCGCCGTCTTTTTTTACAGCATCATAAAAAGTGCTAATAGCTGTGCTTGCGGCTTTAGCATCGCTACCTACCAATGCGGTTTTAACATGGATATAATTGTCAAAATGCAATTTTGTATTTTGGGCAAATGCTGAAATTCCCAAAAGCATTATTGCAAATACTAACATTAACTTTTTCATTTCTTTATGTTTTACTTGTTATACAAATGGTTTAAGATTGTGGTTAAGCATTCATCGGCTCAGCCTTAAAACCTTTACTTTTTATAATTGTTATTACTTCTTCTTCGGTAATGCCTTCTGATTTTACAGTAAGGATTTTATCGCTATTGGCAGTATCTACATTCCATTCACAGATCCCGTTTGCATTATCCAAATCTGATTTTACTTTTGATACACAACCTCCACAATTAAGGTTTGTCTTGAACTTAAGATTCTTATTTTCCATTTTCTTTTATTTTTTTTATTGTTTTTATGATACAAAGTTGAGTAAACAAACGCTGTTCTTTTTACGTTATTCTCGGTTTGATTTGTAAGATTTACTGTTTACACAATAACAACGTAAACAGATTGGTCTAACGGAAAGCTCTGGCAAAGCAGGATTTTTCCGTTAGACACTTCTTCATCAGTGAGTGCGTAATTGTGAACCATTTGTACATGGCCATTTTCTTTTGTTGCCCAACACGAACCGCAGGTGCCCTTTTTACAAGAATTAGGCACCTTGATGTTGTTTGCCCCCATAGCATCTAAAAGAGATTGTCCTGCCTGAACTTCAATCAGACTGGTACATTCATAAGTCTGTTGCTCATCATCCAAAAACATATCTTCATAATAGCTTACCAATACTTCTTTCGGAATACCTTCGGTTTCCAATGCAATGTTGTTCACTACTACCGGATTAAAATTCTCCGCATGGATCTGAGTTTCTGGAATGTTCATGCCGAGCAGAGTATCCCTGTACAATTCCATCAAAGCAGCAGGACCGCAGATATAATAATGAGCCTGGTTTAATATTTTTATTTGTTTTCGGATAATGCTGCGAATGATGAGTTGCGAAAACCGGCCGCTGATGCAATTTAATTTTTTTTGGTTTTGTATATCTGAGCTAAATGAGTAAAAAACATTCAGCCTATCAACCGTTTTCAAGACTTCTAGTTGAGACCAAAATATAGTGTCTTCCGGTGTTTTATTTGCATACAGCAACAAAGGCTTGTGCACATTATCTTCTAGGCCTTTCAGCATGGATGATAAGGGAGAAATTCCGCTTCCGCCTGCCAGAAAGACTACTTCCGAATCTTCGATAAACTGCAGGTTCAGAACAAAATTTCCAAAAGGAGCTTCAATATTCCATTCGCTGATATGCTTTGCATTATCAACAAGATAATTGCTCATTTTCCCGTTAGCAACACGCTTTACTGTAATGGCCGGGAATTTATCAGATGGTGCAGAGCTAAAGGAGTATGACCTGCTGACCTGCTCTCCTTCAATAGAGCAGGTAATATTAAGATATTGGCCTGCCTGATATACTATGGCTGCCTGCCCTGTATCAAAAAATATGGTAACAGCATCTTTTGTTTCCTGTATTACATTCCGTGTACTCCACTTATGTTTTTTCATGCTGTTTGCCGCCTTTATTGTTTAAGCGTCTTGATAGAAAAAGTAGCAATGATGACGGCGATTATACATACGATGGCAGCAGAGAAAAACGCTGTTTGAAAACCTGCGTTCAATGCGATAGCCTCCGTTGTTCCCGACATTTTTACTGTGTTCGTTTTTGCAGCAGAAATGGCTACTATAATGGCCAACCCCAAAGCCGAACCTACCTGGTAGCTTGTATTTACCAAGCCTGAAGCAAGCCCTGTTTCTTCAGGTTTTGCACCGGACATGGATGCTATCGTACCTGGAATATATGCTAATGACATGCCTAATGCTCCCAACAAAGACGCAGGCAATACATTGACCACGAACGTTCCATCGGATGGAATAGTGCTGAACAGGATAAGCGAAGCGGCAAGCGCTATCAGCCCCGCTATCAAGTTTGCTTTAAAACCAAACCTGGCTACCAGTTTACCTGTAAATCCTACCATCAGAAACATGATAGCGATAGTCATGGGCAGTAGTGCAAGTCCGCTGTTGAAAGCAGAATAATTCAGGGTTTGCTGCAAGTAGAGATTGAGGAAAAACCATAAAGGTATCCATGCTGCGGCCAACAAAGCCATCACCAGATTACCCGATGAAAGATTGGGGACCTTGAAGATTGTTAGAGGTACCAACGGCTCATCTTTCTGCTTTTGGATAACAAAGAAGATAATGAACAACAGTAAAGAGAGGCCTAACAGCCCAATAGTCTGCAGCGATTTCCATCCTGCACCCTCTGCCGATACTATGGCATATACCGCCAACACCAATGCCGTTGTTGCCAAAATTGCACCCGCAACATCTACTTTCCCTTTTCGGGTTTCGCCTGTAAACAACAGAGCCTTACTACGAAGCAGGACTATTAGCCCAATGGGAATATTAATAAGAAATACCCAGTGCCACGAAAGCCATTCGATAATGGCCCCACCAAGGAAAACCCCGGCAGAACCTCCAGCCGCGGCAGACGCTCCCCAGAAGCCAAGTGCCTTGTTCAGCTCTTTGGGATCGGTAAACTTGGACAAAACCAAAGTTAGGGCTGCTGGTGCAATGAGCGCAGAACCTAAGCCTTGCAAAGCCCTTCCTGTATTGAGTGCTGCTTCCGACCACGCTATGCCTGCCAAAAGCGATGAGACAGTAAGGATGCCAAATCCCCACATAAATATTTTGCGTGCCCCAAACAGGTCGGACAAGCGACCGCCAAGAAGTAAAAAGCCACCAAATACAATGACGTAAGCATTAAAAATCCATTGCAAGCCGGATTGTGAATAACCTAAATCTTCTTTTATTGCAGGTAGTGCCACCCCAATAATAGAAGTATCCATTATAACGATAAACTGTGCTGTACACAGTAAGAAAAGCGCTGACCAACGTTTGTTGTATGGGGTAGCGTTATCAGTTGATTGTATTGTTCCTGTATTCATAATATTATTTGCTCTTAAATTGTTAATGTAAAATTTATCAGTTATTAAAGGCTTAACAGCCCCAAAGCGTGCTGAAACTCCGTATGAAGTATCCGAAGGTTATAAACAGCCCGTAGGTGGTTTACCCTCGCCTGTGTCAGTGCCAGTTCTGCATCCGTCAGTTCAAGCCTTGAACCCAAACCGTTTTCAAAACGGTCTTCATTCATTTTATAGTTCAATTCTGCGGAGCTTACCGTTGTTTTTTGTATCTCTAATTGCGAGACAGCCTCCTTCCATTTGCTAATAATAGTTGCCAATTCTATTTTAATCTCGTCTTTAAAATCGTTTAAGCGTATCTGTTCCTGTTGTGATTTGATGTTTGCCTGCCTGATTTGAGATTTGATACGGTTGCCATTAAAAATGGGTATGGAGAGTTGTACGCCTAAGAATGAAGTTCTTGGCCAAGCATAATCGCCAAATCGCATATCATCTGCCTGTGCCTGTACCTGATATTGTCCAATCAACGAAAGCTTGGGCATCAGTTCTGCCTGTACCGCTTCTAATTTTCTCTGTTGTAGGTCGATAGCCAGTTTTCGGATACTCAAATCCCTTCGGTTAACTTCGGCGATTTTCAATGCTTCATCGACAGAATAAAACTCGCTTTGGCTTTCCTGAATATTAAAATCGTGTTTATCGCTCAATTCTATTTCGTCAACTTCACCTATACCAATAAGTCTTTTTAGCTCAAGAACCGATACGTCTATGCTGTTTTTTAAGTAGGAAACGGAAGATTTCAAATTTTCAACGGCAATAAAGCTTCGTAACGTATCAGACTTTAATGCCCGCCCCTGTGCCAACAGTGACCGTGCATCTTTCAACGCCTTGATATTCCGTTGCACACTTTGCTCCAGTAAATCAAGCTGCCCCATCATCATCACTATATCAAGATAGTGGGTAGATACCTGGTGTGCTATCTGGCTTTCGAAGTCAGTCGTTTTTTCCTTCTGTATCTTTTCATTGATTAAAGCCGCCTTAGTTTGTCGCCTTGTGGCGGGGGCGAAAATGGGTTGATATAAGGACACAAACCCATTGTAGGCATTTCTGCCACCTACCGCTACATCTTGTACGGGCTTATTTGTACCTGTAAATGAACCCGGCAGGAATATTGCCTGTCTGTCAAAGAAATAAGAGTAGGCTACGTTTGCCGAAATAGTCGGTAACAGTCCACCTTTCGTTTCCTGGGTCAGTTCTGTTGCGTATGTTTCCTCCAAAAGCTGCACTTGTAGTGCCTTGTTTCCCTTTTTTGCCATTTCCAGGGCATCTGCAAGGGACATCTGTCGTTTCTGTGCCTGCAATCGGCTACTGCTGTGTATTAACAGCAGCGTTGCAATGATTATGTATGATATTTTTTTCACTTTATCTTACTTTGAAATTTGTAATTAAGTTGCTGCCGTTTACCTTATGTTTTCTGTGTTTTCTTCCGCCACGGCTTGCTTCCGCTTTCCGCTTGACAAGTAGGAGTAAACTGCTGGAATAATGAACAGTGTCAGTATCCCGGAAAAGATTAGCCCCCCAACAATCACGAGTCCTAATGACTGACGGCTGTTAACAGTAAGGGCGATTGGCAATGCCCCGAATATCATAGCCAACGATGTCATCAGGATAGGTCTGAAGCGTTGCCCTGCCGCCTGTATGGCCGCCTCGTATTTAGAAAGCCCGCCATCTTTGAGATGGTTAGCAAATTCTACGATGAGTATTCCATTTTTAGTAATCAATCCCACCAACGTAATAATTCCTATCTGGCTGAACACATTTAAACTCTGTCCAAACCAGGACAGGCTTAGAATGGCTCCAGTTACTGCCATAGGCACAGTAAGCATGATGATAAGCGGGTCACGCAAACTTTCAAATTGCGCCGCCAATATCAGGTAGATAAATACAAGGGCAAGGATAAGCGTGAACATAATATTTCCCTGGCTTTCCTGATAATCTCTGGACTGTCCGGATAAGGATGTTTTAAAATTATTGCCCAAGACTTCGTTTTTTATTCTTTCCATTTCTGCTATCCCATCGGCAAGGCTTACTCCGGGGGCGGTAGCGGCAGAAATAGTTGCAGAGGTAAATTGGTCGTACCGATAAATCGCCGCCGGGCTTACGGCTTCTTCTGTGGTTATCAGGTTGCTTAAAGGTATCATCTGACCTGATACTGAACGCATATAGATGTTAGCCAAATCGTCCAAACTATTCCGGTACTTATGTTCCAACTGGCCAATTACTTCATACTGTCGGTCGTTGCGCAGAAAATACCCATAGCGTTGTCCCGAAAAAGCAAGCTGCATAGTACGGGCTACTTCTTCGATGGAAACTCCCATCAGCGCTGCTTTCTGCCGGTCGATATTTATTTTTACTTCCGGTTTATTGATTTTGAGGTCGGCATCAACAAACATCAGTTTTTTACTTTGACGGGCCGCGTTCAGGAACTTTGGAAGTACCGCCGAAAGGGTATCCAAATCTTGAGACTGTAACACAAACTGAACCGGCATACCACCTCCATACCTGGTACCAATGGTTGGCGGCAGATAAGGGAACAAAAGAAATCCCCTGAACTGCCCGGATGCCGCACCGTATTGGTTATATAATTGCTGGATGCTTGTTTTTCTATCTTTCGAATCTTTCAGATAAATACTTTGTACCGCAACATTAACGGGAGCGGGGGCCGGAATAAATGAGATAGCCACCATCGAATAGGTTTGATACAAACCGTCGGTACTATCGTTCACATATTTCCCTACATCAATCATCCGCTTCTTCATATAGTCAAAAGAAACGCCCTCAGGGGCAACGGCGATAAGGCTCATGTTGGAGCGATCTTCTACCGGAGCCAACTCTGACGGCAATTTTTTACCAACAAAATAGATGAGTAAGGAAGTGCCCACAAGGAATACCCAAGCTAACCATCGAACCCGCATGAAATGGGTCAATAAGAAATTATAACCGTTATTTAAACGAACAAAAAACGGCTCTGTAACACGATAAAACCAATTGGGCCTTTCTTTCTTTTTTAATAAATAACTGCTTAACATTGGGGTGAGTGTTAACGCTACAAAAGCCGATACCAACACAGAACCTGATACCACAATGGCAAATTCTTTGAAAAGCTGACCGCTGATGCCACCCATAAAAACAATGGGAAGGAATACGGCGGCAAGTGTAATAGTGGTAGAGATAACCGCAAAATAAATTTCTCTGGAACCTTTAAATGCAGCCTGTACTGGCGACATCCCTTCTTCAATTTTCTTATAGATATTTTCAAGTACTACGATCGCATCATCCACTACTAAACCTATTGCAAGTACTAATCCTAAAAGGGTAAGTACATTGATGGAAAAACCCGCTATGTACATAATGAAAAATGCAGAGAGAATGGATACCGGGATAGCGATTACAGGTATAACGGTAGAACGCCAGTCTCTCAGGAATAAAAAGATGATCAATACTACCAATCCAAAAGCGATAAACAGGGTTTCTTCTACTTCTTTGATGGATTCCCGTACTGAACGGGTAAAATCAAAACCTACTATCAACCGGTATTCAGAAGGGATGTCCTTGCGCAATTGCTCCAGCCTGCGGTAAAATTCATCAACCACTTCAATGGCATTTGCTCCACGTTGTATTTGAATGGCCACACCTATGCCTACACGGTTCAATCCTCCAGTTTCGTTGATAATCGCAGTCCGTTCGTTTTCCTCACCCAATTCTGCTTTGCCGATATCTTTCAAATGAATAACAGTATTGCCGTTTTGTTTAATCAGCATTTCTTCAAAATCCGCCACTTTGGTAAGACGGCCCAATGTGCGGATGCTTAGGTCATTATTGCTGCCTTCTATCCGACCCGAGGGTAAATCAATATTTTCTCTTGCCAATGCTGTACGGATGTCTTCGGGAGTGAGCTTATATGCTGCCAGTTTTGCCGGATCAAACCGAAGTCGCATCGCATACTTATGCTCGCCCACGATGGCTACGTTGTTGATGCCAGGGATAGACTGCATCCTGTCTTTAATGATAGTAGAAGCCAAATGGCTTACTTCTTTTATATCTTTGGTATCGCTTTCTACTTCAAGAAATGCAACAAGATTGTCGGGCGAAGAAGATTTTTGAACAATCGGTGGGTCAACATCGGCAGGTAATTGTTTTCTTGATTTAGCCACTTTATCACGTACATCGTTGAGCGCATTATCAATATCTATGTCCCTGTTAAATTCTACCGAAATGACGCTTACCTGCTCTCTTGATTCGGATGATATAGTGCGGACACCGTTTGCTTCTGAAATAGACTCTTCCATTGGCCGGGTCAGTTTGGATGCGATTACGTCAGGGCTTGCACCGGGGTAAAAAGTAATGACCGAAATAACCGGCGGCTCTGTCAACGGAAATTCCCGAACACCTAATTGTCTCCACCCTATGATCCCTAAAATGACTATAAGGAGGGAGAATACACCGGCTAATACCGGCTTTTTAATACTTATATCTGTTATGCTCATCGTGCTGCTGATTAAAATGGATTATTTTTTTGCCACTGCCAAAACGGGCGTTCCATCACCTAAGCGCAGTGTGTTTGAAATAATGATGCTGTCCCCGGAGGTGATGCCTGATGTAATCACCGCATCTGCTTCTGTCCGGTTGCTTATGGTAACGGCAACAGGTTTGGCTACGCCACCCTTTATTACAAAAACATTATAGCCTTTCTCGCCGGGCATTAATGCCTCTGAAGGAACCATTACGCCTTTAGCACCTTTATTTACCGTGCTGAAATAAATTTTTGTGGACAGACCCGCACGGAATTGTCCATTTGTGTTGTTGGTTAGTGCCAGTACCTGTAAACTTCTGCTTATTGCATCAAGCCCCGGCTCGGTAGCGGTAATTGTAGCTGTATGCTGCTGATCTGAAAGTTCAGTAGTGAATTGTACCTGAGCCCCTGTTTTTACTAATGGCAGGTATCTTTCAGGAATGGAGAAATTGATTTTGATACTGCTTTGATCCTGTAACGTAACCAAATCTACCCCAGGCGATACATACGCTCCGGTTTGTACTTTTGAAATGCCGATTTTGCCCGAAAATGGGGCTTTGATTATTGTTTTATCGAGTTCTACCTGAAGCAAATCCTGCTGTGCCTCTAAGGAACGGAAACGCATTAACGCTTCGTCATATTCTTGCTGTTTTACGGTTTCGGTTTGCAATAGTTTGTACAGCCTGTCTTTGGTCAGTTCCGCTAACTCTAATTCAGCACCGACCTGTTTTAAGCGTGACCTTATGTCTGCGTCATTTAAAGTATAGAGTACGGCTCCCTGCTTCACATAGCTGCCATCGTTAAATGCCACCCGGGTAATTTTTTGAGACAGTTCGCTAACGATAAATACTTCCCGATACGGCATCATTGTTCCCACAACGATCTCGTCCTGATCAAGTTCCTGTTCTTTGGCAATCGTAATGTCCACAGGTAATTTGTTAGCGCTGGTATTAGAAGATGTAGCTTCTCCCGCTGCCTTTTCTTTATTGCTTTCACAAGCAACTAATAAGAAACCCAAAAAGGGAATTATAATTCCCAATACGGATTTAGTAGATTTGTATAACATGGTCTTATTATTTAATTATGCAACAAATGGATTAAAACTTTTGAAGCAAAATTAGCGTGGCACAAGACTTTGTCCTTTACACAATTACCGATAAGAGTTGTGAAATTTACTTGCTTTTATTTTTGGCTTTTGCCCAATAAAAACAAAATCCTGCTCGGTAGGACGAACAGGATTTTTCCATGTGAGTTTATTCAGTAATCTTATGGAGGTTTTAGATAAGGGAAAATATCGTTTAATTATTCTTTATGCTTTTGCTTTCGGATAACTTCCATTTTGTCACGCCTTATTTCTTTGTAATACGAAGATGTAAAACCTGTATGTTTTTTCAACTGATGGGACAGGTGGGCAGCACTACTATATCCTAAAGTGTCGGTAATTTCAGACAAAGTTTGATCCGTATAAACCAAAAGCTCTTTCACTTTTTCTACCTTTCTCGAAATGATATATTTTTCAAGGGTACATCCATGTAAAGATGAAAAGAGTGAACTTAAAGCATCATAATCTTTGTGAAGCGCATTGCTGATAAGTATCGAAAATTTAACCGATACACCTGTATTCGCTTGTTCCTGAATACCTTTTTCCACGATATTTTTGATTTTTTCAATGACCTGTTGGTTCTTGCTGTATAACAAGTCAAACCCGTTTTTTTGTAACATAACTCTGATAATTTGTTCTTCAATGTGAATGCTGGGTTTTTTTATAATCACTTCACCTAAACGAATGTTACAAATCTCCAACCCAAGTTTTGGCAGTTCTTCGCTTAATACATAAATGCATCTGTTGCATACCATTCCTTTGATTAATAGCGTGAACGTCTTTCCCATCTTTCCACCTGCTTATGAATAAACCTTTTTGCGTTAATTAGTGCAACATGAACAGTTCGGTGAACTATTATCACCCTCTGCCGAAGAAACGGTATAACCCGCTTTTTCAATTGCGGTTACTACTTCGTCTTTCATGTCGTCAGATTGAACCGAAACAGTTAATTTACCTGCTTCCACCTCCTGAATTTGTACACCCTCTATTGTGTTTACTACATTGTTTACCCTTGTTTGGCAGTGCGTACTCTGCATATCTGGAACGTTGATCGTTACTTGTTTCATTTTATTATTATTTATAGTTTGATATTTAAAATTTACTTTTTCCACTTCAGCCTTAAACTGTTTGTTACAACACTTACGCTACTCAGCGCCATTGCCGCACCTGCAATCATCGGGTTTAACAGGAAGCCGTTAATAGGGTAAAGAATACCTGCCGCAACCGGGATACCGATTATATTATAGATAAATGCCCAAAACAAGTTTTGTTTAATGGTGGCTACGGTGTTTTTTGATAAACGGATCGCCAGTGGTATCTTGGTAAGATCTGATGAAATGATAGTCATTTTCGCTACATCCATTGCAATGTCACTTCCTTTGCCCATTGCAATACTTACATCGGCGGTTGCCAATGCGGTACTGTCGTTAATACCATCGCCTACCATTGCTACTACTTTACCTTTGATTTGTAATTCTTTTACAAAATCGGCTTTGTGTTGTGGCAATACTTCAGATTTGTAGTGCCTGATTCCTGTTTGTTGTGCAATGGCTTTAGCAGTAGCTTCATTATCTCCGGTAAGCATATACAGCTCTATGCCCATATCCTGCAATTCTTTGATAGCCTGCACCGAAGTTTCTTTGATCTTGTCAGAAATAGCAATGACAGAAAGAGCCTGTTTGCTGTTGGCAAACCAAACAACGGTTTTTGATTGTTTGCCCCATTCGTCAGCCTTTTGCTGCAATTGTTCAGCAATGGTGATATTATTTTCTGCCAGCAATTTTTTGTTGCCTACATAATAAGTTTCATTATTATGGTCTGCTTTCGCACCCTTTCCGGTAATACTGTCGAACATGGACAATGAGGTAGTTGCTGCGCCGTTCAGGTGTTTTACTACCGCTTCGGCTAAGGGATGCTCGGATTGCTTTTCGATGCTCAAAAGAATATCTTTTTTTGTATCATCGTTATTCAGCCATTCGATACCAGTAACCTCAGGCCTGCCTTCGGTTATCGTTCCTGTTTTATCCAATACAATAGCATTTACTTTTTTGGCTAACTCAAGGCTTTCCGCATCTTTAATCAGGATACCGTTTTCAGCGCCTTTACCCACACCGACCATAATAGCGGTAGGCGTGGCCAATCCCAAAGCACAAGGACAAGCGATAACCAATACCGTAACAGCCGCTAACAATCCCTGCACCACGCCGTTGTCGCCACCTAAAATGAACCACAAAATAAATGTGAGAATAGCAATACCGATAACCACTGGAACAAAGATGCCTGCAATTTTATCTACCAACTTTTGTACAGGCGCTTTGCTTCCCTGTGCGTCCTGTACCATTTTGATGATGTGGGCAAGCATGGTCTCTTTGCCCACTTTTATAGCTTTAAATTGGAAACTGCCTTTTTGGTTAATTGTTCCGGCAAATACTTTTTCGTTCTCCTTTTTCAGTACAGGTACAGGTTCTCCGCTTAACATGCTTTCATCCACATACGAATTGCCCGAAGTAACCATGCCGTCCACCGCTATTTTTTCTCCCGGTTTTACCAGGATCACATCACCTGCGTTTACATCTTCAATAGCGGTCTGCTTTTCTGTACCGTCTCCTTGTAAAACTATAACGGTTTTAGGCTGTAAGCCCATTAGTTTTTTGATGGCAGTTGAGGTATTGCCCTTTGCTTTTTCTTCTAATAATTTCCCCAAAAGGATGAATGCAATTACAACCGATGCAGCTTCAAAATAAACATGGGCATGCAAACCTCGTTGGTGCCAGAATTCCGGGAACAGCATATTGAAAACACTGAACAGATAAGCAATACCAGTACTTAATGCTACCAGCGTATCCATATTCGCAGAACGGTGTTTTGCCTGCTTCCACGCATTAATAAAGAAATCTTTGCCTAACCATAAAACAACCGGAGTTGCAAACAACCACATTATTTCATTGGCGTAAGGGATGTCCATAAAGAACATACCGATAACTACTACCGGAAGTGATAGCAATACCGCCCATAAGGTTATGCGTTTCAGTTTCTTAAATTTCGCTGCATGGATAGCTTCTAATGTTTCCTGCTGTTTGGATTCGTCCTCAATCAGTAGGTCGTAACCTACTCCCTGAACAGCCTTTTGCAGTTTGGCAGCATTGGTTATATTGGGCAGGTATTCAATCGTAAGATTGCCCGTAGCAAAGTTTACAGAGGCATTAACAACGCCCTCCTGATACTTGACAATGCTTTCAACACTGCTCGCACAAGAGGCACAGGTCATACCCAATACCGGAAATGAATGTTTAACTGTCGGAACGCCGTATCCTAGGTCTTTAATCGCTTTTACAGCCTCGCCGATAACTTCGTTATCAGTTACGGTAATAGCCGCCCTGCGGTTGTTCAGTTCTACCTTGTGCGTTTCTACTCCTTTTACTTGGGCAAGTCCTTTTTCGACTATTAAAGCGCAGTGTTCGCTCTCTACATCCTCTAATGGAATATAAACTGTTTCTCTTGTCGCCATATTCTGATTGCTTTGTGTTAGCAATACAAAATTGGCAACAATATCACTACCACTTATTACGAAATTATGGGATTGATTTGTAAGATTTACTTATACCTTATCCAGAGGTTTTCTTTTATCCTCACGTATTTGTTTGAAATGGCTTGGTGTTAGTCCGGTTACTTTTTTGAATTGATTACTCAGATAAGCAACACTCGAATAGTTTAGGCGGATAGCAATCTCACTTAATGACAATTCATCGTACACCAGCAATTCTTTTACCTTTTCTATTTTCTGCGCGATAAAATATTTTTCAACGGTAGTGCCCTCAACCTCCGAAAACAAACTGGATAAATAATTATAGTCGTGATGAAGTTCATTGCTTAATACGTCCGACAGGTTAGTTTTGGCATCATTATCCTGATGATGCACCAGGTCAATGATGATGTTTTTTATCTTTTCGATAATCCTGCTTTTTCTATCATCAATGACTTCAAAACCTAACGGAACAAGTGTCTTTTCAAGTTTATCCCTTTCTTCCTTAGTAAGCTCCCTTTCAAGTGTTACTTCACCCAACTTTATATTTTTAGCGGCTAAACCGAGCTTGTCCAGTTCATTCTGAACTACCATAATGCAACGGTTACAGACCATGTTTTTTATGAATAACGCTACCATACTAAACTATTGATACACATATTATAGTAATAATTCTAATTTAACTGGTAAAGTTACGAAAAGAAGGGGATTAATGATCTGGCTTCGCTCCTTGCATGCCTGTCGTGCTATTACCCGTTGCCAAAATATCGTTTAGATCATCGCCAACCTAACAACCCACTTTTTGTAGATTGTCCATCAAAACAGTTTCGCCATCCATATTACCTAACCCAAGTTGCCAGTTAAAGAATAAAAAAGAGCATTGTCAATATTGATAGTTTTGAGTTACCACACAAAAACTGCCATACAATGCTCAGTGAGGCTAAAATTATATCAATTTTCTGTGTTGTTGATGACATGCTAAAGGCATGTGGGTCATAAGGAAGACATTCGTATCAGGGTTAGTGACAGCGAGATAATAACAACAGCGATAATATCTGCTCTATATTTTGTGTGCTTTTAAACTAAGGTCCATGCTCACAGCGCGATTTGTGATAGCGCCGCATGAGACGTAATCGACACCAGTACGGGCATATGAAATAATGTTATCGAGAGTGATACCGCCCGACGCCTCGGTCTCGAACTTACCGCCAATCAGCTCAATTGCTTCTTCCAATAGTTCCGGCGAGCAGTTATCGAGCATGATGCGGTGTACATTGCCCACAGCAAGCACACGGCGCACTTCATCGAGGTTACGGGTCTCGATCTCTATTTTCAGGTTGAGTTTGTTGGCCGCAAGGTACCCGTTGGTTTTCTGTATGGCCTGCTCTATGCCGCCACAAAAATCGATATGGTTGTCCTTCAGCATGATCATATCGTACAAGCCCATGCGAAGGTTGTAACCGCCGCCAATGCGCACTGCCTCTTTTTCGTATTCGCGGAACAGCGGCGTGGTTTTGCGGGTATCGAGTATTTTGGTTTTGTAGCCTTTTATTTTATCGGCGTACTTATTGGTAAGCGTTGCGATGCCGCTCATGCGCTGCATGCAGTTAAGCACCAGTCTTTCTGCTTTTAATATGGTATGCACGCTGGCTTCAACGGTAAACGCGGTTTCGCCATTATTTACAGCATCGCCATCTTTTTTATAGAGGGTGAATTTTGCATCTTCTTCCAGATAATGGAAAATATCCTGCGCCAACTGCATGCCTGCCAGTATGCCTTCTTCCTTTATTTTAAGTATCGCCTTACCTTTCGCATTGGCTGGTATGGATGCCAGTGTAGAGTAATCGCCGCTGCCTACGTCTTCGAGAAATGCTGCGGCAATGAATTTTTGTGTTGTCAAACGCTCTGTATTTTAGGACGCAAGATTAAGTAAATACTACCAACTTAACAATAATAATTACCTAATAAAAACCGCCTGAAGGGGCTGTTACTTATTCTATAGCACTTATCCCTTCCAGGTGGCTTCTGATGCTATCCTGCTTATTTTGTACTAAGTGCTTTCAGCTTTTCACTGAGTTCGGTTAAGCCTGCTTTTGTAAGATAATCATCAGCAATTACGTGTAATTCCTGCAACGCTTCCTGCGGTATGCTCTCCAGTAGGTTGGAAGATTTGTCATCATCCTTCGCCGACAAACCTCTTTTAATAATACTGTTCAGCAGTAATACATTCTTACGTGAGATTTTCATATCAATCTTCACTGTCTCATTCATGCCAGGGATACTCAGTATGGTATCATACACTTTGGCTACATCATTTGTTGTTAGCATAACATCACGTTTTTAAATTGTTCAACTTCACGGTACAAATTTATCTGTAAGCAATTAAAACATCCTCATCATAATATGGTGAGGATAGGTAGAACCCATACCGCTTGTTTAACTTCGTATCCGATATATCTGAATAATGAAAACGATAAATGTGCGGTTATGAATTTCAGTAAGCAAGGGCTTTCCATAGCGGAGGTCAAAGAAATGGATCTGGTAGATTATCTGTCCAAATTGGGCTACGAGCCAATCAAAATTAGAAATGCAGATCATTGGTATTTATCGCCTCTTAGAGATGAAAATACACCATCGTTTAAAGTCAACAGGAATATAAACCGCTGGTACGATCACGGGCTGGGCAAGGGCGGCAACCTGGTTGACTTCGGAATCCTTTACCACAAATGTACAGTAAGCGAATTTCTCCAAAATATGAACACTGGTTTTCCCTTTCACCAGCCCATTATTCACCCTTCAGTCCAGCCTGAGCCAGAGCATAAAATTACCATCCTTCAGGACTTTGCGATAAGTTCCTTTGTCTTACTGAAATACCTCGAACAAAGAAAGATTCCACAGGATATTGCGGAGCAGTTTTGCAGGGAAGTGCGCTACGACTTGAATGATAAAACATACTATGGCATTGGCTTTAAAAATGATGCCGGAGGCTATGAAATCCGTAATCCATATTTCAAGGCAAGCAGCTCACCGAAAGACATAACTACGTTTAACAACGGCTGCAAAGAAGCATCCGTTTTTGAGGGCTTTACGGACTTCCTTTCTTTCATGGCGATCCATCAAAAACAACCAAAGACTGATACCGATTTTGTCATTCTAAATTCAGTTTCATTCTTTGAAAAAGTACGGCCTTTCATGGAGAACCATGAGGCTGTAAGGCTTTATTTAGACAGGGACAGCACCGGACAAAATTACAGTCGATATGCCCTGTCATTAAGCGATAGATACAAGGACGAAAGCAAATTATACAAAGGTCATAAAGACCTTAATGAATGGCTGATGAAGTCAGGCAATAACCAGAAGAAGCATTTAAGACAGAAGCTGTGATAAATCTACCTGCTTAAAAGAGGCTATAAAGTTATTAAGCGGCTGCTAATACAAAAGACCTTAAAAGCATCGTAAATGATTATCAAAAATCTTCCAGGACTTACGGAAGACTGTGAGATTGCCTCTTTTCAGCAATCGGCCAGATGTCCGGTTGTTTAACAACCGAATCTGGCCGCCCTTACTCCGAAGTCGTGGGCGGGGACACTGATAGGTTAAACAGAGTTTGAAAACGTGAAAATGATAAGTGATGAAAAAGGAACAAACAAACAGGAGCCGCATTATCGGGCTAAGGCTTACGCCTAAAGAATATGAACAGGTGGAGAAGAAATGGAAAGCCAGCACCTGCCGCAAGCTGAGCGATTATGTTCGCCGGAGCATTTTTGAAAAGCCTATCGTAACCACCTACCGCAACCAGTCTTTTGATGACTTTATGGCAGAGGCCATCAAGCTGCGGAACGAGTTAAACGGCATCGGCAACAACTTCAACCAAGCCGTAAAAAAGTTGCATACGCTGCACCGGATACCGGAGTTCAGGGACTGGCTTATTAGTTATGAACTGGAGAAAAAAGTCCTGCTGAACAAGGTTGATGAAATCAAAAATCACATCCAGAAAATTGGTGAAAAATGGTTGCAGTAATTAAGACCGGGCATTCCCTTCATCGGATTTTTAACTACAATGAGAACAAGGTGAAAGAAGGAGTAGCTGAGATAATTTCAGCCGCCAATTATCCTATGGATGTTGAACAATTATCCTTTGCCCACAAATTAAACCGGCTGCAAAATCAGGCTGCTTTAAATGAAAATGTAAGCCGTAACAGCGTACACATTTCGCTCAATTTTGACCCTTCGGAACAGCTTTCAAAAGAACGTTTGCAGGAAATCGCTGATACCTATATGCGGAAGATCGGTTTTGGCGAACAGCCTTATTTGATCTACCAGCATTTTGACGCAGGGCATCCCCATATCCATATCGTATCAGTGAAGGTTAGGGCTGACGGAAGCCGTGTTGATACGCAGAATATTGGACGTAACCAATCCGAGAAAGCAAGGAAAGAAATCGAGCAGGCTTTTGGTTTGAAAAGGGCCGAGGACAGCAAATTGCAACAGCAATCCTACAGGCTTAAACCAGTCAATGTACAGAAGGTGCAGTACGGGCGATCCGATACCAAAAGAGCTATCACCAACATACTCGATGCTGTCCTGAAAGATTATAAATATGCCAGCCTCCCAGAGCTGAATGCAATTCTTAAACAATACAATGTGATGGCTGACCGGGGCAGTGAAAATTCAAGGGTATTCCAGAATCATGGCTTAGTGTACCGGATATTGGATGAGCAGGGCAACAAGGTCGGCGTTCCCATCAAAGCCAGTGACTTTTACAGTAAGCCGACCCTTAGTTATCTGGAAGGAAGATTTGCACCGAATGAAGCCGCTCGCCAATCCCATAAGGCAAGGGTAAAGAATGCCGTTGACCTTGCCCTTTTAAAGCAGCCCGATCAGAAGCTATCTGACTTAATGAATACGCTTGCCAAAGACGGTATAAACACTGTTCTAAGGCAAAATGAGGATGGAATTATTTACGGGATAACCTACGTTGACCACCGCACCAAATGCGTCTTTAACGGCAGCGTATTGGGCAAGCAGTACAGTGCCAAAGGCATACTGGAACGGTGCGGTGAAAGAAAAGAAACGCCTGCACAGCATCCCGGTTTTGTTAAACAACCAGCTACAAATGTACTGCCGCCGGAAGGACAAAACACATCACTGCAAGGCCAGCCAAATAAGGATAGGGAGGATCTGCTGGAAACACTTATGCAACCGGAACACGCATCCGGGTATGTGCCTAACGGTCTTCCGGGCAAAGGCAGGAAAAAAAGGAAAAAACGCATTATAAAACGACTTTGATCATTTTAAAAATTACGGCCATGCAAACAGGAGAAAACGAACAGGCGCTGAGGAAGATACTGGATATGACCAGGCTGATCAGCATAGCAATTTTGGTATTGCATTTTTATTATTACTGCTATACAGCATTTACAGAGTGGAAGCTTACAGTTACTCTTACCGACCGGCTGATGGGCAATATCCGTAGCACGGGTTTGTTCAACAACTTTCATACGTCCAAATTTTTTGCGTTGGGCTTTCTGGCGATCTCCCTGATGGGTGCAAGGGGCAGGAAAGACGAAAAGCTGAACTATAAAACTGCCTTTGCTTACATCATTACAGGTTTACTCATTTACTTCCTGAGCTATCTGTCCCTGCTTCCCAAAATTTCCTTGACGACTGCAGCAATGTTATACATAAGCATTACAGCTATAGGGTTTATGCTCGTATTGTCGGGCGGCACTTTGCTATCCCGTGTAATACAGCAAAAGTTGAATGGCAAGGATATTTTCAACAAGGAGAACGAAACCTTTCCGCAGGAAGAAAGATTGCTTGAAAATGAATTTTCTATTAACCTTCCGGCACAATACAAGTTAAAGGGAAAGACACGTAAAAGCTGGATAAATATCATCAATCCTTTCAGGGCATTGATGGTGCTTGGCTCACCGGGAGCAGGTAAATCCTACTTCGTTATCCGGCATGTGATCACGCAGCATATCAAAAAGGGGTTCACCATGTTTGTGTACGATTTTAAGTTTGATGACCTGTCTAAAATTGTATATAATACCTGGCTGAAGTATAAAACGAAATACCCGGTAGAGCCTGTGTTTTATGTGATCAATTTTGACGACCTGACCCGCAGTCACAGGTGTAATCCGTTGGATCATGAGAGTATGACAGATATAACGGACGCAGCAGAATCAGCCCGTACCATCCTGATGGGCCTGAACAGGGAATGGATCAAACGGCAGGGCGATTTCTTTGTGGAATCACCGATCAATTTCCTGACAGCTATTATATGGTATTTGCGGAAGTATAAAGATGGGGAGTTCTGTACGTTGCCGCATGTAATAGAACTGATGCAAATGGATTATGACAGCCTGTTTACCGCCTTGCGTACCGAGAAAGAAATTGAGGTGCTGATAAATCCATTTGTGAATGCTTACCTGAACGATGTAATGGAGCAACTGGAGGGACAGATCGCCGCCGCTAAAATCGCTTTAGCCAGGCTTTCTTCTCCACAGTTATACTATGTACTATCAGGTAATGACTTCAAACTGGACATCAATAATCCCGACCGGCCAAAGATTGTTTGCATGGGGAACAATCCGCAGAAAATACAGATATATGGAGCAGTATTATCCCTATATGTAACAAGGTTGGTAAAGTTGGTGAACAAAAAAGGAAAGCAAAAGAGCAGCCTCGTTTTTGACGAGTTCCCGACCATCTATCTGAATAATATGGACAGCCTGATAGCTACAGCCCGCAGCAATAAGGTAGCTACCTGTTTGGGCGTTCAGGATTTCAGCCAATTGCGTAAAGACTACGGCAAGGAGCAAGCGGATGTGATTATGAATATTACCGGAAACATCGTAAGTGGTCAGGTTACGGGCGACACATCAAAACAGCTTAGTGAGCGGTTTGGAAAGATCATGCAGGACCGTGAAAGTCTGTCTATAAACAGCCAGGATACCTCAATAAGTCGCTCAAAACAACTGGAGGCTGCTATACCACCTTCTAAGATTTCAGCCCTTTCTTCTGGCGAATTTGTGGGTATGGTAGCAGATGACCCGGATTGCAAAATTGAGCTTAAATCATTCCATTGTGAGATATTAAACGACCACGAGGCATTGAAGCAGGAACAGGACAATTATAAAGAGATCCCTGTTATCCGTAAGCTGGATAATGCGATGGTACAGCGGAATTATTTGCAAATAAAACAAGATGTTCAGGAAATTATTCAATCAGAACTGGAAAGGGTACTAAGCGATCCAGGATTGAGTCATTTAGTGATAAAAAAAGACTAATTCGCATCTAAGGCTTATACCTATTTAAGAAGGCTACTATTTCCAGAGTTTAGTTTATATATTTACCAAAATTTGACAAGTCAAATATTAGGAATGGCAAAACAATTTGGTGAAAAAATAAAAGAGCTTAGGGAGGTACAAGGTCTGCTTCAAAGACAAGTGGCTTCTGCGTTAGATATAGATGCACCTCTCTTTAGTAAAATTGAGCGTGGAGAAAGAGTGGCTAAAAAAGAGGTTATCAGCAAACTCGCTGAGATTTTAAAAACCGACAAAGAGCAATTACTCACCCTTTGGTTAGCAGATCAAGTATTTGATGTAGTTAAAAACGAAGACTTAGCTGATGAAGCATTGAAATCTGTTTCACTAACAATCAATTCTGACAAAAAGAAAAAACAATGACGTTAGACGTAAAGATAGATGGGAATAAAATATTTGCGCCATTAAAAAGTGCCTGGCTTAAGTATAGCCAAGAAGAAAATGTTCGTCAAAAATTGATTTGCAAACTGGTTAATCATTATGGATATAGTTTGGAACAAATGGATCAAGATGTTCCAATCAGAAAACGCTATAAAGCGGATATTGCAATTTGGAAATCAAGTGAGGATAAAAAGAAAAATAAAATACCCTCGATAATAATAGCAGTTGAAGTAAAAGGTGATAATATAAAAATTAAAGAAGAAGATTATTTAATAGGATATAATATCGCTTCAATAATTAACGCTAATTTCTTTATTGCTTCAAACCTAAAAGAAGAAAAGATTTTTTATGTTGTCAAAGAGCCACAGCCAAAAAAATTAGAAAAAATAAAGGATATACCAAACGCTTCAATCCTTACCGACAACAAAAAGATTGAAAAGTATATTTCTGAAATAAAAATATTCACTCGTGATGATTTCAGTAAGCTATTAACACGCTGCCATAATATTATTCGTAATAATGATAAGCTCTCTCCAGAGGCGGCTTTTGATGAGATTAGCAAAGTTCTTTTCATGAAGATTAGGTACGAACGGAACCCAGATGAATCAAACATATTCTCTTTAGAAGTTTTTAAAAATCAAGAAAGACATTATGAAAAAAATGAAAGGCAAACTAATATAAAACTGCATGGGTCAAAAGCTGATATTCCGTATATGGACTATTGGTTTGAACTCACGAAATCTGAATTTGCTACTGATGAGATTTTTGACGAAAATGATAGGATACGTATTAAACAAGGAAGTTTTGAGGCTATTGTAAAAGAGTTAGAGAAGTATAATCTTTCAGATACCTCTGACGATGTTAAGGGTATTGCATTTGAGGAATTTTTAGGAAAGACCTTCAGGGGAGAATTGGGTCAATTTTTCACTCCGAGAACAGTTGTTGATTACATGGTAAACATATTAGATCCTCAAGAAGGAGAAACTGTATGTGATCCATGCTGCGGAAGCGGCGGTTTTTTAATAAAAGCGTTTGAATACATAAGAAATAAAATCGAATTAGATATTCAGAAGCAAAAAGAGAGCTTTAAAAAGAAATACTATACTGACGATCTTAACAAACTGACGGAGAAAAAGCAAATTGAGATAGAAAATAAAGTCAACGGCTTCTTTAGCCAATTAAATTCTGAGCTAAATGTAAAAAATAAGCGCAGCCGGTTGAGCAAACTTTCCTACGATTGCATATTTGGTACAGATGCAAATCCGAGAATGGCACGGACAGCAAAAATGAACATGATTATGCATGGTGATGGGCATGGTGGAGTGCATCATCACGATGGCCTTCTCAATGTAAATGGCATTTATGATGGTAGATTTGATGTTATATTGACTAACCCACCTTTTGGAGCAAGAGTAGAAAAATCACTAAAAGTTTCAGTTTTAGATATACCATCTGAGGAAAAAATAAAACATTATGCATCTCGATACCAAAATTATGAGGAACAGGTAATAACCCCCCTAAAG
This sequence comes from uncultured Mucilaginibacter sp., assembly GCA_964524015.1. Lineage (GTDB taxonomy): Bacteria > Bacteroidota > Bacteroidia > Sphingobacteriales > Sphingobacteriaceae > Mucilaginibacter. The sequence goes on along the minus strand of CAZGBN010000001.1, from coordinate 171,161 downwards.
TTGTGGGCTGAACATGATAATGGAAATGGCAAAAGCAAAGGGAAACCTTTATTAGAATTATTTTCTGTTGGTAAAATGAGTGGCCTAACTGAAGTATTATTCATAGAACGATGCTTGAACCTGTTAAAGCCAGGCGGAAGATTAGGAATTGTTTTACCAGAAGGAGTGTTAAACAATAGTGCATTACAAAAAGTAAGAGATTTTATTGAAGGCAAAGCAAAAATTATAAACATAACCTCAATACCGCAAGATGTTTTTATTGCAAGTGGTGCCACTGTAAAGCCAAGCTTACTGTTTCTTAAAAAGTTTACAAGCGAAGAAGAAATTAAATACCAACAAATATCTTCTGAAGTTCAACAGGTCATAAAATTAAAGTATGCCCCTGAGATAGATAACTTAAATAAGACATACAAGTCAGATAAAATAAATAAAAAGGATTATAATTCTTCTATGCAACAAATTAGTCAACAGATAGAAGAAGATATTAAGACAGGCGTAAAAGATAAATTCAATTACCTAATTCCTATTGTAGAGGTTGAGAAAGCAGGGATCAGCAGCACTGGCGCACCATGCGAAAATGAGCTGGAAGAAGTGGCTATAGAACTGAAAAAATATGTAATTGAAAATGAGTTATGGAAAATTAAGCAAGCAAAAGCTCTATACTCGATTGATAAAAACAACTTGCTTACCAGAACTTGGGAGATAAATAATATAAAGAGCGAACCGGAGATTTTTTATGAATAACATTGTTCCAAATAGTACATATAAGTATCTCAACATACTGCCATATAATACTCTGTTTAATTGGAGTGCCTCATCTATTTTAGGTAATCATCTAAAATACAAATCCGGTCTACAATTAATTAAAATTGGCAAGTTGATTGAAAAAAACCAAGATAGGGTAAACATTGAGAATGATTCATCTTATAGGCGGGTAACTATAAAACTCTATGGCAAGGGCGTGAGCCAAAGAGATGAAGTTAAGGGCAATCAAATCGGAACTAAACGGCAGTTTATTATATCTGAGGGGCAATTTATTATGTCTAAAATAGATGCCAGAAATGGTGCATTTGGTATAGTCTCTAAACAATTAGATGGAGCTATCGTTACACCTGACTTCTTGAGCTACAACATTAATGACAAGATAGTTATTCCAGACTTTTTTCTCTTATTAACTAATACAAAACAGTTTCACGATCTGTGTCAAAATTCAAGTTCGGGAACTACGGGACGACAACGTATTGATGAATCCTCATTTTTAAATTTTCAAATACCAATACCATCGTTTACTGAACAGAAAAAATTAGTATCAAAGTATAGGCGAAAAGAAGATTTAGCAAAGAAACAAGCTAATGACGCGGCAAAAATCGAAAAGGAAATAGATCAGCATTTATTGTCAAACCTTGGACTTGTTATCAATAAAAACAGTTATAAAAATAAACAAATTCATTACACTGAGTTCAAAAACCTAACGTCGTGGGGCGTAGATAAAATATTGAATTCTTTATCATTTAAATCTTTAAAATTTCCCACAGCAACACTTGAATCTAATCCGGTATTATACAAGGATATTTTTCGAGGTAAATCCCCTAAATATGATAAAAATGGAAAGGGGCGAATTTTGAATCAAAAATGTAATAGATGGAACTTTATCCAATTGGAGTTTGCACGAGCTGTAAACGATTATTGGCTTAAAGGAATAGAAAAGGAATTCTTAACAAAGGAGAATGATATAATCATTAACTCTACCGGCGAGGGAACAATTGGAAGAGCTTCATTGATAACAAAACAATACGAAGGGCTTTTATATGACAGCCATTTACTTTTGCTACGGCTTGATGTAAAAAAAATTAATCCAGCTTTTTTAGTTATGCTTATTAACCATGACTATGGGCAATCTCAAATTGAAAGTCTAAAATCAGCGAAGTCAACTAAACAAACTGAGTTGGGTGTCCAGAATTTGCTAAAGGTGCTTTTTCCGCTACCTCCCAAAAGCAAGCAAGATAGTATTGTAAAATTCATCTTGAATAAAAAAGCGGAAGCTGACCAACTACTTAAGAAGTCACAAATAAATCAACAAATCGCCATTGACGAATTTGAAAAACAAATTTTTGAATAAGCGTAATTGTTGATTGTAAACTATATTAAATGAAACTATTAAAACTGAATATTGTCAATTACAGATTGTTTGAAAATTTGATGATCGACTTCGACAAGGACGATATAGTCACAACCATTATAGGTAGAAACGGATCAGGAAAAACAACTCTTATTGAGTGCTTGACAAGAATTTTTTCAGAGTTATTAAAATGTGACACTGTTGACCAGTTCAAAGCAGTTAGCATTCCATTTGACTTTTCAATTACATACCTTCTAAGAAAAGAGAAAACGATAGAGACAACTTTTGAAGGCTATTCTTTTGTGAACTATGTTGTTGTTGAAATAAATAAAACTGAACAACTTGATATTAAACTTTATGAAGCTAATAATGTAATAGAGGGTTGGGAAAATTTAGTTAGATATACGAGGGACAATGGTGATAACTTGAAATATCTATTGCCCGACAACCTCATAGTATATTATTCCGGCATAGCTGAAGTGCTTCTAAACCTATACCAAGATTTTCAAAACAAAATTATTTTAGGGTCTTTAGATGGCGACGTTCGAGTTGAGCAACCTTTTTATTTCTTTATACCGGAAAACTTGGAACCTATCATCCTCGGGTTACTTTTATTTGAGTTTGGCGACATTCCTGATAAATTAAGGGAGAAATTTGGCATTCAAGGATTCAGCCAAATTGTTATAAAATTTAAAAAACCAAAATGGGCTAAATCAAAGAAATCATCTGAAGAATATTGGGGGGCAAAAGGTGGGCTACATATATTTTTAACAACCTTGAAGGATGCGGCGAACTCCGTAAATTTTTCTACCAACAATATTGAGTTCATTTTTACTGATAGAAATAGTATCGAAACAGTTCGAGAGTATTACAGAACTGAAAAGCGAGTATTTGAATATTTAGTTGCACTTCAAGCTAATGATTTAGTCGAATCAATTAAGATAACACTTATCAAAAACGATATAGAAACTGACGCACAGCGATTAAGTGAAGGAGAAAAGCAATTACTAATCATTACTGGGTTACGAGAATTGCTTGCGGGCGGAAATACGCTTTTTCTACTTGATGAACCGGATACGTATTTGCATCCGGAATGGAAAAGGGCTTTCGTTTATGAATTTTTCAAAGAAGATGATCGATTTCAAAATTTCACGATAGTTACATCCCATTCCCCGAATATTATTTCTGGATTAAAGAAAGGACAATTAAAGATTCTGAAAAACGAAAATGGCAAATCTGTATTGAAGCATTTTACTATAAATCCATATGGCAAACCCGTAGACCAAATACTGATAGACTTTTTCGGGGTAAAGGGACTTCGGTATAAAGGTGTTGAGGATGAATTGAATACCCTATGGGAGTTGGTAAAAAACAATAAATATGCTGAACCAGAATTCGAAGAGTTATTCAAGAAGTTAGAAGAAGAAATAGGAAAAGATGATGAAGAGTTAACGGCCTTAAAAATTGAAGTTATAAAAAGAAGCAAAGAAAATGAGACGAATCGTAAAGGGTGAACCTATTGCTTCATTTGTAACCTATAGTACTGCTAATCCTGGAGCAAATTGGGACATGTTTCATCGTGAGGCACAAGAATGCTATTTGGATTGCAGGTTGCAAATCTTATTGGAAGAGCAAAATTGTTTGTGCGGCTACACTGAAATAAGTGTAAACGAAGTTACTGATGCGCATCTTGACCATTATAGAAAGAAATCTATTTTCCCGGCTTTAACATTTACTTGGACTAACCTCATTGCAGCAACATTAGATTCGGATTTTGGTGCGAATTATAAAGATTCTGTTTATAAAATAAAGCAGGACGAGTATCCCAATATATTTAATCCGGTTGAAGAAAATGTACATGAGTTTTTTTATTATAATCAGCGGGGAGAAATTGAACCCAAACCAACCATAGCAGATGACTTAAAAACAAAAGCAAGTAAAACGATAGAAGTCTTTAATCTGAACCATCCGAGCTTAAAAAGCCGCAGACAAACAATAATAAAGCAAATTCAAGGGTGCAGAGATTTGCCAGCGGACGACATTATCGTAGCCTTTAGTAATAGTGGCTTTAAAAGCGTCATTTTGCAAGAGATAGCAAACGTAAATTAAGCAGATTTATGCCTGAGCAACAAAATATCGAATATAAGCAAACATGGAGAGATGAATACCTTAAGTGGATTTGTGGGTTTGCTAATGCGCAAGGAGGCAAAATATTTATTGGAATAGACGACAAGGGAGACATTATAGGCGTAGAAGATTATAAAAAACTGATGGATGATATTCCTAATAAAGTCGTCAATCACTTAGGATTAGTTGTAGATATAAATCTGCATCAAAAATCGGGTAAACGTTATATTGAAATTAATGTACCAGTTAGTAGCGTGCCGGTTTCCTATCATGGTTCTTATCATTACCGAAGTGGTAGTACAAAACAGGAATTAAAGGGTACACCTTTGCATAACTTTTTATTAAGTAAAATGGGGTTATCATGGGAACGGCAACCAGTACCGGGAGCAACTTTGGATGACATTGACCAAGAAGTAATAAAATCCTTTGTTCAGAAGGCCGCTACAAAACAACGCATTTCTGAAAGTGCAGTTAATGCCGATACTTTAACCTTCTTAAGAAATCTTGATCTAATTAATGAAAATGGCGAATTGCTAATGGCTGCCGTGCTATTATTTGGCAAGCGTCCTAAGAAATATGCCCCTGCAGCCTACTTTAAAATCGGTCGTTTTGGAAAATCGCATAGCGATTTAAAGTTTCAGGATGTAATTGAGGGTAATATTTTGGATATGGCAGATAAGATTATTGAAATACTCGACACTAAATATTTGATTCGTCCGATTTCTTATAAAGGACTACAACGAATTGAGGGCCTTGAATATCCCGAAGCTGCATTGCGGGAGGCAATTTTAAACGCCATTATCCATAAAGATTATTCCGGCACAACCATTTTTTTAAGTGTTTATGATGATCGGCTAATGATCTGGAATCCTGGAGAGTTGCCGAGTTCTCTTACTGTTGACCTATTGAAAGAAAAACATAGTTCTCAACCTCGAAATCGATTAATTGCGGATGTATTCTTTATGGCTGGTTATATTGAATCGTGGGGACGGGGGATAGATATAATGATGAGCGCCTGTAAAGAATATGGATTGCCCGAACCCGTAATTACGGAGGAACAGGGTGGTATTTCTGTTTCTTTCTTAAAGGATGTCTATACAGAGGAGTATTTAAAATCATTTGATTTAAGCGATCGCCAGACAAAAGCTGTATTGTATATAAAAGAGAACGGTGAAATTACGAATGCCATATATCAGGATATTAATAAGATCAGCAAAGCGGTAGCAACAACTGACCTGTCGGATTTGGTAAGCCGGAAACTCATTCAAAAGGTTGGTACAACAGGAAAGGGTACAAAATATATCCTCCCTGCAAAGGGCTTGTAAAGGGCTTAAACGGCTTGTAAAGGGCTTGCAAAGGAATGAAAGGCTTTCATATATAATTATCCATTTTTTGGAAATACTACCTTTTTAGACGACTTAATTTAACCCACTTTTCGTCTATCCAATGGGCCATAATTCTCCATTCTGAATACTTTCTCGTACACCCAATAGTGCTTCATCATCGTAACCACAAGGGAATTTTGTTAAGAATTGATGAGCGACTTCTAATGTTTCTTCGACAGAATGAAACTTAGCAAGCTGCATGTACAACCAAAAACAAAAGTTACGTTTCTCTGCTTCAACTCCTTCTCTAAATGAAATTTCTTTTAATAAAAGATGTACATCTTTTACCAAATCAATGACTAAGAAAACAGCAAAACTAAAGCTTCCTCTATTTATTCCTTCTTGCATATATGGGAGCGCCAACTCAATTTCCTTTGCCCGAAAATGTTCAGTCATTTGCTGAGAAATATGATATTGCATTTTTTCGGAAGGGTAATTTTGCATATTTCCTGAGTGCCAAAATACATGAGGATTATTCGTGTAGTTACTAAGTAAACCTAATATATTTCTTCTTATGCCTTCTTCCTTGATCTTTGCAAAACTGGAAATAATATAAAACCATGCGGACCGCCGATTTCTATGATTAGAATAAAGTGACTTTAATCCCTCATAACAAATATCAGGATGTTCAATGTCAGCAAACCACTCTAAACTACGGCCATAATTTTCATAATTCATATATGCCTCTCGATAATCGAAGCAATATTCCATAAAGTAAGGAAAGAATTCTTCTGAGAATTCATTTGTGGCTTGAATACGTATTGAATGATATTCTTGTTCCAATACCTGTGGATTAGCCTTCAAATAGGCAGAAATGTCTATCCAAAAAGCTTTATTAATTTCCGGATCATAAACAATCCCGATGGTCTGATATAATGCCTGGCTCCAATAGTGTAGATGTGCTTTATCAGTTGGGATCTTATACCCCTTACTGTCTTTATAGCTAATCCCACTCTTTATCTGTACAAAAACGCCGTAATTCAGGGCAAGGCCATCTTTTACAAATTCAATGTAGCAATCATTCCCTTGATCATTTTCTCTTAAAAAAGGTTGAAAGATTGAATGGTTATTCTGTACAATCCCCTGAATATATCGCACACCTAACATTTCTGTTTTCAAATTTGGATTGCGTAATGTCATATTAATAGCTATATAGTTTTACAAATATAGCTACAATCATTTTTTTGCTATATACAGGAAAATTTGGCTTGTGAAGGAAAAAGAATCACTTTTGAATTAGTTATCGATCATTCGGACCTCAAGCAAATCTCAAAAATATAATCTCCCATACAGCTCTCTGATTCAATAGTTTAAGCTATTTTAAGGCTATCCAAAAACGTTAAAAAGGGTATAAGGTGTTCGATTGTAGTCCCTTCCAGCCCGCTTAATAAAATTAAAAAGCGCCTTTATGTATGTACAAAGGCGTTTTTTTTTATATTTTTAAAAATCAGGGGGCAAAAAAGGGGGCAATTTGATGTAATTTTTGAGTACTTTTTAATAGCCTAACGTGCGGTATGTCTTCACTTCTTCTTATCACAGTTATTCGTTTCGTCAAATATAGACTTAACCAATTCTTTACCCCAGATGTATTTCCTGCTTTTTTGGGGTGTGTTAAAAAGTGACGGTTTCTCTCTTGGAAATATCGGTCAATAGCACCCTGACACTCTTCCACTGAACCATAATCACTATTATGAATTACGGATTTTGCGAGTCCGCTAAATACCGATTCGATAATATTTAAAAATTGTGCACTTGTTGGAAGAGGCGCAAGTTTGACTACTGGAGTACCATGTAATAAAATATAATCATCACTATTTATATGATTAAGATGCTCCTTGAGGATTTTAGATCGGTGCCAAACTGCTGCATCCCATGAAATATAAAGATGTCGATTCCCACTATACTGCTGCGAAAGCAACAATCATTTTAATCATTTCGAACGTATCTTTCTTTTTGCTGTAAAAATGCGTCACTTGATTTGTTGATAATTCAAGAGCAGCGGTAAGTACCATAAACCCTTTAGTTTTCTGAACTTGGAGCACAATTTTATGAGCATCTTTTTGCATAAGACTTCGGCCACCTTTTATTTTAACCGCAAAGTGTCCATACTCATCGATTGAAAAGAATTTTCATCTGGTCCTAAGTTGCTCAATATTGACTTGATATAATCAAGCTTTTCACGAAATTTAGGATCATGGCTCGTTAGCCTTTCTGTGGATTTTTTAAAGCCGTAATTCCTAAGTTGTAAATGGTGCGCAACGTTGCTTATGCCAATGTATTTCCCATACTCTTGTTTATAAACATTAGCGAGATCTTGATAACGCCAGGTATTTCTGTTAATATTAAAAAGACGTGGGGATTGATGTAAAAGTCTTACCAGATTATCCTGCTTAAGTTTAATCTTAGCTATCATTTCCGGGCCTTAGGTGTACTTCTTTCTTTTTAATTTTATTAAACCTCCGGACCAATATTCCTTAAACCAGTCCAACACAATATCAATCGGTTTGTCTACAAAGTCAGAAATTTCTTTTAATGTTCGGCCATTGTAAGATGCTAATAACGCCAGCGCTCGTTTGTAACGATGCGAATCGGAGGCGAATTTCCGCCATTTAATTAGTTCTTCAAGGTCACTCTTTGGGATGTCACGAATTCGCAAATGGCGATACTTGCAAATATTATTATCAAGTCTCCATTTATTAAATTTTTTACCAAATATCTTTTTTGAATAGCAGTAAGGAACTTTTGACTTATAGATTGGATAAATGTCGTCAATTGTGATGCAATAATTCAATTTGAATTCGTTAATTAGGGCATAAAATAATGGTTCTAAATTGTAGTCTCTATTGAACTCATATTTTTCCTCCTTTACCCTTTTTATTTTCAGGTTGAAATCAAAATCATACAACTTATCGGGGTAATATGTCTGAATCGCTCGGTAAACATTTCTATAATTGGTGATTGTTTTTTCATCGCACTGTAACTGCTTAGCGAATTCCTCTACAGAAAGCTTTTCACCCTCTATAAAATCTTTGCGGATTTCGTTTGCAAAATAGGTAGACCTAGCGACCATTGGCTTATTGGAATTTCATATTATCCCTAATTTACATTTTTGCCATCTCTATTTAAAGTAATTACTAAGTCAAATAACCGGTTTGTTACCTGCTTATTTTGCTGCCGGTAGCAGATAGAGGCTGGATTTTGTGTACCTTTGTACAAATTTAAAGATATTGATGAAGGTATTTATTGCAGGGCTTCCGCTAGAAGTAGATGAAGCCGAATTAACAGCTGTTTTTGGTGATTTTGGGCCCGTAAAATCACTCAGGATCATTAAAGATCGTGAAACAAAAGAGAGTAAAGGTTTTGGGTTTGTTGAAATGGTTAATGAAGATGAAGCCAAGGAAGCAATTAGATGTATGAATGGCGCAAGCTATTATGGCCGCCGTATAACCGTTAACGTAGCCGAGGATAAAGGTCCTGGTTTTAATGGCGGCGGTAACAAAGGCGGTTTTAGACGTAACTAACATAATATTATTCTTATTATTTGTAAGCCGGCATTGCCCGGCTTTTTTATTTTAATGCTATTTTTATAAACTATGGAAACATCAAATCCCGGCAAAATAAAAAATATACGCCCCGAGACGTTAGAGTTTATTATATTTTATAACCAGCTTAAGGGCCGCGCGTTTACCGGCAACGCCCAGTTAGCCGAAGTTTTAGGCTTTAATTCGGCCAGCTCTATTACCGAAATTATTAAGAGCCGCCAAAACATCGACCCTGAAAGATTAAAAGTATTTAAGGAGCATTATAGCCAGTTTATTGATGACCCTTCCTATAGGCCCTATGATAATACACCTACGGTCTCAAAGGTTGCTGACGGTATACCAATGTATGAAATTCCGGCTACTGCATCCGGTGTTGAAGTTTATAATGATATTAACGACATGCAACCTGTGGGCCGTATGAATTTCCCTGGGATTGAGGATTGTGATTTTGCTTTACCTGTTTGGGGGCACTCAATGTACCCGTATCTTGAAAATGGTTGCTGGGTAGCTCTAAAGGTTATAAAAGATAAAAAGATTCTACCTGGCGAAGTCTATTATATTGAATGGGGCGACTACCGTATGTATAAAAGGTTGTTGGCCAGTGATAACCCTGACGAAGTAATAGCTCACTCTGATAACACTACCGAAATGATTGGAGACAAGCCTAAGTACGCGCCTTTTGTTATTAAAATAGCCGATATTAAAAAACTTTGTTTGGTTAAGGATATTCATAAAAAGCATAACCATTAAACTTTGCAAGTACATTGGCATATACTCTCGATATAAATTCAGCTTGTTTGTTAGCATTTAATCCTCCTATAAAACTGAATCAAGTCATTGCTTAGTTATTTCAAAACTTTTTTGTAACGCTGCCTTAACGGTTTGCATGTCGTTCTCAAGTATCTTATAAATATCGTCGTATTGAGAACATAAATCAAATATGTCTATATGGTATTTTCCTTGTAGAGTATCCTTCTCTGCTTCGTTTCCTTTACTGATTTTACTAGCAGTATCTAATAGATTAAGGAACAAGGTATGTGACTTTGTGTTGGCTATAACTAAATCAGTTTTAGATAGAGAAACATTAAAGTATAAATCTATTAGATTATGCTTCCAATTTTCAGCTTTAACTTTTTCTAAATGAGCATCCAACTCCTTAATCTCTTTATTAAAGAAGCTAATGCTTACTTCAGTTCTAGCTTTATTAAGGTCCTTCCAATGTTCGATGCTTTTTTTTAGCCTGTTCATCGTCTCACCTGTCACAAAGTAAAATTGTTCCGCTACCTCTATCTGCTTATCCCGGTATTGCTTGTTAAGTGCATCCTTTGACTTTCTCTTATCTCCTAAATAATTAAACAGACCAATTAAAACTTGGGTCAGTACTGCGCCTGCCAAACCGGAGAATGCGCTCAATGCTATCAATGTGCTGTTATCTGTCATAATTCTTTGATTATTTCAATAGCCGAAAAATTAGGTTAACCCTTGCCTTCATTGGCTTAGTTGATTTTGCAATTCTATGCTCCCAATGCTCCCGCAGACCACTTTTCATCAGTAAGAAAGTGGAATGGTTATCTAAACGATACACTACAAAAATTGACGATGTCGTCCTAGTAAGTAATGCCACCGATTTATCAAAAGTTTCGCACGGTTAATTTATCAAGTTGTAACAAAAAACTTTAATCAATTAGACAGAACTTCTTTTTTGTTGCTTTAGTCACAACTCTACTTTCACTTAATTGTTGCAGTATTAAAATGTGTTGGTGATCTCACCTTTTATGCAATCAGGATTGTTAAAGATAAAACGACGTAACTCGTCAACAGTTTTCTCACAGATTACGTCACAGCAAATATGACTATTGTAATCCAGAAACGTATAATCTTCCACTTTAATGACCACGTCATTACCAATAGACGACTTATTAGTATTTATTGAAACCATACCAATAAACTCGTTACATCTCGATTTTGCAATTAAAACCGCATACTTTTTACCCTTAGCTTGAGTAAACTCGGTAATATCAATTAATACAATGCCTTTAAGAGATATTTCTTTTTCAGAAGCCAGTTTTTCTTTTATCTCATTTGAAAAAAATCTCCTAATGAGGCAGACATTTTAGTCAGGTTGAAAACTCGTAGTTTTCTTTAATGTATAAAACTTGTTCTTGAGGAAGTTGTTCTTGTTCGATAATATATTCAAGAGGGACAAAAGACCTAGCCTCACTTTCGGCTTTATTATATGCCACATCGTGTGCTTTTGCTTTTAAATTATCGAAATCAAGCCCTTTATTTTCGGCTAACGACTCTAAAATACATTCTATATCGCTTTCAGAAAGTTCATCGAGTTGGCGTCGACAGCGGAAATCTCTCATTATCGATAATCTCAAAGCTAGATTCACCAATTCCTTTTTTCAAAAGATCGTAACTGCATGATGGTGTAGAGCCATGAGGCATACGCGCATGCTATCCCCGTAATCAAGCGACTATACTTTTTGAGGTGTTTTACCTCAGCAAAATAAAGTATTTTTAATGCTGTGTATTTATCAGCTACACCATTTTTATCCGCAATTTTATTGGCTATGAAAATTAGCGAATTAATAGATTTGACCCTATCAAAAATTGTATTAATCATTATTGGTTGTTGGTTACGCAAAGACATACATAAAAAACGTATAAATTGTTCAAATATTTTAGCAAACCTGCGTACGTATTGCAAAGGTGTTAGTCCCTAGCTCTCCGCAAGTTTTGATATCAAAATAAACTAAAAGCCTGAAAATCAAATGATTGCAGGCTTTTGTTTTTGGTCAAAAACCTATTTTATTCATCAATTCCTACAAAAAAGGTCTTAATTCGGAGAGTAATTTTAAGAACCACTCCTACTCATCAAACTGCGCATAAGTTTCTGATAAACAGCCAATTAATAAATTGAACATCTTGATTTAATGGTAGTTGCAAAGCTAAATTTGTTTCACTTTTTAATATGCATTTTCAAATAATTGCGACAGTTGCATTCAAGGAGTCTTTGGTAGCCCCTTTTTCTTGAAAAGTGTAGCAATACTAATTCAGCTTTTGAAAGACCTCTATAAAGTAAGATATTTCTTGAATTAAAAGAAGAATATATAGGCATCAAATCATTGATATAGGTAGTAAAATTCATAGGTTCGAGTCCTGCTCCTGCTACCTGATGATTAAGAAGACTTTAGAGATAATCGAAAGGCTTTTTTTGGATGAAGTAACAAATGTACACAACAATGCGTATGAATTGTTTTGAGGTACACAATAAACTCCTCGCAAGTTACTGTAAGCTAATAGTTATATGATTATATTAACCGGCAACTGTCGATATTATTTAATTCGTTTAGATACACAAATTAAATTAATTTATTTATCTTGTAATTGTTATATAACGCGAATTCTAAACTGTGCCTAAACACAAATTCCCTTTAATGCATTTATGTATTTGACCTTATTTGTTGGTTTGAGGTATTGCTACTTATGGTTTGGCGCACAAATTAATACTTCAAGAGAATATAAAGAATGTTTATGAAAACGAAGGATTGTATAAAAGCCTTTTTAGCTTTTATACTTATACAACTTGTTACTATAATTGATGGTAAAAATGTTCGGAAAAGTATAACAAATATTGTTTCGGCAAAGCCAGAGTTAATGTATAATATTTACGCTGCTGGAAATATCCTATATAGATTTACATTGAGCAGGCTTTTATACGCCTTTTTCGCCCTTATCTGTTTTATCCCTGATAGTTATGCCCGAAAGCCTGTAATTAACTTTACTTCGCTAACTTTAAAAGACGGTCTTTCAGCGAATATTGTTACGGCTATTTTAAAAGATAAATATGGCTTGATGTGGTTTGCCACAGAAGATGGACTAAATAAATACAATGGGAATAATTTTACCGTTTACCGTCACAATACTGCCAATAAAGGCAGCATATTATCTAATGATATCAGATCTTTACACGAGGATAAAGCAGGAAATTTATGGATAGGAACTAATGGTGGTGGTTTAAACCTTTATGATAGAAAGACGGACTCCTTTAAAAAAATTAGCTACCTGGGAGGTAATGACCAGTACGACGTTTATCGAGCGATATACAGTGATTGTTTTGGCCAGGTGTGGGTAGGAACTTCCAATGGCCTAATTGTATTTAATCCTCTTTCAAAGAAGGTATTCAAATTTCCATATTCCCCTCTTAATGGCAAATTATCTTCCAAAGACATCACTTGTATTTTTGAAGATAGCAAACGTAGGATTTGGATAGGCTCTGAGAATGGTTTGTTTTTATATAATAGAAAACTACATTCGTTTTACCACTACGCCCACTCAACTAACGATACAGCAAGTTTGAGCAATAATTATGTTCAAAGTATTACCGAAGATAAAAGTGGCAAAATATGGGTTGGGACACGCGACGGCTTAAACATGCTTATACCCGATGCCACAAAATTCAAATTATTTAAAAAAGGGGACAAAACGCATAATTTAAGTAATAATATAATCAATTCGTTAGCTGTTGATAATGAAGGGAAGCTATGGATTGGCACTAATAACGGGCTAAATATTTTAGATATCATGACAGGGACTGTGAAAGTTTTTACCCCCAGTTATAGAAATCTAAATACCGTTACTAGTAAATCCATTAAAAGCATTTATATAGATAACGTAGGAATTAGTTGGTTTGGGACGTTTCGGGGCTGAAACGCCTCTCCACCATCATTAATACCTCCCTGGGCTTGAAATGTATTATCAAGAGAAATTGTTCCTTTTAAGCTAAGCCCTTTAACTACCATCCCTAAATCCTGCTTTAAAGTAAAGTCAGTATTAAATTGGGTAGTTTTGGTGCTTCTTACACCCCCGTTAGCTAAAAGATACACGGAGTTAGCTACAGATACGTTATCCGGAGCATAATATCCCCAATTTCCATTAGCAAACCTCGGCGGATTAATATCTGGCGGGTTAACGTATGCCGCCTGCCACAAAGTATATTCAAAACCGCTGGTTGTACTTTGTCTGTCGCCAAACAAGCCCGCCAAATTTGCAGAAAGAGTAGTGGTTTTTGTTATTTTAAAATCAAGGTTGCTTCGCACGTTTAACCTTTCATACCCAAAACCGGCTCTGTAGCCTTTATTATTCTCGTAAATTTTCATTACGTCACCTTCATTAAGGTAATCTACAGAGGTAAAGTATTTAACAAAGTCTGTTCCGCCAGATACGCTGATATTGGGATTATAAGACATTGCAGTCTTTTTTGTTGTTTCTGCAACCCAATCAACGTTAGGATATCGTTCTGCTTCGGCTAAATCTTTAGGATTGCGATATTTATCCAACTCAGCAAAAGGTGTATACTTGCTCCATGATGCAGGGAGTGTACCTAATTCACGTTCTATAGCTAAATTTCTAATCCTAAGAGCATCATATGAGTCATATTTAGGCGGAAGCCTTGAGGGCGCCTTCATGGTAGCATTCATAGTTATACTAATATTTGCTTTACCTGCGCTTCCTCTTTTGGTAGTAATAAGTATTACGCCGTTGGCACCCTTTACCCAAAAACTGCGGTAGCAGATGCATCTTTTAACACAGAAATAGTTTGTACTGATTGAATATCCAAACCAGCCATTGAGCGCTCAATTCCGTCTACCAAAACAAGCGGGCTACTGTTATTCCAGGTACTTTGGCCCCTGATAGTTATAGTGAGGTCTTCCAGACCAGGCGCACCAGTACTTTGTATGGTAGTAATACCCGGAATATTTCCTGTTAAAGCAGCCCCTATATTGGATACCCCTCCGGCTCTTTGCAGTACGGTTGCATCTACTTGTGAAATTGCTCCAAGTACACTTTGTTTTTTCTGTGTTCCGTAACCAACAATTATGACATCTTCCATAACATTGGCTACAGCTGTCATTTGTATTGTGTTTGTAATTGAAGGTGCTGGTAATTCCAAAGGATTATATCCTATATAACTAAACACTAAAATTGACTTTTCGTTAGCAACGGTAATACTGAAAGAGCCGTCAACCCTTGTCTGGGTCCTATTATTTGTACCTTTTTCTTGTATGGTTACTCCAATAAGGGGCTGGCGAGTTTCGTCAATAACCTTTCCTGTTATAGGTAACACTGCATTTAGTGTGCTTAAATTTTCATGATCTTTCAGGCTTCTGGCTGCCAATGAGTTGAAAGAAAAAATGCATATAAGTACTACACTAAATTTTATTATAAATAATAAATTGTGAGTTGGTGAAACTCTACTAGTTGATAAATAGTATCTTTTTCTCATAAAATGAACTATAATTAAATAATATAAAGCACCTGAAATAAGATGCTGACAATTTTGAAGATGGGTACCTAAAGTTCGCCCACCTATTGATGGTGGTAGGTTAGTTGATTTTTTTCATAGGTTAAGTTTAGGTTAAACAATAGTGATAATCGAAAGAAAACTACTTTAAAGTTTTCTTTCAAAAAGCATAAGTTTCTTTTAAGAGTAATTGGTTTATAAGGCAAATTTATATTGGGAGGCTGTTCTTGACGTGTCCAAATGTTTCCAATATGAAGACAAATGTATTATTGACATTATTATTTATAGCAAATAGACCTTATAGATATCTATCTGCTGAGAGGTGTTATGAAAAATTGGTTATATGTATTAATTTTTGAACTATTAATGTTTGCTGCTATTTTTTGATTCACGACGATTTGTTTTTTGAGCGCTTTCTGCTACACGTTCAAGTACTATTGCGGCATCAATTACATGCTATTAAACGGGATAATTTTTACTACCGTAAAATGAAAAACTAAATTTTCTGTTGTAACGATTTAACGACATTGACTTGAAGCAAACTTAAGATGAGTTATAGTAATATATTTGCTATAATTGAGTATTATAAATCGTAAAAATGAACAGATCAATTATTAAATTTACTGTTGCTTTTTCAATAGCTGTATTATGCAGTATTTTTGTTAAAGCAGAAAACGGCTATGACCTTTGGCTAAGAAAAGGCCCTGCAAAACCTGTAAAGGTGATAGTGTCAGGCAAAAAATCAGCTACGCTTGATGTGGCCAAAGAGGAACTTATCCAATTTTGGCAAGGCACGCCCAATACCACTGTTCAACTGGTGGTAAAAAACGACAAAACTATAAAGCCGGGAGGCTTTAAAATTAATGGAAGTATAATTACCGCCAGTACTGATGCCGGTATTTTGTATGGGGTGTATGATCTGTTGCGCAGAATGGTAACCGGACAGTCAACCAATAATGTCTCAAGTAACCCATCTTACCAACATCGCTTGCTTAACCATTGGGATAACCCAACAGGTAGTATAGAGCATGGTTTTGCCGGAAAATCCATCTTCTGGCGTAATGAAAAGGACTCTGTTACAGTTAACGCAGGCGATTTGAGCCGATGGAAAGATTATGCACGCATTAATGCATCTGTAGGAATAAACGGGGCAGTGATAAACAATGTAAATGCCTCACCAATGATGCTTTCGGCTCCTTATCTGAAAAAAGCAGCAGCTATTGCCAAGGCCATGCGCCCATATGGCATGAAGATATACATTGCTCCAAACTTCGCATCGCCTATACGTCAGGGCGGTTTAAAAACCGCAGACCCACTTGATCCGGAAGTTATTAAATATTGGCAAGCAAAAGCTAAAGAGATATATGCTTTAATACCAGATTTTGGCGGTTTTTTGGTTAAAGCTAATAGCGAGGGGCAACCTGGTCCACAAGATTATAAACGTAGCCATGCTGATGGTGCAAACCTGCTTGCAGATGCCGTTAAACCTTTTGGCGGAATAGTTATGTGGCGCGCATTTGTATACGCGGCCAATGACCCCGACAGGGCAAAACAAGCCGTTCAGGAGTTTATGCCGCTTGATGGCCAATTTAGGGACAATGTAATTATTCAGGTAAAAAACGGCCCGGTTGATTTTCAGCCAAGAGAGCCATTCAGCCCACTGTTTGGCACTATGAAGAAAACATCAGTGATGCCTGAATTTCAGATCATGCAAGAATATTTGGGTCAGGCTAAGCATCTGGTCTTTCTTTCAACCATGTGGGAAGAATGTCTAAAAAGCGATACTTATCAAGCCGGTGCAGGCAGTACTGTTGGTAAGGTTACTGATGGTAGCATCTATCCCCAAAAATATACAGCTATTGCAGGTGTATCAAATATAGGTTTAGATAGCAATTGGACCGCTCATCCGTTTGCCGCAGCAAATTGGTATGCCTTTGGCAGATTAGCCTGGGACAATACCTTAACCAGCACCCAGATAGCAGATGAATGGTTAAAACTAACCTTTGCTCCCGTTACCGATGAAGCAAAAAGCGCTATGACCGCCAAAAACTGGGATGCCGGCTTTTTAGCTCCGGTTAAAAAAATGATGCTGGATAGCCGTGAGGCAGCCGTTAATTATATGATGCCGCTTGGATTGCACCACCAATTTTCGGCGTATGATCATTATGGTCCGGGTTCGTGGTATGCACCGCCACGCCAACGTGCTGATTGGACGCCTCCATATTATCATAAAGCCGATAAACAAGGCATCGGTTTTAATAGAACTAAAACTGGTACCAATGCTGTTAGTCAATACCATGAGCCGCTTGCCAGCATTTTTGGATCGTTAGAGAATTGCCCTGAGATATACCTGCTATGGTTTAACCATGTGCCGTGGACATATAAAATGAAAAGCGGACGCACCCTATGGGACGAACTTTGTATTAAATATGATACCGGAGTAAAGCAGGTACGCCAGTTTCAAGTAGTTTGGGACATGGCCGAGCCTTTTGTGGACCAGGAACGTTTTACCAATGTACAAGGTCGCCTGCGCATACACGTACGCGACGCGCAGGTATGGAAGGATGCGAGTATACTTTATTTCCAAACGTTTAGTGGTATGCCTATTCCTTATGAGGTTGAACGCCCGGTACGCGACCTTAGCTATATGCAAAGCGTGGCTCCTGCAAGTATTAAATAAATTATCCTACCAATAATAATTTACCAAAGCCTTATACGATACGTATAGGGCTTTTTTATTACAGATGTGGTTAAATAAAACATACCTTTAAAAACAATTATAACCAACATGCCTAATTTTAAAATCACGGTTAAGATAGCCATAGTGACTGTTAACTTTTTGTTTGTCAATTCATTTGTTAAGGCCCAAACGCTGGTGCCCCCGCCCCTTAATGATCCCAAATGGTATTACCCCTATGAGCCATTCCGTATTGCGAGTAATCTATATTATGTAGGTACTTATGATTTGGCTTGCTATCTAATTACTACACCGCAGGGAAATATTTTGATAAATACAGGCCTGGCAACACAAACTGAAATGATACGTGAGCATATCGAAAAATTAGGCTTTAAGTTTAGTGATATTAAGATATTGTTAGCCACCCATGCCCATTGGGATCATGTTGCAGGTATGGCTGATATTAAAAAAGAGACCAATGCCAAAATTTGGATAAACGAACATGATGCCCCTGTATTGGCTGACGGTGGTGCATCCGACTATGTTTTTGGTAGTAAGGGGCCTACTTTTAAAGCAGTTAAAACGGATGGAATATTACATGAGCACGATACCATAAAATTGGGTGACATGAAAATAGTTGCTTTGCATACTCCCGGGCATACCCTAGGTGCTACCAGCTATTTGTTTGATGTAAAGGATGATAAGCGCACTTACCGGGTTTTTATAGCCAATATGCCTACCGTGTATGATGATGCCAATTTACATGGAATGGCTACTTATCCTAATATTGATAAAGACTATAAGTACACTTTTGATCTGTTAAAAAAGCAACAATTCGATATATTCCTGGCTTCGCATGCGGCACAGTTTAAAATGCACAATAAGCGTAAACCTGGTGACCCTTATAATCCCGATGTATTTATTGATCGTAAAAGTTATGATGATGTAATAGCGAATTTTGAAATGCTATATAAACGTAAGTTACAGCAAAAATGAAAAACGGTATCGGTACCAAAGAAAATCCTACCGTATTGAAGCATAACAAGGTTACTCAATATTTCTCCCAACATAGTGCTGAGCCAATATAAAAAAATGCCACTACAAAGGCTTGAAGCGGCATTCAAATATTGTCAATCAATTGATTATCAATAATTAATAATAATTTTAGGTTCAACTTTACTGACGTATTCGTTATTAACATATTTTACACTATTTTTATTAAGTATCTAATTATCAACAAATTGCATAAAATTTAATTAAAAATGTGTTAAGTTATGTTAACCCTTGTATAAGGCTTTTTTTATTACTTTTAGCCTTATAATAATCAATCTATCATAAACTATGGAATACAGACAATTAGGCGCATCGGGTTTGCGTGTACCGGCATTAAGTTTTGGCACGGCCACCTTTGGCGGCGGTAATGACTTTTTTAAAGCCTGGGGCAGTACTGATGTTGCAGAGGCCACCAAACTGGTTAACATTTGCCTGGATGCGGGTGTTAATTTGTTTGATACAGCCAACGTATACTCAAACGGCATGGCCGAAGAAATATTGGGGCAGGCAATTAAGGGCTTGCAAAACCGGGTGCTTATTTCAACAAAAGCTACCTTTCCAATGGGTGACGGGCCAAATGATTATGGTTCTTCCCGATTGCACCTTATAAAAGAATGCGAAAGCAGCTTAAAGCGATTGGGTACCGACCATATAGATATTTATCACATGCATGGTTTTGATGCCAATACACCTATGGAAGAAACCTTGCGTGCTTTAGATGATTTGGTAACGAGCGGCAAAATTCGATACATCGCTTGTTCCAATTTTTCTGGCTGGCATTTGATGGAGTCGTTATCTATTTCCGAGCATTATGGCTGGTCGCGTTATATTGCTCATCAGGCCTATTATACCTTATTGGACCGAGAGTTTGAATGGGAACTAATGCCTTTAGGTATAAAGCACGATGTAAGCACTATTGTATGGAGTCCCCTATCAGCAGGGTTATTAACCGGTAAATACCGACGTGGGCAGCAGCCAAAAGATACCCGGCTGGTACAGGGAGGCGAACAAGGCCCTCCTGTGAATTATGAAAGACTTTATAGAATTATCGATGTATTAGATGAAGTAGCGGAGGAAACTGGTAAATCATTAACCCAGGTATCATTAAACTGGTTATTACAACGGCCAACCGTAGCTAACATAATAGTTGGTGCCCGTAATGAAGAACAGCTAAAACATAACTTTGGCGCCATAGGGTGGAACCTGACGATAGAGCAGGTTAAAAAACTGGATGCCGCCAGCGCTACCGACCCCATCTATCCATACTGGCATCAGCGTGGTTTTCCGCAATTGAATGCTGCACCAAAACTTTATTAGTTATAATAAATCGTTATAAAAAAAGCCTCATACTTATGAGGCTTTTCTATTTATGTTCAATTAAGTAATTACAATTTTAGCGGTACTTTTTGACCTGATTTAACCGCGGCATAAATAGCATCAATTATTTTCAGGTCCTTCACGGCTTCCTCGCCATCAACAGGCACTACAGGGGTTTTACCTTCCAGGAATATACCGGCCATTTCGTCCATTTGTATAGTTTGCTGCATGGGTGGCGATACGGCTTTTAAATCTCCTTTATGTGTTTTACCCTTTAACGGCCCATACCCATTTGCCGGGTTTAGTTCTGCATACCCTCTCGCACCGATCAATAAAAACCTATCCACATTATTCATGGCATAGGTTGAAAGGCACTGGGCAATAACCCCGCTTGGGAAACCCATTTGAAAAGTTATAGTTTCGTCAACTCCTTCTTTAAATTTTACAGGGTCTGATTTTGGTGCTTCCTGGGCTGTTACCCATATCGGGTCCTCGCCTATTAAATACCGTGCGCCGTTAATAGCGTAAATACCGATATCCATCATTGAGCCCCCACCGGCTTTTGCTTTATCCAATCTCCACTGTGTTGGGTCACCAATTCTAAATCCTCCATTCCCTGTAAAATATTGTATTTTTCCAAAATCTCCGGCTTGCCTCATCGCTATTATTTCCAGGTTTTTAGGTTCAAAATGCATGCGGTACCCTACTAATAACTTAGCACCGGCTTTTTTACAAGCGTCAACTATTTCCTGCCCTTCCTTCGCGTTTAAACCCAGTGGCTTCTCGCTTATCACATATTTTACCGTTTTTGCGGCTCGTAGTAAATATGGCTTATGCAAAAAGTTAGGAACAATAACGTAGATGGCATCAATATCAGGGTTGTTCTTTATATTCTCAAAATTGTCATAGTTATAAACGTTTTTATCAGGAATGCCATATTTGGTTTGCCAGTCTTTAACTTTTGCCGGCGAACCGCTGATTACACCCACTAATTTAGCTTTTGTAGAGGTTTGGATGGCTCTGGCTACAATGTTGCCATAAGTACCAATACCCATTATAGCTACACGTAAAACCGGACCATCATAAGGTGCAACTGTTGTTTCGGACTTATCACTTGCCAAACTAGCAAGAGGGGCTAACTTTAATGCCACAGCCGACAGGCCCATCTTTTGTAAAAAATTTCTGCGAGAATTCATAACTAGATCTACTTGGTTAATTCAAGTATACAAATTATACTGAATAAAAAAGAAAAACATCAATTTTAAATAGCCGCATAATAGCTATTTTTGATACAACTACACAACAACCAACCTATGGATAAAGTAACAGCCGAGTGGCTGCAAAATATAGAGGCATTAAAAGACGTACCAATTGACCAATTACAATGGTTTATTGACAACAGCGGGCAATTTAAGCTAGCAGCAGGCGAAAGATTATTTTCGCCGGGCGAACCTCTAAAGGGAACCTTTATTATTATTAAGGGTGGATTTCGCATCAATATTATGCAGGGTAGCGAAACGCGCGAAGTACTAACGTTTGAGGAAAAAGCCATAACAGGTTACCTGCCTTATTCACGAGGCAAGAAAGTGATTGGCATAGGCGAAGCATTTGCTGATACCGAATATCTTTTATTCCCCAAGGAACTTACTGAAACCATGATACGTACCCAGTTTGAACTTACGCAAGCGTTGGTACACGTAATGACCACCAGGGTAAGAGATTTTACCGCCCTTGAACAGCAAAATGAAAAAATGATGGCGCTGGGTAAATTATCCGCAGGTTTGGCACATGAATTAAATAATCCTGCAGCCGCCATAGTGCGTGGTTCATCATCATTATTAAAACATCTTAAACTTACGCCTAATACCTTTAAAAAAGTAATGGCGGTTAAACTAACGGAAGAGGCGGTCGGTTTAGTTAACGACCAGCTATTTGCCGTTTTAAACCGCGATCGTCCTAAAAATTTGACCATGATGCAGCGCGCAGATGCAGAGGATGATATGATTGATTGGATGGGCCAATTTGATGTGGAGAACAGCGCGGAAATAGCCGAGAATATGGTTGAATTTGGATTTACCATACAAGACCTTGACAATTTTAAAACACATATACCTGACAACTCCCTATCAGCCGTATTCAATTGGATAAATAATAACCTGGTGACCGAAAAAATGGTGATGGACATGGAAGATGCCTCGCGCCGTATTGCCGAGTTGGTGGGTGCGGTAAAAAACTTCACCCACATGGATCAGGGCACCGGCAAACAATATGCGGATATCCATAATGGTATTCGCAATACATTAACTATGCTTCAGCATAAAATACGCCACGGCAATATAAAGGTAGATGAACAATTTGATACCACCTTACCAGAAGTTAATGCTATGATTGGTGAATTAAACCAGGTATGGACAAACCTGATTGATAACGCGCTTGATGCCATGGAAGTTAACGAAAAGGGATCACTGCAAATTAAAACCGGGCGGGATAAGCAATGCGTAGAAGTTACCATAACAGACGATGGCCCTGGTATACCTGATGAAGTAAAAAATCGCATATTTGACCCATTTTTTACCACCAAAGAAGTTGGTAAGGGCACCGGGCTGGGATTGGATGTAGTTACTAAAATTGTTAAACAACATAAAGGTTCAATAAAAGTAACTTCGCAGCCGGGTAAAACCTCTTTTACAGTTGCTTTTCCTATTGACGGTAAATAAAATTTAATTGATAAAACACACTATGGATCTGCCTATTATATTTTGCATTGATGATGATACCCAGGTATTGCGCGCCTTAATGCGCGACCTAAAAAGCCGTTTTAGAGACACGTATAAAATATTGGGCACAAACCTGGTATCAGAAGCGTTGGATAGTTTACTTGAGCTAAAAAACAAAGGCGAAACAGTAGCCTTATTTATATCAGACCAAAGGATGCCCGAACTAGACGGTATTGGCTTTTTGCAAAACGCAATGAAATTTTATCCTCAAGCCAAAAGGGTGCTTTTAACAGCATATGCCGATAAAGACGCGGCTATAAATGCCATTAACCTTGTACAACTGGATTATTACCTGGTTAAACCCTGGGACCCTCCCGAAGAAAAGCTGTACCCTGTTATTGAAGACCTTTTGGATATGTGGTTGGTTGATCATAGACCGGATTTTAAAGGAATTAAGGTAATAGGTTACCAGTATTCACAAAAATCGCATGAGCTTAAAGACTTTTTAGCCGGCAACCTGGTGCCTTATCAGTGGCTGGATATTCAAATTGAAGAAGAAGCAAAACAACTACTGGAACTTAACAATCTTTCCGAAAAAGATCTGCCTGTTATTTTTTTAGAAGACGGAACTTATTTGGCTACACCGGGTATTGTTGAAGTAGCGGCTAAAATTGGTTTAAACCCTGAACTTAAGAATTACGATATGTATGATGTCGTGATCATAGGTGCTGGCCCAGCTGGTTTAGCTGCAGGTGTATACGGCGCATCAGAAGGGTTAAAAACACTCTTGGTAGAACGACGCGCGCCGGGCGGACAGGCAGGTACAAGTTCGCGTATTGAGAATTATCTGGGCTTCCCTACAGGACTAAGCGGGGCCGAATTAACTCGTCGTGCAATGACACAAGCGACACGGTTGGGTACCGAATTTCTTTCGCCACAATCGGTTAGGGCCATTGAACAAAAAGATGGTTATAAAAAAATATTGCTGGATGGCGACCGCGAGATAAATACCCGTAGTGTGGTTATTACTACAGGTGTAGATTATAGAAAACTGGATACTAAAGGCATTAATGACTTTACAGGTGCCGGTATATACTACGGCGCAGCCATGACCGAAGCCACGGCTTGTAAAGACAAAGAGGTTTATGTGGTTGGTGGTGGTAACTCAGCGGGGCAAGCTGCCATGTACCTGTCTAAATTTGCAAAAAGTGTATTTATCATCATCCGTAAGGAAGATCTGACTAGTACCATGTCTGCCTACCTGATAGACCAAATAAAAGCTACCAAGAATATTTATTTACTACCCAAAACTGAAATTACTGAAGCTATGGGTTCTGATAAATTGGAGAAACTACAGCTGATCAACATTGAATCAAAACAGGTTGAAATACGTAATGCCGATGCTTTATACATTTTTATAGGCGCCAAACCATTTACAGACTGGCTGTCGCTAAGCATTATTAAAGATGACAAAGGTTTTATTGAAACCGGCAGAGAGTTAAAAACATACGACACTTTTGCCAAGACATGGAAACAAAAACGCGATCCTTACTTATTAGAAACCAGTTGTCCCGGCGTGTTTGCTGCCGGCGATGTACGTGCCGGCGCCATGAATCGTGTAGCATCCGCCGTTGGTGAGGGCTCAATGGCTATAAGCTTTGTACATAAGTATTTAGCCGAGGTAAAATAATTATACTATAATTTGAGATAAGCAGCGGGCTTATCTCAAATTATTAAGCGTATAGCATATCGGGCTGTTCTGCAGTGCAAGCCCGTTTGCAGAAGTAATGCCGGTTAGGTCCAGTTGGTAGATATAGCCCGGTTTTAATTCTTCCAAAGCCAATGATACTTTTTTATGATCAGGTGATAACTTTACTTGTGTTACTTTTACAGGTGTTACATCAAATTGCTTTGAGCCATATTCAGCATGGTATTCATAATAATAACGTTTAAAAGCATAAGAGGTTAGGTTGCTTGCAGTTGCTTCGCTTACGGGTTGTGTAAAGGTGATATCAAAGCCTTCCTTGGTAAGGCTCATGTTTAAAATATCCATTGGTGTAGTACCGGTAAACACAATACGCTGTATACCTTTATCGCCTGCCCAGCCATGGTCTGTCTGCCCAGTCCATAAGCTACCATCTGCAGCAAAAACCAATCTATTATTTCCTTTTCGCAAACCCAGGTTATCCAAAAACGAAATACAGGCCCCTTGTAACTCGCCCGCAACTTCTTCCAGCATCACGCGGTTAATTCGTTCCCTATTCATCTCGCCTACAAATATTTGCCCTGCAAACGGGCCAAACTTACCTTTGGTAGTATCACAAAGTGGCTGTGTGGGCGAGTTTGCAATTAACGAGTTTGGAAACTCAACAGCAGGGCGCGTACGCATTTTATCCAACTCGGCTACGGGTAATAATGCGGGGTTGCCCCTGTTCCACCCTTTTGTCCATAATAAACTTGCTGGATGTCCATAAAATTTGCCCTCTTTTACATTATATAAATGACTGGTGCCTAACCAATCGCCCTGGTTGTCGGTTACCAGTAAGTTGCCCTTCAAATCAAATCCTAAACCGTTTGGCGAGCGGAAACCAGGTGCATAAGGTATCAACCTTCCATCAGGGGTAAGTTTAAGTACCCAACCACGGTAATTTACTGCCGAATACATGCGTGATTTTACACCTACGGTATCCACTTCTCCCCTGGTATCTTTACGTATTCCGGCACCATTTGATGCCGTATTAAGCGATATAAAAAGGTTCCCGTCTTTATCTTTAACAGGCCCGAATGCAAATTCGTGATAGTTACCACTCAATCCATAATCATCTGTTACGGTTAAATATTCATCGGCCACGCCATCGCCATCCGTGTCCTTTATACGAGTAAGTTCAGGACGCTGCATCAATAATATTTCGTTATTGCTGATTACCATAATCCCAAGCGGGTCATGCACCCCTGAGGCAAAAAGCTTCCATTGTTTGGTTGATGGTGTGTAAGTCATTACCTCGCCCCTATGAAAACAAGCAATCAGCCTGCCATCTGGCATAAAATCAATTGCTCCGGTCTCTGCAGAAAGCCCATCCGGCATTTCAACACTCTCTACCCGGTATGCAGGGTTCGGCTTAACAGGTGGAGGAACAGGAGGAGTTCTGGTTCTAGGCTGCTGAGCATAGCTCACGTTACTTAATAATCCCGCAACTATTAATAAAACAGCGTATTTAATAATAAATTTAGTGCTCATGACTTGCATTAATTACGGGTTTTGCAACCATTGTTATGGTAAATTGCTTTGCCTGCTTGGCAGTTAATTTTAATACACCATTCTTCCATTTTCCTGCGGATGAGGAATAGATCATTCCATCTGTAACATTAGTTACAAAATAAAGGTCCTTTTTAAGGTTATTAAATGTAAAATTGCGCGTAAGTCCTTTACCCTCCCATTGTGTACTGGATATTACTTCCGTAACATCGGCACCATCCAGTTTATACATAAACTGGGGGTATTTATTTAGTAAACGATATCCTTTAAAATCAGCAGCCGGCTTATTACTCTCCTTACCTATTCTAAAACCCGAGTTTTTACCATCATTATAAAATAGCTCACCCATAATTTTAGCGAAGGCGTTTCCGTTACCCTTCCAATGCTGGCTATTATCTAAAAACCCTCCGGACCAGGCGTATGCTAACGAACTTGTACTGGCATCCCAACAATAAGAAATGTTACCCGGAAGGTTTACCGCAATAGCCGCCGGCCCTGTATTGGGCATAAAAATTCGGTAAATAGTTGGAGGTTCAACTTTGTATGGATGACTGGTAGCCGTAAACTTTGGTGCGTTTGGTAACCCTGCGGCAGGTGTGGTGCCCATTGCCATTGCCGACATATCATGGTCGTCATCATCATGCGTACCATCGTTCCTCCTGGTAGGCGGAACATTTAAATCATTTTGAATAGCAGGTAATTTACCGCGGGTAACATACATGGCACCATACATAATATAACCATGCCCTGTAAAAGTACATACGTAAGGATAAATACCTTCTACTGCAGGAACTTTAAATACAAGCCTTTTGGTTTCTCCCGGATGCAACAAAGGAATAGCGAATAATACTTTATCGGACTTTGGAACAAAACCTGATTTTTCGGCAACATCTGGCTGCATAGCCTGAACTTCATTAACTACATTTAAACGCTCGCCCGGTTTAGTAATAACCAGGTTGTGGCTCATATCATCAGCATTTTTAAACGTTAACGATACTATTGATCCCGGTAATACTGCAAAACGTGCTTTATCAAACTGAAGCCCGGCGGTTGAATTTATTGATATTTTAACGGTATCAGCAACCTGCGCATTTGCATTAAATGCAAATAATATCAATAGTAAAACTTTAGGCCAACCCCTTCCTATTAAAACCTTAGCTATCATTTACTACAAAACTTCTATTTAAATAACTTGGGGTCAATACTTTCGCCCATCATCGCATATCCCTTTTCGTTAAGATGGAGATAGTCGTTAGCATTAGGGCCCGGTACTACTTCTTCCATCATCACTTCAGGATCTATAGAGCTTCGTACAGTTTTATCAAAATCAATAACCCCATCATATTTACCGCTGGTGCGTATCCATTGGTTAACCTTTTGTCTCGCAGCTTCGGTATGCACACTGTAATACCCATTTTTCTTAAATGGCGTAATAGTAGCACCATAAACCTTAATGCCTTTGGCATGTGCGTCAGTTATCATTTTTTCAAATGCTACAATTAAATCTGAACCAATTTTAGCTACAGTAGCGCTGTCTCTTCTAACGGCTCCACCCAAATCGTTCACCCCTTCAAATATAATAACCCATTTTATACCGGCCTGATTTAACACATCATGCTCAAAACGGCTAAGCGCGTATGGCCCTAAGCCACCCCGCAACACCGCATTACCGCCTATGCCCATATTAAGCACGCCAACATTTTGAGTGTCTTTATTTTTCAGTAAACTCATGGCCAAAATATCCGGCCAGCGGTTTTGCTTGTTAGTACCAGAACCACGACCATCTGTTATAGAATCGCCAAATGTGGCAACGGCACCTGCATTTTTGTTATTGTTCTCTACATCTATAGCTACAATATTATACCAATGGTCTGTTTTAACAGCATTGGTGTAATCAGTATTAGGAGCAGCGTTATTTCCCGGCAATATATAAGACGTAGTACGTGAGCCAGGGTGCCCTGTTGTTGTTTGCGATGTTTCACCATACGCGATCGTGATGGCTACTAATGATCGTGGTGCCAGGTTAAATGAAACCTCATCTGAAGTAACTTCTTTGCCTGGTGCCATAGTAACCTCATCCTTACCACTAAATTTTAATGTTTTAACGGTTGATTGGTCAATATCACTACCACCCTTTGAAACGGCAATTTGTACCCATTTCATGTTAACGGCATCCTTACTGAACTCGTTAGAGAACCTTAAACGCAATTTTTTGCCACCAATAGACACAGCTAATACCTGGCGCAGTGTGTTATTAGTTAAACCCGGAGCAGGTGGCATGTTGTTTGGTTCAACCAACTGGCGGGCTGTACCCCATGTGCCTACCCATTTTTTGGAGGCAGGTGGGTCATTTGCTAAAACAGAGTGTGAAACTCCTAAAAAAATCAATACGTAAAATGTGAGTAATACACATTTTATAGTGTTTGGTTTATAATTCATGGCTATAATTGAAATCGATTACAATATCGTATGTTTTGCCATAAAATATACACTATTCAGTAAAAAGTTACAATTGTGAGTCACACAATAACAATGATCCCACTTA
This sequence comes from uncultured Mucilaginibacter sp., assembly GCA_964524015.1. Lineage (GTDB taxonomy): Bacteria > Bacteroidota > Bacteroidia > Sphingobacteriales > Sphingobacteriaceae > Mucilaginibacter. Next base: position 142,113 of record CAZGBN010000001.1, on the reverse strand, counting down.
AATACCGGATGGCATAATGATTGTTATTATCACTAAAAAACAGATACACTATGAGCATATTAAAATTTGCCTTGTTAGGCGCGGCAGTAGCCTACGGCATCACACAAATTACTAAAAAAAGAGAAGATGGAACCAGCATTTTGGATGACCTGACCGAGAAAGCACCTGAGTGGATGGACAAAGCCAAACAGTTTGCTAATCAGAAATTGGATGAAGTAATGCAAGAGCCGGGTTATAGATCATAAAACATATGAACAGGTTTTTCAGATTTATTATTGCGGCTTGGGGTGCTAAGAAATTAGGCGGTGGTTGTCTTTCAACCATTGTAATATTTATTATCATCTATGTTTTATTAGGACAATGTAACCAACAATCAAGGGCTTCCAATAAACGTATTCCATTAAAGGCACAAGTTACAACTGCACCAATTTGCAGCGGTTATCGTAAGTAAATCTTAAATCTAAATATTGTAAGGCCCATCTTTAGTTAAAAGTGGGCCTTTATTGTTGTCGTATATACACCCTCTGATTGTCATTTCTACCCCCTTTTACCTTGCATAACATTATACAGATTTGTAATATAAATTTACACTTATGGAAACCGTATTTTTTGATAAAGACATTAAAGTGATGTATGTAGAAGCCTCATCATTTCCGGATGGTATTTTGGCAACTCATCAAACATTACATAAAATGATACCCTACTCTACCGAAAGAAAGTATTTAGGCATATCCCGACCAGAAAATGGGACTATAATTTACAAAGCCGGTGCTGAAGAAATAACTGCAGGTGAAGCAGAAAAGTTAAATCTGGATACTCTTACCCTTCCCAAAGGAAATTACGCCTGTATATCCATTCATGATTACATGAAGGATATACCAAGTATTGGCAATGCATTTACTCAATTAACTGATCTTCCAAATATTGATCCGCAAGGATATTGTGTGGAATGGTACGTTAATGATAAAGATGTTAAATGCATGGTAAGGTTGGTTCACTAATATATCATAAACAAAAAACGACCCATATTGCTACAGGCCGTTTTATTTTTTTTATAAATATTAATTACTTAGCTGTTGGTGCCAGCGTATATATCCAGTCAACTATTTTCTTTAAATCATCAGCTTTCATATCAGGGTGTGCAGGCATAGCTACATCGCCCCAGTTACCGGCACCGCCACCTTGTACTTTTCTTATCAATCGTTCCTGTACGGTTGCATCATGCGGATATTTTTTAGCGATATCAGTAAATGACGGGCCTATTGATTTTTCGTTTTCTTTATGGCAGGTTTTACAATCCAGTTGCTGTACCAATACTTTACCCGGTTGTGCTGCATTTCTAAGCGCCGCTAAATTGGCTGCAATAATATTGGCGTCGTTACCTGCATAAACACTAACGGTTTTATCACTTTTGCTTGCAGCACTCTTTTTATCTTTAGCGGTAACAGAAATGGTGTAATTGCCTTTTTTGGTATATGTGTAAGTTACTTTTGGCAAAGTAGTTACCTTTTTAACCCCGTTACCTAGGTTCCAGGTGTAAGAAACTATAGCATCATTTTCAGGATCTTTAGCTACTGTTGATATAGTAACTTTAAATGGCAATGTTCCTGCGTCTTTGCTGGTGGTTAACTTTGTTATTGCAGGCGCACGATTACCGGCATTATAATCAATGCGGGCAAGGCCGGCATCTTTATTTGCCGTGAACCAACCTGTGCCATATTCTAACACATATAGCTTACCATCAGGGCCCATTTCCATATCAATTGGTGCATTAAATTTGGTATCCTCCATAAATGGCTCCATTTTATCAAAGTCGCCATTAGGCTGTAAGGTTATAGGTTTGATAAATCCACGCATCCACTCATAAAAAAACATCTTACCATTATAGTAAGCCGGCATGTTAGGGTTTTTATATTCATCAGCATTATAAACCGGGCCAGCCATAGCCGATCTGCCCGAAGCGCCTACTTGTGGAAAATTAGAAGATGCCTCATACGGATACCATACAAATGCAGGCTGTGCAGGCGGCAATTCTTTTAAACCAGTGTTATTTGCCGAATTGTTTATCGGCTTCGCCGGATCAAATGGCGCTCCTGATTTACCTGTATTAAAATCATAAGCACGATACGGTAAATTTGGACCAACAAATAATGGCCAGCCAAAATAACCTGCCTGGCGTGCCTGGTTCAACTCGTCATAACCTTTAGGTCCACGGGTAGCCATGCTATCTTTAGCCGCATCAGGGCCAATTTCGCCCCAGTATAAAAAGTCTCTTTTCTTATCAACTGATATACGGTAAGGGTTACGATTACCCATTACGTATATTTCCGGACGGGTATTGGCTTGGCCGGGTTTAAACAGGTTGCCTTCAGGTATAGTATAACTTCCATCAGGTTTTATGTTTATACGTAGTATTTTACCACGCAGGTCATTCGTATTACCTGCTGATCTTCTGGCATCCCATTGCTTATAGTCTTCCCTGTCATCCAATGGCGCAAACGAATTGATATTAGGTTTACCTTTTGCGTTAGGCTCATCAAATGGTGTCGAGTTATCGCCTGTTGACAAAAACAAAGTATGATCTTTGCCAAAAGCTATTGAACCACCTGTATGACAGCAAATTTCGCGCTGAGCTGCCACATCCAGTATTATTTTTTCTGATTTCAGGTCTATCTTATCATTAGTAAACACAAAGCGCGATAAACGGTTAACCGATACATCTGCAGGGCTGTAATAAATATACACATAATGATTCCTGGCAAAATCAGGGTCTTTTTGTATGCCTAACAAACCCTCTTCGGCGTTTACGCCTTTAACACTGGCTTTATCATACACCTTTAATATACCGGCACTTTGAACTTTCTTAGTGCTGTTTTTATATAAAGATATTTGACCATGACGTTGGGTTATTAACACATCAAGATTTGGCAATATGGTCATTTCAGTAGGTTCATATAATTGGCCGGTAAACAACTGCGTTTTGGTAAAACGGTTTTGATCAGGAGCGTGTTGTGATTTAGCTTTAGCATAATTTAACTTTACATTATTGCCTATGGCGTACTTAATACCACCCAATAAATGCTGTAAAAACAAATCCTCGCTAAATGCTGCATCCGCATGTCCTAACCCTGTATAAAATGCACGGCCACCGTCAAAATCATGATACCATGCTATTGGGTGCCTATCTCCGTTTCTCCCGCCGGTATAACTTTTTTCATCCAGGTTTAGCAATACTTTAATATCAGGGTTTATACTTTTATAGTTATACCACTCGTCCTGGCGCGACCATTTTTCGGGTAGCATAGTAGTTGACGGATGAGTCTTATCAATTACATTTATGGTAGCCTGCTGCGGGCGCGGGTGATTATCAAAATAAGCGCCAACTAAACGGCCATACCATTTCCAATCATAACCGGCATCAGCAGCAGCGTGTATACCCACAAAGCCACCGCCCGCTTGAATATATCGCTCAAGGTCAACTTGTTCATATGGGCTAAGCATATTACCGGTGGTACTTAAAAATACCACGGCGGCATATTTTTTTAAATTGCTTTCTTCAATTTTTGAAGAATCAGCAGTTACATCAACGGTAAAACCATTAGCAGCACCCAGTTTGGTGATGGCAGCACTACCGGCTGCTATAGAATTATGGTGAAAGGCAGCGGTTTTGGTATAAACCAACACTTTGTTTTGCGCCACAGAAATAGTTACTGTAAATAACATAAATGCAGTTGCAGCTGCATGAAAAATTTTAAACTTCATTTTACGATGATATCAATTGGTTATGAACGCCTAAATTAATTAAATAAATATGTTATTAAAAGCAGTGGTAACATTTATTAATTGCTATCTATTACTTAATTACGCGGGTGAAATTGGATGATAGTCCCTTTCAAATATTCCCTGTCCAAATGGGTATAAATTTCGGTAGTAGTTATGCTTTCATGGCCCAGCATTTCCTGTACGGCACGCAAGTCGGCACCACCCTCCACCAAATGCGTGGCAAATGAGTGGCGGAATGTATGCGGACTAATCGTTTTTTTAATACCTACTATTGCTGCCAATTCTTTTATGATCATAAAAATATACATGCGGCTTAGCCTGCTTCCCCTGCGGTTTAAAAACACCATATCCTCCTCCCCTTTTTTTATGGGGACGTGAACGCGTAGTTGCTCTATCCAAATTTTTAAGGCTTTTACTGCCGAGCCGCCAATAGGTACCAAACGCTCTTTACTTCCTTTCCCTGTCACTTTTATAAATTCAATATCTAAATGTAGATTGGATAGTTTGAGTTGCGTTAACTCAGATACGCGTAAGCCACAGCCATATAAAACTTCCAATATAGCCTTATTTCGTCCACCTTCAGGTTTGGATAGATCGATGGCTTCAATCATTTTATTGATATCCTGGTAGCTTAAGGTGTCGGGTAGCTTGCGCTGTATTTTGGGCGATTCTAACAGCTCTGATGGGTCAGACGCTATCATATCCTCCATCAGCATATATTTGTAAAATGCTTTAATGCCCGATAGCGTACGCGCCTGCGAGGATGGTATCATACCCAATTCGTTTATCCAGTTGATAAATTTTCGCAGGTCGGCTAACGTTATTTGTTGTGGAGATAATTTATCAGGCAGCGTTTCGGTATACTCATACAACCTGCCTATATCGCGGGTATAGGCCTCAATTGAATTTGCCGAAAGAGATTTTTCCAGTTTTAAATAGGCCTGGAAACCTTTTATTGCCGACTGCCAATTCAATTGGTTTTAGTTTTAATGATTTATAGTTAAGTTTGAACTAATGAATATACAAATTATAAACGGCCCTAATTTAAACTTATTAGGCGTACGCGAAAAATCAATTTACGGCGACAGCAGTTTTGAGGCTTATTTAACCGAGCTGCAGGCCCGTTATCCCGATATCAATATCAGTTACTACCAAAGTAATGTGGAGGGCGAGATCATCAACAAACTGCACGAGGTAGGTTTTAGCTTTGATGGTATTGTGATGAATGCCGGTGCCTACACCCATACTTCTGTAGCTATTGCCGATGCCATTGCAGGCATTAATACGCCCGTAATTGAGGTGCATATATCCAACGTTTATAAACGCGAAGAATTCAGGCATACATCTATGCTGGCGCGTAATTGCAAAGGTGTTATAGCAGGTTTTGGGTTAGATTCATACCGTTTAGCGGTGGAGAGTTTGTTGGCGAAGTAATACCCCATTGTCATTTCGAGCATAGCGAGAAATCTATACACCTGATACGAACGCGTGTATGGATTTCTCCTCGTACCTCGTCGAAATGACATTAAGATAAAGACTTACTTATAGAATTTCACCTTATGCAACCGGCTGGGCTGCATTACGTAAATAAAGGCAAAATCATGGTTTACACTTTTTTGGATTTTTTTAATATAACTAATTGATTATCAATATTATATAAAATAAATTAGCAAAAATGTATTAAGTTGTGTAAACCCACTTACTATCGGGATAGAGGGGCTGCTTACTTATAAAACTTAACCCTATGCAACTGGCTAAATTTATGCTTTTTGCGCAGAAAGAAATCTAACACCAGCGAGCCTTTGTACATACCATTCAAGTTATGCTTCGGGTCAATATCGCGGTGGCCGGTTTTAAACATATGGCGCACAAAATTTTGGTGTGCCAGGCTCACCGCCCAGGCATCCTTACGTTTACCCTCACTTAAAAACCTGAATATAGCCAGCAGATCCATAAAATAGCGGGCGGTAATGACTAAAAATGCCCGCCAAAACGGTAGGTTTTTTTGTAGCAGTAATAGGTTGTTCCTGAAGTTCAGGTAGGTTTTAAAAGGGTTCTCGGTATTTAACGTGCCGCCGCCTAAGTGAAATATCTCCGATTGTGCGCAATACATCACCTTATAGCCTTTGTTTTTTAATCGCCAGCAAAGGTCTATCTCTTCCATGTGGGCAAAAAAGCGGTCATCAAAACCACGTGCTTCGTCCCAGCATTTCTTTTTAATGAACATAGCGGCACCCGATGCCCAAAATATTTCGTCGGATTGTTCATACTGCCCTTTATCTTCTTCTATTTCAAAAAATATACGGCCACGGCAAAACGGGTAGCCAAACATATCAATAAACCCTCCGGCTGCTCCTGCATGTTCAAATTGATCTTTTTGCAGGTACGATTTTATTTTTGGTGCGGCAACAGCAATTAACGGGTCGCTTTCCATTAGCATGATTACAGGCTTAATCCAACCTGGGTTTACTTCCACATCCGAATTAAGCAAGATATAGTAATCTGCCTCTACCTGTCTTAATATCCGGTTATAACCGCCTGTAAAGCCGTAGTTTTCATTATTCAGGATGATCTTGATATCAGGATAACGTTCTGCTATAAATTTAACCGAATCATCCGTAGAGCCATTATCGCCAACCACAATTTCCAGGTTATCCCACTCGGTGCTCATTACCGAGGGTAAAAACTGCTGTAAATGTTCAAGGCCGTTCCAGTTTAGTATAACTACCGCAACTTTAGGTATATGCTCCATTAATGTATATCCTCCGGCTTAAATTTCCACCTGCGGTGCGACCATAGCCAATATTCAGGTTCTCTTTTGATTGTTTTCTCCAATTGCTTTACGTGTGCCTCGGTAATTTCGTGCGGCGCAGTCGCCTTAGCGTTTTCAATTAACGGTATAATGGTATAATTATAAAAACCTCGTTTAACACGTTTCATTTCATAAAAAATCACCACATGATCCAATGCTTTAGCTAATTTTTCTATTCCCAAAAATACCGGTGTGGGCTGATTTAGAAAATCGGTAAAATAATTGGCCTCTTCCCGCACCGGGGTTTGATCGCCCAAAAATACACTAACCGTCAATTCATTTTTATATTCTATCATTTTACGCATAGTTTGCTTCATAGGCACAGGTATGCCGCCAAAGCGCGAACGCGTTTTATAAAAAAACTCATCAAACAAATGGTTGGTTAAGGGTTTGTATATGATCATGAACTTCTCTTCATTATAAAAGCAAAAATTTAGCGCCGCCCACTCCCAGTTGCCATAATGCCCACCAACGGCCATAACACTTTTGCCTTGTGCAAAATAGCTTTTAACCAAATCGGGATTAGTTGGCACTACCCTGCGTTTAATTTCCTTTTCTGATATGCTGATAGACTTTATGGTTTCAATTATCAGGTCGGCCAGGTAAACATAGTATTTCCGCTCGATGTTGTTACGCTCCCGCGCTGTTTTTTCAGGAAAAGAATTTCGTAAATTTTCACTTACCACTTTACGTCGGTAGCCAACAACGTAGTAAAGTATAACAAACAAAAAATCAGCTATTAAGTATAATATCCAAAAGGGTAATAACGAGAAGAGGTATAAAAAGAATATACCTAATCTGAAAAGCCCTTTTTTTATCATTATTTTCGATGAATTTTAATTGCAAACATAAATAAATGATTGAAAAAGGCGCTGTGTTCCCTATGTTTTATCTGCCTCCGGTTGAATACTTTACCAAACTAAAGGCCTATAAACCTGATATACTGGTAGAAAAGCAGGAGTTTTTCCCAAAGCAGACCTATCGTAACCGGGCAAATATCTACTCGCCCGATGGCATGTTAACATTGGTGGTTCCTGTGGTAAAAGGCTCAAAAGTGCATACCATAACCAAAGACGTGAAGATAAGCTACGACTTTAGATGGCAGCGCCAACACTGGATGAGCCTGGAAACCTGCTATCGCCGGTCGGCTTATTTTGAGTATTACGAGGATGATTTTGCCAGGTTTTATCAAAACAACTATACTTATTTGTTTGATTATAACGAGGAGCTTTTGCATCTGCTATTAAAGCTAACCAAGTTGCCGCTTAATATCAGCTATACCGAAACTTACGAAAAGGAATATCCCGGTTTGGAGGATCTGCGTACCAGCATGTCAGCAAAAAAAGAACCGAACATGGAACAAAAGCCTTATTTTCAGGTTTTTGAAGAACGTAAAGGTTTTATGAAAAATTTAAGCATTATTGACCTGCTATTTAACCAGGGGCCACAAACCATTAATTACTTATAATGGATAAACGCATTAAACGGGTAAAGCACCACCACCCCAAACGGACTGGTAAGGTTGGCGACCAACCGGGACTGATAAAAATTCCGGAGGGTGCATTAAAGCCACAGATCTTTATTTACTCGTATAATGAAAAGGAACTGGTTACAGATAAAGGCACCGATATAAAAGTTATACTTGATCAGTTCAAAATATGCCGGGACCATGATCACTGGATCCAAATAAAAGGTTTGGGTGATATTAAACTGTTAGAAGATATTGGTGAACATTTGAAAATAAGTCCGCTAGTTTTAGAAGATATAGCTAACATACATCAACGACCTAAATTTGATGAATATGATACTTATCTATTTGGTGTAAGTCGGCTTATACATTACGACAAGAACAATGAGTTGATAAATGAGCAGTTTTCCGGATTGATAAAAGAGAACATTCTTATAACTTTTGAAGAGAACTATAACGAACATTTTGAAGCTGTAAAGGCACGTTTAACGTCGGCTAAAGGTTCTATACGCACCTTGGGGCCTAGCTACTTATTTTACGCACTCACCGATACTATTTTAGATTGCTATTTTGAAATACTGGCGCAAATAGGCGATAGTCTTGATGCTATTGAGGATAAGCTATATAAATCGGCAGATAAGACGGTGATGTATGAAACCCAGCAGTTAAAACGCACTATGATTGTTTTGCGCCGTGCAAGTTGGCCCGAACGCGATAAGATAAACGAGATGCTACGCCTGGAACATCCGTTAATGAATCCGGGCGTAAAAATTTACCTGCGCGATGCCTATGACCATGTGGTGCAAATAATGGATATGGTAGAAAATTATAAGGAAATAAGCTCAAGCATCATGGATATTTACCTATCTATGGTTAGTAACCGAATGAACGAGATCATGAAGGTGCTTACCATCATATCGGCCATATTTATACCCTTAACTTTCGTTGCCGGTATTTATGGGATGAACTTTGCCAAAGTTGACCCCGTTACGCACAAGATTATGCCCAATAACATGCCTGAGTTGTATAGCCCTCAAGGGTATTATTATGTTTTGGGCATAATGTTTTTAATAGCCCTTGTACAGATAGTTATATTTTGGAAGAAGGGTTGGTTTAGTAAACTATAATATTTATCATTCTGAGCATAGCGAAGAATCCTGTACGCTTTGATCAGTCGCTTTTATAAGATTCTTCGCTATGCTCAGAATGACAAAAGAGCTTATCTACATTTTCTGAAACTCCGGTTTCAATAATTCTTTTACCGCTTTACGCATTTTTTGAACTTTTGGTAATGATACCGACTGAATGTACCCCCTATCCATATGAAGCTTAAAATACCCCTGGTGATAATTTTCGGCGCCATAAAAAGCGGTAAATGGTACTACCTGGGTTACTATCTTACCATTATAATGCTTTGATGCATCGATCTCTTTAATCAAACTTAACAAGGTAGTTTTCTCTTCAGGTGTACGGTAAAAAGCTATTGAACGATAACTGGTGCCTTCATCAGGACCTTGCCTGTTTAATTGGGTTGGGTCGTGCGAGTAGAAAAATGCTTTTGCCAGGTTTTCAAAACTTATCACTTTAGGGTCATAGTAAACCTGTACAGTTTCGGCATGGCCGGTGGTTTCGGTACAAACATCTTCATAAGTAGGGTTTTTAACAGTACCACCGGCATAGCCGGCAATAACTTTAGTTACACCTTTCAATTCTGACATAGCTTCGGCTGAGGCCCAAAAACATCCGCCGCCAAAGGTGGCTACCTGTTGCCCGGGTTTGGGTGCGGGTACCGGAGTTAAGGCATTTTCATTTTTTGATTGGCCATTTGCACAGCTAAAAAATAAAAGTGCACAGGCGATATATAAAATTGATCTTCTCATGATTTATAATTTACTCAAATATACGAAGCCCTTGGTTTAACAGATGGTCATTAAAAAGTAATTATGATTACTTGCCGTACACTGCTTTCACCCGCTGTAAAATAGTATTTAATCCATTGGTTTTTATCTCATATACGGTTGATAGCATCATACCCATTTTACCGGGAGGGAAACCTTTACCTGCATACCATTCCAGGTAATGGAGGGGCAAGTCGCTTATTAAAACACCTTTATACTTCCCATAGGATACGCGTGTGTTAACAATATCTATCAATATCTGCGTATCTGGTTTAACCGATTCCATAGGCAATAAATGTAGGTATAGTTCTGGTATTTTCAATTTCTTAAAACTGTAGACCAAACCTATCGTTATACCTATTCCCCTAATGCATTTTCAAAAAATTATGGAACAACAATTTAGGGCCGCATTATGCGGTACAGACAGCCGTATTGATGGTATTGTAGACAAAATAGACCTTAGTGGCTATCCTGCAGCGTATCAATTTAATTCATACGATGACACCTTGCATTTAACCATAGTTCAAGACGAAAAAGGACATTGGCACCGAATTGCAGGGACAGAGCCTTACCTTACAGGCTGGACCGATGAACTGGCTGAACAAATCACTTAAATCGGTATATTTGATTTAATGGAAAAACGCGAAATAGGAAAATCAGGTATTGAAGTAGTGCCTTTTGCTTTTGGCGGAAATGTATTTGGCTGGACAATTGACCAGCTAACCTCATTTAATATACTGGATGCTTTTGTTGACAGGGGATTAAATTTTATTGACACAGCCGATGTTTACTCTAAATGGGTACCGGGCAATACCGGGGGCGAATCTGAAACCATTATAGGCAATTGGATCAAAAAAAGCGGCAAACGTGATAAAATCATTCTGGCTACTAAGGTGGGTAAACCCATGAGTGAGGAAAAAAAAGGATTATCACGCGCCTATATCACCAAAGCGGTTGAGGCCTCGTTGAAGCGTTTAAAAACTGATTATATAGATCTGTATCAACCACATACAGATGATAGAGATACCCTTTTACTGGAAACGTTAGAAACTTTTACCGCCCTGATAAAACAAGGTAAAGTACGTGCAATTGGCGCATCAAATTACAGCAGCAATAGATTAAGAGAAGCATTAAAAATAAGCAAGGATAATAGTTTAGCCAGGTACGAATGCCTGCAACCCGAGTATAATTTGTATGAACGCGAGCATTATGAAACCGGCCTTGAACCTACCTGTTTAGAGAACCAGGTGGGCGTAATAAATTATTACTCATTAGCCAGTGGGTTCTTAACCGGTAAGTACCGATCGGAAGCTGACCTTTCAAAAAGTGCGCGTGGTGGCGGTGTTAAAAAATATTTAAATCACCGTGGCTTTAAAATTTTGAATGCTTTAGATGAGGTAGCGGCTCAATACAACGCTACACCCGCAAGTATTGCCCTGGCATGGGTATTGGCAAGGCCGGGTATTACTGCACCTATTGCCAGTGCTACCAGCATTGCTCAACTGGATGAAACCATACAGGCGCTTAACATCAAATTGGATAATGAGGCTATTAAACTTTTAAACCAAGCCAGCAGCTATTAAACAAAAGAGCCCCGAAACCTTGGGGCCCTTTTGCAACATATAATCCAGGGAAAAATCTTAACCTCTTCCAGGTCGGCCTTGTGGGCGGTTGTCTGCAAATTTATTATCATTTCCTCTACCTCGGCCATTATTACCTCTATCAAAATTTTGGCCCCTGCCACGGCTATCATTACGATTATCATAACGGCTGTTGCCACGATTGTCATAACGGTCATTACCGCGGTAATCATTTCGGTTATCAAAGTCGTTTCGTCTTACATCATACCTTGATCTGTAATATTCGTGATTTAAATAAGGGCGGTTGGCGTGTACTTCATATCTGCGCGCAGTACGCCAATCGTAATTACGATAGCCTGGCAAATATGCAGCTGACATCCAACGGCCACCATTATTGTAATAGTAAGCTTGCTCGCCTACACTATAATACGCACCCACATCAGGCAGGTAATAGTAATCATTATAATAGGCATCATAAGCAATTGGTGGTGTTGCAACCGGTACATGCACAATTGGTGCACGGCTTCCAAAATTAACACCTATACTTACTCCTATTTGTGCCTTAGCAGTTGTACTTAGTAAACCGCCTGCCACTATTGCTGATAATAAAATTAACTTTCTCATTTTGTTATAATTTGTAGGTATGACTATACCATGGAGCCTATAGTTTAATCATCCAAACCCACCAGGCAAATTGCAACACAAACATTACAATATGATGTTGGGATTTGGCTATAGATACACATGAAATGATTTGAATTGAATTTTCTAATCTGCACTATATTGTCTTAATTTGATGTACTAAATAATGTCCTATGAAAAAGAATAACCTATTCGCGTTTTTATTGCCGGTAGTTGCTGTTGGTAGCTTACTTACACTAAACGCCCTTAAAAACGATCCACCTGCAAAAAACGCAGCCGAAGCTGGTCTAACATTACCCGCAGGCTTTAGCGCTAATGTTATAGCTGATAACTTAGGTACAGCAAGGCACCTGGTAGCAACTCCTGAAGGCGATATTTATATAAAATTTGACAGGGCCAAACCTAACCAGGGTATAATAGTATTGCATGATAACGGAACAACGGCTACTCAAAAGGCAGCATTTGGTAATTATAGCGGTACCGAGATATTAATTAAAAATGGCTACTTATATGCATCATCTGATAATGAAGTATTTCGTTATAAGCTAAATGCAAAAAACGAAGTAGCTGACCCTAACGCGGTTGAAAAAATTGTTACCGGACTTATTGCCCGCCGTGATCATAGGGCAAAAGCAATAACCTTGGATAATGACGGAAATATTTATGTTAACGTTGGTGCACCTTCAAACTCATGTCAGATAAAGGATCGCGCTCCGGGTTCATTGGGCATACCTAATTGCCCTTTGTTAGATTCGGCGGGCGGTATTTGGCAATTTAAAGCTGACAAACTTAATCAAACTTATAAAGACGGTGTTCATTATGCTACCGGCTTACGTAATGTGGTAGGCATGGCATGGAACCAGCAAACCAATCAGCTATATGTAATGCAACATGGCCGCGATGGTTTATTCAGTATGTTTCCTGAACATTGGGATGCAAAACAATCGGCTATTTTACCTGCAGAATGTATGTATGCCATTAAAAAAGGTGATAACGCCGGATGGCCATATATTTATTACGACCAGATTCAAAAGAAAAAAATATTAGCCCCCGAATACGGCGGCGATGGTAAAAAAACAGGAATGCCTGATGCTATCGAGCCAGTGGCAGCTTTTCCGGGACACTTAGCTCCAAATGGCTTATTGTTTTACACCGGTAACCAGTTTCCTGAAAAATATAAGAACGGTGCTTTCATAGCTTTCCATGGTTCATGGAACAGGGCGCCTGAGCCACAGGATGGTGTTTTTGTAGTATTCCAGCCGTTTAAAAATGGTAAACCTGACGGTGCCTGGGAAGTATTTGCTGACGGATTTGCCGGAAGCCCGGAGAAAAAAGCTGCAGGACGTGCAGACCACAAACCAACCGGATTAGCACAAGCAGCAGATGGCTCAATTTATGTAACTGACGATAACAAGGGCACTATCTATAAAATTTCTTATAAAAAATAATGACATCTATATTCAATAAAACCGCTGCATTTATATTAGTATTCGCAGCGGTTACTACCACCCTGCATGCACAGGTAAAAAAAAGTACCGTTGTTAAAAAGAAAGTGGGGGTAACAAAAGTTTCTTCCAGCTTATCTGCATCAATAACTAAAGGTAAGGCTGTTTATAGCCGAATTTGTGTTGCCTGCCATATGGCAGATGGCTTAGGGGTACAGCGCATGAACCCGCCATTAAACCAAACTACTTATGTGTTAGGCGATAAGACCAGATTAATATCTATTGTATTAAATGGTTTTAGCGAAGACGTTGAAATAAACGGCGAAAGATACTCTAATACCATGCCCGCACATGATTATTTGAAAGATGATGAAATTGCAGACGTACTTACTTATGTACGTAATAGCTTTGGCAACAAAGCTTCAGCGGTAACCTTAGCCGAAGTAAAGAAAGTTAGAGCAGCAAAAAAATAAAAATATGTGTAATTCTCAATAGGAGAATTACACATTCATTACGCACTCTTTAAATATCCGGTAGCTAACATCATCTCAGGGCTGATGGTTTCTTTACGTAGGGATGCAGTTTTTAAATCTTCAATCAGGTAGTTATTTTTCAATTCCTTTTCAGATATAACTACGCTAAAATCAGTAAACTTTAACCCTTCCTCGTAAGGATACACGGTATATCCACGTTTGTTGGCATCATAGTCGCCTAATTCAAATATCTCATCTTGTAGTTTGCCTTTTATCCTGGCACCACTCACCAGTTGGTACGCATCGGTTATGTGTTGAAAATTGTTGTTCTTCATAGTACAACCATGAATACAATAACTTTGCCAATTTTATTTTTAATGTCTTGCCAATTAAAAATTTAGTTTATATCTTGTTTTTAATTAATACTTAAATTTTTATTATGAAAAAATTAAAATTAAAGCTTCCACAAATGAAAGAACAACTTTCAAGGGAACAAATGAAAAAAATTACAGGTGGAGTTTCTTTAATTACTGACCGAGACGATTGTCAGTATTCATCTGATACAACCTGGTTTTGCTGCATGGATGGCAATGCGTATTATATGTCAGAATATCAGGATTGCAATATTGCTTTTGAATATTGTCAATATTTAGGTGGGCGTACAATAGTTAGCTCTTACAGTCCAGACATGCTTTGTGAGGCTGTTTATTAGTAACTTTAACATTAAAAGGGCTTCATTTAGTTGTATTACCAACTAAATGAAGCCATCTATCCAAACCAATCAAACAAGTCAGCTTGTTTTAATTCGGATTTATGATTGGCTTCAATATCCCTAATGATCTGTCCTTCGGTCATTTGTATAATGCGGTCGCCATAATTAAATGCGTCTTTTAGGTTATGGGTGATTAAAATTGTAGTCAATTTAAAATCATTGGTCAGTCTTTCAGCTGTTCGCATTACTATTTCTGCTGATCGTGGATCCAGGGCCGCTGTGGGCTCATCCAGCAATAAAACCTTGCAGCTATCCATTACACTCATTAACAAAGTTAAGGCTTGCCTTTGCCCGCCTGAAAGCGTGCCCATTGATTGCTCCAGTTTATCCTCAAGCCCCATACCTAGTGTAGCGATACTGCTTCTCACCTTTTGTTTAAAGCTATCTGTTATGCCAATAGTTAAACCTTTGGATTTGGTACGTATAGCGGCCAGCCTAAAATTATCTAATATGCTTAACTCGGATGCGGTGCCACTAAGCGGATTTTGAAAAACACGTGCTATCCATTGGCTGCGGTCATAATCAGCTAATTTGGTTACGTCGTTACCATCAATACTCACCGTACCTGCTGTTGGCAAAACACTACCTGCAATTAAGTTTAACAAGGTTGACTTACCTGAACCGTTCGATCCTACAATAACCACAAATCCGCCATTTGCAATATGCAGGTCGACGCCATTTACAGCATCAACCTGGTTGGCCCTGCCTTTATTGTAAACCTGGTATACGGCATCAAGATCGATCATATATCAAATATCGCAAATTTGTACACCTTGTTTTAATGAGGCGATCTTGTCTTCTCTTTTAGGTACAAATTCCTGACCTACGTAACCGGTATAACCCGTAGCTTTAATGGCTCGCATAATAGCCGGATAGTATAATTCCTGAGTTTCATCAATTTCAGCTCTTCCCGGTACACCACCTGTATGGTAATGCGAAAAATGCTGATAGTTTTTTTGTATAGTACGTATTACATCACCCTCGTCAATTTGCATATGGTAAATATCATACAACAATTTAAAATTTGGCGAATTAATGCGTTTAACCAATTCCACACCCCATGATGTGCGGTCGCATTGGTAATCTTTATGGTCAAAACGACTATTCAATAATTCCATAGCAATTATAACTTTATGTTTCTCGGCTATTGGGATCAATGGTTTTAATCCTTCAACGCAATTGGCCCATCCTGTCTCATCATCCATGCCGCGCCTGCTACCGCTGAAACATATAAGGTTGGTATAGCCCGCTTCGGCTACTTTAGGTATCATTTCCGAGTAGTTTTTAAACAGCGTAGCGTGGTTCTTTTTATCGTTAAAGCCATCTGTAAGGTTTATTTCGGCACCATTACACATGGATGAATGTAAACCATGTTTTTTCAATGTTGGCCATCCCGCAGGACCTACCAGGTCAATGGCTGTTATGCCTATTTCTTTGGCGGCAATACACAATTCATCCAGCGTCATTTTATTATAGCACCAGGCACATACCGAATGGTTAATATTTCCTTTAAGTTTTGGGTTTACCATATCCTTTTCTGATTGTGCAAATGAGGATAATACCCCTGCCGACACTACCGAGGCACTGCCTGCAATAATGTTTTTAATAGCTGATCTGCGGTTTTGTTTTGATGCCATGGTTTATAAATTGGTAGGTGAATATAACAAAAAAGCAACATAGAAAACTATGTTGCTTTTTATATAAATTGATGTTTTAAATATTATACCTGCACAGATGCGGCAGATTTGCCTTTACCACGCATATAAATGGTTAAGCCAATAAATGCTACTATCAATACTATTGGGATAACCAGTGTAGCTTGTAAAACTAATTTACCTGCGGTAAGATTATTTCCGGCTGCTAGTTCTATTTGTTTATAATAGTCGCCCATAAAAATAGTGAATATAGATACTGCGAACATGCCTGCACCACCCATCAGGTTTAAACCAAGGGCACCCGTTTCGGGCAAGTTGGTGTTTACAAAACCCAGCATAGTTGGCCAAAAGAAGGTTACACCCATACCAAATATAATGGCGGCTAAGTATAGCATAGGACCGGTTACTACGGTAAACATATAAATACCTAAGGCAGCTAATACGGCAGATAATACTAATAATGCCTGAGGAGTAATTTTTTTCAATACTGGTTTAGCAAATGCACGGCCCAATATCATTACACCGGTTTCAAGTGTTAATAATAATATGCCATTATCAGTTACATTGGCTAACAATACTTTTATCCATTGACCGGTAAATAATTCGGTAATGGCAGTACCAAACATACAGATGAACATAAATATAAATAGCGGAGCAATTACTGCTTTAACCATGCCGCTGTAACTTACTCCTGCTGCTACACGTTCGGTAACCGGGAAATCAAGTTTTGAGAATAGGTAGCCGTAGATAACCGTTGGTATTAACATAGTACCAACTTGTACTTGCCAGCTTAAATTTAATTTAACAAACAAGAAGACAATCAGCGTACCTATAAAGATCCCGCTAGGGAACCATAGATGAAAATGATTTAATTTGGTGGTTTTATTATCAGTATATAAACCTGCAACTAACGGGTTACAAGCAGCTTCGACAGTACCGTTGGCTATACCTACCAATAAGGTTGATAAAAACAACGTCCAATAGCCGTTTGCAAAGATAGTAAGCAAAATCCCGATCAAATGAAAAACAAATGCAGCTACAAGTAACCTTTTCATACCGATAAGATCAACCACAAATGCACCGATAACAATGGCTAATGGGAAACCCCAGAAAGCAGCAGCGGTAATTGATGCCAACTGTGATTGGTCAAGGGCAAAATCAACTCCAAGTTTGTCAAGGATACCTGCTCTGATACCGAACGATAGCCCGGTTACTAATAACGCCAAACAGCTGGCGATAAATAATTGTGAACGATTAATTGATTGCATTAAAATAGGTTTTAAGTTTATAATTGGTTTTTAAATATATAATTTTTAGTGTGTAAATGGCTAATAAATATTTTCAACATCTTAAAAATATCTCACAAAAAATCCCCTTCGGTAAAGGGGATTTTCATTTTATATACCTAATACGCTTCTGTTCAATTGTTCATCTGCACCTGTGCCGGCAAAGTCATCAAAAGTTTTCTCGGTAACGCGGATAATATGATCCTTAATAAAGGTGGCACCTTCTCTTGCACCATCTTCCGAATGTTTAAGGGCACATTCCCATTCCATTACTGCCCATCCTTTAAAATCATACTGCGCCATTTTGCTGAATATAGCACTAAAATCAACCTGTCCGTCGCCTAATGAACGGAAACGTCCCGCACGGTCAATCCAGCTTTGGTAACCACCATACACGCCCTGGCGACCTGTTGGGTTAAACTCGGCATCCTTAACATGGAACATTTTGATGCGTTCTTTATAGATGTCTATAAAATCCAAATAATCCAAACACTGCAATACAAAATGCGACGGATCATACAACAAACAAGCACGTTTATGATTTTTTACTTTGTCTAAAAACATTTCATAGCTAATACCATCATGCAGGTCCTCACCCGGGTGAATCTCGTAGCAAACATCAACGCCGCTTTCATCAAAAGCATTTAATATAGGCTCCCAGCGCTTGGCCAGTTCAGTAAAACCGGTTTCAACCAGTCCTGCAGGACGTTGCGGCCATGGATAAACCATTGGCCATAACAAAGCACCACTAAAGGTAACGTGTGCGTTTAAGCCCAAATTTTGCGATGCTTTAGCCGCGTATTTCATTTGCTGTACCGCCCACTCTTGTCTTGCTTTAGGGTTGTTATGGTATTGAGCCGGAGCAAATCCGTCAAAAAGCTGATCGTAAACCGGATTTACTGCAACCAATTGTCCCTGTAAGTGTGTTGAAAGTTCGGTTATTTGTAGTCCATAGCTGTTAACCATGCTTTTTATCTCATCAGCATAGGTCTTGCTTTCGGCTGCTTTTTGCAGGTCGAAATAGCTGGTTGCCCATGTAGGTATTTGCACACCTTCAAAACCCAGGCTTTTTGCCCATTTACATATATCTTCTAAAGTATCAAAAGGTGGCTTATCACCTAAAAATTGTGCTAAAAATATACCAGGTCCTTTAATAGTAGTCATATCAATTTATATATTAAAATTAGTCCATTTTTCATTTGATTTATCAGAGGCTACTACATTTTCAACAAATGCCATACCTCTTACGCCATCTTCAATGCCAGGAAAATCCAGCGCTTCCGGAGTAGCTTTTTCGCCTTTGATGGCCGCTTTAATACTTAAAGCAAAATTGCGGTACAAGTTGGCAAAAGCTTCTAAATAGCCTTCGGGGTGTCCGCCCGGAGTACGTGTATTGTGGGTAGCAAATGAGCTAACGTAACCCCCGCCGGTGCGCCATATCTCGGCAGGCTTGCCCAACCAGGTAACTTTTAAAGTATTAGCGTCCGACTGTTGCCACTCCAAACCTGCGTTTTCTCCGTACACGCGTATTTTTACATTGTTTTCTTCGCCAGCAGCTATTTGTGATGCGGTTAAAACACCAGTTGCTCCATTATTAAATTTTAATAATACGGCGCCATCATCATCAAGCTTACGGCCCTCTACCACAATATTAATATCAGCACATAATTTGGTAACCTGTAAGCCGGTTACGTATTCACATAAATTAAAAGCATGGGTACCAATATCGCCCATACAGCCAGATATACCACTTTTTGCAGGATTAGTGCGCCACTCGGCTTGCTTGTTATCACCGCCTTCTTCAAATTTGCTTAACCACCCTTGCGGATACTCTACATAAACTTTTCTAATAGCGCCTACTTTACCGCTTTTTATTAATTGCCTGGCTTCTTTAACCATCGGATAGCCTGTATAGGTATGTGTTAGGCAAAACAATTTATCGGTATTTTTAACTACTTTCTCTAACTCTTTAGCTTCGGCTAATGAAAAGGTCATCGGTTTATCTAAAATAACATGAAAACCATTCTCTAAAGCCATTTTAGTAGGATCAAAGTGAACGTGGTTTGGTGTCACAATACTGATAACCTGTACACGCTGATCTTCCGGAAGTTGTTTTTCTTTCTCGATCAGTTCCTGGTATGAAGTGTAAACACGGCTTTCATTCAGGCCAAGTGCAACACCACTTCTTTTTGATTTTTCGGCATCGCTGCTAAACGCGCCGCAAACCAATTCATATTCATCATCAATGCGGGCGGCAATACGGTGTACAGCACCAATAAATGCCCCTTCTCCCCCGCCAATCATTCCTAAACGTAATTTCATTTTTAGTTGTTATTTTTCAATTTATGGTAAACAAATCAACACCTCAGTTATGCTATTTAAGGTGATGTTTTTATATTTAATTTTACGTAACAATATTACTTTTTTTGATACTCAATCGGAAATATCTGGAATAACAAATCTGTATTACTCACAAAAGCTAATTTTTTTCCGTCAGGCGAAAAAGATGGCGTATTGATAGTTCCCTGCCCGCCATATAAATAAGCTATAACTTCTGGCTTGGCATTCGGTTTATCAATAGCAAGCTTTTGCAAGTATACATGTCTGTAAAAAGGATGATCCTGGGGCCTTACCTCATTTTGAAGAAAAGATATATACACTATAAATTTTCCATCAGGAGACACATGCGGAAACCAATCATTAAAATCGCTATGCGTAACCTGCGTTTGCTCGCTACCATCAGGTTTCATGCGCCAAATTTGCATATGGCCGGTGCGTACCGAATTAAAATAAATGTATTTGCCATCAGGGGTGTATTCGCATCCATCATCATAGGCAGGATGGGTTGTTAATCTGGTTTCAATACCACCTTCAGGCGATACACTGTATATGTCTGAGTTATCATTACGTGTGCTCATAAATACTATGGCTTTACCATCAGGCGACCAACTATGAATATAAGATGGCGCGGTAGTAGTAATACGTTTAGGTATGCCACCGGTAATTGGCACTACATAACCTATTGATCGTCCATTATCCGGCCCGCCGCGTACACCAAAACTACTAATGGCCAGCATTTTACCATCAAAAGATATTACATGGTCATTATTGTTACGCTTAACATCACCTGTATTTAAAAGCGTAGGCTTGTTGGTTGCCAAATCATAAGTATATAGCAGATCATCTTGGTTATACAATAACTTTTTACCATCACGTGTCCAGTTTGGTGCTTGTATTGATTTATTGTATTGGTAAATGATATGGCTGTTTTTGGTAGCCAGATCCAATATCTCAATATTGCTACCTATGTAATCTGTATAAGGTGTAAAATCAGCTTTATTAAGCCCTATTATCCTTACGTTGCTAAACACAGCCTTTTCTACAGCCGTGCCATCATGCGCACATAAAAATATACCGGCATATACTTCGTCCTCAACAGCCGAGGTTTTTAAAGTATCTGACACAAAAGGCTCACCGCTCCTTGCTACAGACATTGTGTAAACCCCGCCTCTTCTTTCTAATTGTACAACATCAGCATTTTGCACTTTTGATATGATCTGTGCTGTAGTGTCGTTTTTTTTGTTGCGATACTGCATGGCTACCAGCTTTCCGCCATGGGTAGCCACATCAACGTGTTTTGAACCTGCATCCAGATCGGTGCGTATCATTACACCTACCTTACGGTACTCGCTAGCTCCTTTACGCGGCGTAAATTTAACATTGGCACGTAAAATAAAATCGCCTTTAATTTTGCGCCATAAGAAATGAAAAGCATCTGCTTTACCCCAAACATTGGCGCCTGATGAAGTTAAAGTATACTGCTGTGTTAATGCATTGTAGGTGACCGTACCTTTTGACTTTACATCGCCTACATCGCCCTGGCCATCAAAGATGCCGATGGACTGCGCGCTTACGCTGTAATTAATAGAAATTACAGTTAATAAAATTGCAAGCAAATAAAATAATTTCTTGCTCATTGGGGTTAATGTTTGATTTAGATAATTGGTTGACTAAGGTAAAAATTCTATTTATAAAACCGGAACTTTTTGAGCTGATTTAAACCAGAAACAGACAAAAAAAAGGAAGTATATTTGTCATACTTCCTTTTCTTTAAACCTATTTACAAATTTCGTCTATTTAGTTGCCAGTAATTCGGGCGAATGATCAAGAGGAATTTCATTTTTAGTACATACTATCTCTACTTTACAATATTTTTCATTAAATTCTGCTTTTGAATCCTTATATGATTTTACAGCACCTATTATACTCATAAATTTGATGTAATACCACGCACTATCAACCTGAAAAGTTTTAAAACCAGAACGTGCGCTTGTAGGAAACAAATGATGATTGTTATGCCACTCGCCAGCAACTATACCGGGCCATACCTGGTTGATAGACATATCATCCCGGTTGTAATCTGTGCCATCACGGCGCTTATCCTGTCCTTTACCATGACCTTCATAATTGAAAGTACGTACTCCTACTGCCCACACACCTGCCGAACCGAATACGGCACATGCTAAGCCTAACCCTCCTATAAAATAAAGGGCCACGAACCAAAAAGTCCAGTTTAAAAGTACGCTTAAAACGGTACGCACCGGGCAGGCCAATGTACCCCAGTTTTGATATTGGACATAAGTATTGGTTTTAACACCAGTGTGCCTCATTAATTTAACACAACTGGCATAATCCTTTTCACTTAAATTACGTGCTATTGGCTGATGATTTACATCCGCTAAAAAACAATATAAAAAACCACCACTTGCATTGTATGGGTCGCCGGGTTTATCAGATAGCGCATGGTGTACATGGTGGGATATGGCGTATATCTCCTCCGGAATAATTTTGAGCGTTAAATTCTGCGTAAAGAATCGCCAAAAATTATTACTGAATTTATAAGCGCCATGGGTACAATATCTATGATGCCAAATAGTACCATGTGTACCCATAATAATCATGCTGTACACAAAGGCAACTATAAATAATTTAACAGATAAGTATTTAAAGAGAAATATGAATAAAAAGGGAGCTAAAGCCAGCACCAAAAACCAACTCATAAATGATAGCCAGTTTTTCTTATCCTTAATAATATTTAGTCTTGAAAAAAATTCTTTGAAAATTAAACCTGGAGTTGGTTTGTAGAGATCTCCGTGCTCATCCTTCCATCCATAAGCTGGCGGATGCAGTACTTTACTTAAAAAAGTCATTAATTAGGGTTTACTTAGTAGTTCGACCCCAATATAACAGTTTAAATTAAAGAAAAGTATTTATCGCTGTTTTTAAAAAAATTTCCTCAATTAAAAATTGACCATATTTTCATTGTATTTATGATGACACTACACAGCGTTCATCAGCCAACAATTGCTTACACTGTTCAAAATCAGCAGGTATGGCAATTTTCGAAAGTTCATGCTTGTAATTTTGTTTGATCTCTTTACGGCGGCGGGCCTCAATAAACCGGCGCACTTGTTCTTTATTCTCCAGTATCAATCCGGGTATTTGCACGGGTTTGTTATTATCGTCTTTTGCTACCATGGTAAAATAACTGGTATTGGTGTGCTTTACCACATTGGTTTTCACATTTTCAGATATTACTTTAATACCTACCATTAACGATGTTTTACCTACATAATTTACAGATGCTAATAATGATACCAATTCGCCCACCTCTACGGGCTCCAAAAAATCAACCGTATCAATTGATGCAGTTACACAATAATTACCTGCATGCTTAGCCGCGCAAACATAGGCCACCTTATCCATTAGCGATAACAAAATACCCCCATGTATCTTTCCTCCAAAATTTGAATAGGATGGTATCATCAATTCGGTTATTGTTGTCTCAGAAAACCGAACAGGTTTGTACGTAGATTGATCTGACAAGGATGGCATAATGGATAATTTATTAGTTAAACATCAAAAATACATTATTACTCCACTTTACAAATAATAATACCCACTAAGTGTGTTGTAATAATTATTAAATTGCCTGATATATGACGAAGATCGTGTTGCCCTTTTTATTTGCACTAATAAGCTTATCAAACTGCTTTGCCCAAGATGCAATTAAGCGTACCAATAAAATAACATCTGCAGTAACTGAAAAATATACCGCCATTATTGGTACTGATAGGGAAATAAAACAAGGTCTATATCAGGCACTCTACAATAAAAAAATCCCCATAGCTATTGGCAAATATACCGACGACAAAAGAACCGGTACATGGCAGTTTTTTGATAAAAAGGGGCAACCTATTCAGCGCTATAATTATGATACCAATACCTTACAATTGGAAACAAGGGAAGACGAAAAATCAAATATCAGTTATGATTTTGATGCGGAGATAAAAGATGCCGATAAATTAACCAAACCTATTAAGCCCGGCGGCCGATATTACGGTTATTTGCCCTACTTAAAATGCTTTGTATTACCTCGTGAAATGAGGGAAGAAGACCTTTCAATATACTATGCAACATTAGAATTATTAATAAGCCCCGGAGGAAGGCTGGCCGAATTTAAAATCCATATTAAAACTCCGTGGGATGATAATTTTGACTGGGTTTTAAATGTGAATCCTAACCGCTTATTTGACGATGATAAAAAATTTATTCCTGCTACTTTGAACGGCGAGCCTGTATCATCACGAATAATGATTAATTGTTATATCAACAACGACCATACTATTGATATGAACTAAAACGCCCGGCATTACTACCGGGCGCTTAATGTCTTAGTGGTGATGATGACCATCCGGCCCGTGTGCATGGCCATGTGATAACTCTTCGGGAGTTGCCGGCCTAACATTTAATATTACTCCTTTAAAATGTAAAGACTGACCTGCCATAGGGTGGTTAAGATCAACTATAATTGCGTCTTCAGCAATTGATACCACTTGTCCCTGGAAACGGTTACCGTTATTATCTTGCAAAGGTAATATAGAACCTATTTCAGGCAAATCAGCACCGTTAAACATATCTTTAGGCAAATTGGCAATAGCATTCTCGTCAACCTCACCATAGCCATCTGCTGCAGATATAGTAAAATCATAGTTATCACCTGTGGAAAGGGTGCTTAAATTTTCTTCAAATTTTGGAAGCATTTGGCCCACACCAAATAAAAATGTTAATGGTTGTTCTTGTGTGGCACTTTCTACTAAAGCTTCTGTACCGTCTTTTGGAGAATATAGATCATAAGTTAATGATACTACATGATTTGGTGCAATTTTCATTGGGAATTGTATTCGTTTTATGGTTAATTAATTAGCACCCTTCGGCACATTATTTTATATATAAGTTTGATTTTGCTCAATTTGTTTTATCGCGTCAGTTGTATTAGCAACCGGCAATCCGCAGGTTTTGTCCTTACACACAAATATTTGCGCGGTGTTACCAAACCTATTTTGCAGCAAAGGTAAACTTCCTTTTTTACCGCCCAACATTATTTTATTAGGGATATAGTTTTTTTCGATATCGATACGGTAATTTTCAAAACCCTCACCTGTAACAGCTACCTCGTTAACCCCAACAATCTCATCTAGTAATAACATGGACCAGTTTGAATAAGCTGATGCATATTTAGCCATAAAAGGCATTACATTGCGTAATAACTGTGCAGATATTTCATTGTATTTTTCCTTGTCAAACAGTAATCCTAGTTTTTTAAGGTTACGTGCCATTGCCGAGTTGGATGCAGGTGTAACGCCATCCATAATTTCAGATTTTCGGGCTATTAACTGTTCATCATCATCTGCAGTGTAAAAGAATAAACCATTGGCTGCATCATAATAATGTGCAATAGCATTATCTGCCAGTTGGACAGCATGATGTAACCATGGCTCATCGAATGTCACTTCATATAAAGCTATTAAACCATCAACTACATTAGCATAGTCATCTAAAAAAGCTACATTATTATTGGCTTTATAAACCCGGATTACACGGCCATTGCTAGTTAGATCATTAATGATAAAATTGGCATTTTTTATAGCTAAGTTAAGGTACTCTGCATTATTAAAAGCTCGATAGGCGTCGCACAATCCTTTTAACATTAAACCGTTCCAGGAAGCTAATATTTTATTGTCTAACCCGGGGCGGACGCGTTTACTGCGTGCTTCAAATATTTTTGCTTTGGCTGATTTGATCTTTCTTTGCAGATCAGATACCGATATATTTAATTGCTCCGCTAGTTGCTCATCTGTTTCACGTCTAAAAAAAACATTAGTATGCTCCTCTTCCCAGTTACCCCTCGGAGTAGCATGATAGTACCTGTTAAACAGGGCGGCATCTTCGACTAAAATATTATCTATCTCGGTTTTGGTAAACACATAAAACTTACCTTCTACTCCCTCACTATCGGCATCTAATGCCGAATAAAATCCACCCTCGGGTGATAGTAATTCGCGGGTGGAAAACTCAATAGTTTCATCAACGATTTGCTGATACAGTGCGTCAGGATTCCAGGTATAAGCTTCGGCATATAGGCTTATCAGTTGTGCGTTATCATATAGCATTTTTTCAAAATGCGGCACGTGCCAAACGCCATCAACAGCGTATCGGGCAAAGCCACCGCCTATATGATCATATATACCGCCATAAGCCATCTTTTGCAAAGTGAGTTTAGCCAAATAGGCAACTTCATCATCCTTAAACAAATGAGCGTACCTTATTAAAAACTGCCAATTATTAGGCATTGGGAACTTAGGTGCTTTGCCTAATCCACCCTCAACCCTATCCAGGTATTGCTTCCAGTTATCAATAATAGGCTTTAAGGTAGATGCATCATATTCGTGCTGCTCGGTTATCAGATCAAGCGTTTCATATTGTTGGATACCCTCGGTTAATCGCGTAGCATACTCTTCTGCTTCCTGGGGTTTGTTTTTATAAAAATCGGCCAGGTTAAACAGCAGGCTGCTCCAATCTTCCTTACGGAAGTAAGTTCCGCCATATATAGGGCGTTGGTCGGGCAGGCAAATGCAATTTAATGGCCAGCCGCCACGACCGCTCATTAATTGAACGGCACTCATGTAAATCTGGTCAACATCGGGGCGCTCCTCCCGGTCTACCTTTATACAAACAAAATACTCATTCATTACCGCAGCAACGCTTTCATCCTCAAAGCTTTCATGCTCCATAACATGGCACCAATGGCAAGCCGAATAACCAATACTAACCAGTATCAGTTTATTTTCATCTTTAGCTTTCTGCAAAGCCTCGGCACCCCAGGGATACCAGTTAACCGGGTTATTGGCATGCTGCAGTAAATATGGCGAGGAAGAGTTGGCGAGTTTATTCATAATAAAGTGCTAAAATGCAATAATAAATGCACTTTAAATTAAAGCAATTGTTAATTGGAAAAGTTTTACTTATTACTCTACCCTGCCATTTATATGTCAGCAATTATTCAAAATATATTTTGTTTATTTGCTTCATTAATTAACTGAATTACATGTCTTCAATAAAAAAATGCCTGTTAATAGCCTGCAGTTTGCTGGCTATGGCACCAACTGTGTTTGCACAATCTGCAACAGATAATACAACCTATGATCATCAGGACCTTTTTGGCCCCATAACCTGGCCCGTAACCAGCGGTAATACCCGTTCAGCAAGCGGCAAACCCGGTGCAGCCTACTGGCAAAATCGTGCCGACTATCAAATACACGCTACCCTTAATGAAGCCCAGCAAGATACCAGTATAACAGGTGAAGTTGGTATAACCTACACCAACAACAGTCCAGACGAGTTAAACTATTTATGGTTACAGCTTGATCAAAACTTATTTAAACCAGATTCGCGTGGAGCTGCTACTACCCCTGTATCAGGCGACCGTTTTGATGTTAAAGGTTATATTCAGGGTGGTTATAAAATTGCTTCGGTATCGGTTACGTATAAAAATCAAACTTATACCGTTACCCCGGTAATTACCGATGCGCGTATGCAGGTGCGTTTAAAAACCCCTATGGCTGCAAAAGGCGATAAAATACAGCTTAAAATAAATTATAGTTTCTCTATCCCATTTTATGGTGCCGACCGTATGGGCCGCAAAAAATTTGAACAAGGTTATGTTTATGAAATTGCACAATGGTACCCGCGCATGTGTGTTTATGATGATGTAGAAGGATGGAACACTTTACCTTATATGGGTTTAGGCGAGTTTTACCTGGAGTATGGCGATTTTGATTATTATATAACTGCACCGGCAAACATGGTAGTAGTGGGTTCGGGCGATCTGCAAAATGGTGCGGAGGTATTAACCCCTACCCAGCAGACCCGTTTAAATGCTGCACGTAATAGTGATAAAACCGTAATGGTTATTAATCCTGACGAAGTTGGCAAGTCGGCTACCCGCCCGGCCAAAGGTACTTTAACCTGGCACTTTAAAATGCAAAATACCCGAGATGTAGCCTGGGCCGCTTCAACCGCTTTTATTATGGATGCGGCGAGGGTTAATTTTCCTTCGGGGCGTAAGGGTATTGCCATATCCGCCTACCCACGTGAAAGTTCCGGTAATGATGCCTGGGGCCGCTCGACAGAGTATTTAAAGCATAGTATGGAAATCTATTCAAAAGCTTACTTTGAGTATCCATGGAACTCGGCTGTTAACGTATCTGGTGTGGCGCTGGGCATGGAGTATCCAGGTATTATTTTTTGCCTGAGTAACTTTAAAAACGAGCGTTTATGGGGTGATGTAACCCACGAAATAGGTCACAATTGGTTTCCGATGATAGTTGGCTCTAACGAGCGTAAATATATGTGGCAAGATGAAGGTTTTAACACTTTTATTAATGAACATGCATCACGTGAATTTAATAATGGCGAATATGCCGATACTGCTCAAAAAGCACAAAACTTATTAGGCGGTTTTAAAAACAGTAAAGATCCATTGATGACCGCGTCAGAAGCAATTGGATTGAATGATTATGGCCAGTATTATAACAAAACTGCTTTAGGTTTAAACATGCTGCGCAATGTGGTACTAGGGCCAGATCGTTTTGATTATGCCTTTAAACAATACATTGATAACTGGGCCATGAAACACCCCTTACCGTACGATTTTTTTAGGGCGATGAACGATGCGGCTGGCGAAGATCTGAACTGGTTTTTTAAATCATGGTTCTTTACTACCTGGAAAATAGACCAGGCTGTGGAAGGTGTAAAATATGTGGATAACCGGACTGAAAATGGTGCTTTGATCACGTTAGTAAATAAAGAAAAAATGGCCATGCCGGTTGATCTTAAAATAACCCAGCAAAATGGCAAAACAGAGACCATTCACCTGCCGGTAAATATATGGCAGCGTAACGGTACCTGGACATTTAAATATCCATCAACATCAACCATTACCAGCATTGTTTTAGATCCTAACCGCGAACTGCCGGATATTGATTTGAAAAACAATGTTTACACGGGTAAATAATTAGAGGCGAAAGCTAAAAGGATAAAGGTGAAAGGATTTTTCTTTCACCTTTATCTATGTGTCGTCACTAAGTTAAATAGCGATTATTTGGCTAAAGCCATATTTGCTTTTTTTCTTCCGTCCCATAAATGGGACGGCAATGATTAAATGCCTATTCAATTCATTGCCGTTGGCTGAAGCCAACGGATTTAGTGTAAACTCAAAGTGGCTTTAGCCTAATTTAAAACATTGCGACAGTTATAAAAAACGACATCCTATATTCAAAACTATCATCTCAAAACCTTAATTTCGTCGTTCTAGAAAAGAGGAAAAAGATTTGGATTATTTAGAGGGATTAAACCCTGAACAAAAGGCAGCGGTACAGCAAATTAATGGGCCGGTAATGATCATTGCAGGTGCAGGTTCGGGCAAAACACGGGTTATTACCTACCGTGTTGCGCACTTAATTCGTCACGGTGTAGATTCATTTAACATACTGGTTTTAACGTTTACCAATAAAGCCGCCCGCGAAATGCGCGAGCGTATAACCCATTTGGTTGGCCCCGAGGCCAAAAACATTTGGATGGGTACCTTCCACTCGGTGTTTGCTAAATTATTACGTGTAGAGGCTGATAAATTGGGCTACCCCAACAACTTTACTATTTACGATACCGACGATAGCAAAAGCGTACTGCGTGCCATTTTGAAAGAGATGAACCTGGACGATAAGCTGTATAGTGCCAACTTTGTACATAACCGCATATCTGCAGCAAAAAATAACCTGGTATCATGGCAAGAGTATCAGCAAAATGACCAGATACAGGCCGATGACAATTCAACAGGACGCGGGCATTTGGGTAAGATATATGAAATGTATGCCAACCGTTGTTATCGTGCAGGGGCAATGGATTTTGACGATCTTTTATTTAAAACCAACGAACTGCTAAAAAACTTCCCCGAAGTGCTGAATAAATACCAGCATAAATTTAAATTTTTAATGGTTGATGAGTACCAGGATACCAACTTTTCGCAATACCTGATAGTTAAGAAACTGGCAGCAGTTAATGAAAATATTTGTGTGGTGGGCGATGACGCGCAAAGTATCTATGCCTTCCGTGGTGCCAATATCCAGAACATCCTGAATTTTGAAAAGGATTATCCGGATTTGAAAGTATTTAAGTTAGAGCAAAATTACCGCTCAACCCAAAATATTGTAAATGTTGCCAATAGCATCATCGCCAACAATAAAGAGCAACTTAAAAAGAATGTTTTTTCTGAAAAAGAAAGCGGCGATAAAATAAAGGTGATGCGTGCCTTTAGTGATAATGAAGAAGGCAAACTAGTTGCCGAAGCCATTATGCACGAACGCACCACTAAGGGCTTAAAATGGCATGACTTTGCTATACTGTACCGTACCAATGCGCAGTCACGCTCTATGGAGGAGGCCTTGCGTAAACTGGGAATGCCTTACAAAATTTATGGCGGTCTATCCTTCTACCAGCGTAAGGAAATCAAGGACCTTATAGCTTATTTTAGGTTAACGTTTAATCCCAATGATGAAGAGGCTTTAAAACGCGTTATTAATTATCCACGCCGTGGCATTGGGGATACTACGGTTGACAAGATAATTGTAAGTGCCGACCAGCACCAAATAACACCGTGGGAAGTGATCGTAAATCCGGCTAAATATTTAGATGGAAGGATCTCGGCCTCGGTTGGAGCATTCTCCATGATGATACAAAGCTTCCAGGTGCTTACCAAAACACAAACAGCTTACGAAGCAGCATTGTATATAGCACAGCATTCGGGCCTGCTAAAGGACTTATATGAGGATAAATCTGTAGAGGGATTAAACCGTTATGAAAATATACAGGAGTTATTAAACGGTATCAAAGAGTTTTCGGAACGTGAAGACCTGGAGGAAAAGGGCCTTGATATTTTTATGCAGGATGTTGCCTTGCTAACTAATGATGATAACGATAAAGATAAGGATGCTGATACCATATCATTAATGACCATACACTCCTCCAAAGGATTAGAGTTTCCGCAGGTGCATGTGGTTGGGTTGGAAGAAAATCTTTTTCCATCGCAAATGGCACTAAACTCGCGTACTGACCTGGAAGAAGAGCGTCGTTTATTTTATGTTGCCATAACCCGCGCCGAAAACAAATTGACCCTAAGCTATGCTACTTCACGTTTTAAATTTGGAACGCTGATAAGTTGTGAGCCAAGCCGCTTTTTAGATGAGATTGATGCGCAATACCTGGAACTGGATTTTACCGCCAAGCCGGCCAATAGCGGCAAATTATCATTTGATGATGAACGCAATGCCTGGGGTAAACGCGAGGATACCTTTTCAAAACCTAAAGCACCCATTAAAACCACATCAATATTAGCAAAAGCACATGTACCCTCACCAGGCTTTAAACCGTCTGACACCTCCAATTTACAAGTTGGCATGGAAGTTGAACACGAACGTTTTGGCTTTGGTAAAGTGATAAGTTTGGAAGGTAACAAGCCCGATATTAAAGCCACTATTTTCTTCAAAGAAATCGGGCAAAAGCAGTTGCTTTTAAAATTCGCTAAGTTAAATATAATAAACTCTTGATTAACCCCGTTTAATCGTAACGTAGAAAATTCTCCACGTATAGGGTATAATTTTACTTAATATATTTATCAATTAAGTTACGTTATATATAGCTAATTATGGCATATGTTTTGAATATATTTGCATACCCTTAATTAATTGTTAATAACATGACCGAATTATTTAAAAAGAAGACCAACAAAACTATTGGTAAAAACATCAGAACTTTTCGTCACCAGCATGGATGGAGCCAGGAAGACGTAGCTACTCGCCTTGGTATCTCCATCCCGGCTTTTTCAAAAATCGAAACCGGTGTTACGGATATCAATTTGTCACGATTAGAGCAAATTGCCAATATCTACGAGATAGAAGTAGCTCAGCTATTATCGTTAGATATGGAAGAAGAAGAAATTCAACCCTCAAACTTAAGTATCATTCAAAAGAAACTAGCAGACAGGGAAGCTGAGATTGCTAATTTACAACGTAAAGTAATTTTGCTATATGAAGAGTTAAGGAACAAGTCTAATTAACAAGCGTTCAATAAACACGACACTTCTTAACTAAAAATTACTTACAAAAATTACCTAATACTATATAAATAGTATAAAGATTAATACATTAAATTTCAAAGCAAACATTACAACTTGCTATGATATTAAATGTTTACCAGAATAATTTGGATTTAAATTTGACATATACATATTTTAAAAAGTTATGTATATGTCAAATTACTTGATTTCTATATCAGAAAATGAAAGCCAAATCAATGGCATTATTCACGATGTAAAAAACAAATTAAAGGTTAAAGTTTTTGATCTGGTAAAGTCGTCTTACATCCCCAATAAAAACGAAATACAATTTTTTGTTACCGCAGGTAATGAGAAGATTGCTTTTGAAACTCAAGGTTTTAAAAAACACCGTAAGCTATTGGTTTTACACATGATATCCTGGTATTGCGTATATTTAGGATTAATAGAAGCACACATACATTCAACCTGGCCCTAATTATTTAGTATTGTTGTTATGTAGTATGCTGCTCATTTCAATAATTTTATCATCAATTTCTGAAACGCATTTATTCATCATCTCTATACATTCTGTTTGATCGATCAATTTTTCTTTCTCTAAATTTATTAATCCTTTAAGGGTGGCTATTGGACCCCTTATTTGATGAGAAAGATAAGATGAATATTCAGACAACTGTTTATTTTTTTCCTGCAGATCTTTTGTACGATCATTTATTATTTCTTCCAGGTGCTGATTTATAAGATTAAGATTATCCTTTTGACTGGTTATTTCATTATTTAACTCCAATAATTTACGGTTTGAGGATGCAGATCGCTTTATATTGTTCATCAAAAGCGCAATAATTGTAAGCAATAGTATTGCTACAATTACTATTGACCAAAACCTTGCTCGCGAATGGAAATCATTACCCGGATAAAAAAAGGGTTCATGTGCAAATACATTGCTGCTGCAGAAAAATACTAAAAATACAAGTAGTATAGAAAAAGCGTAAACACTTTTCATTATTGGTGTAATTGGCTGAGTGAAAATAACAATATTAAGCTAATATTAACAGGGGCAAACTCATTTTGGTTTTAGCCACCTGAACGTTATACGTATATTTGTTAAAAATTGATACCATGCAACATATTAAGCA
Source organism: uncultured Mucilaginibacter sp. (assembly GCA_964524015.1). Lineage (GTDB taxonomy): Bacteria > Bacteroidota > Bacteroidia > Sphingobacteriales > Sphingobacteriaceae > Mucilaginibacter. Next base: position 108,654 of record CAZGBN010000001.1, on the reverse strand, counting down.
TTTTATAGAGCAGAATAAGCAACGTTTATTGGACGAATTATTTGAATTATTGCGTTTTCCATCTGTAAGCGCAGATCCTAAATACAAACCTGAGGTATTAAAAACCGCTGATTATGTAGCAAAAAAATTACGTGATGCCGGTGCCGATAATGTAGAAGTGTGCCCAACAGCGGGCTACCCTATTGTTTATGGCGAAAAGTTAATTGACCCTGCAAAACCAACCGTATTGGTATATGGCCATTATGATGTACAACCTGCTGACCCGCTGGAATTGTGGGATACACCGCCTTTTGAACCCACCATACGTGATGGTAAAATATACGCGCGTGGTGCCTGTGATGATAAGGGCCAGTTTTATATGCACGTAAAGGCTTTTGAACTGATGATGCAAACCAATACCCTGCCCTGCAATATTAAATTTATGATTGAAGGCGAGGAAGAAGTAGGTTCATCTAACCTATCCATATTTGTGAAAGACAATAAGGAACGTTTAAAAGCCGATGTGGTGTTAATATCAGATACTTCAATGATCAGCATGGAAAACCCCTCGCTGGAGACCGGTTTGCGTGGCTTATCATATCTGGAGGTAGAAGTTACCGGCCCCAACCGCGACCTGCATTCGGGCGTTTATGGTGGTGCTGTAGCCAATCCGGCTACTATTCTTGCAAAAATGATTGCCTCATTGCATAATGAAAACAATCACATTACTATACCGGGCTTTTATGACGATGTAATAGAGTTAACTAAAGAAGAACGCACCGAACTGAACGCCGCACCATATAACGAAGAAGAATACAAAAAGGACCTGGATATTGCGGAAGTTTGGGGCGAAAAAGGTTACACTACTTTTGAACGCACCGGCACCCGCCCTACTTTAGAAGTAAACGGTATTTGGGGTGGCTATATTGGCGAAGGGGCTAAAACCGTACTGCCATCCAAAGCAAATGCTAAAATATCTATGCGATTGGTACCTAACCAAACATCAGATAAAATAACGCAGTTATTTACAGATCATTTTTTAAAGATAGCTCCGCCTTATGTAAAAGTTAAGGTAACCCCGCACCATGGTGGCGAACCTGTAGTTACACCAACTGATAGCATTGCCTATCGCGCGACACAAAAAGCAATTACAGAATCATTTGGTAAGGCACCAATACCTACACGCGGTGGCGGCAGCATACCTATTGTTGCTTTATTTGAAGCTGAATTAAATATCAAAACCGTATTAATGGGTTTTGGTTTGGATAGCGATTCATTGCACTCGCCAAATGAGAAATATGATATATTTAACTATTATAAGGGGATAGAAACTATACCATTATTTCATAAGTATTTTACGGAGTTGAGTAAATAAGATTAGTCTCCGAGCGTCATTGCGAGGGGAGCGTGGCAATCTCTAAAGCGGGCAGTAATTACAGTTTTGATTTGCAAATGTAGAGATTGCTTCGTTCCTCGCAATGACGCTTTGTTAGACAGTAAACTGCTCACACTTCTCCAAAAACTTATCATTCGCATCAGCACCTATTCCGGGAGTATCATCAATATCTAAAAAGTAACCATCGTATTTAACACCACCAACAGCTGGGTCTTCCAAATGGCCTATCATGCAGGTATCCAGATCATAAAATTTAATATTAGGGCAACTGTAAACCAAATGCAGTTTGGCGCTTAGGGCTATCCGGCTTTCCAGCATCCCTCCCATCATACATGGAATATTATGCTGCGCTGCCAGGTCATGAATTTTAATAGCCTCATGCAACCCTCCTGATTTGGATAGTTTGATATTGATATAATGACATGAGCCGCTATTGATCTGTTTACGGGCATCATGATGATTGTATACGCTTTCATCCGCCATAATTTTAATGGGAGATAGTTGCATCAACTCCGGTGGTTTATCATCATACCAGGTACGCATAGGCTGCTCACAAAACTCAATACTATATTTGCCAATAGCTTGCAACACATTTACTGCGTCGTCAAAACTCCATCCCTGGTTAGCATCTACCCGTATTTTTACATCCTCGCCAACCGCGTTGCGTATTTGCTTGATACGCTCTACATCTTCGGCTGCATTTTTGCCTAGTTTTATTTTTAATATAGTGGCTCCTGTTTTTTTTAGGGCGATGGATTTTTCAGCTATTGTAGATGGCGCGCCAATGCCGATGGTTATATCAGTTTCTACTTTACGCTTTTTGCCATTTAAAAATTGATATAAAGGCAAACCCGCGTTCTTAGCGGCAATATCATACAGAGCCATATCAAACGCGCTTTTTATGGTTGTATTCCCCGCGGTAAAATCATGCAATTGTTGTAAACGTGCGGGTATATCCAGCGCATCTTTGCCTTTCCATAATTTGGCAAATTCTTTAGCCATTATTAAACAGGTATCCTGCGTTTCGCCTACTATCATCGGGAAAGCAGAACATTCACCCACACCATAAAAACCGGCATCACTATGTACGCGAATAAAAACATTCTGAGCATAATCCATTGTACCAGTAGCAATGGTAAAAGGCTGCATAGCTATACTAAATCGATAAATATCAATATGGGTAATTAATAACGCCACAATTATAAACTTTAATGTTTAGCACCTAATTTACAATTATGCCGCTAAATATTAACTATTTGTACATTAATACAATTGCCGTATATTTGTATCACCATTCCGGTAAATTCAACTTTAGCCGCTAAAGCCCTATTTTTTTCAAGGGCGATAAGATCTGAGCTAATTTTAAAAACTTCATAAAATTATTAACTCTTAAATAAGGCTAACTATGCCCCAAGAATTTGATTACAATTCAACCAGGAACAAACTGATCCTGTCTGAATATGGCCGCAACGTGCAAAATATGGTAAAATATATTTGCGCCCTGCCAACTAAAGAAGAACGCAATCGTTACGCAACGGTAGTAATTGACCTGATGGGTTTTTTAAATCCGCACTTACGCGATGTGGCAGATTTTAAACACAAGCTGTGGGATCACCTGCACATTATATCTGATTTCCAGATAGATGTTGATTCGCCATATCCGAAACCTTCGCCGGAAGCTATACATCTAAAGCCCGAGCCGCTTAAATATCCTCACCAGCGTATTCGCTATAAGCATTATGGCAAAACCATTGAGTTGATGATAGAGAAAGCGAAAACCATTGAGGACCCGGAACGCAAAAAATATATGGTACAATCAATAGCCAATTTCATGAAAATGGCTTATGTACAATGGAACAAAGATTCTGTTGCTGATGAAAGCATATTGGCCGACCTGGTTGCTATGTCAAGAGGAGAATTACAGGTTGATGAAAGCATAAATCTTAACCGGGTTGAATATCGCCCTGCGCCACAAAGCAACAATAACAACCGCGGTGGCAAAAACAACAACAACCGTGGTGGCGGTGGTGGCCGTAACAACAATAATCCGCGAAACAACAATAATCAAAACAACCGTGGCCGTAATAATGGTGGCGGTGGTAAAAAATATTAGTGATTATGGATGATAGATCATGGTTCCTGGTAAAAGTGATTTTAAAATTGCGTTAATTTGAACTGTGACTATAATATATGATCTATAAATTATGATCTGCCAACTATGAATAACGCATTTGAAATACAGGGGGGTAAACCCCTGAAAGGCGAAATAACCCCGCAGGGTGCAAAAAACGAAGCATTACAGATACTGTCTGCAGTGCTCTTAACCGATGAAAAAATAACCATAAGCAATATACCTGATATTGTTGATGTAAATAAACTTATAGAGCTTCTTGGAGATATGGGCGTTAAAGTTGAGCGTTTGAGTCCTGACACTTACACTTTTGAAGCTAAAGATATTGACCAAAACTTTTTCCAGTCGGAAGCTTTTAAAGCAAAAGGTGGCGGCCTGCGCGGCTCTATCATGATAGTTGGCCCGTTGTTGGCTCGCTTTGGTAAGGCATCAATTCCTAAACCAGGCGGCGACAAAATTGGCCGCAGACGTTTAGATACCCATTTTTTAGGATTTGAAAAACTTGGTGCCAAATTTAACTATAACCCCGAGGATGGCTTTTTTAATGTAGATGCATCAAACCTGCAAGGCACCTATATTTTGTTGGATGAGGCTTCTGTAACCGGTACAGCAAACATTGTAATGGCTGCTGTTTTAGCCAAAGGAACTACAACTATATATAATGCCGCCTGCGAACCATATTTACAGCAGCTTTGCAAAATGCTTAACCGCATGGGTGCAAACATTACCGGTATTGGCTCAAACCTATTAACTATTGAAGGCGTAACTAAACTAGGTGGTACAGAACACCGCATGTTGCCTGATATGATCGAAATAGGCTCTTTTATCGGCTTAGCTGCCATGACAGGTTCAGAGATCACTATCAAGGATGTGCAATATAAAGAATTAGGGATGATCCCTGATGTTTTCCGTCGTTTAGGGATCAATTTAGAATTACGTGGCGATGATATTTTTATCCCGGCGCAGGATCATTACGAGATAGATACTTTTATTGATGGTTCTACCCTGACCGTTGCAGATGCGCCATGGCCGGGTTTCACTCCCGACCTTTTAAGCATTGTATTGGTAGTTGCTACGCAGGCTAAAGGTACTGTGCTTATACATCAAAAAATGTTTGAGAGCCGTTTATTCTTTGTAGATAAACTATTAGATATGGGCGCGCAGATCATTCTATGCGATCCGCACCGTGCTACCGTTATTGGTTTAGATAAACAAAAACCATTGCGTGGTATATCCATGACCTCTCCGGATATACGTGCGGGAGTATCATTATTAATCGCGGCATTATCTGCACAGGGCAAATCAACAATCTACAATATTGAGCAAATTGAGCGTGGCTACCAGCATATTGATGACAGGCTGCGTGCTTTAGGAGCTGATATAAAGAGGATTTGATTTAATACTAGTTAAGAGATAAAAGTTTTTATCTCTTAACTAGTAAATAGGCGGAAATTTAGCCGGATTACTTTCGCTCATAATAGCGTAAACCTTTTCAATCACATCATCCATGGATGGTTTACTAAAATAATCGCCATCGGTACCATAGGGTGGGCGGTGGTCTTTAGCCGATAGGGTCTTAGGTGGACAATCTAATGAGTAATATCCCTTTTGGCCCTCTACTATTTTTTGTAATATATAAGCTGAAGCTGCACCCGGTAGGTCTTCATCAACCACTAAAAGCTTGTTTGTTTTCTTTAAAGAAGTACCGCATACATTATCGATATCAAACGGAAATAGCGTTTGCGGATCAATAACTTCTACACTAATGCCGGATTTCTCCAACTCGTGCGCGGCTTCCATTACAATACGCAGGGTTGATCCATAAGATACAACTGTAATATCCGTACCTGATTTTAAAATTTCGGCCTTACCTAATGGCACGGTAAACTCGCCTACATTAGTTGGTAGTTTTTCTTTTAGTCGATATCCGTTAAGGCATTCAATAACCAAAGCCGGCTCGTCACCACGCAATAGTGTATTATACATACCTGCGGCTTGTGTCATATCACGCGGTACACAAATATGCAAGCCACGCATAGCGCCTAAAATTACACCTAATGGAGACCCAGAATGCCATATACCTTCTAAACGGTGACCACGAGTACGAATAATAACAGGCGCTTTCTGACCGCCATAAGTGCGGTAGCTTAAACAAGCCAGGTCATCACTTATTACGTTCATGCCATATAACAGGTAATCCATGTATTGTATCTCGGCAATGGGCCTTAAACCACGCATGGCCAGGCCCATGCCCTGCCCTATTATTGATGCTTCGCGTATGCCGGTATCCGTAATGCGCAGATCGCCAAACTTATTTTGCAGGCCCGAAAAACCTTGGTTAACATCACCAATTGCCCCAACATCTTCGCCAAATGCAACTATGGTTCTATCGCGCTCAAAGTTGGCTTCAAAGCAGGCATTTAACACTTCGCGGCCATCAATTAGGTGGGCGTCATCATTGTACTCGGCCGGTATGGTTTCGACCTTTAAAGGCGAGTTAGGGGTCTCTGAAAACAATCGCGAATTATAACGATCAGCGTTTACAGCATATTGTTCATTTAACCAATTAGCCAACACTTGTCTTTCGTCGCTATTATCAGTTACCGTTAGTCGTAATGTTTTGCGTATTGCTGATATAATATCCTTACGCCCCGGATCGATACATAAACGTAATGATTCTGATATCTCTAACAGATCATCCTTAGCATGAGATTGTTGAGCCAGTTGTTCTATCATTTCCACTGCCTCATTCAATTCAATTGCGATAGGATTATTCATTTCATCCCACGCCTCACGCTGACATTTGCGTACATGTTTTTTCGCAGTTTCTTCCAGTTCGGTTAACTCATCATCAGTGGCTATGGCAGTTTCCACCATCCATTTGCGCATTTGTACCAGGCAGTCATACTCGTTTTCCCAATCTAAACGTTCCTTGCTTTTATAGCGCTCATGCGACCCTGATGATGAATGCCCTTGTGGCTGGGTCATTTCGGTAACATGTATTAAAACAGGCACATGCTCATACCTACAAACCCCTATAGCACGCTTATAAGTTTCGCATAGCGCCACATAATCCCAACCACGTACCTTGAATATTTCATATCCATTACTTCCATTCTCCCGTTGAAAACCCTTTAGTACCTCAGATATATCTTCCTTAGTAGTTTGCAAACTTGCAGGCACTGATATTGCGTAAGCATCATCCCATATAGATATGGCCATAGGCACCTGTAATACACCGGCGGCATTAAAAGTCTCAAAAAACAACCCTTCGGATGTAGAACCATTGCCAATACTGCCAAATGCGACCTCATTACCATTAATAGAAAAATTAGACATATCCTTTAACTCCGGATTTTGTCTATATAATTTTGAAGCATATGCCAAACCCAATAAACGGGGCATATGGCCGCCTGTGGTTGAAATATCTGCCGAGCAGTTTTTACTTTCGGCCTGGTTTATCCAACTGCCATCAGCGTTTACAAAGCGTGTAGCATAATGACAATTCATTTGCCTGCCAGCTGATGCTGGTTCTTTCTCTACATCGGGTGTAGCATATAACTGGGCAAAAAACTCTTTAAGTGTACTCATGCCAGTAGCAAACATAAAAGTTTGATCGCGGTAATAACCCGCGCGCCAATCGCCGTTATTAAAGGCCTTAGCCATAGCCAGTTGTGCTACTTCTTTACCATCTCCAAAAATGCCAAACTTAGCTTTTCCGGTAAGCACCTCACGACGGCCTATTAGGCTCGCCTGCCTGCTCTCCACAGCTATCCGGTAATCATTTATTACAATTTTTTTAAAGTCATCAAAACTTAGTTCGGCGACATCAAATTTACCCACACCATGAATTGCAGTTTCGGACATAGTTAAAACACGTTTGAGTTGTAAAATTATAAAAATCTGCTTTTTAATTGCATAGTAACAATAAAAACATTCATCTAAATAAAGCAAGTTACCCACAACTTTTACCGGTTATATACGTATACAACGATATAACGGTGCAGCAATAATTAAAAACAATATTTAAAGATATAATTGATTTTGTGCTAAACCTTTTATATTTGTACTAATCAAACAATTGATATGAAAAAATTAATGTTAATATGCGCTGTAGTTTTAGGCTTTGCCTTTACAGCTTCGGCACAGGACAATCAAAAAGCTGAGTTTAAATTTAACGAAGAAACGCATGACTTTGGTAAAATACCACAAGGCAAGCCGGTTACTACTGAATTTGTATTTACAAACATTGGTGTAGAGCCCCTTATTTTAACAGATGTGCATCCTACTTGTGGTTGTACCGTTGCTGAGTATACAAAAACCCCTGTTAAAAAGGGAGAAAAAGGTATGATCAAAATCACCTATAACGCTGCAGTAGCCGCGCCATTTGGCAAATCAATTACGGTTACTTCAAACGCCAAAACGCCACAAAAAAACCTTATCATTAAAGGAGAAGTTGTAGCAGCGGCAGCGCCAAGTACCAGATAGAGTTTTAAGCATAAACCCTTAACTCTCTACGCTGGAGAGGAAGGGTCATAAACAGAAAAGGCCCGATAATCGGGCCTTTTTCTGTTTATGCATATTTACAATTACAAATAGCATCTTTTTTATAATTTTACACCATGCCAAGTATATCCAAAAAGGGGCAGCGAATGCCAGCTTCTCCTATCCGTAAATTAACTCCATTTGCCGAAAAAGCTAAATCAGAAGGTAAAACCGTTTACCATTTAAATATTGGCCAGCCTGATATTGAAACCCCTGTAGGGATGATCCAGGCCATTAAAAATATCGATTTTAAAGTTTGGGCCTATACCGCGTCGGAAGGTACGTTATCTTATCGCACCCAGTTGGCCAAGTATTATAATAAAGTTGGATATAATATTACTACTGATGATATTATTGTTACCGCAGGCGGATCAGAAGCTATTTCAATAACGTTTATGACTTGCCTTGACGCAGGTGACGAAGTTATTGTACCCGAGCCATATTATGCCAATTACAATGGTTTTGCCAGTCAGAACGATGTTATTGTAAGGCCCATTATGTCATATATCGAAAACGGTTTTGCCTTACCTCCTATTAGTGAGTTTGAGAAAAACATAACAGACAGGACCCGCGCTATATTTATTTGCAGCCCAAATAATCCTACAGGTTACCTGTACTCGCGCGAGGAAATGGAAGCATTGAAAGCATTGGTTTTAAAACACGACCTATACCTGTTTGCTGACGAAGCTTATCGCGAATTTTGCTATGGCGACCAGCCTTTTGTATCGCCAATGCATTTGGATGGATTAGAAGAGAATGTAATTATTATTGATACGGTTAGTAAACGCTATAGCGCTTGCGGTGCACGTTTAGGTTGTATAATTACTAAAAACCGTAAGTTTTGGGAAACAGCTATAAAATTCGCCCAGGCAAGATTAGCTCCCGGTTTGGTTGAACAAATAGCAGGCGAGGCTGCTATTGATACGCCAGACGAATATTTTGAACATGTGAAAGCTGAATATACTGCCCGCAGAAACACAATAGTTACCGCCCTTAATAATATGGAAGGTGTTTATTGCCCAAACCCCGGCGGTGCATTTTATGTAATGGCACAATTACCTATTGATAATTCCGATAAGTTTTGCCGTTGGATGCTGGAAGAGTTCAGTTATCAAAACCAAACGGTGATGATGGCACCGGCAACTGGTTTTTACAGTACGCCAAGTGCAGGTAAAAACCAGGTACGTTTAGCTTATGTATTAAACAATGCCGACCTTGAAAAGGCCATGATATGTTTAGCAGAGGCTTTAAAGATTTATCCGGGAAGAACAGTTAGCAGTACACAGTTAGCAGTTGGCGGTCACTAATAGCTTGTGTTATTTAGTATAGCAAGTAGCTAATCAAACCATAATATCGTATATTTGTTATTCTACAATCTGCTACTGCAAACCTTAATTGGGGTCGACCGGAATTGACAGGATGGAGATAAGTAGGTAAGCATGCAGCGCGTTGGGTGAATTAGCGCTCTAATCAGAACACTCAAAATCACAAATGGCGAAAATAACTACGCCTTAGCTGCTTAATTTAGAATTAACTAGCTTTTGTCCCGTCGGTTTTCCGTTTTGTTGGATCGGCAACAGGGGCATCGAAAAACGAAACTAGCTTACTTAACGGTGCGCATAGTAAGCGAAACAAAGCACCTAAGGAAGAAGGTATAGGTACGCGGCTGACCTTCCCCTTCCCTACAATTAAACAGCAGATAAGCATGTAGAAAGCTTACCTTATACCATGTTTGGACGAGGGTTCGAATCCCTCCGGCTCCACTTAAATACAAAAGGCTGCCCTGATAAGGGTAGCTTTTTGTATTTAAATTGCACCTGCGGTTTTGAGTACCCGAGCAGAGGGTTCGAACTTCTTTCTTGAGCGGGAATGTGCCTGGGCTGTGCGAGCGAAACATCCCTCCAGCTCCACAGCATCTGCTCCCTTAAATCATGGTTTACACAACTTAACACATTTTAGCAATTTTATTTTGCAACAAATTGATTACCAATTATTTAATAAAACAATACCCCAAAAAGTGTAAACCATGAATTTTACAATAACATAAGGCCTGCAGGCGTATGAGCGAATAGCGCGGCCCTCCCCACTTCTACCAGTGGGGAGGCAACGCCCAAATAAATGTTACAACATACAAATTATACAATACGATGATAGTAGCTTGTATTAATGATGCTTAACTTTGTGTTATGAAGAAAATAGGCTTTCTATCATTTGGGCATTGGGCCAATCATCCGGCTTACCAAACCCGTACAGCGGGCGATACCTTACTGCAATCTATAGACTTGGCTGTAGCAGCCGAAGAATTGGGTTTAGATGGGGCATATTTCCGTGTGCATCATTTTGCCCGGCAGTTGGCCTCACCTTTTCCGTTATTGGCGGCCGTAGGTGCCAAAACTTCAAAAATTGAGATAGGCACAGGAGTGATCGATATGCGTTACGAGAACCCCTTATACATGGTTGAAGATGCAGGCGCTGCCGACCTGATATCAGGCGGGCGATTACAACTGGGCATCAGCCGTGGTTCGCCCGAGCAGGTGATAGAAGGCTGGCGCTATTTTGGCTATGCACCTCAGGAGGGCGAGACCGATGCCGACATGGGCCGTCAAAAAGCATTAGAGTTTTTAAAACGTTTAGATGGCGAAGGTTTTGCCGAGCCTAACCCCTATCCTATGTTTCCAAATCCGCCGGGGTTGTTGCGCCTGGAGCCACACTCTGAAGGTTTGCGCGAGCGTATTTGGTGGGGAGCCGCATCAAACGCTACGGCAGTTTGGGCCGCCGAGCAAGGTATGCACCTGCAAAGCTCCACGTTGAAATTTGACGAAAGCGGCAAACCTTTCCATATTCAGCAAGCCGAGCAGATAAGGCTATATAAAGATGCCTGGAAAAAGGCAGGGCACACTCGCGAACCGAGGGTGTCCGTAAGCCGGTCCATTTTTGCATTGGTGAATGATCAGGACAGAATGTACTTCGGGCAGCAAGGTAAATCAGCCGATAGTTTCGGTTACATTGAACCTGAAAAACGTGCCGTTTTTGGAAAAAGTTACGCTGCAGAGCCTGATCAATTGATAAAAGAACTGGCGCAGGACGAAGCCCTACAGGAAGCAGATACTATACTATTAACCATCCCCAATACATTGGGCGTTGATTATAATGTGCATGTACTTTCTGCCATTTTAGAGCACGTTGCACCGGGCTTAGGCTGGCGATAAATAGTTATATATATTTATTTTATCGGCAAATACACCCCATACAGCGCCATTTTTAAGCTATGGTCCAAATATATATGTCTTTAAATTTGGTTAGCACACCTTCGTTTACCACATTGGTTAATAGGTAAGTGGTATCGCCTAAAAACAGCGTTACAAGACCCTCAGTGAATATTTTAATTAAAAAATGCTTGATTTTTCTTCCATTTAAAAAATCATTTGCTTATCATTGAAACAGAAACTAAACCTGTACTATTTCAATTACCATGCGGCTACCACTTATTGCCCTAACTATATCATTTTGCGTACTTATTGCTTTTCCGCCTGATGTTTTAGCCCAAAAAGTTATTAAAGTTGATTCAAGCAATGTTTTAACTATACGGATAGATCCATCAAATGCGGCTGGTGGTGTTGCCTCTGATTTTTTTAGCGAAGTAAATTATATCCCCTTAGAAACTACCAAAGAAAGTGTTTTTGGTAGTATATATAAATTAGAGATAACCGATGATTACTATATCATTTTAGATCAAAACACCCACTCCATACTTATTTTTACCAAGGCCGGTAAATTTCACGCTAAAATTAAGAGCTCGCAAAACAGCCAAAATTATATCTATAACTTTTCCGTTAATAAATGGGATAAGCATATAATTTTCACGGCCGATGGTTATAAAAATTTAACCTACTGCGATTATGATGGCAAGGTTGTTAAAACCACAAAGTTAGACGGCGAAACAGCAAAAGATGAAATAAGCCAGGCCGAGTTTTTTTTCTTAGGGCCAGATAAAACAGTAACCGCCGGGTATGAAAACCGGATGGAGCCGACAGATAAATATTATAAACCGTTTGCTAAATCGCTTATAATATATGCGCAAACCAATCATAAAGTAATTGCACAAGGGTTGCCATTCAAAAAGTCAGAGGGAAAAATAGAGTATACTAATACTGGCTTAGGGCCTTTAACCAGTTTTGGTGTTGATACTGCTTATTTTTATTCAAAAACATGGGATTACGCCATATATACTGTAACCCCTAATACCATAAAATTTACCTATAAATTTATTTTCCCCTTATTAATATCACTCCCGACCGATTTTATGACCAATAAACTTTACGCTGATAAAAAGGTAGAGTGGACAGAAAAGAACGGTGACGTATTAACCGGCCTGAGTAATTTTTTTAGAACGGGTAATAACCTTGTTTTTAAAACTTTATCAAGAAATGGTTACAATAATAAGGAGGACAACCTGATTTATAACCTTAAATCAGGCAGCCTTATAGCGTATAAGCATATTCAGCAGGATGAACGATCATATTTTATACCGATATATGACCAGGTAGGCTGGACTTTTAATAACAGGGGAATATTAGCTTGTACAGGCGGCTCATTATATACCAGCGTATCCAGTGTTGCCATGTTTAAAGCTTACGAAGATAATGCCGATAAAAAAGTGACCTATCCGCCAGCATTGGCCGAATATTTCAAAAAAGGCAGTATAAAAGATAACCCAGCCATTTTACAATTAAAATTAAAGGATGAATTGTAACTAACCAATTCATCGCCACACAAAATACCTTAACCTAATACACAATTATAACCCTTCAAACGTGAAGAAAAAACTAAAGCTGCTATTTGCTATCCTGGCAGCAAGCCTAACGATTAATACCGCATCAGCCCAAACTACTGCACAAATAAAAGACACTATAAATGTAGGCACGGTTAACGGTCTGCTTAGGGACAGTGTACGTAATTACGTTATTACAACGGCCACGTTGGCTATATATAAAGTTATTGATAATGAGTTAGTAAGCTACCAGCTATCAAACAACTATGGTAAGTACCAGTTTAAACAGATGCCGGTGGGTATACCCTTACGTATTGTAGCCACGCATATTGGTTACCAACCGTTAAAAGAAGAATTTACCATATCGCCTAAAACAAAAGTGATGGAAATTAGATCTACCAATATGGAACGGGCAGATCAAACGCTTAAAGAGGTTGTTATTAACGCGGCACAGGTACCTATGCAAATGCGTGGCGATACGCTTGAGTTTAATGCCAGCGCATTTAAGCTGGATACTAATGCCGTAGTGGAGGATTTGCTGCGTAAACTACCCGGAGTAACCATTTGGGGCGACGGAGCAATAACCGTTAACGGAAAAACCATAAACAAGTTACTGGTTGATGGAAAAGAATTTTTGGGGGGCGACAACAGGGTCGCGCTTCAAAACATACCTAAAAACTCGGTACAAAAGGTACAGGTATATCAAAATAAACAAGACCCGGACCCCATTACCCCTAAAACTGAAATAAACATCGTACTTAAAAAAAGCAAAAAAGATGGTTTTTTTGGCAAATTTGGTTTAGGTGGCGGCACTCAGGACCATTTTGCAAGCGACGCGATGATAACCTACTTTTCGCCAAAAACACAGGTGGCAGTAGTAGGTGCGTATAATAACGTAAACAAAATAGCTAGTGACGTTAATACCCTTATGAACTTTAACTCGTTTAAAGGCGAAGGGATAAACAGTGATTACTACAGCAACTTTTCATTGGCGGGTTTAAATACGTTTAAGGGCGGCGGCTTTACCGTATCGCAAGATTTTAGTAAGGATAATGATACCCGCCAAAGTTATTACAAAACCAACAACTTACGCGGCGAATACTTTTTGCGCGACGCTGATAATACTACTATTAGGCAAACCAACAGCATAATTCAATTAAACACCGGCAACATTTTGCAGCAAAGCGTTGTTAATAACACCGGTAACAATTTTAGCCAGCGTGGTAATGCAAACTACCAAAAGCGCTTTCTGCATGGTGAGTTAAACACCTCGGTAAACTATACTAATAGCAACAGTACTTCTATAGGTACCAGTACCAGTAATTCTTTTAATGTTAAAAATGGTGATCAGTCGTTAAATTTGACACAAAACAATTCCACTTCAAACTCAAGGAATTTAACTGGTGACGTAACATTTTCAAGCGAAAGATATTGGGACAACGGAAAGCAGAAACAGCGATCAATTAATAACACCACCACCTATAGATTTAACCTGAACGATGGCGACAGGGACAGTAAGGCAATTACCGATTTAAAGGCGACCGATATTACTCAAAACAGGTACGTTAACCGCCAGTATTTAAATGATAACAAATCTGTAAGCCACTCCATTACCACTACCTTTAGCGCCGTAAACGGATTGTTTCAGCACATTCCCCGTACATTATTTATCAACATCGATGTAAAAAACGCATTGGTGATAAGAGATAATAAAGAAAATAATTCTGTAAGCGATCTTTTATCAGGTTCCAGTAATTATACGCAAAACCCGGGCTTAACCAATATTACCCATTTAAAAACCATTGATGAGCGGCCGGGATTACAGTTTGGCAAAACCTTTTATAAAAGCCTGGATAACCGTTACTCAAAAAATTGGGATATACGCCTGGTTGCCGAGAACCAATTTTTTATGCAGCGAAATTCGGCGCTGCAATCGTTCCAAAATATTAACCGCAATTATTCTTATTTTATTCCTTCGGCTATTTTTCGTTATTCCAATTATCAGTATGGGTATAATAGCCAATCATATAGTTTAAACTATAATACCTCTGTAACTTTCCCGGATGTATCACAATTAGCCTCGCTTAATGATAATATTAATGTTTACAACATACAAATAGGAAATTTGGGTTTAAAACCATCGTACGACCATAAAGTGTCATTTACTTATAATTACAGTAGCCTTACTACTAAAAACCCATTTAATTGGTATATGACAGCCTCAGCAGGTATTGTTAAAAACAATATGGCCGATAGTACAAATTATGATAATACCAGCTTAGTGGGCCGCACCATCCGCTCAACTATCAACCTTGGCGACAGAAAATACTTTAACTTAAACGGTAATATTAATAAAGCCTTTAAATGGAAAGAACACCAATTTTCGTTTACCAGTAACCCCAGCACCAGCTATAACCAATACCTGTCAAGCTTAAATGGTAAAACGTACGATACTAAAACACAAACGCTTAATATGTCGGCAGTGTTAACCTATTATTATAAATCGCTCTGGGCTGTAGGTTTCAGCGAGTATTTTGAAGGCAATAAAACCGAGCAGTTGAGCCTTAATAAATCCACCTATTACAGGTGGGCAAGCAATTTCAATCTCGCGTTTGCCTTTCCGCGCAGTATATTTCTTACTACACGGGTTAGCTTTAATAACACCAAATCATCCGGACAAACAGACAATGTTTATTTCACCCTCTGGAACGCCGATATTGGCTATCGTTTCTTAAAAGGTAGTGAAGCCGAAATAAAGCTATCTGCATTAGATATCCTGCATCAAAACAAGGGTATCAATAACTCTGTATATAATAACACAGTTACCTCTACCACCAATAACGTACTACAGCAATACTTTATGCTTACCCTGGCTTATTACCCTCGTAAATTTGGATTGAAAAAATAATCTTCTAAATCACAACTTATAATGCCAGTTTGCCCTGGTAATAGTCAAGTATTTTTACACGTACCAGGTAGTCATACCGGGCACTTATTAATGCGCTGTTGGCTTGGTCAAGGTTGTTTTTAGTTAAAACAAAATCTACAGAATTTATTACACCGGCATTAAATTTCGCCTCGGCGGCATTAAATGATCCGGTGTATGCTTTTATCTGTTCAATTAATACCTGGTAACGTTCAAAAGCGGCGGTCATGTTTAAATAAGCCTGTTCAATATCTTGCTTTAATTGTACTTGGGTGCTTCGCTCAGTATACTCGGCATCAAGCAGGTTAATTTTAGCTAATGACACGCGGTTGCGGCCCTGAAAAGCACTTAATATGGGTATACGTAAACCCAGCCCAAAAGAGGTGGAATAGTTATTTCTAAACTGCTCCACATAACTTATAGGCTGTGACCCGCTTGAATAATTGGTGTATAATCCTCCGGATAAAGACAATGATGGTAATAATAGCCCCTTGGCAACCTTTACTCCTTTTTCGGCACTTTCACGGCGCAGCGTCGCCGCCTTCACCACAGCTATATCATGCAATGCAGTATTATAAATTGCATCAGCGGTAGTGACATAGGCTTGCAAATCATTCGCGTTAAAACGCTCAATACTGATGTTTTTATCAAACGGCACATTCATAATTTGCAACAATACCAGCTTGGTTTGGCTCACATTGTTTTTCGCGTTAATAAGCAAAAGCTGATCGGCAGCCAACCTGCCTTTTATATCATAAACGTCTGACGGTTTTGCGGCTCCTTCTTTATCCAGGATATTTAAACGCTCAACCTGTTTTTGTGACACTATTAACTGGTTATTGGCCTGTACCAACTGGTCTTCGCTATTTAACACCTGCAAATAGGCATTTATAACATTCAGTGTAACCAATTCTTTTACCTGCTGAAAATCCATTTTACCAGCCTGGTAAGCCAGCGATGCCTGCTTAATATTATTTTGCATAGCCAAGCCATTAAATAATGTTAAACCACCATTTAAACCATAGTTTGCAGTGGTAATTTGCCTGTTAACGTAAGTGTAAGAAGTAGGATCAACACTGCGCCCGCTGTTCACGGCATGTGATACATTTCCGGAAAGCGAGGGCAATAAATTTTCGCGCGATTGCTGCAACCCTATTTGAGCCATTTGCATTTGCAGCTCACTTTTGCTAACGCTTAAATTATTTTTTATGGCGATGTCTATACACTGCGGCAAAGTATAATTGGTTTGCTGCGCATGGGCCATACCGACAATAAATATTAACCAAATCAGCAGTATATTTTTACGTAATAACATAACCCTAAATATTATGCGAGGAATCTACCTTGCCATCTAATAAATTAATAATGCGCGACCCATAAGCTGCGTTTTTTTCGCTGTGAGTAACCTGTATAATGGTTACGCCATCTTCCTTATTCAGCTTGCGGAACAACTCCATGATCTCCTCCCCTTGTTTGGAGTTAAGGTTACCGGTTGGCTCATCAGCCAATAATAGTTTAGGCTTGGCTATCAACGCACGGGCTATACCTACCAATTGCTGCTGCCCGCCTGAAAGCTGTGCGGGGAAAAGATCCTTTTTACCCACTATCTGGAAGCGGTCCAAAGCATCCGCTACCAGGGCTTTACGCTCGCTGCCGCTTACGTTTTGGTATAATAGCGGAGTTTCAATGTTTTCATAAACCGTTAACTCATCAATTAAATGATAAGCCTGGAACACAAAACCGATGTATTGCTTATACAAGGCCGAGCGTTGCTTTTCTTTTAGCTGATGGACCATCTGATCCATAAAATAATAGTAGCCTTCTGATGGCTCGTCCAGCATACCAATAACGTTTAACAACGTTGATTTACCCGAACCGGATGGACCCATAATGGATACAAATTCACCTTCATCAATATCAAGGCTGATGTTTTGCAGCACCGCAACTTTGTTGCCGCCTGCGTTATAGTATTTAGATATATTTTTTAGTGATAGCATGATTTAATATGTGATGTTATGTGTATAATGAATAGTGTACCAAAAATGTAATTTTCTGTTAATGAGTTTTTTATAAAAACACATTCTAAACTAACCGTGCGCCATTGCACAGTGTTGTGCAGTTATGATACAATGGCTAGTCATTTCTTAAGCTTTTAACTGGATTAGATAAGGCGGCCTTTATTGACTGAAAACTTACTGTGATAAAAGCGATAAGCAACGCAATAAAGGAAGCAAATGCAAACACCCACCAACTAATATCAATACGATAAGCAAAATTTTGCAGGTATTTGCTCATTATTAACCAAGCTATTGGGGTTGATAATATTATTGCTAGTAATACCAGTTTCAAAAAGTCGCCCGAAAGCAATAGGGTTATATTACTAACAGATGCGCCAAGCACTTTACGTACGCCTATCTCCTTAATTCGTTGCAGCGTTAGTAATGATATTAAACCCAATAAGCCAAGACAACTAATACAAATAGCGATAATGGCGCTCGAAGTAATTAGCTTGCTAAACAGGTCTTCTTTTTGATAAAAATCAGCAATTTGCTCATCAAGAAAGCGATATTCAAATACATTGTTGGGATAAATTGATTGCCATTTCTGTTTGATATTATCAATAACTTTTGAATTGACAGAGTTTATTTTTACCCCTGCGTATTCGTATCCTTTCCTGAATGTGGTAATGTATTCGGGCCCGATTGGGATATATAGTGATTTAGCATGAAAATCCTTTACAACTCCCGCAATAATTCCGGGATTATTAGAAATATTTCCCGCGGTAAATTGCTTACCAACTAATTGCTGTGGGTCTTTAATTCCTAATTGAAGCATCAAAGCTTCATTGACCAAAAATTCGCGGGCCGTATCGCTTTCAATAATGTTACGACCTGCAATTAAATGCAAGCCAAATGTTTTAACATAATCGGCATCACCCATTATTTCATGTCCGGGAAATTTCTCCCACTCACGGTTATCGTACTTAACTGACCCACCCCGCCCGGAAGTTGACGATGGTGCGCGGTGGCAAAATGAAACATTTGTTATTGCGGGATCAGCCAATAACTCGTTTCGCAAATGATTGATCTGACTCCTATCGTTGCCGGGAATAGGCAGCATTACTATATTATTTTGATTAAATCCTAAGTCGGCGGTTTTAAGATACTTAACTTGTATGGTTATTAATATTGTGCTAATAATAAGTACCTGTGCTATTACATTTTGTACAATAATTAATCCCTTGCGGGTAAAGCCAACCGTTTGCGTTGAAGCTACAACCTGATTTTTTAAGGCATTAACAGGTTTAAGCAAACTTAAAACCATACCGGGATATGAGCCGGCGGCTAGTGTAATAATTATTAAGGTTACCACAATATAGGCTGCGAGATGATAGTTTTCAAACAAGTTAAAACATAGCTGGGTTTGTAACCACGCATTTAAAACAGGTAGAATAGCAATCACTATTATAAAAGACAGCAAAGCGGCAAAAATTACGATATATGCTGTTTCGGCAATAAATTGTATAAAAATGGCGCTGGGCGAACTCCCTAAAACCTTACGAGTGCCTATTTCCTTGGCTCTTTTAAAGCTTTGCGCGGTAGACATGTTAATAAAATTAACACAAGCTATAATAATAAGTAACAGGGCGATTATTCCCAGGGTGGTTAATAAAGAACGTTGTATGACCCCGGCAAAGCGGCCATCAAAATGCATCTCACTTAAAGGCAACATCATAAAATGATATGCTTTAGCCATATCTGCGCCCTGTGCTTTTATGCTCATTTTGGCAATGTTACGCTCAATAACTTTTGGATCAGCCCCATCTTGCAAAGCAACGTAAACCGAATTAGTAGAATTAATAAATCCCCACGTATCCTTCATGTCCTTTGCAACTTCAGGATATAAATTATTTAGTGTTGAAAGGGAGAGGAATATATCTGACTTGATATCAGTATTCGCGCGATGGTCTTTTACCACACCTGTTACTGTAAAAGTAGTTTTATTATCAACAATAATACTTTTACCCACCACATCCTGGCTTCCAAAATACTTGTTGGCCAAGCTATGGCTTAGTACAACTTTATTAGGTTCATCCAATGCAACACGCTTATCACCCTGTTCCCAATCATAATCAAATAAGTTAAAAAAATGGCTATCAGCTATACCTACATTTTCATGCTCGGCAAATATCTTTTTATCAAATTTTCCGCTTTGCGGAATGCCGATAGTTGCGTCATGTACCCTTAGTAATATACCTATATCCTTTACCCGTGGCTCCGTAGCTTTTATATCCCTGGCCAATGCTAGTGGTGCTCCCTGATCATACATTGGCATCCCATCTTCAAAAGTTACGCTATGCACTACTCTGTATACCTGTTTAGCATTGCGATGATAATTATCAAAGCTTAAATGATAAGCAATAAAGAAAAACAATATAATGCTACAACTAATACTTAATGCCAAACCAAACACATTAATGAATGTATAAAACTTGTGTTTCCACAAATTACGCCAGGCTATTTTGAAATAGTTTTTTATCATGATAGTCAGGTTTTATTCGCTTCTTAAACTTTTAACGGGGTTGGTTAACGCGGCTTTAATTACCTGCGAACTAATGGTTACCATAGCTATAAAGATGATCAGTACGCCCGAAATGACGAATATCCACCATTGTACAGGCACACGGTAAACGAACCCTTGTAACCAACTATTTATAGCAACCCAGGCAATAGGTGTTGCAATTAAAAATGCTATTCCTATCAGCCATAAAAACTCTGCTGATAATAAGGCAAATAATGAAGTTGCATTGGCACCCAATACTTTACGGATGCCAATTTCTTTATTGCGTTGCTCGGCTACAAACATAGCCAGGCCAAGTAAACCCAAACATGAAATAAAAACTGCCAGGAAAGCAAAGTAATTGGCTAAGTTTCCAGCCAGTTCCTCACTTTTATATAGCTTGGTATATTCCTCGTCTGAAAACTGGTAGTTAAATGTAAAATCAGGATTTAATTGCTTGCATATTTTTTCAAGCCCCGCAATAGCACTTTGGGTTTTACCTTCTTCAATACGTATGATGATATTTCCCCACTTTTGATTTTCGGCAAACCGAATAACCATTGGTTCAATAGCTTGGTGCATGGAGTTAAAATGAAAGTCTTTCAAAACCCCAACAATTTTTCCCTTAGTATCGCCCCACCAAATTGATTTACCTAACGGCTTATCGTATCCCATTTTTTTCGCCGCAGATTCATTCACCAGGAAACTTGCCGAATCAGCGTATTCTTTTGAAAAATCGCGGCCTTCCTTTAATTGTAGTTGCAAGGTTTTTACAAAATCATACCCTACAGTAGCATCGGCTATTGATGTATTTAAACCCGGATCTTCACCCTCCCATCGTATATCGCCCTTG
Source organism: uncultured Mucilaginibacter sp. (assembly GCA_964524015.1). GTDB lineage: Bacteria > Bacteroidota > Bacteroidia > Sphingobacteriales > Sphingobacteriaceae > Mucilaginibacter. Next base: position 87,493 of record CAZGBN010000001.1, on the reverse strand, counting down.
CTATGTGTAATTACCGTAGGCGATTCTTTCATTTTTGAAATGAATTGAATACCGGGTATTTTACTTGCATCATTTTTAAATACCGAATAGTTTTTTACCAGTTCCCCTTCTAAAGGGATATACACCAAGTTATTGCGGTTATAACCAATGTTTTTGGTATGTATGTACTGCATTTGCCGGTACATCATAATAGTACCTACAATTAAAACTACCGCTAATGAAAACTGAAATACAACTAACCCTTTACGGAAAAACTTTGCCCCGCTGGTAAAAGTAAGGCTACCTTTTAAAACCCTTATTGGATTTAAAGATGACAAGAAAAACGCCGGATAGCTGCCTGCTATAAAACCTGTTAATAAAAGCAATGCCAATAAAGCCGTCCAAAAACCGGGCTGCTGTATCGGGATAAATAATTGCCTGCCCACTAAGTTGTTGAAGAACGGTAATACAGCCAGCACCAACATCAATGCAAATAACATTGATATGAATGTTAGCAGCATAGCTTCGCATATAAATTGCCCCATTAAAGCAGACCTGATTGCCCCAATCACTTTACGTACACCTACTTCTTTTGCGCGTTTTACTGAACGGGCAGTAGCCAGGTTCATGAAGTTAATGCAGGCTATTAACAAAATAAATATGGCTACTATACTGTAAAGGCGCACATACGCTATACGCCCGCCATCAATTTGTCCATTTTTAAAATTAGAATGCAGGTATTTATCGGTATAAGGTTGGAGAAGTAACTGAGTATTTGCTTCAGGCCTATGCAGGCGAATGATGTCTTTTATTTTACTGCCTACTTTGGCAACGTCAGCATCGGCACGTAATTGAATAAATGTTGCAGGGCTGGTACTGTCCCAACCGCTTGCCCAAGCATTTTCGACAACAAATGATTTCCAGCTTCGCAAAAAATCAAATTGTTGAGACGAATTAGTTGGCACGTTTTCAAAAACCGCGCTAACTATAAGGTTATCTTTATTTTCATACCGTATAGTCTTTCCAATAGCTTTTTCAGGTGATCCGAAAAATATTTCAGCCATTTTGCGTGAAATAGCGATACCATCAGGCATGTCTAACGCTACCTTTGAATTGCCTTGAAGTAATGGGTAAGTAAACATTTTAAAAAAGTCGACGTCTGCATATGTCCCATCTAATTTTAACACTTTATTATTAGCTTCAAATGTCCGCGGGAAGTTTTGTTCCAGGCCGGTCGCATATTGTACTTCTGGTATTTGTTTTTTTAATTCATTAGCCAATGGGCCTTGGGTAAGATAGTTGGCTTCAATTTTACCATCATTAGTTCCGCGTTCATAAACCTGATACAACCGGCTGCCGTTAACATGGAAACCATCTACACTGCGTTCGCTTTGCACCCAAAGCATAATTAGCAGGCTGCAAGCTAATCCTACCGAAAGCCCGGCTATATTTATAAAAGCATGGGCCTTGTTTTTTAACAAGTTACGTAACGCTATTTTTAAATAATTTTTTATCATGATAGGTTTTGGTTAGGTTCATTATTCACTTCGTAAACTTTTAACCGGGTTAGTTAATGCGGCTTTAATGGCTTGATAACTAACTGTGAATACCGTAATAGTAATTGCAACACTTGCCGCTATTGCAAACACCCCCCATCCTATTGTAATACGGTAATCATAATTAGCAAGCCAATTTTTTAAATAATACCAGGCAATAGGTGTGGCTATAATGCACGAAATAAAGACCAGCAGAAAAAACTCTGTTGAAAGTAATCGCCATAAATTAGCTACGCTGGCACCAAGTATCTTGCGGATACCGATTTCTTTGGTGCGCTGCTCGGCAACAAAACTGGCCATCCCAAATAAGCCCAGGCATGAAATAAAAATGGCAAGCACGGCAAAATAAGAAGCCAGTTTACCTATACGTTCTTCAGCTTTGAACTTTTCCTCAAATTGTTCGTCAACAAATTTGTAGCTAAATGGTACGCCAGAAGCATATTTTTTCCAAACCTTTTCAATTAGAGATAATTGATGTGCTACATTTTTTTGAGGGCTTAATTTTAAGATGAGAATTGACAGGCCACCATAGTCACCTAAATGGTATAAAGAGGGGCGTACCGGGTAAAATGGTGACTCCTGCATTATATCGCTAACAACGCCTATGATGGTAAAGCGGTCGCCATCCCATATCAATGTTTTACCAACAGGGTCTTTAAATCCGAAAAATTTAGCTGCTGACTCATTGATAACAAAAGCGGCAGAGTCAGTTGCAAACTTCCGCGAAAAATCACGGCCCTTTTTAACTTTCCAATTCACCGTTTTACCAAATTCATAAGTCATCCTGCTGGTAGGAAAATCAACAGACAGATTAGGGTCCTTTCCTTCCCAATCATACCCACCTGCCGAATTCCATACAGCTGTTAAGGGGCTTTGAGATGCGGTCATTTCTTCAATGGCGCCTAAGTTTTTTAGTTCGGTCCTAACAGCTTCATAATGTTCTTTTATCTCTGGCTCAAAATTAAGTTTAATTAAACCCTGGCGTGTATAACCCAGGGGGCGATTTTTGGCATGCTGAATTTGCTGGTAAACAACAATGGTCCCTATTATTAGCATTACCGAAACAGTAAACTGCGCCGTTACCAATACTTTGCGGGGAACAGAGGCAAACTTGCCTACACGAAATGTACCTTTTAATACCTTTAATGGGTTAAACGAGGAAAGATATAGTGCAGGATAACTACCTGAAAGTAATCCTGTAATTAATATAAACATGATACTAAAGGTCCAAAAAATGGAGCTGGTCCAGGCGATCTCAATTGTTTTACCGGCCACTTCATTAAACATCGGAAGAAATAAAATCACTAAGATCAAACACAAAATAAATGCCAGTAACACCACCAAATATGACTCGGCAAAAAATTGCTTGATGATCTGCGACCGCAATGAACCAACTGTTTTGCGTATACCTACTTCCTTGGCTCTTTTTTCGCTGCGGGCAGTAGAAAGGTTCATGAAATTGATACAGGCAAGAATTAATACAAAAACGCCAATAATTCCAAAAAGCCACACATACTGTATACCTCCACCGGTATTTACACCATTCTTAAATTCACTATATAAATTCCACTTGCTCATAGGATGTAAAAAAACTACCCATTTTGCAATTCCATCTTCTTTACTCAGGTTATCGAGCTTTACATTCTTTATCCTGGCAGATACTTTTGCTATATCCGCATTATCAGCCAACTGAACAAATGTTTGCGATTGATTACTCCCCCAGGCAGGATTTAGCTGTTTTACCCATGGATTTCTGATCAGCCATAACTGCCAGGGCATCATCATTTTAATGCTTCTAAATGTGGTGTTGTCAGGAAGGTCCTTATAAACCCCGGTTACTTTTAAATCAATAAAACGATCAAATTTTATAGTTTTATTTATAGGATTGTCTTTACCAAATATGGCTTCTGCTGTTGACTCTGCCAGCAGTATAGAATAAGGATCTTTCAACCCCGACCTATTTCCCTTAACCATTTCGAGCGTTAGCATGTCAGGAGCATCCGGTTCAAAGTACATTCCGCTTTTAATAATATTTTCTTCCTTAACAGTAAGTAAATGGTCTTCCGTCCATGATGCCTGTACAACATATTTAAAATTGCTACCGTATTTTGTCCTCAACTCATCCGCCATTAAATACGGATTGGCATTTTGGGTTTTTATTTCGCCGGTAAAGTTGGCATGCTGCATTACCTGTGCAATACGGTCGTAATTTTTATGGTATTTATTGTAACTAAGTTCGTCAAATACCCATAAGCCAATCAGCATAGCTACTGCCATACCCACAGCAAGTCCCCCAATATTGATGGCGCTGTAACCTTTGCTTTTTATTAAGTTGCGCCAGGCTATTTTGATGTAGTTTTTTATCATGATAATCTTAATTATTGTACCACATTTTATTTAAACGCCAGTGTTATTTTGCCGCTGTTAATAGCTACGCTAACAGGAATTCCGCCACCATTTAGTGTTCCAGTAATATTGTCTTCCTTTTTGCTTCCACTAAAATTATTCAATTTGGCTACATCTATTTTGGAGGCATGCAGCTTTAGATCCAATCCTATATTATCCGGTATTAACAAGTAAATATTTCCGCCCGAATTATTTAACTTAATATATTTATCCAACTCCTTCACACTTACACTCATATTTCCTCCGCTGGTAGAAGCGTCAAGGGTACAAGCCATATCCTGTAATGAAACATTACCACCTGACGTATGTGTGGCCAGATTTCCTTCAATATTATTACCGCTAATATTCCCGCCTGATGTTGCTGCTTTAATGTTACCTTTTAAACCATCAAGATTTAATGAGCCACCAGATGTAGACAATGATATTTCGCCTGAACTATTTTTTGCATTAATGTTACCCCCTGATGTGGCACCTTTTATCGTTCCCTGTAAATTTTCAATGCGAAGGTTCCCCCCTGAAGTAATAAACTTTTGGTTGCCTGCTAGGTTAAATAAACTAATATTACCTCCACTGGTACTAAGATCAGATGCAGCATTTATCGGGATAAACACTTTAAATGAGATACTAAGCTGGTTGTTTGATTTGAAAAAATTGTTTTTAGATTTTGCATTCGCATGCAATTCATTATCAGTAATTGATATATTCAATTCATAATTCTCATCCAACAATTTTTGAATATTCTCTTTTGAGCGCGTAATGCCTCTTTGATTCGGCCTGGCATATACCTCCAATTTTGCATCGCCCGAAGAGTTGATGCCAATAACCGAAATGTTTCCGCCTGATGTGTTGATAAAAACTTTCTTTATCTGGTCAGAACTCAGGGACCGTGTTAACATCGGATCATGTTCTGCATCAAATTGAGCCTTGGCTATTCCGGTAATACCCAATGCCAATAGCAGAATAATAATTTTTTTCATAATGGTTTAATTTTATTGATTTCTTTATTCGCTTCTTAAACTTTTAACGGGGTTAGTTAACGCGGCTTTAATAGTTTGAAAACTCAGAGTTATTAATGCCGTTTATAATATGCCCAACCCACTTAGTACAAATATCCACCAGCTTATTGGGGTACGATCAACAAAGTTTTGCATCCATTTATTGGCAGCCCACCATGCCAGCGGACTTACTAGTACAAAGGCTAATAGTACCAATAACGTCAATTCGGTTGAAAGCAACCTCACAATTTGGGTTACACTGGCACCCAACACTTTACGAATACCAATTTCTTTTATGCGTAATTCGGTAGTGTATATTGCCAATCCTAATAAACCCAAACAACTTATAAGGATTGATAGGCCGGTTGCCCATGCCAAAAGCTTTGAGGTACGTTGATCATTTTCATAAAATTTGGCAATGCTTTCATCAAAAAACTGTACATCAATATCATTATCAGGATAGATATCCTTCCATGTCTGTTGGATGCTTGTGATGGCTTTACCCCATTCATCACCGCTTGCAGTTTGTGGTTTAAGGCCAATATGTATAATGCGGTTATTGTATTTATCAGGTAAAAGAAATGCTAATGGTTTTATAGGCTCACGTAATGATTTGGGGTAAAAATCGGCCAGTACGCCTACTATTTGTCTGGTGTCCGATCCATTATATTTTATAAATACCCCATTTGCGCTTTGTGGATCTTTAAAGCCTAATGCTTTTGCAGCGGTAACATTGATCATAATAGAAGTTGTAGTATCTCCTGCTCTTAATTTTCTTCCTGCTAAAAGCTTAAGATTATAAATATTCATATAGCTACTATCGCCAAACTTCCGTTCTATTTCTATTTTAATATCCTTTTTGCCATCATTATATGCCGCTTCTGTAGAACTTGTGTTGCGCGAAGCTGGTGGCGGGCCACCAACACTGATCATTGCTATTTGAGGTATAGCTGATAGTTTATTGATAAAAACTTGCTTATCGGCATTGGTGCTTTTAAATGGTGTAGGTATTAAAATTATCGCGTCCTTTTTAAATCCCAGGTCTTTGTGCAATGCATGATATATTTGCTTACTTACCAGCAAGGTGGCCATTATAAAAAATTGAGCAATAAAAAACTGGGTTACCGTTAATGACTTTCTTAACCAGGCGCTCCTGGTATTACCAGCAGCACTAGCATTTACCTGGTTTTTTAGTACAGCTATGGGTTTAAACCCGGATAACACAATGGCTGGATAAAACCCGGATAACAAGCTAACCAATAAGGTTAATGCCAATAAAAAGAGAATAACTGGCGGTTGTGTAAAATCAGCACTGATGTCCGGAGGTATAAAATCAGCAAATATCTTTAAAATTAAGGGGCACAGGGCCATTGCCAATAATAATGCTAATAAGGTAATTATAAAGGTTTCGCTTAGTAGCTGCCCTATTAATTGCTTCCGGGTACTTCCCAGCGTTTTACGTATACCTATTTCCTTTGCCCTTTGTGATGCTTGTGCAGTAGTTAGGTTTATAAAGTTTATACATCCCAATAATAACAGAAATGCAGCTATGGCCAATAGGCTATACAAAGTAGTTTTATTAGCAAGCCTGCCCGTATTAAACACCCCATATTTACTATTAAAATGAATATCATTTAAAGCTTGCAGCATTATATTATGTGTGTTACCCTTACTTTCGGCAGTAGGCGGATTATGCCTTTTATACATATCATCAAATTGCCGTTCAACATTTGCAACTGATGCATCGGCATCAAGCTCAACAAAAAATTGGAAAGCAGAATTCGTTCCGCCCCAGTTTTCGTCTTGTACCATATCTTTTAGGTCTTTAACTTTATTTATTGTGCTAAATGAAATAAAGTCATGAAATTTAAAATCGGTATTTTCTTTAAAGCTGGCTACAATGCCGGTTACTGTAGTTTTAATGGTGTCTTCATAAGTAATTTGTTTTCCCAACATCTGGTTATAAGTAAGAGAAGGAAAATACTTTTTACCCTGATCTTCTGTAAGCACAACCTGGTAGGGGGCTTTTAATGCCGTTTTAGCTGTGCCTGCTAGCCATGTATAATTAAAAATGTCAAAATAACTTCCATCGGCTAATATGATATTATCCTGGTTCTTGAATTTAGACGGAGTTTTTGATCCATTTTCAACAATAGCTGTAGGGTTATACATCTGATTAAAAGGCGCCGCTTTTTTTATGCCGCGAACCCCTTCCATTTTAACTGCTCCTGGCAATGCTGCCGTAACGCCGCTATTATATGATTTGTCCCCGTTATAACTATAGCTGGATACTACACGATAAATGCGGCCACTATTAGCATGAAACCTGTCAAAGCTGAAATCGTAATTTACAATTAGGAAAATGGTTAACGCCGCGCTTATACCAATAGCCAGCCCTACAATGTTTATTAACGTAAATACCTTATGCTTGTAAAGGTTACGTAAAGCTATTTTGATGTAGTTTTTTATCATGATAAGGTTTAGGTTTATTCGCTTCTTAAACTTTTAACAGGATTGGTTAATGCAGCCTTAATGGTTTGAAAGCTTACCGTAAGTAAAGTGATCAATAACGCCCCGCCTATGGCAATGGCAAATACCCACCAGCTAATTGCCGTATGGTACTCATAATTTTGCAGCCAGTTATTTAAAAAATAATAAGCCAACGGCGTTGCAATTAAACTGGCTACTATTACCAACATAACAAACTCTTTTGATAGCATTTTCCAGAGGTTGTATATAGTAGCCCCTAATACTTTGCGGATGCCAATTTCTTTGGTGCGCTTTTCGGCAATAAAAGAGGCAAGCCCAAACAAACCCAGGCATGAAATGAAGATGGCCAGCGCGGCAAAAAAGGAGGCAATAGTACCAATACGTTCTTCTGCAGCAAACTTTTCTGCATACTCAGTATCAACAAATTTGTAATCAAAAGGAACAGATGGAACTAGTTTTTTGAAAATGGATTCTATTCTTGCTAATGCATCCCCCGTACTTAGTTTTGGATTGATACGGATATGAATGTAGGCGGTTGCTTCATCAAAATTAACCAAGTACATAGTTTGCTTTACCGGGTCATAAGGCGATTCCATCACCATATCTTTAATAACGCCAATAATTCTAAATGGATAATTACCCCACTTTATTATTTCGCCAATAGGTTTTTTAAGTTCCATGTATTTAACCGCGGCTTCATTAACAACAATACTATGTACCATGCTGCTATCGCTGGCCTTGCTTACAGAGTCGCTTGTAAAAGCAGTGGAATAATCCCTTCCTGCTATGAACTGCCATCCTACAGTTTTACCATAATCATGTGTTATCCAAATAGTACCAAAATCCTCTACTTTATTGGGGTCCTTATTTTTCCACTCCACTCCATCATTGTTTGACCATACAGCTGTTGTAGGACTTGATGTTCTTGATATGGCGGTAGCAACACCCTCATTTTTTAATTCTCTTGCCAGCACATCATATTTCTGTAGCAGATCAGGTGATTTAATGTGTATGGCCAATAATCCCTCCCTGCTATACCCTACGGGCCTTGCTTTTGCATATTGAATTTGACGGCTAACAATAATAGTACCGATAATGAGCACTACCGAAACGGTAAATTGAAGGACTACCAAAACTTTGCGGGGCAAACTTGCAAACCGCCCGGCACGCAAAGTTCCTTTTAGTACCTGTACAGGATTAAAAGAAGATAAGTAAAACGCAGGGTAACTGCCGGAAACCAACCCGGTGAATACAATAAACATCAAGCTGATGATCCAGAAATAACCATTGCTCCAGATCATACTCATTTCCTTATCCGAAATTTTATTAAACCATGGCAATGATATAATAACTAATAGCATGGCTAAAACAAAAGCAATACAAACAATCAAAAACGACTCGCACAAAAACTGTTTGATCAATTGGCCGCGCATAGAACCAATAGCTTTACGTACACCTACTTCCTTTGCACGCTTTTCGCTATGTGCCGTGCTTAGATTCATAAAATTGATGCACGCCAGCAACAATACAAATACACAGATGATTCCAAACATCCAAACGTATTGAATGCGCCCCCCTATATTGATACCGTTTTTCCATTCATTATATAAATGCCATCTGCTCATGGGATTAAGAAATATCTGGAAATTGAATTTTTTAGTCTCTTCATCCACATTATCCTGCTTAGCATTTTTTATTATAGCCGAAACACCTTCGAACGTAGTATTGGGCTGTAACTGCACATAGATGAGATAAGAATTATTACCCCACTTGTTTTTAGACTCTGCCATCCATTTATTGTTGGCTATTAACAGATCCCAGGTGGAAAGAAATTGGACATCTTTGAATTCTTCAACATTAGCCGGCAAGTCCTGATAAACCCCTGTTACTTTAACATCCATTTGGTTATCTATCCGCAACATTTTATCCATCGGGTTTTCATCCGCAAACAGCGCTTTTGCTGTTGATGCAGACAGCATGATGGAATGAGGATCTTTTAATCCTTTCCAGGTTCCTTGCTCCATTTGCAGCGTCAGCATTTCCGGCGCACCTTCCTGCATGAACCGTCCGCTTTGCGATATCTTTTTATCGCCTACAGATAATATATGGCCCTCTGTCCAACGAGACATCACTATGTTTTTGAAAGACCTGCCATATTTATTGCGCAATTCAAACTCAAGCGGACGGGGTAGTGCAACCTGAGAAAAGCCTTGTCCATTAAAGGTTGCATGCTGCATCACCTGTGCAATACTGTTGTAGTTTTTATGGTATTTATTATAGGATAGTTCATCATAAATCCACAAGCCAATTAACAAGGCAACGGCCATCCCAACTGCAAGCCCGCCAATATTTAAGGCAGAATATCCTTTGTTTTTTAAAAGGTTTCGCCAGGCTATTTTTATATAATTTTTTATCATGATATGTTAGGTTTATTCGCTTTTTAAGTTTTTAACGGGGTTAGTTAAGGCGGCTTTAATTGCCTGAAAGCTTACTGCAAATAAACATAGAGCTATACTAACTAAGAATGTTGCAACAAAAACCCATAAGCTTAAGGCGGTATGGTAGGTATATTTACCCAGCCATTGGCTAATATTATACCAACTGATGGCCGAGCCAATAATAAATGACAGCATTACCAGCGTAACAAACTGCCGCGACATATTGAACCATAAATTACTGATGCTGGCTCCTAATACTTTACGTATACTGATCTCCTTTTTACGTTGCTCGGCACTAAATAAAGCCAACCCAAATAAACCCAGGCAAGAAACTATGATAGCCAGGCAGGTAAAGCCAATTGACATGGTTCCTAATAATTGTTCGGTTTTAAATTTGCTACCGAACTTTTCGTCGGTAAATTTATACTGGAATGGATAGCTAGGGTTGTATTTTTTATAAACGGATTGCAATATAGCCAGGCTTTGGGTTATAGATAATTTAGGGTTAAGCTTTAAACCGATACCACCTGTCCACCCAGTCATAAAAGCTATTAGGGCGGGTTTAACCGGTTCATAAGGAGACCCCCATACAAAATTTTTAACCACACCAATTACAGTACGTGGTTCGCCCTGCCAGGTAATTAATTGTCCTAACGGGGCCTTAAGCCGCATCAGTTTTACAGCCGCTTCATTTAAAATTATCCCTTTGGTATCAGCGGGACGTGCTCTGTCAAAATCACGGCCCTGGATTAATTTTAAGCCATAAGTATTTATAGAATGGTAGGTAACCACCATTTGGTCAATGGGCAGTTTATCCTCGCCGGGCAATTGTCCGGGCCATATTACATTCCATGTCGAACCATTTGAATTGACGATGCTTCCTGATGTTATTGCCCCATCAATAATAGCCCCGGCATTTAAAGCATCTTGTCTAAAACTTTCAAATTGCTTTTCAAGTTTACCTTCAACCTCCATTTCAACCAGATTATTTTGATCGTAACCAACTGGACGATCTTTAATATAATTGATCTGTTTATATATAAATATGCTTGATAGGATAAGACAGGTAGTAAATGTAAACTGCACCACTACCAATGCATGCCGTGGCCTTATTGTTGCCTTGCCTACACTCAGTTGCCCCGTTAATACTTTAACCGGGTTAAAAGACGACAGGAATAGTGCCGGATAACTGCCTGCAATTAATCCTGTAAATAAGCTTACAAATATTGCAGCACCCCATGCCCATAAATTTGTATAGGGCAATGCTAATTGTAAGCTAATAATATTATTAAACACTGGCAGCAATACCATCATTAACAGTAATGACACTAAAAAAGCCATGAAAGCCATCAATACAGATTCACTCATAAACTGTTGTATCAAGGCAAACCTGCGTGCGCCAATGGCTTTACGCACTCCTACTTCGCGCGCACGACGTTCTGAACGGGCGGTAGATAGATTCATGAAGTTGATGCAGGCAATTAATAATATACCAATAGCAAGAAATAAGAACAGGCGCACATATTCAATACTTCCGCCAACATTAACTCCATTTTTAAATGTGCTATATAAATGTTGTTTTGTAAAAGGATAAATAAATACCTGGTTAGCTTTATTATTTATATCGTACTGCGCAATTAAATTTTTTAATTTTGAATTGACAGCATTTAGTGAGGTGTTGGGTTTAAGCAAAACGTATGTGTTAAAAGTATAGTTTCCCCAACTTGCTTTGTTTATCCATTGCTGCTGTGCCGCATAGGTTTGCCATGATATCAGCGCTTTAAAAGTAAATGATGAATTCTGTGGATTATCCTTTATAACCGCGCTAACCGTTAAAGGATATTGGTTATCAAATTTTATACTTTTCCCTATGGGATTGATATTGCCGAATAACGCTTTGGCACCCGATTGTGTGAGTATGATTGAAGAAACATCATGAAATGCAGTTTTGCGATCACCATATATAAAATCAAAACTGAACATATCCAGCAGTGACTCATCAGCAGCCATCATTTTAAGTTTTATACCCTTATCCTGGTAATTCATTAATACCTCATAAGCATTATTGGTACGTGCAGTATTTTCTACTTCTGGTATGTCTTTTTCAATCGCCGATGCAAGTTGTACCGGGGTTGATAACCCACTACCTATCTCACCATTACTGGGTTGATTAATATAAACCCGGTATAACCGGTCGCTATTTGCATTAAACTTATCAAAGCTAAACTCATTGTAAACATATAACAGCAGCATAAAGCTTACCGCCATACCTATAGCCAATCCACCAATATTTATCAGGCTATAAAACTTGTTACGGGTTAAGTTGCGCCAGGCTATTTTTATATAATTTTTTATCATGATGTTTAGATTATTCGCTTCTTAAACTTTTAACGGGGTTGGTTAAAGCTGCTTTTATTGATTGAAAGCTGATAGTTACAAAAGCGATCAAAGCGGCACCCAATCCGGCGGCGGTAAGCATCCACCACGATATATCGATCCTATAAGCAAACCCCTGCAGCCATTTGTTCATAAATATCCATGCTAAAGGCGAGGCAATAATTATGGCGATGAATACTAACAGCAGAAAATCTTTTGTGAGCATACTTACGATGGTTGATAGGCTGGCGCCTAAAACTTTCCTTATTCCTATTTCTTTAGTACGCTGTTCAGCTGCATAGGCCGCTAATCCAAACAGGCCCATACAAGCCACTAGTATAGCCAGCGAGGTAAACGCGATAGTTATTTTACCCATACGCTGTTCTGCAAAATAAATGTGGTTAAAATCGTCATCCATGTAAGAAAAATCGAACTGTACGCTCGGCGCCAAGGCGGCCCATTTTGATGCTATTTGCGCACGGGTAGATGCAACATCGGTGGCGTTTAGGCGAACGCTCATAGAATAAGTTTCGTCGGATGCGTTGAGTAACAGAGGGCTTACACTTTCTTTTAACGATCTGAAATTAAAATTTTTTATAACCCCAATTATGTTAAAATACCTTACATCATTGCCCCTGGGGTAGTATAATTTTTTGCCTACCGGATCTTTAAAACCCAATAGCTGTGCTGCTGCTTCATTAATAATTACAGCATCCGAGTCTGTTTTCATATCACTTGAAAAATTGCGGCCGGCTTTTAATTTTATGCCCAATGTAGACAGGTAATCTTCGTCTACATCCCATATTGATGCGTGCACTGCCTCTTTAGCATCCATTGTAGACTCTTTAAAAAAAGATGATGTGTTGTCAGAAGTCGCGGTAGGTAGAAAACTAGTTAGCGTAACGCTTTTTACACCCGCCAGTTGCTCAACATCATGCTTTAATATTTTAGCTTTTTCAACTCCCAGGCTACCAACCTGGTGCACAACTATTACCTGCTCGCGATCATAACCTACATCTTTATTTTGAATGTATTTAAGCTGACTGTAAATAACAATGGTGGCGGTGATAAGAAAAATTGAAATAGCGAACTGAAAAACCACGAGCGAGCTGCGCAACCGTCCGCCCTTAAAACCTGCGGCCAGCTTTCCTTTTAATACTTCTATAGGTTGAAAGCCGGAAAGGAACAATGCTGGATAAGAACCTGCCAGGCAGCCAACAACAACTATGAACCCCAACAATACCGGTAACAACCAGGCTATAATTTGAGGTGTTACCGTAAGTTCTTTGCCCGCCATTTGATTAAAAACCGGCAAAAATGCCCATGCAACAAATACTGCTATTAGCGCACCGGCTAAGGTTACTACAATTGATTCTGTAAGAAACTGTGCTATAAGATACTTGCGCGGCGAACCCAATACCTTCCGAACGCCAACCTCGCGTGCACGGTTTGATGACCGCGCTGTTGAAAGGTTCATAAAGTTAACGCATGCAATGAGTAATATAAATAAAGCAATAGCTGAAAAACTATACACAGCGGTAATACTACCTGATTGGCCCAGACTGCCTTTTATGCTTGAATTAAGGTGTATATCTGTTAACGGAGTTAAACTCCACCTAAAATAATTGCCAGATGCCTCCAATTTTGAAAATGTCATGTGTATAACCGTTTGGAGCTCGGGTTCTGCATTTTTCGTGAGAAAGGCCGACATTTTAGCCTCCAACTTTTTGACGTCCGTACCCGGTTTGATCAGAACATAAGTATGAAAATTGTTGGTAAACCAGCTTACGTTCTTGATTTGTTCATTGTCCGCCATAGGCAGAAAAAAGTCGAAATCTAAATGCGATTGTTTAGGGATATCCTTTATCACACCCGTTACTTTATAAAGCGAAGTACCATTAAGCGTTAATACTTTACCCAACACATTTTTGCTATTAAAATATTTTTGAGCTGCTTTTTCAGTTATAACAACAGAGTGCGTTGCTTTTAAAGCGGTAGCAGGCTGTCCTTCTATCATGGGCAGTGTAAATACATCAAAAACATTGGCATCTGCATAAGCAATTTTTACCTCGGGTATATCCTGATCGCCCTTCTTTACCCATTGCTTGCCAGCACTGATAATTCTTGTTGCTTGTTCCACTTCCGGAAAACTGCTTTTTAAAGCAGGAGCAGCTATTGCCGGGGTTGTTGCATAGCTCCCTTCAGTGCCGCCAAAGTTCATGTCATTATTCACCCGGTAAATCCTGTCGGCGTTAACGTTGTATCTGTCGTAACTCAACTCGTCAAACACATAAAATACAATAAGCAAACACGTGGCTAGTCCCAGGGCCAGGCCAAAAACATTTATGGCAGTAAAACCCTTGCTTTTTAAAAGCGTGCGGTATGTGGTTTTAATGTAATTCTTTATCATGATCTGATAGATTTATTCGCTTCTTAAACTTTTAACGGGGTTGGTTAGTGCAGCTTTAACGGATTGGTAACTGATGGTCAGTAAAGCAATAACGATAGTGATGACCCCCGCAGTTGCAAAGATCCACCAGTTGAGATCAACTCGGTAGGCATAATTACCTAGCCATCTGTTCATAGCATACCAAGCGACCGGAAAAGCTATTAGCAATGATAAAATCACAAGTTTTACAAAATCTTTCATTAACATACCTACTACCCTTAGTACTCCAGCGCCCAACACCCGCCTAATGCCAATCTCTTTAATGCGCCTTTGGGTAGCAAATATGGTCAAGCCAAACAAGCCCAGGCAGGAGATAGCAATTGATATGGTAGAGAATGTATTGAACAATGTTCCCATACGCTGTTCCGATTTATACATCTTGGCAAGGTCCTGGTCAACAAAACCATAACCAAATGGTGCGTTTGGATATACTTTCTGAAACACTTCTTTGAGTTTAATAATAACAGGCTGAAGTTTTGCCTGATTCGTTCTTAAAATCAAATAACCCCCATTGTTAGTATGTTTCATAATCAGTGGTTCGATAGGTTGCTGCACAGGTTTAAAATTAAAGTCCTTTACAACACCAATGATCAATCCCTCATGCCCTTTGCTGCTGATTTTTTTACCAACCGCATTTGCCGCGGTGAATCCCATCAGCTTGACCGCCTTTTCATTTAAGACATAATTACTTTCATCGCCCTGGATTTGATCATTAAAACTGCGTCCCGCCAATAAATGCATGCGGAACGTTTGCAAAAACTTACCATCTATACTGATATGTGGGAACAAAATCTGCAGATGCGAATCCTTACCCTGCCACATGACGTTGTTTGTCGCTGAGGTCAAATTTGTAGGAAGCTGATTGCTTAACGTATAATCAGTAACTTCCGGAGTCTGAGCTAAAATTGCTTTTAAGGCTTGGTAATTATTCTGAAGATCCCCTATCTTCGGCATCTCCAGGTACAATAGATTTTCTTTGTTATAGCCAATATCTCGACTCCTAATAAATCTAAGCTGATAATTGACTACAATAGTGCTGACTATCAGCACGGATGCGATAGCAAACTGAAATACGACCAGTCCGTTCCTTAAATATGATTTTTTACCACTTATGATCGTTAGGCCCTTTAATACTTTTGATGGGCTGAATGATGACATAAAGAATGCCGGATAGCTTCCGGATACAATACCAACAATAACTGCTAATCCCAGTAAACCTCCAACCAGTTTTACATTTATTAGGTCAACAGTTAAGACTTTCCCAGATAGATTATTGAAAACGGGAAGTAAAAGTAAGGTTATGATAACTCCTAACACCAGAGAGAAAAATGCCACGAGCATAGATTCGCTCATAAATTGAGCAATCAATTGACTTCGTAGTACCCCTATAGTTTTACGCAGACCGACTTCCTTAGCTCTTTGGCTGCCCAGCGCAGTTGACAGGTTTATAAAATTAATACAAGCTAGCAAGAGAATAAATACTGCGACCAGAAAAAATATATTCACATATTGACTATTACCCTGGCCATCAACGTCCAACGCTAGCGCGGAATATAAATGCACTTTGGCCAGTGGCTGAAAAGTAAAAGTGCTTTTGGTGTCCGACTTATCATTTGTTTTATAAATGGCATTTGCTTGCACTTCCAACGCTTTAATGGACGTATCGGTAACTTCAAATTGGTCATTTATCTGAATATAGCTGTAAACTGAAAAATTATCCCAAACTTGTCCATTAGACTTGTTATAAAAATCAATAGGCAATAATAAACTAAATTGTAAATGCGAGTTGTGTGGTATGTTTTTCAACACACCGGTAATCTGATAATTATGTCCATTGATATCATTATCTACATGGATTATCTTTCCAATCACATTCTCTGTTCCAAAGTATTTAATAGCAGTCGCTTCAGTGAGTACCACTCCGTCTGGACGAGCCAGAGCGGCGCTTGTTTTTCCTTGCAAAAGCGGGTAATTGAACATCTGCAGAAAGTTAGGGTCGGCATAAAAAATACTTTTCTCGGCAAATTTTTGGCTTCCAATGCTAACAGTTGCACTAATAGGCACCACTCTTGTCACCGATTTTATGGCGGGCATCTGTTGTTTAAGCTCCGGTAATAAAGGTGGCGGTGTCACAGCTACCGGAGTACCGGCCACATTGGCCGTTAGTCGATAGATTTGACCTACATGGTCGTTGAATTTATCATAACTTCTTTCATCTAATACCCATAAGAATATCAGGATACTGCAAGCCATACCTGTGCCTAAGCCGAAGATATTGATAGCGGTGAAACCTTTGTTTTTAACAAGAGTTCTTAATGCTATTTTGATATAATTCTTGATCATATATTCATTTTTAAACTATCTGCAAACTCCTCCCCGAAGGGAGAAGCTACAGATGCAATCCACTATATTTTATATTAAAACCCTTATTGACCCCCTTTCGGGAGGGGGCCAAAAGAGCGTCACTATGATCCATTATGCGTATTACTTAGTTTAGATCATAATATTCTCAATAACCGCTTGCCCATCCAGCAGCCTTATAATGCGGTGGCTATACCGCGCATCGTGCTCGGAGTGGGTAACCATTATAATGGTAGTACCCTGCTCGTTCAAATCAGTTAAAAGTTCCATTACCTCGTTACCATTACGGCTGTCCAGGTTACCTGTGGGCTCATCCGCTAATATTAATTTAGGGTTGTTTACCACCGCCCGGGCTATAGCCACACGCTGCTGCTGCCCGCCCGATAACTGTTGGGGGTAGTGGTTACGGCGATGCATGATCTGCATCTTATCCAGCACGGCTTCCACCTTCTTTACTCTTTCCGCAGATGGCACATTAGTATAAATCAAAGGCAGTTCAACATTTTCAAATACGGTTAACTCGTCTATCAGATTAAAGCTTTGAAAAACGAAGCCTATGTTATGTTTGCGCAGGTCGGCACGCTTACGCTCATTAAAATGGGCCACTTCAATATCGTTAAACAAGTAGCTGCCCCCATCGGGATCGTCAAGCATGCCCAGTATATTCAACAGTGTTGATTTACCACAGCCCGATGGGCCCATTATAGCTACAAACTCGCCTTTTTTTACTTCAATGCTAAGCTTGTTCAGGGCAACGGTTTCTACCTCTTCGGTGCGGTAAAATTTTTCAAGGTCTGTTATCTTTATCATAAATTCATTATAGCCAATTGGCAGTTTAATTGTGATTAATTTACTTTTTTAAAACTAATTCCTGCATATCACCATAGCTATCATAGCCGGATGTAATTACTTTATCGCCCGGCTTAAGGCCATTTAACACTTCATAATAATCAGGACTTTGTCTGTTTAACTGGATATCAACTTTATAAGCTGTTTTACCATCGCTGCTCACTTTAAATATCCAGTTACCTCCGGTTTGCTGGTAAAAACCTCCTTTAGGCAATAATATCGCTTGTGTTGCGTCGCTTAACGCCAACCCAATTTGTAATGTTTGGCCGCGCCTTATCGTTTTTGGCACAGCACCTACAAACTGCATATCTACCTGGAAATGTCCGTTAGTTACCTGCGTAAATATTTTGGTTATTTTAAGCTGATAGGTTTTATTATCAATAGTAAAATCGCCCATTAAACCGTTAAATATTCTTGTAATATAGTGTTCATCAATATCAACCCTTACTTTATAGCCGGTTAACACATCAATTTGCCCCAGCCGTTCGCCTTTATTTTTGCTTTGGCCAACTTCTGCATCCAAAGCCGTAAGCTGCCCATCAACAGGAGATCGTACAATAAGGTCGGCCACTTTTTTGCGCATAAGGTCGAGCGTTTTTTTCATTTGGGCGTATTGCTCTTTAGTTTGCGCATCCTGCTGCCTCACTAAAGCTGTATCCTGCTTTAATATCTGCATAGTTAAATTTTTGCGACGCACCTGGTAGTCGTAAGCATTTTGGGCCTGCCTAAACTCTTGTAATCCAATAGCTTTTTGATCATACAATTGCTTATTTAACTTATATATTCTTTCGGCTTCCTTTAAAGCATTATCTACATCGGCCATTTGGTTTAGCTTGCCAATGGTGTTTTGCTGTGCATTGTTGCGCGATATTTGTATTTGCGTTTGGGCCGCGTAAACCTGGTTTTCCTGGCTAGCCAGGCTAAGCTCCAAATCAGTATTTGATAACCTTAATATAGGCTCACCTTTTTTCATGCTGGTACCATCCTCTACATAGCGTTGTTCTACACGTCCGCCTTCTAAAGCATCTAAATAAATAGTAGTAATGGGCAACACAACGCCGTTAACCGGTATATATTCGCGAAATGGGCCTTTGGTAACTTCGCTAATGGTTATACGCTCGGTATTCACATTTAACTGGCTTTTGCCCGATGTAAAAAATATGCTGGCTGCAATTAGTAATACCAGGCCCACAATACCACCTATAGTTAGTAAGCGCTTACTATTCCACCTGCTTTTTTCAATTTTTCTATCCACTGTTTGTATTTATATATGTATGTGTCTATGCAAAGCCGTGCCACAAAATAATTAATTGATTTACAGATAATTATAATTTAATTTTAACATTACCATGTTCGCTTATATTACAGCAGGTGTACGATTATGATACAGTTTTTTAAGGGTATAATATATGAATGTACTATTTGTCAATAAGTTAGCTTTATGGTAAATTAATTGCTGAAAATTTTAGAAATTTAAAGTTGTAATATTATACCATGTTATTAAAGAAAGCAACTGTACTGGTTGTGGATGATGATCCGGATGTGCTAACTGCCGTAAAGCTTTTGCTTAAACCGGAGGTGCATGAAATTATCACTGAAAAGAATCCCGAAAATATTAATTCGCTGCTGCAACGCAACCAGGTTGATCTGGTATTGCTGGATATGAATTTTAACAGTTCAATAAACACCGGTAATGAAGGAATATACTGGCTGCGTAAGATAAAAGAATGGAAACCGGCCTTAAAAGTAATAATGATAACAGCCTATGGAGAGATTGACCTGGCCGTGCGAACATTAAAAGAAGGTGCTGATGACTTTATAGTAAAACCGTGGCATAATGATAAGCTGACCGAAACTATTAAAGAGCTGCTGGATAAAAAAGAGGGTATTAAACCATCAACAACATCAACAAAAAACAGTGGAGCAACCGGGGCCATATTGGGCGATTCAGAACCGATGCAAGACATCTTTCATAAAATAAATAAAATAGCCCCAACGGATGCCAATATTTTAATCCTCGGCGAAAATGGAACTGGTAAAGATCTGGTAACCAAAGCCATTCATGAACAATCATTACGTGCAGGCAAGCCTTTTGTTAAGGTTGATGTTGGCGCTTTAACAGATACTTTATTTGAAAGCGAATTGTTTGGTCATAAAAAAGGTGCCTTTACTGATGCGCGCGAAGACAGGCAGGGACGTTTTGAAGATGCACAGGGTGGTACGCTTTTTTTAGATGAGATAGGAAACATCAGCCTGCAGCAGCAAGCTAAATTATTAACTGTTTTGCAAAACAGGCAGGTTACCCGTTTGGGCACCAATAAACCCGTGGATATAGATATCCGGTTGATATGCGCTACCAATGTACCCCTGCAGGAACTGGCTAATGAAAACCGTTTCCGTAAGGACTTAATTTACCGTATAAATACAGTGGAAATCACCATGCCCCCACTGCGCAAACGCGATGCGGATATTGTATTATTGGCCCAACATTTCGCAAAGGTTTATAGCGCCAAGTATTTAAAACCAGCGGCTGATTTTGATCCATCAGCCCTGCAAAAACTAAAAGTGTACAACTATCCCGGTAATGTGCGTGAGTTGCAGTATAGCATTGAACGTGCCGTAATTATGGCCGATGAACCTTTATTAAAAGCAGATGATCTGATATTCTCGGCATTAGAATCAGTAGTAGATAATGATCTGGTAGATACAGATAATATACAATTAAGCACACTTGAAAAAAATGCCATACTGCGTGTTATAGAAAAACACAACGGCAATATTACCCGCGCCGCAAAAGAGTTAGGATTAACGCGTACCGCGCTTTACAGAAGACTAAGTAAATATGATATTTAAGCGTTACGAGTGGCGGCTGATATTACGGGTGATAGCCTTATTTGCTACCCTATTGGCAACAGCTTTTATTTTAGTTGATGGGCTATATATTTATTTGTGTATTGCATTACCTTTAATTGCTTTTGAATTGTTAGATATGATACGATTCAATAAAAAAGCGCAACAAGAGATTAGCCAGTTTGTAGAATCTGTTCATTATCGCGATTTCTCGAGGCATTTTGATGTAGGAAAGGCTCCCGGCGAACTAAAAGAGTTAAGAAAGGGATTTAATGATATCAACAGCACTTTTAAGCTGATAAGCCGTGAAAAGGAAACTCAATATCATTACTTGCAAAAAATACTGGAACTGGTGGATACGGGCATTGTATCTTATGAACAAGAAACCGGCGATATCATCTGGATAAACGAGTCTTTTAAAAACCTGCTAGGTATTCCTTATCTTAAAACTATAGAATCATTAGCCAAACGCGAACCTATTTTTTATGAAGATATCATTAATATAAAAGTTGGTGATAATAAGCTGGTTACTATTACCCGCGATCAACAACAAATTAAAATATTGGTAAATATTAGCGTATATAAAATTGAGGATAAGCTTTACAAGCTCCTTGCCTTTCAAAACGTAAGCGAAGCATTGGACGAAACAGAATCAAAAGCATGGCAAAAGCTATTAAATATCATGACGCATGAGATCATGAACTCGGTAGCTCCCATTTCGTCTCTTGCCGAAACGCTTAAAAACCGTTTGCAAAGTCCGGAAATAACCAACAGCGTAGCCCCGGGCGACTTAGAGGACCTGGAGCTAGGCATAGATACCATTAAACGCCGTAGCGAGGGTTTGTTAAAATTTACCGAGAGCTATCGTAATTTAAATAAGATAACCCAACTTGACCTGGAGCCTGTATTAGTTTGCAATTTGTTGGAGAATATTAACAGCCTGATGCTGCCTACTTTAGAAAAAAAGCAAATTGAACTGGATATCATCATTAAGGACCTGACACTGGCCATTGATATTGATATCAATTTAGTGGAACAGGTATTAATAAACCTGTTGATAAACGCGGTTGAAGCAGTAAAAGATAATGATCAACCACGTATAATTTTATCTGCCGAAGCACAGAGTAATAAAGTACTGATCAAAGTAAGTGATAACGGCATAGGAATGTCTGCTGAATTGACTGATAAAATATTCATTCCATTTTTTAGTACCCGTAAAACAGGCAGCGGTATTGGGCTGAGTTTATGCAAACAGATCATGTTATTGCATAAAGGCAACATACAGGTGCAATCGGTTGAAAAAAAAGGGTCAGTATTTATCTTACAGTTTAGTGTTTGATAGATTATTGTTTGGCAACACCCGTATCTGTCAATTTTTTCATAAATGCCACTATATCCTTTTCCTCTTTTGGGCTAAGATCTAGCTTATCAAATGGTAATGTTAGGTTAGGCAGATCAGCCCCGGCACTTAAACCGCCCCCTTTATTGTAAAAATCTACTACTTCCTCTAATGTTTTAAACACACCATTATGCATATACGGCGCGGTTAAAGCCGCATTACGTATCGTAGGTGTACGGAACGCGTATTTATAAAGCGATAGCTTAGGTAATTCATATTTACCCTTGTCACCATCTATCCCTTTTTTACCGGCAACTGCGGGTACACCAATAACCTCAGTTTCAATTGTCCTGAAATCCGGCGGAACTGTACCATTAAATAATGGCGTAAAATGGCAGGTGGCACATTTTGCTTTGCCCATAAATAAATTAAAGCCATTTACCTCGCTGGCGGTAAGCTTGTTTGTATTACCACGCATATATTGGTCAAACGGAGAATTTAGGCTGGTTAATGACCGTATATAACTACCAATAGCATTACGCAGGTTATATTCATTAATAGCTTCTTTAGCTTTTGGAAAAGCACTTTTAAAAAGCCGTGTATAGGTAACGTCTTTATTAAGTTTTAAAATAGCTTTAGGTAATGAGCCATGCATTTCATCTTTATTATTAATAACCTCAGTTGCCTGGTCTTCCAGGTAAGCAACCCTGTTATCATAAAATAGTCCGGGTTGCAATCCTGAATTTAAAAGGGTTGGCGTATTTCGGCGTATGTGGGCTTTACCATCAATTGACGCGCTTGTTATCATACCATCAGTAAATGCTTTTTGGGGCTGATGGCAGCTTGCGCATGACCGGGTGCCTGTGCCTGACAAAACAGGATCGTAAAACAATCGTTTGCCCAATGTTACTTTATCTTTAGTGCTATGTTCGTCATAGCTAGCCGTATAGTAATTGGCATCAAATACATCCTCGTCAAAAAGTGTTTTGGCATTTGCCTTTAAAGCTCGCAGTTCTATAAATTTATTGATCCCTAACAATTGGGATACAGCTAATAGTTTTGCAGATAAGGGATTGGCATATTGCTTAATATATACCATCCTATTAAAACCATTAAAGTTTGTGTTGTTTGAAAGATAAGATCTGTTTTGCTGAATAAGTGATTGTACATTCTGATAAAGCCTTTCATCTTTTTTGGATACTTCATCTTTATAAATAGCTATAACCTGACCTAACGTTTGCAAAGAAGCAGCAGCCTCGGCCATGGAGTTTTGGGCGATAGCCGCATCAAAACCGGTTATGCCTTGTGTTATTATTCTGAAAACTTCCATCCGTATGGCATCAAATATCTGCGCATCGGCCAATTCCTGGTTTTGGGTAAGCTGTAATAATCTTTTAAAACTCGGTATCATTATATCAAGCTGCTTTAGCAGTTCGGCTTTATGGCCTGCATAATACGTTGGGAACAGATATGGCTCAATAACCTGAAAACCTTCAGGTTGATCAATACGGTGCTGATCGTTATCATCCATTGAAGGTATTGGGGCACCGTTTATGCTTTTTGCTGTTAATGGTGTATAGTACTCTGTTAAAAACTCAGTGCGTTTATAAGCTAACCGGGCATTTTTAAAGGCTTGCTGTATTTGCTGTGACGATGCCCCTGTAAATACTAAAATCCGAAGTGCTTTTATAGATGAATCGGCTTTTTGAATTTGTAGTAACTGATAATTTTTTACTTTAGCAGCATTTGTAAGGTTGCTTGCTTTTTGGCATGATACCCAAACAATTATCAATAGCAAACCACAGATAATAGGAAATTTTTTCATTAAGAATATATAAAACAGAAAAAGTCCACCGGGTTAATTACCGGTGGACTGTATTTATGAGATCAGTTAATTATCTGGCTAAACCTTTTAATAATACTATTTGGCTGCCTTGGCTCTCATTAGGGCGTTTAGTACCGCCATCTTTGTTTTTAAATGCATCGCCAACCCAGGTATGCGGCTGTACTGATAAAGCAAATGTATCCGGCACACCAATAATATCTGATATATCATACAGGGCACCGTACTCCCAGTTACCTTTTGTTGCCGTTGCACCAAATTTGGTATCGTTACGGCGATGATCAAGTTCCAAAACTACTTTAAGTTCTTTAGTAGCAATATTGTATTGATAGATGTATGCATCGTGTGTTTCAGCACCATAAGTATTTGAATCTTCCTGAATGTATACATAGTTTTTAGTTACGCAGATATTATCAGGATTTTGAAATTCTTTGGCAGGGCCATTATCATCATCGCCATCAAGTATGCATTGTAGTTTACCTTTTGTTGGATCATTAGCATCCATAACCAATTTGTAAGTACGGCCAAATACGGTACGTACTTTAGCGGCATTTACACCTGTAGCAGCTTGTCCGGTTACGTTAAAGTAAACTTCGCGGCCATTTTCTGCACCACCTTTACGGAAGTCGATATCTTCTACACGGCCAAATTTAATAGCCTGAAGCGGATCAACTAATGCCTGTATCTGGGCACCGGTAATAGTTTTATGATTGTCGATCTTTACAAACTCAACATCATAGGTGGTACCCGCGGTCATTGCAGTTTCTATTTGGTTACCATCCGTACGTTTTAGCATATATTGGGTACCGTTATTAAGGTCGCCAACTGTATTAGATACATAAAGTACTAATTGACCGCCTGATGCATCATCAGCATCTTCACCAATAAGTATAACTGTTTTTCCTGCGTATGCATCTTTTGGTAGTGGCACTGCATTCTCTGCGCTCCAGTGGCCAAAGCCTTGTGTTAGGGTATTAGTTTGCATACCCGCTACTAATGGATTAATGCTATGTGTTTGAGCTTCTACGTTACTTTCGCCAGCACTTAAATAAAGTGGTCCAAATCCATGAACTTCCGGTGTAACCATAGTGGCCGAACATAAACGCGCCTGACCACCATCAGAGTTTAGGGTATACTCGCCCTTTACAGGTTTAAAGTTCTTATCGAGTGTAATGCGCGATACTGACCAGTTGTCTTCATTATTCACCATCATTACAAAACCGCCATCAGCGGTTTTAACTGTGCCCGCTCCATCGGCAGAACCGCCAAAAACATAATTAGGCGATTGCTCAAAAACATCCTCACTACTAAATAGAGAAAATACTTCAAGGTTCTCAAAACCAGTTTTCTTTAAAACTAGCGCAGGGGTTTTAGAGTAGCTTTGCAATTTGATACCCGGCTCCTCGGTTTTAGAGTTGTTATTCTTTTTGCAGCCTGCAACACCTGCTGCGATAATAGCTGTAGCTGTTAAAGCAACGCCAATTTTTTTCATGTATAAATTTTTCATTTTGGTATATGTTATTTTCTACAAACCTATAGTGCGGTTATAAATATGCCGTAAAATCAGCTTTAATGTTATGTTAATTAAATGAGCTTCCTTTTATGGCAATTTATATGCGGTTAACATAAATACAATGTAATATTGTACCATATAATAGCGTGTTAACAGCTAACATTAAGCTAACATTCACTTAATACTACACCCTTATTTTTGTGTATTTAATTGAAATACATGAAAATATTATATGCTATACAAGGCACAGGCAACGGCCACTTAAGCCGATCAATGGATATTGTGCCTTTGTTACAAAAAATGGGTAAGGTTGATGTACTAATAAGCGGCACCCAAGGCGACCTTAAAGTTCCGTTCCCGGTAAAATATAATTTGCATGGGTTTGGCTTTGTATTTGGCAAATCGGGCGGGGTTGATCTGTGGAAGTCGTTTTTAAAATCACATTTTCGCAAATTTTTAAAAGAGATAAATGAATTACCTGTTGAAGATTATGACATAGTGATCAATGATTTCGAGCCGGTATCTGCCTGGGCCTGCTACATGAAAAATAAACCTTGCATTGGTTTAAGTCACCAGGCGGCCGTATTACATGAAATGGCCCCCAAACCTGCCGAAACCGATGCTATTGGTAAATTAATACTAAAACACTACGCCCCTGTTACCACTAATTATGGTTTTCATTTTAACGCCTTTGGCGATAGGATGTTTACCCCGGTAATACGCCAGCAGGTACGTGAGCAGGTTACGGCTAATAAAGGGCATTATACGGTTTACCTGCCTGCCTATGATGATAAGCGTTTAATTAAGCGCCTGTCTGAATTTAAAAATATAGAATGGGATGTTTTTTCTAAACACAATAAAAAAACCATCAGGAACAAGAACATTACCATACAACCAATCAATAACGAGGCATTTATAAAAAGTATGGCCCAAAGTGCAGGTGTACTTTGTGGTGGTGGCTTTGAAACCCCTGCCGAAGCTTTGTTTATGAAAAAGAAATTGTTGGTTATCCCTATGAAGAACCAATATGAGCAGCAATTAAACGCAGCCGCGTTAAAGCAAATGGGAGTACCGGTTATAAAAAGCTTAAAACCAAAACATAATGAGGTAATACTGGAGTGGCTAAATAATGGTCAGCCTATCAGGGTTGATTACCCGGACAATACCCAGCAAATATTAGATATAGTTTTTGAAGATTTTAAACAGATACCCGATTAATGCCCCTATTTCAATATAACCTTGGTAGCGCCATAGCCAAATTTTTCTTTACGGGCATCCATAAAGGTTTGAACTTTTGGATGTTTGCTCAACAGTTTGTGCAACTCATGCTTTAAAGTGCCGTTGCCTGTGCCATGTATAAAGGTAATGTCAGGCAGTTGGTGAACAATAGCAGCATCAAGCGTTTTGTTAAATTGAGCTAATTGTATCCTAAAAATTTCATCGCTATTTAAAAACTCATGATCGTCGCGCAGTTTTTCAATATGCAGATCAACTTCCTGTGTTGGCTTATCAATTACTATTTTCTCTTCTGCCGATTTAAAGAAGCTTTCTTTTAACTGTTGTGCATCAATTACCAGGTCGGGCTCACCTAATTGTATTAACCAACCTGCTTCGTTTAATAATGGCAGTTGCTTTTTTGTTCCCGAAAAATCTTTAGCAGTAAACTTTTTGGCGATAGTTAAAGGCGCCGGGCTCTGTATATTTTGTGTAGTATAATACAGCAGGTTAAAATTTAGTTTTGGCCATAACTGCAGATCAGCTAATTGAGCCGAATAAACTTTAACGCTTGATTTTGGTACTACAATACCTGCATACTCCCCTTTAACTTGTTGTTTGTCGGTAATTAAAGTAGCCAATAATTGGTATGATGTGGTATTGATCAAATAAAAATGCACTACCGAATTGGCTTTGGCATCAGGCGCTACGCCTAAATAAATGCCTTTAGTTAAAAACTCTGAAGTAGTTACTTGTTGTTCTGTAACCGCATCATTTTTACCCCCCGAAGCCTGGTAACCATGCACACTGGTTACTTTACTGGCCAGTACCGGTATTTCAAAATCGTCCTCGCCTGTTACCCCTATCATTTCATCATCAATAATGCGGGTAACAAACCCCTCCATTTTTTCATCCACAAAACGCACAAAATCTCCTAACCGGTACTTCATAATCACTATTATTTTATGTGGGCAAAGTTATCTTATTGGGGTGGATATATTATATAGAAACTTAAAAGCAATTTTAATGTTGTAAAGAATAATTAATCAGTAAAGAAATGCCCACAGAAAAATTAAACGCAGACAGACTTCGCCAAATATTTGTACATAATTTAAACCGAATGTATTTTGGCAAGCTGTTTTTAAGCCAAAAAATGGATACTTTAATTGAATTGGCTTCTTTTAAAGCATTAAAACTGGCACTTACTGAGATGTATGAAGATGTGATAAACCAGATAAACCGCATGTCTGAAATTTATGGGTTGATCAATGAACGACCTACCAATGAAAGTAACAACCCTATCAAATCAATTGTTAAAGATGAGTTTTGTTTAGATACAGCCGGGAAAACATCCATGGTAAATGATATGGATATTATTCTGTACGTACAGATATTGGAACATATTAATATAACTGCCTATCGATTGATGAAAATGACGGCGCCAACATTAAACAATAAAAAAGTAGAACAATTACTTAAAGAATGCTTTGATGAGTCGGTAGAGGATGACCACTTATTTGTACTAATTACTAAAGAACATATTAAAAAGTAACTATAAAATAAAAGCCATCCGAATATTCGGATGGCTAATTATAGCTATTTAATACCCCTATTAAAATAACCTACAGTAAAATTAAGATAAATTATTTTAAACGCAACAACCTAATGTTGTATAAATAATAAAAAACTACCGATAAGTAGTTTTCTATATAATATTATTACAATTAAGCTTGCTGT
The DNA here is from genome assembly GCA_964524015.1 of uncultured Mucilaginibacter sp. Taxonomy (GTDB): domain Bacteria; phylum Bacteroidota; class Bacteroidia; order Sphingobacteriales; family Sphingobacteriaceae; genus Mucilaginibacter. The sequence goes on along the minus strand of CAZGBN010000001.1, from coordinate 59,097 downwards.
ATAGACTGATTCAGATCGTCTGCGGCTGCTTTTGCTTTTGATTTTGCAGTATTCAACCCATCATTTGCGGTATCACGCACTTCATCGCCAAAATTATTCATCCGGTCTGCTTCTCCGCTAAATTTTGATTTAGCCTGGTTGATGGCATTATTGCCATATTCCTTTATACTATCAGCAGTAGTTTGCGCCTTGTTTTTTGCTGATGATACTAAATCGTTCACATAATCAGCAATATCAGTTCTTAAGTCTTCACCTTTATTTGGCGCTAACAATAATCCCAGCGCGGCTCCGGCGGCAGCACCCACCAAAAGGGCCGCTATAATTTTTGATTGATCTTTCATAATGTTTTTCTTTTTGTAGTTGTTTAATTAATACAACAACAGTGCCAAGCACAATTATAATGCATAAAAAAAGCGTCTACTTTTTAAGTAGACGCTTTTAAACGTTTTAAATGACTTATATATACTTATATAACCTTTACATTTACCGCATTAAGGCCTTTTCTGCCGTTTTCAACTTCAAACTCAACGCTGTCGTTTTCACGGATCTCATCGATTAGACCTGATGAATGAACAAATACGTCCTGACCACCAGCACCTGGTGTGATAAATCCGAACCCTTTTGATTCATTGAAAAATTTTACTGTTCCTTGTTTCATTATTTTATTTATTAAAAGGCGCAAGGTACGCATAATATATTGATAGACTGCATGATTTAACAAATAATGACTTTTAATACAGTATTGCATACAAAAGCCCTTAACATAATGTTAAGGGCTTACAAAATAATTGTCTGTCGAGGACATGATTAACCAAGTATAATCATATACGTTAATTTTTTGTTGATGGTTGCTTGTGTTTTTAGCTCAGTTAATTTTAAGTTTGCCGCTTATACTTTTTATATAGATGAAAGCCTTTATTTTCGACCTGAATGGTACCATGATAAACGACATGGAATACCACACCAAAGCTTGGATGAACCTACTAAATAATGAACTCGGCGGCAACTTTACCTGGGACGAAGTAAAGCAACAGATGTATGGTAAAAACCCCGAAGTATTGGTACGCATGTTTGGCCCTGACAGGTTTACGCTGGATGAAATGAACGATCTATCGTTGGAAAAAGAAAAACGCTACCAGGAGGCTTATTTATCGCAATTACAGCTTTTACCGGGGTTAAATAATTTTTTAGAAAAGGCTTATCAAAAAGGTATACCTATGGCTATTGGATCCGCGGCTATACCTTTTAATATTGACTATGTATTGGATAACTTAAATATCAGGCATTATTTTAAAGCGATAGTAAGTGCAGATGATGTAGCACTAAGCAAACCACATCCTGAAACCTATTTAAAGGTCGCCGAACTACTAAATGTTGCACCTACAGACTGCCTGGTATTTGAAGATGTACCCAAAGGTGCTGAAGCGGCAGAAAATGCAGGTATGCAGTGTGTGGTATTAACTACTACTCACCAACAAGATGAATTTACTAATCTTACTAATGTGATACACTTTAGTGATGATTTTAAGGGAGAGTTTTTTGAGGGGTTGGTGGGGTAAAGAGAGACTTACGAAGTTTTAAAAACTTCGTAAGTCTTAACGTTTGTCATTCTGAGCATAGCGAAGAATCTGCCGAGCGGCGAATGCAAAGTTTTGAGATTCTTCACTACGCTCAGAATGACAATTGGATTTGTTTATCTATAAAAAAAACAAATTAAAAACTTGTCATTGCGAGCGGGCAGCGCAAGACTTGAGCGAGTGTGGCAATCTCGTCACGTTCATAACCAAGCGACGAGGGTGCTTCGCTCGCTGTGGCCACCACACGGGCCGCTCGCAATGACAATAGTATAAAAAAAGGGTGTGCTACTTTCGTAACACACCCTTTTTTACGGTTAAACCAGATTATCTATAATAAACCTCGCTCCATCTCAACTCATTTTTAAGTTGACGAAGTTTAGTGTCTTGATCAATTAATACATATTCAATTCCGGCTATATCCGCAAAATCTTCCATGTTTACGGCAGATAAATTTTGGCTATAGCAAGTATGGTGCGCGCCTCCGGCTAATATCCATGCGGCACAACCGGTGTTCATGTCAGGATGTGGTTTCCATAATACACGTGCTACCGGTAATTTAGGCAGATCATGCTGAGGCTCTACAGCGTCAACTGTATTTACTAATAGCCTGAAACGGTTACCCATATCAATTAATGAAGCATTAAGCGCCGGGCCACCTGCTACGTTAAATACTAAACGCACCGGGTCTACTTTACCGCCTATACCCAATGGGTGTATCTCGCATTTAGCTTGTCCGTTTGCTATTGATTCGCATATTTCTAACATGTGCGATCCTAATACCAGCGGGTTGCTTGGATCAAAGTGATAGGTATAATCTTCCATAAAAGCGTTACCGCCTTTTAAACCGCTGCCCATAACTTTCATAGCACGTACCAAAGCAGCTGTTTTCCAATCGCCCTCGCCTGCAAAACCATAACCTTTACCCATTAAACGCTGTGCAGATATACCCGGCAATTGTACCATACCGTGCAAATCTTCAAACGTATCAGTAAAGCCTTTAAAGTTGCCGTCTTTTAAGAAAGCCTCTAAGCCTAATTCTATCTTAGCAGCCTCACGTAATGAATTGTATTGGTTGCCGCCTTTACGTAAGCTATCTACTACGGCATATTTTGCTTCGTATTCCGCAGTTAAACGGTCAACTTCGGCATCGCTGATGGCGTTAATGACTTTTACCAAATCCCCAATACCATGGGTATTAACCGAGAAACCAAATTTCATTTCAGCTTCAACTTTATCGCCATCTGTTACAGCTACATAGCGCATATTATCGCCAAAGCGTACAAATTTAGCACCTTGCCAATCAAACCAACCTGCGGCAACACGTGCCCAGCCGTTAATTTGCTCTAAAACGGCAGCATCTTGCCAGTGACCAACAACTACCTTACGGTTAATACGCATACGCGATACCATAAAACCAAACTCCCTGTCGCCATGAGCGCTTTGGTTTAGGTTCATGAAGTCCATATCAATATCAGCCCAAGGGATATCGCGGTTAAATTGGGTATGCAGGTGCAATAAAGGCTTTTGTAATATTTTCAAACCACCTATCCACATTTTAGCTGGCGAGAAAGTGTGCATCCATGCAATAACACCAATACAGTTTTTAGTGTTATTGGCTTCCATTAAAGTAGCCTGTATCTCTTCGCTTGATTTTACGGTAGGTTTAAATATAACCTGTACAGGTATTTGTGCCGCGTCATTTAATGACTTAGCTATTTGCTGCGAATGTATTGCAACTTGTTTTAAAGTTTCCTCGCCGTATAAGTCCTGGCTGCCGGTTACAAACCAAACTTCTAATTTTTTAAGATCTAACATATGTTTAATTAGTGAATTATTGAATGAGTGAATTAGTGAATGTTAACTGGTAACTGCCCACCATAAACCGCCTACTGATTATTGACCATAATAAGAATCCGGTCCGTGTTTACGTTCAAAGTGCTTTTTAATAAGCGCATCTTTTAACCGTGCTACCTGCGGGTTTATTTGTTCTGTTAACAAAGCCATTTGAGCAATAGATTCTAAAACGGCACTATTATAAACCGCTTTATCGGCATTTTTACCCCAGGTAAATGGCGCGTGGTTACCTACCAATATCATTTCGATATCATGGTAACTTAAACCTTTTTCTTTTAAACAATTTAGTATCTGGAAACCTGTTTGATACTCATAATCGCCTTTTATCATTTCGTCGCTCATAGGCGGCGCACAAGGGATATCAACCGTGTTATGATCTGCATGGGTAGTACCGTAAATAGGTATATCACGGTGCGATTGAGCCCATGCAGTTGCATAGGTTGAATGCGTATGACAAACACCACCTATATCCTCACATTGTTTATACAAAACCGCGTGTGTTTTTGTATCTGATGATGGGCGCAGGCTACCTTCAACCGTTTTTCCATCAAAATCTACGATCACCATTTTATCTGCTGATAGATCCTCGTAAGGAACACCGCTTGGTTTAATAGCAAATACACCCTCACTCCTGTCTGCCGCACTTACGTTACCAAAGGTGAACACTACCAGGTTTAACTTAGGCAGTTGCATGTTGGCAATATATGCCTGTTCTTTTATATGCTGATATTTACTCATTGCTTAGCGGTTTGCTGCTCAATGTAAGCAGCTAATTCTTTATATTTTTTATATCGTTTTTCGTATAAACCTGTACGGTTGGGATCAGGTGTATAAGTAGCATCAAAACCGCCACCCATCGCTGCCATTGCGTCTTCTACCTTTGGATAGATGCCTGCCGCTGTAGCAGCAAACATAGCCGCGCCTAAAGCACAGGTATGTTCAAACTGGTGTATACGGATAGGCATTTGCAATACATCAGCCATCATTTGCATAATATAAGCCGATTTTTTAGCAACACCACCAATACCAATTATACCCTTAACCGGTACACCTTCATTATTAAAACGCTCTACAATGGCCTTTGCACCAAAGCAGGTACTTTCAGCTATCGCACGAAAAACACGTGGGGCATCACTACCTAAACTTAAACCGGTGATTGCACTTTTTAATAGTTGGTTAGCATCCGGTGTACGGCGGCCATTTAGCCAGTCTACAGATAACTCAGCGTTCTCATCTAAAGGTAACTCAGCTGCTTTTTTACTTAATTCAACTATTATCTTGTTTTCAATACGTTGCTTTTCTTCAGCATTCTCCACAAATTGTAGCGGCCATGCAATCAAGTTTTTAAACCATGCGTAAGAATCGCCAAAGGCAGATTGACCAGCCTCTAAACCAGCCATTCCCGGTATAACCGAACCATCTACCTGGCCGCAAATACCTGCAACCAGTTTACCATCCATATCTTTATTTGGAGCAACCAAAATATCGCAGGTTGACGTACCCATTACCTTACTTAAATGGTAAGGCTCAATTTGACCACCTACGGCACCCATGTGGGCATCAAACGCACCCACGCCAATTACTACATCGGTTGATAAGCCTAAACGCTGTGCCCACTCCTGGCCCAATGTTCCGGCTGCTTCGTCTGAGGTATAAGTATCTTTATATAAACGTTCAGTATATCCTTTCAATAATGGGTCAAGTGAGCTGAAAAATTCATCAGGAGGTAAACCGCCATACTCGGCTGCCCATAAACCTTTGTGTCCTGCTGAACAACGACCGCGTTTCATTGCTGCAACATCACTCCCACCTGTTAATAAAAACGGTACCCAGTCGCAATGCTCCACCCATGAATATACATCTTTACGGATAGGCTCATTAACTCTTAAAGTACGCAGCAGTTTCGCCCAAAACCATTCAGATGAATAAATACCACCTACATATTGCAGGTAGTTAGTATCAAACTTTGTGGCATGTTCGTTTATTTCGGCAGCTTCTTTTACCGAAGTATGATCCTTCCATAAAACAAACATAGCATCCGGATTTTCTTCATATCCGGGCGTTAATGCCAACGGAACTCCCTGCGGATTTACAGCAACGGGTGTTGAGCCTGTAGTGTCTACCGAAATAGCTTTTACATTTTTAGCTATAGCATCGCCACCAGCTTGTTTGATACAGCTTTTAATGGTATGCTCCAATCCTTCTACATAATCTAAAGGGTGCTGCCTGAATTGGTTTTGAGCCGCATTGCAGTAAAGCCCTTTAGCCCAGCGCGGATAAGGGAAAATAGACGAAGCTAATTCTTTCCCGGTTTTAGCGTTTACTATAATTGAACGTACGGAATCGGTGCCATAATCGACACCTATCACTAATTGATCATCACTCATGAATATTTATAATTGGCTAATAATTAGCAGTTTATTTAAAAAATGATAATGGATTATTAAATGTCATTTAAACATTTTTAAACCATTACAAACATACGGCAATTTATATATAATTTTTAATAAAATTACTCCGAATATACGCTCTCTACCCTATCGCGCAGATTATAGCCGGAAGCCATTACTTCGCCATAAGCACCCGCGCTTCGAACAGCTATCAGGTCGCCACGATATGATTGAGGGAACTCCACATCTTTTTGAAAACAATCCGTGCTTTCGCATATCGGACCAACAATATCATAGCTATGCGTATTTGAACCTTTTTGAGTTAAATTTTCAATAACATGGTAAGCCTGGTACAACATAGGGCGTATCAATTCGGTCATACCGGCATCCAGCACCAGGAAATTCTTTTTTTGGCCGTTTTTCACATACAGTACCCTTGAGATCAAAGAGGCACTTTGACCTACCAATGCCCTGCCCAGTTCAAAATGCACTTCCTGGCCGGGTTTAACATTTAAAAAATCTTTAAAAACTTTAAAGTAGGCTTCAAAATCGGCAATATTATTATCCGGGTTATGGTAGTCAATCCCTAGCCCCCCACCTACATTTAATACTTTAACGGTAAAGTGATGGTCTTGAAACCAATCGTGTATCTCATTAATGCGGATACACAGGCTTCGGTAAACCTCCAGATCAGTTATTTGTGAACCGATGTGAAAATGTATACCTAAAAACTGAAGATTACTGCAATTGCGCAAAGTAGTAACTACGTCATCCAACTGCCAGGTATTAATACCGAATTTGTTTTCATCCAACCCGGTAGTAATAAAATGGTGCGTATGTGCATCCACATTTGGATTAATACGTATAGCTACATTGGCTATTTTATTTTTGGCTTTCGCCAGATCGTTTATAATTTCCAGTTCCTGTACCGACTCTACATTGAAACAAAAAATATCTGCATCTAGAGCTAGATTGATCTCTTTATCAGATTTACCAACGCCGGCAAAAACTATATTTTTATTGTCAAAGCCATGTGCTACAGCGGCTTTTACTTCGTTACCGCTTACACAATCGGCACCAAAACCAACTGATTGTATCATATCCAACACCTTTGGATTAAAATTGGCCTTCATGGCATAATGCACATGAAACCCATATTTGGACGATGCCACACGGCAGGCCTCCAAAGTATTGCTTAAAACACCCATATCATAATAATAAAATGGTGTTTCTAAAGATTGAAAACGGGTAATAGTATTAGTGTTGAACATTTGTATATTTTATTGAAGCGTCATTGCGAGGAACGAAGCAATCTCTGCACTTGCAAATCAATTTCCACGATGACGTTTTTAAACAGCATCTATCTGCTTGAATGTCCATGTAGAGATTGCTTCGTTCCTCGCAATGACGTTCTGTTTTTTATTATTATCTTATTAAAATAGCCCTTTATGCAAACTACGCAAAGCTTCTACTTTATCCTCGGCTTTAACCAGTACAGATAAGTTATGTTTACTGCCACCGTACGATATCATCCTAACCGGTATCTCTTTTAAGGTTTCCAGCACGCGTGAACCATAACCTTGCTTCTCGGCAGAGAAATCACCTACCACACATATAATAGTTTGGTCACGGTCTATCTCAACTGCACCGAAGGCTTTTAGTTCTGCTAAAATCTCATCAAGATAAGTAGTATCATCAATAGTTAATGATACGGCTACCTCTGATGTAGTGATCATATCTATAGAAGTTTTATAACGCTCGAACACTTCAAACACGCGGCGTAAAAAACCATAAGCTAACAGCATACGGCTTGAATTAATTTTTATAGCAGTAATGGCATCTTTAGCAGCTATTGATTTGATCTTATCCTTTTCGCTATCATTAGTGATCAGTGTACCTTTTGCCTGTGGGTCCATAGTATTTAACAGGCGCACAGGTATTTTATATCGTTGTGCCGGGAAAACGCTTTGCGGGTGCAATATTTTAGCGCCAAAGTAAGCTAACTCCGCAGCCTCATCAAATGATAGCTGCGCGATAGGTTTGGTACCCTGTACAATACGCGGATCATTATTATGCATGCCGTCAATATCGGTCCATATCTGAACCTCTTCGCTGCGTATGCCCGCTCCTATTAATGATGCAGTATAATCACTACCACCACGACGCAGGTTATCAATTTCACCAAATGCATTACGGCAAATGTAACCTTGTGTAATAAACAGGTTGTTATCCAGGTGTTTATCTAACAATGGTGTTAAATGCGTAGTTATATGATCAACTATAGGCTCATTGTCCTCATCTGTTTTCATAAAATCAAGCGCAGGTAATAATACCGATGGTACGCCTATCTCTTTTAAGTAAACATGATATAACGTGGTCGACAATAATTCGCCTTGCGCTAAAATGATCTTTTCTTCCACCGAAGTGAAAAGATCATTAGCCAGGTTGCTTAACAAACTAAAATGATAATCTATAACTTCTTTACCCTGGTTGTAAAACTCGGGTTTTTCAAGCAGTTCTTTTATAAATATCTCGTACTTATCCTTTAAAGCAGTTATTAAAGTGGCTGCCTTATTTTTATCGCCTGCGGCATAAGCCTGGCCTATTTCAACTAAACTATTTGTTGTGCCTGATACGGCCGACAACACCACAATTTGCCTTTCAGAAGCATCAACAATGTCCAGCAAATTTTTCATACGGGCAGGGCTTCCTACAGATGTTCCGCCAAATTTTAAAACTTTCATTTTTTGTTTTTGTTTACCACAAATGATTGATATCCTTGTATCAATTTTAAGGCGCTAAAATTAAGATTTTTAACCACTAAATATCTACAATGACTAAAATAAAATTCGGTACCGATGGCTGGAGAGCTATAATCGCAGATGACTTTACTGTTGCGAACGTGAAACGTGTTGCCTATGCTACCGCCATATGGCTTAAAGACAATTTTGAAAACCCAACAGCTGTAGTAGGCTGCGACCCCCGCTTTGCCGGACCATTGTTTGCTGATACTACCGCGGCAGTACTTGCCTCACAGGGTGTTAAGGTATTTCGCGCCGAAAATACTTTCGTATCAACACCAATGATATCATTAGGTACGGTACGCAAAAATGCTTCTGCGGGTATTATTATTACTGCAAGCCATAACCCACCGAGTTACAATGGTTATAAAATAAAAGCCAATTATGGCGGTCCGGCTACACCAGATGATATTGAACTGGTTGAAAAGGCTATACCTGATACACTTGAGTTAGAATTAAAATCAATTGCCGACTATCAAAAAGATGGTTTAATTGAATTTGTGAACCTGGAAGATATGTACGTGGCGCATGTGGAGAATAACTTCGACCTGAACGCCATACGTACCAGTGGCTTGGGTTGGGCCTATGATGCCATGTATGGTGCCGGCCAAAATGTAATGCGCCGCTTATTCCCGGATATTACTTTTTTACATTGCGATGCCAACCCGGGTTTTGACGGACAGGCACCTGAACCCATACAGCGTAACCTGCAGGAGTTTGAAGATATTATCAAAATATCTGAAGGCGAAATAGCTTCGGGATTGGTTACAGATGGTGATGCTGACCGTATTGGCTTATATGATGAAAATGGCAATTTTGTAGATTCGCATCACATACTTTTATTGCTTATACATTATATGTATAAAGTTAAAAAGGAAGATGGCGAGGTTTACTCTACCTTCTCATGTACCAGTAAAATTCAAAAACTGTGTGATATATACGGTTTAAATAACACCGTTACCAAAATCGGCTTCAAATACATTTGCGACCTGATAGTAAACTCGGGCAAACCATTTTTGGTGGGCGGCGAAGAGTCGGGCGGTATTGCTGCTAAGGGACACATCCCTGAACGCGATGGTATCTGGATAGGCTTGATCATCTGGGAGTTCATGGCCAAAACCGGCCGCAGCTTAAGCGACCTGGTACAGGAAATTTACGACCTGGTAGGCAAATTCGCGGTGGAGCGTTATGATTTGCATGTAACCGAAGAGTTAAAACAAGCCATCATCAGCAATTGCAAAGAAGGCAAATACAGCAGCTTCGCCGATTTGAAAGTGGTAACCATGGACGATAAAGACGGCTTTAAATTCTTCTTTGAAGATGAAAGCTGGGTAATGATACGCCCATCGGGTACTGAGCCTGTACTACGGGTTTATGCCGAAGCGCCAACATCTGCCGATTCATTTAAGATATTGGATAAAGTGAAGGCTGTGTTGTTGGGATAGACCACATCCACTTATAATATTTAAAGGCTTGCCGAGAGGTGAGCCTTTTTGTTTGCCTATCTATCCCAAACCGTCATTGCGAGGAACGAAGCAATCTCTGCACTTGCAAATCAAAACCGTAGCATTCGTTTTTTAATGGTATTTATCTGGTTGACTGTCCTGCGTAGAGATTGCTTCGTTCCTCGCAATGACGCTCTTTTATAAAGCAAAAAGCCTCCCGATTTTCGGGAGGCTTTTTGCTTTTATTATATCAGGTAATTATAATTTACCTATTTCCTGTACAAGGTCGATCAGTTTGTTTGAGTAACCCCACTCGTTATCGTACCATGATACTACTTTAACAAAATTGTTATTTAAAGCGATACCTGCTTTTGCATCAAAAATTGATGTGCGTGCATCACCTTTAAAATCTTCAGATACTACTTCATCTTCCGTGTAACCTAAAATACCTTTTAGTTCGCCTTCTGACGCTGCTTTCATTGCGGCTTTAACATCCTCGTAAGTAGCAGGATTTTTTAAGCGTACAGTTAAGTCAACTACAGATACGTCGGCAACCGGAACACGGAATGACATACCGGTTAATTTACCTTTTAACTGAGGTAATACTAAACCAACTGCTTTAGCAGCACCTGTTGATGAAGGGATAATATTTTGGTAAGCACCACGGCCGCCTCTCCAATCCTTCGCTGATGGACCATCAACTGTTTTTTGGGTAGCAGTTACCGCGTGGATAGTACTCATTAAACCTTCTTCGATACCAAATTTGTCATCTAACACTTTAGCAATAGGCGCTAAACAGTTAGTAGTACATGAAGCGTTTGATACGATAGTTTGATCTGCTTTTAATTCTTTGTGGTTAACACCCATTACAAACGTAGGGGTATCATCTTTTGCCGGGGCGCTCATTACTACTTTTTTAGCACCTGCGTCAATATGTTTTTGAGCACTTTCAATAGTTAAAAACAAACCGGTTGATTCAATAATAACTTCGGCACCTACTTCATTCCATTTTAAGTTAGCCGGGTCTTTCTCGGCAGTTACTCGGATAGTTTTCCCGTTTACTACCAGGTGTCCGCCTTCAACAGCAATAGTACCTTTAAACTGGCCATGTGTTGAATCGTATCTTAACATATAAGCCATGTAATCAGGCTCAACAAGGTCATTAATACCTACAACTTCAACACCTGGTCTTTCGATCGCAGCCCTAAAAGCCAAACGGCCAATACGGCCGAAACCGTTAATTCCTATTTTCATGATTTTTCTAATTTTTATTTGAATAGTACGTTAATAAATTATTTATGGGTTCTTTGATAATGTTAGTTATTTCCAGTTCCACATCTGCTGCCGCTTCGCGTAGATGATCCTGAAAGGTAAAAGCTACTGAGCCTTCAAAATGCAAAGGTGCTTGCGGGTATTGCTGATGCAAAGGTAACAAGTATGTGGCAATAAGTTTATTGAAACCTGTTTTTATGACGTTCTTCAGATATGGATCGTCCTGGTTCTCTATAAAAAAATCGGTAAACGAGCTTAAAAATAAAGCCGGTTGTTTTTGGCGATAAACCTTCTCCAATAAATTGGTACGATCGGCCTCATATCGCTTGGTAAATTTTTTGCGGATAGATTCGGGAAGCGTTTCGTTCATAAAGCTTTTTATTAGTTGCCTCCCTAACCAATTGCCCGAACCTTCGTCACCTAATATATACCCCAAACCATAGTTATTAGGTTTTACTTTTCTACCATCATACCATGCCGCGTTTGAGCCACTGCCACAAATGCCAATAATACCGGGCTCATTTCTACAACAAGCAATGGCCGCACCTTCAATATCATGAGAGATGGTTATTTTAGCAAATTTAAAGAACGAAGAAAAGGCTTTATAAACAATATCCTTAAGCTCATCAGATGAGGACCCGGCTCCGAAAAAATGGATACGTTTTATAGCCTCAGCATGATGAATAAGGTTAATATTTTTATTTAGTAATTGCAGTATATATTTTTCATCATCAAAATAAGGATTGATACCCGCTGTTTTAAAAGAAGCTATTGTTTTTCCTTTATCAGCTAAACGCCAATCCGCATGATTTGATCCGCTATATATTACTGCAATCATTTATATGGATAAAATATCAACCATTTGTAAAAGATCTTCCTCCAGCTTAAATTCATGCTGGTTAAGGGCTTCCTCTAAAGTGGTTATTTTAATATGGTTAGCTTCTAAACCTACCATTTTTTGCGTATGGCCGGCTAATAAGGCATTAACTGCTGCATATCCCAGCCTGCTACCCAATATACGGTCAAAACTACTTGGGCTCCCCCCTCTTTGTAAGTGACCCAAAATGGTAACCTTTACATCATACCCCTTAACTTCTTTTTCAACGGCCTGTGCAAGGTCATATATACCGCCGCTCTTATCACCCTCGGCAACAATTACAATGCTCGATGATTTTTTATTGGATTGGCCGCTTTTTAAATTTTTTATCAGATCATCAATAGCTGTTGATTTTTCGGGAAGCAATATAGCTTCGGCACCACATGATATACCGGCACGTAAAGCGATAGCACCCGAATCGCGGCCCATAACTTCTATAAAAAACAAACGGTCATGCGAATCGGCAGTATCACGTATTTTATCAATAGCCTCAATTACCGTATTTGTGGCCGTATCAAAACCTAAAGTATAGGTTGAGCCATAAAGATCATTATCAATAGTACCGGGTATACCCATAATACGTATATCCGGATATTTTTTTGAGAAACGTAAAGCACCGGTAAATGTACCATCTCCCCCTATTACTACTAAGGCATCAATGCCTTTAGCTTTGGCATTTCTATAAGCAGTTTCCATCCCTTCCTCGGTATGAAAAGGCATACAACGTGCTGTTTTTAGTATGGTACCCCCCAAATTAAGTATATTACTTACCGAGCGGGCCTCCATATCATACATATCATTTTCAATAAGGCCCTTATATCCCTGGCGTACTCCAACTACTTGCAAACCATTGAATATAGCGGTACGCACAACAGCCCTTATACAAGGGTTCATTCCGGGAGCATCACCACCTGAAGTAAGTACACCTAACTTTGAAATTTTATGCATAATTTACACCTTTAAATTATTGTACGAATATAAGGTGTCAAAATTACACCATTAAATTTATTTTACTTTAATTTTACGTGTAAAAATAGTTATGTTTATTTTTGCAAACTTTAACAGGATATCTTTTGGAAGAAAAATTACCCACATTTGATTCGGCTTTTTCAATTGACTGCGTGATCTTTGGCTTTGAGGCTGGAGTGCTTAAAATATTGTTGATTGAACGTAACGAAGATCCGTTTAAAGATTGGTTTGCGCTACCCGGTAAATTGATTAAGCAGGAAGAAAGCGTTGACGACGCCGCAGAGCGTATTTTGTATGAACTTACAGGCTTGCGCGACCTGCATATGGAACAGTTTCATACGTTTGGTGCAGTGCACCGCCACCCGCAAGGACGTGTAATTACCGTTGCTTATTACGCTTTATTGCGCCTAACCGGCCAAAAAGAATTAAAACCTGTTACCCAGTTTGCGCGCAAAGCCTTTTGGCACCCGGTTAGTGAATTACCTAAGCTGGCATTTGACCATAGCGAAATTTTTACACGAAGCCTTAACAAGGTACGCAGGCGGTTAAGCTATCAACCCATTGCTTTTGAATTGTTGCCTGAAAAATTTACCCTTACCCAATTGCAGGTTTGCTATGAGGCCATCCTGAATAAAAAATTAGATAAACGTAACTTCCGTAAAAAGATGCTCAGTTACGGTTTTTTAAAACCGTTGTTGGAAAAACAAAAAGGTGTATCCTATCGCGCTGCAAAACTGTATAAGTTTGACAGGCGGAAGTATAATAAGATATTTCAAGGTGAGCTTAGCTAGCTAAGCTGGTGATTAGTTAATTGGTAATTAGAGATTAGTTTTGAATTTTAAAATCTGACAGAACTAATCACTAATTAACAAATCACTAATCCCTATCCTCCAGATGATACTTCACTAAATTATCTATTGGTGAGCGAATGATGTTACCTAAAGTCATTCCATTTTCGGCCACTACCTCTTCCAGTATGTTCCTAAAATTGTAGGCCACCGAACCAATGCAGTTAAAAGTATTGTTTTGGTAATTTGGATAATGGGTTACCAGATTTTTAAAAAAATCCTCGAACGCGGTTTTTACCAGGTTGCGGCTATAAGCAATGTTTACTGTATTATCATACACAAACTTGCTAAACTGCGCACAAAAACGATTAGCCAGCGGCTTTGTATAAACCTGCTCGTTTACATCATCAGGCGTTAAATGATAAGTTTCCCAAAAAACGGCCCGCACTTCTTCTGGCATATAACCGCGTAAATAATCAGTCAGTAATTTTTTGCCGATGTGGCAACCGCTTCCTTCATCACCCAAAATGTATGCCCCCGAATCAATATTCTGTACCACGTTTTTACCGTCATATAAACAGGTATTAGTGCCCGTACCTAATATGGCTGCAAAGCCCGCGTTTCTGCCTAACACTGCCCTTGCCGCAGCCAGCATATCATGCCCAATATTTACCGTTGCTTTAGTAAAAACTAATTGCATGGCACGTTGTACATGTGCGCGCATTTCATCAGTTGAACAGCCCGCACCATAAAAGTTCACCTCGGTAATTTTCTCTCTCTCCAAATCCACGGGCAAGTTTTCGTTAAGCGATTTAGTAATATATTCCTCACTTACAAAATACGGGTTGTATCCTTCGGTATTAAAATAAACCTTTTTTTCATCGTCAGTAACCAAACACCAGTTGGTTTTTGTAGATCCTCCGTCGGCTATTAAAATCATGATTGAAAGGTAGCAATTTTTGTTAAAGTGTTCAACGTCCCGAAGCCATATTTTAAAAAAGATATAAATACCATTGGCTGTTTTAAGCATATTTATTAGCTTTGCAGCGTTCAGATACAACATCAGGACAGGATGGTCCTATAGCTCAGCTGGATAGAGCAACAGATTTCTAATCTGTAGGTCTTTGGTTCGAATCCAAATGGGATCACATAAAAGCCTCTTCAAAAATGAAGGGGCTTTTTTATGGCTATCTATCTTCAAAAAACATTACGATAAATTTGTACAATTACGAATAATTCGTAGATTTAACCAAAATAAACCTATTAACCCAATTATGAAGAAATTACACCTGTTGTTAACCTTGGTAGCTTTATCAAATTTAGCTTTTCCCCAAAAATTGCCTGCTAAACAAGAAAACAGCATTTATGCTCCTGCAAATGTTAAACTGGATGGCAAAATAACCGAATGGGAAAATTTGCAAGCTTATAATCCGGCAACAGAAATAGCCTATACTATGGCTAATGATAAAGATAATTTGTATTTTGTGTGTAGTGCTACCGTAGTAGAGGTGATACAGAAAATTATAGGGGGCGGTATTACATTATCTATAAGTTCGGTCGATAAAAAATCGGTTATTGAACCGGTGGCTATAACCTATCCCATAGTACCATGGGTAAACGCGCAGGTAAATTACTTACTTAAACCATCCGGACCTCTTAGTGAGTCGAACTTAAAAATAGCAAATGACAAAATAAGTGGCCATCTAAAAAAAATCGAGATAAGTGGTATTAAAGAATTTTCTGATGGTTCAATATCAGTTTATAATGATAAAGGTGTAAAGGGTGCTCACTATATAGGCAGCAATAAAGTGTACACCTATGAGCTTGTCTTCCCGCTAAGTTTTATCCGTGCGCTGATAAATGAGCAAAGCACATTTAACTATAAAGTTCAGATAAATGATGGTTTGGAGAGGAACAACGTTATAGTAGTAAGCGGCGTGGGTGGCAATGATTCTCCCTCTTCAAATCAACCAACCCCATCCGGAGCTACCAACTTCAATGCAACTTATACGCTAATAAAGAAATAAAATATAATCTGTCGGTCTTTGGGTCAAATCCGACGGTATCTCATTAAGCCTCTTCAAAAATGAAGAGGCTTTTTTATTCCAAATAATCTGCCATAACAAAAATGGGCACTGACCATTTCGGTTGACCATACTTTTTAACCATAGCAACAGCCATATTAATTTTTGGTTGAATACAGGCATGGCGTTTGCATATATTCCTGAAAGCTATATTATGAAAATTAAAGGAATTAAACGCAACGAGCATGGCCTGGCAGATTTAAGCTATGTACCGCTGGTATTTGCAGCACCAAAGCTTGCATGATTTGAAAATAACAAAGAAGCTGCTTTAGTATGCAGGGCGTTCAGCATTTCTGCTTTAGCATACAGTTTATGCACAGATGCCAAATGGGGGGCCTTTAAATTAATACCCTATAAAGTGCATGCGGGATTAGATGTAGCATCAGGCATTTTAGCTTTTGGCGCAGCAATGATGCCAAATCTTGCTAAAAACAAATCGGCCAGAAACACCTTTATATTCATGGGCTTAACCGGATTGATTGTAGGTACACTATCCTTAATTGGAGCCAAAAGCAAAAGACCTTACTAATCGTATTTTATGGAATTTGTTGATATAGTGGGCTTAATTGCGGGGATATGTACGTCAACTTCATTGGTGCCGCAATTGATAAAAACGATAAAGACCAAAAATGCTGAAGACATATCTGTCTTTATGTTTATAGTGATGCTTACCGGTAATGCGCTTTGGATATATTATGGCTTTAACAAATCAGACTTGCCCATAATCTCCACCAACTTTTGTATCTCTTGGCCTAAACATTGCGCTTATTGTTTTGAAACTGAAATATAAAAACGCAAATAAATAATTAGCAGAATTCACCTTAGATGATCAAAACCAAATTGCACAGCTATTGGTTTAAATCGCAGTAATAATAATAATATGGATATTAATAAACTGTATAATAAAGCCTATGATTGGATAATTGGCTATGGCCCAAAATTCGTTTTGGGCATTGTAATGCTATTGGTGGGTTTATGGATAATTAAACTGTTGCTCAAATGGTCTCAATCCGGTATGCATAAACGGGATGTTGACCCTACTATTAAACCCTTTTTGATCAGTTTAATTGGCGTTACGTTAAGGGTATTACTGATAATTGCAGTAATGCAATTTATGGGTGCCGGGCTTACGTTATTTACCGCGCTTGTAGGCGGATTTAGTGTGGCTGCTGGTTTGGCCTTATCAGGCACTTTACAAAACTTTGCCAGTGGTATCTTGATACTATTACTCAAGCCATTTGAAGTAGGCGATAATATCGTAACCCAGGGACAGGAAGGCACGGTTACTTCTATCCAGATATTTTATACCCTTATAAAAACTTTTGATAATCGTTCGGTTATTGTACCTAATAGCAAGCTGTCAAATGAAGTGATCATTAACATTAGTCGGGAAGGCAGCCGCAGGGTAGACATTGATTGGAAGTTCCCGAACAATGTAGACTTTAAACAAGTAAAGGCCATTATTGCCGATGCTATTGACCGTACAAAAAATTGTTTAAAAACACCCGAAAAGCGTATTGGTATAAAAGAAATTTTACCCGATGGTTATATAGTTTCTATCAATGTATGGGCCAACGCTCACGGCTTTCAGGATTCAAAAATGGTTATACAGGAAGCAATTTTTGAAGCGATAAAAGGAGCAGGTATCAAAATACCAGGAATGTAGTTTAGCTTACTAATTCCGTTATATTTGGCAACCAAAGCCAATTATGATGAATAAATTACACCTGCTATTAACCGTATTGTTTATTTCAAATATAGTTATTGCTCAAAAACTTCCTAATATTCAAACAACAAGCCTGCGCGCCCCTGCAAATATTAAGATTGATGGTAAGGCTACAGAATGGGATAATAAGTTCCAGGCGTATAATAAAGCTACTGATGTTTTTTACACCATAGCAAATGACAATAATAAGCTATACTTAACCTTACAGGCAACGGATGAGTACATTATTAAAAAAATAATTTGGGGGCGTGTTAAATTCAGTATTAACCGTTTAGCCAAAAAAAAGGATGCCAATACAATCACTATTACCTATCCGAATATTAAACGTACGGACCGGCCTAATATAAATTTTAAAGAAATACCTAAAATAGTTGAAGGCAACAAGGCATCTGTAGCCCAGGCTGATTCTTTTTCAAACCTGGCTAATAAACACTTAGCCGAAAAAGCAAAAACCATTAAAGTAACCGGCATAAAAGCATTAGATACAGTAATGTCGGTTTATAATACTGATGGTATTAAAACTGCAATAAAGTTTGACAATAAAATGGTTTACACCTATGAGTTAGCTATTGATTTGAAAGTACTGGGTTTAAGTGCAGCCGATAACGATAAGTTTTACTACAATTTGATGCTTACCGAATTACCGCTTGACGACATGCCTGGGGTTAATATAACAAGAGCCCCAAATGGAGAAATCACGAGTGTTAATATAGATAAGAGTCAAGCTAATGCCGGTACTAACATATTTGGGTACATTACCGATTTTTGGGGGGAATATACCCTGGCAAAATAGCCGCATTACTATTAGTATTTGCTTTCTCTAAAATCATTTATAACTTAGGGCACTTATAAACGTCATTTTTACATTATTTTATTGTTTTCTATGAAAAAGTACCTGTTACTATTATTAGCAACATCTACCCTATCGGGATATGCCCAAACAGCTAGCATGTCTATCACTAACGACTCCAAGTCGACCATTAGCAAACATATTTATGGCCAGTTTGCCGAGCATTTGGGTCGTGGTATTTATAGTGGTTTTTGGGTTGATAAAAACCTTACTGTTGCCAAACAGGGTCGTATTCGTTTGGATATTGTAGAGGCACTTAAAAAAATAAAAATACCTAACCTGCGGTGGCCGGGCGGTTGCTTTGCGGATGAATATCACTGGCGCGACGGTATAGGCCCAAGCCTGCAGCGCCCGCGTATGGTTAATACCAACTGGGGTGGCGTTGTTGAAGATAACAGCTTTGGCACCAACGAGTTTTTAGAGCTTTGTAAGCTATTAAAAACCGAGCCTTACATAACAGCCAACGTAGGTAGCGGTACCGTTGATGAAATGTCAAAATGGGTTGAGTATTTGAATTTTGATGGCCAAAGCCCGGTAACTGCCCTGCGTAAAAAATATGGGCATCCCGATCCATTTAAAGTAAGTTTTTGGGGTGTAGGTAATGAGCCGTATGGCTGCGGTGGCGATATGACACCGGAATATTATGCTAATGAGTACCGCAAGTACGCGTCTTTCGCAAAAAATTATCCTAATGCTCCGCTTAAAAAAATTGCCTGCGGACCAAATGTTGGCGATTATAACTGGACCGATGTAATTATGAAAAATATTCCTGCTAAAATGATGTGGGGCATTTCATTACATTACTACACTATCCCTACCGGCAACTGGACCGTAAAAGGCCCGGCAACAGGATTTAGCGATGAGGATTACTTTAAAACTGTTAAAAGCAGTTTAAAAATGGATGAGTTGATAACCAAACACTCGGCTATTATGGATAAGTATGACCCGGAGAAAAAAGTAGCTTTGGTAGTTGACGAATGGGGTGTATGGACAGATGTTGAGCCAGGTACTAATCCAGGCTTTCTTTACCAGCAAAATAGTTTACGTGATGCGTTGGTAGCAGCAACTACTTTAAACATCTTTAACAATCATTGCGATCGTGTTAAAATGGCTAATTTGGCACAAACTGTAAACGTATTGCAATCGTTGATATTAACCGATAAAGAAAAAATGCTGCTTACCCCTACCTACCATATATTTGATATGTATAAGGTACACCAGGATGCCAAGTTTTTAAACATTAAACTAAACACACCTGATTTTGAAATGGGCGGCGAAAAAATACCTGCTGTTAGCGCTTCTGCTTCGCAGGATGCAGCCGGAAAGATACACGTATCATTAGTAAATTATGATTCGCATAAAAATATACCTATTACTATTGATCTGAAAGATATTAAATGGACTACAGTAACCGGGCAGATACTTACATCAGCAAACGTTGCTGACATTAATACATTTAAACAACCAAATAACATCAGGTTAAAAGGCTTTACAGATGCACGTAAAGACGGCACTAAACTGATAGTAAATATGCCATCAAAAGCGGCTGTTACTTTAGAGTTGATGTAATATAAAACCTCATTATCAAAACGTCATTGCAGATTTGCGGTGACGTTTTTTATTTGGAATCTTACGAAATATCCATAGATTTATTATCTATTTCAAGATCAACCTATTATGAGCTTTCGTATAACAACCTTACTTGTTTTGGCAGTAGTATTGTTAGCTATTAATGTTAAAGCGCAAAATCTTCCAAAAATTCAGCAAAAAAGCTTACAAGCCCCGCCTAATATTAAAATTGATGGCAAGGCCACTGACTGGAACAACGAATTTCAAGCTTATAATAGAAGCACTGATATTTATTACAGCATTGCCAATGACGCCAATAACCTATACTTGGTAATAAAGTCTCCTGAAAATTTGGTTAATAGAAACCTGGTTAACAATACGTTTAGCTTTTCTATTAACAAGTTAGGTGATGGTACAAAAACATTATCCTTATCATTACCTCTTTTTGCCAGTACCGATAAAGGCAGTATTTGGCGTACTTTAAAGCCTCTAACCGGTATAATCAGCGACTCATTAGTAACCGTTTTAAATTCAAAATTAGATAAAGCAAAAGAGTTTATGGTAAATGGATTTGATGGGATAACTGACGAAAATATATCCGTCTATAACTACTACGGCATCAAAGCACAAGGGCGTTTTGATAACACAAGAGCGTTAACATATGAGCTTGTCATCCCCAGGAAATTTATAAATACCACTTCAAACAAGTTAAATTACACCATTCGCATATATGGTCAAGGTGGAAATGATAAGAACACGGTTGTAACCCTTGTTGATGGTGGGGTTCAGATCGTGAATAAATTAACAGGGCAAATAAGTGTATTTAAAGCAACGCCGGAAACAATGTCAATGACCGCTACAACAGATTTCACTGCGGACTACGAATTGGCTAAATAATACTTTTCCAGGCAACACCGAGTGATACCAGGATAAGCAACCGCTTATCCTTTTTTTATGGTCGATGACCTGATAAGCAGCTCTGGCTTTATACTGATAGTTTTAGGCGTAACAGCTAATTCTTTACTTTCATTTTCCTGGAAATACAGGTTAGCAATAGTTTTACCCATATTAACACTAAACTGGTCTATAGTGGTAATAGACGGAGTAGTCAACTCGGTA
The DNA here is from genome assembly GCA_964524015.1 of uncultured Mucilaginibacter sp. Classification (GTDB taxonomy): domain Bacteria; phylum Bacteroidota; class Bacteroidia; order Sphingobacteriales; family Sphingobacteriaceae; genus Mucilaginibacter. The sequence continues at coordinate 37,776 of CAZGBN010000001.1, read as the reverse complement.
AAAGGCTCATTGGCATAACCGCAGATGCCTAATTGCGACGGTACTTTAAAGTTCATAGCGTTAGCTACCTCTAATACACCCAAAGCCGAGAAATCAGATGTTGATGCAAATATCGCATCAGGCGGTTGAGGCAAGCTCAATAGCTTTCGGGTAGCCTGCGCACCCAACTCTTTTGTCCAGGCGTTTTCAATGATCAGTTCGCTGTCAGCCGGAATGTTATGCTTTTCAAGCGCTTTCAAATATCCTGCTTTACGCTGGCTGAATATATTTAAATTCTGCGGCCCTTCTAATAATGCAATACGTTTGTAACCCTGTTCAATTAGATGCGATACCGCATCCATTGAGGCCTGCTCATTATCATTAATAACTTTTAGGGTTTGCAATTCATCAACAATACGGTCAAACTGTATCAACTGTATACCATGGTCTATCACATTTTGCAGGTGGTTGTAATCGCTGCTATCAACCGATACCGATATCACAATACAATCTACATGCTGATTGATCAAGGTATTAATACATTGTATCTCTTTTTCATGCGATTCGTTAGATTGGCAAATGATCAAATTATAACCTTGCTGATAGGTTGCATCCTCTAACCCAACTATCACATTTGAGAAAAAATTTTGATTAATGCGGGGTACCACCACACCAATGGTTTTGGTTTTACCCATGCGCAAATTAGAGGCTAATATGTTGCGCTTGTAATTAAGTTCGGCAGCCGTTTTAAGTATCAATTGCTTGGTGGCCTCGTTAACATAATTACGATTATTAAGTGCCCGCGAAACCGAAGATGCTGTTATATTTAGCTTCTCGGCAATATCATAAATTGTGGTTCGTTTTTTCGGTTTCATTAACGGCATAAATATGCGAAAAAATAAATATCGGCAATCGATTGCTTTTATAAAAAATAATTTAAATTCGTTGCGTTGAAAAACCCGAGAAAAAACTAACTCATTTTATGCAATTAACTAATCAAATAGCATGTTATTATTAGGTATTGACATAGGTACTTCCTCTATAAAAGTAGCTATTGTTGATGCAAACACGCAAAAAACACTAGCATTAGCACAATACCCCGAAACTGAGTCGCCAATTACATCATTACAGTTGGGTTGGGCAGAACAATCGCCCGAAATGTGGTGGGAACACATACAACAAGCCATAGTTTTATGTCACAGCAGTGGTAAATATAACCCCGGCGATATTGCCGCTATTGGTATTGCCTACCAAATGCATGGCCTGGTATTGGTTGATAAAGATCAAAAATTATTGCGCGATAGTATAATATGGTGCGATAGCCGCGCGGTTGAAATTGGCGATAAAGCATTTGATGCTATAGGTCATGAAAAATGTTTAGCACACCTGCTAAATTCACCGGGTAATTTTACCGCTTCAAAGCTGGCATGGGTAAAAGAGCATGAGCCCAAAATATACGAGCAGATATACAAAGTAATGCTTCCGGGCGATTATATTGGCATGAAGCTTACCGGTGATATTACTACATCAGTATCCTCATTATCTGAGGGTGTGTTTTTTGATTTTATTAATAACGAAATATCAAAAGACGTGGTTAACTACTACGGCTTTAACGAGTCGATGTTCCCCGAAATAAGACCGGTATTTGCTGAACATGGAAAATTGTTAGCTTCTATGGCTAATAAATTAGGTTTATCGGCAGGAATTCCGGTATCATACAAAGCCGGCGACCAACCTAATAATGCCTTGTCATTAAACGTATTAAACCCGGGCGAGGTTGCAGCTACTGCAGGCACATCGGGCGTTATTTACGGTGTGAGCGATCAGTTAACTTATGATCCGCAATCGCGCGTAAATACATTTGCACACGTTAACTATACCGAGCAGCAAAAAAGCATGGGTGTATTATTGTGTATAAACGGTACAGGTAGTTTATATCGCTGGACAAAAAACCTGTTTGGCTCTGGCGAAACCTATGTACAAATGAATGACGAAGCCAAACAAGTGCCGCTGGGTAGCGATGGCTTACGTATTTTACCATTTGGTAACGGTGCCGAGCGTATGCTAAACAACAAACTGGTAGGCGTACATATGCAAAATATTGATTTAAACCTGCATAGCCGGTCGCATATTTACCGTGCTGTACAAGAGGGTATTGCTTGCGCGTTTAGATATGGTTTAGATATTATGCGCGAAAACAAAATGAACCCAACCGTAATACGTGCCGGCAGGGCTAATTTATTTTTAAGTGATCTGTTTGCCCAATCATTTGTAAACATGACAGGCATCCCGGTTGAGTTATATCAAAATGATGGTAGTGTGGGCGCGGCATTAGGTTCAGGTATTGGTGCCCGTATATATGGATCGCCACAGGATGCATTTAGAAACATGCATGCCATACAATTAATTGAGCCAAATGGCGACGACGTTGAGCCTATTTACCAGGAATGGAAAAGCTTACTGGAGCGTCAACTAATTGCAACAAACTAACAACAAATAAGTAAATAAATAAGTAAATAAATAATTCAATAAATAAACAAACATTATGGCAAGTATTGTAACAGGCGAAAAAGAATTTTTTAAAGGAATTGGCCAAATCAAATACGAAGGACTTGAATCAAACAATCCATTAGCTTTTCGCTGGTATGACGCAGATAAAGTAGTGGCTGGTAAAACTATGAAAGAGCATTTCCGTTTTGCGGGTGCTTACTGGCATTCATTTGTAGGTAGCGGTGCCGATCCATTTGGTGGCCCTACTCACATTTTCCCATGGGATAAAGATGGTGACGCTGTTCAACGCGCGAAAGATAAAATGGATGCTGCGTTTGAATTTTTCACCAAATTGGGTTTACCGTACTACTGTTTCCATGATGTAGATGTGGTTGATTATACTGATGACATCAACGAAAACGACAGACGCTTACAAGCATTAGTTGAATATGCTAAACAAAAACAAGCAGCCAGCGGTGTAAAATTACTATGGGGAACTGCAAACCTTTTCTCGCATACAAGATACATGAATGGTGCTTCAACCAACCCTGATTTTCATGTATTGGCACATGGTGCAGCGCAAGTTAAAGCAGCTTTAGACGCTACTATCGCTTTGGGTGGCGAAAACTACGTATTCTGGGGTGGACGCGAAGGTTACATGACCTTGCTAAATACCGACATGAAACGTGAGCAAGAGCATTTGGCTAAGTTTTTACATGCATCAAAAGATTATGCACGTAAAAACGGCTTTAAAGGTAACTTCTTTATTGAGCCTAAACCTTGCGAGCCTACTAAACACCAGTATGATTATGATGCTGCAACCGTATATGGTTTCTTGCAAAAATATGATCTGTTAAACGATTTTAAATTAAACTTAGAAGTTAACCACGCTACATTGGCGGGCCATACTTTCACTCATGAATTACAAACAGCTGCTGATTGCGGTATGTTAGGTTCTATAGATGCAAACCGTGGTGATTACCAAAACGGATGGGATACTGACCAGTTCCCTAATGATATCAATGAAATCACTGAAGCTATGTTGATCATCCTGCAGGCAGGTGGTTTACAAGGTGGTGGTGTAAACTTTGATGCAAAGATCCGTCGTAACTCAACAGATCCTGCTGATTTATTTTACGCACACGTAGGTGGCATGGATATTTTTGCAAGAGCTTTGATAACTGCAGATAACATCCTGCAAAAATCAGACTTCAAAAAAATTCGTGCAGAGCGTTATGCTTCGTTTGATAGCGGTAAAGGAAAAGAGTTTGAACAAGGAAAACTTACCTTAGAAGACTTAAGAGCTTATGCTATTGAAAACGGTGAGCCTAAAACTATAAGCGGCAGACAAGAATATATCGAAAACTTGATAAATCGCTATATATAGTTTATTATTGTTTAACCAACAAAACAAACCTAAATTATGAAAGAATTATCTACCGGCGATTACATTGTATTTTTAATATACTTTATAATCGTCGCAGTTTACGGAATTGTAATATATCGCCGTAAAAAAATTGTGGGCGTATCGTCTTCAAAGGACTATTTTTTAGCCGAGGGATCGCTTACCTGGTGGGCCATTGGCGCATCACTTATCGCATCAAATATATCTGCAGAACAATTTGTAGCTATGAGCGGCAACGGCTTTACCATGGGTTTAGCCATATCTACTTACGAGTGGATGGCTGCCATTACATTAGTTATTGTAGCTGTATTCTTCATCCCGGTATATCTTAAAAATAAGATATTTACCATGCCCCAATTTTTACATCAGCGTTATAACAGTACCGTAGCAATGATCATGGCCATATTTTGGCTGTTATTATACGTTATTGTAAACCTAACCTCTATCCTTTACCTGGGTGCAATTGCTATTCATGGTATATCGGGCATTAATTTCAACTTATGTTTGGGGTTACTTGCCGTATTTGCTGTGATAATAACCCTTGGCGGTATGAAGGTAATTGGCTTTACCGACGTAATACAGGTATTCTTCCTAATTCTGGGCGGTTTAGTTACAACTTATATTGCTGTTAGCCTGGTAGCCGAGCATTACGGACAAGAGGGTGTTGTAAATGGCTTGACTATTATGTATGAAAAATACAATGACCATTTCCACATGATATTACAACGTGATAACAAAAGTTACGGAGACCTACCTGGCTTAACCGTATTATTAGGTGGTATGTGGATAGTAAACTTAAACTATTGGGGATGTAACCAATACATTACTCAGCGTGCTTTAGGTGCCGATTTAAAAACTGCCCGTGGCGGTATTTTATTCGCGGCTTTCTTAAAATTACTAATGCCTGTTATAGTAGTATTACCAGGTATTGCAGCTTATGTACTATTTAAAGAGCAAGTATTTGACGCCGCCAGCGCATCAAGTGTTGGCGAAAACGCTGATAACGCTTATCCGGTATTATTAAACCTATTGCCTGCCGGTGTTAAAGGTTTAGCTTTTGCCGCACTCACAGCCGCTGTAGTAGCCTCGTTGGCTGGTAAAGCAAATAGTATCGCAACCATTTTTACGCTTGATATTTATCGTAAAAAAATAAACCCTAATGCAACCGAGAAAAACCTGGTAAACGTAGGTAAGATAAGTGTTGTAGTAGCTATGATATTGGGCGTTGTTATTTCACCGTTTTTAGGTATCGATAAAAAAGGTGGTTTCCAGTTTATACAAGAATATACAGGCTTTGTATCTCCGGGTATTTTCGCCATGTTTATCCTTGGTTTCTTCTGGAAGAAAGCTTCATCAAACGCTGCGCTTTTTGCCACCGTTGGGGGTTTTGGTTTCTCAGTGTTCTTCAAGTTCCTGCCAAAATTTGCCAATCTGGAGCCATTGTCAAGTATTGGTTTCTCATTCAAAAATGCGCAAAGTGGTTTATGGGAAATACCTTTCTTAGACCGTATGGGTATTACGTTTGTAATATGTATAATTTCCATGATCATCATTAGTTTAATTGATGCAGCCCGTGGTAAGAAAACCAATGGTCTTGAAGTTGATGCCTCAATGTTTAAAACAACCAATGGCTTTGCTGTTGGCGCGCTTCTTATTATAGGTATTTTAACTGCATTGTATACTGTATTTTATTAATAGAAAAATTAATAGACATAAAAAAGCGCCCCTAATCCGGGCGCTTTTTTTTTGCGATAACTAAATATTTATGCAATCGATTGCAACCAATTAAATATTCTTTAATAACTTTAAAAATTCATTTATAATAGCAATTAATAAATTATAACACCATAATGATTAACAATTTAGAACAAACATTCCGCTGGTTCGGACCATCAGACGCGGTAACTCTACAAGCTATAAAACAAACCGGCGCAACCGGGATTGTTAATGCTTTACATCATATTCCATCGGGCGTGGTTTGGAGCCCCGAAGAAATAAAGAAACGTAAAGATATAATTGAAGCTGCCGGGCTTACATGGTCGGTAGTAGAAAGTGTTAATATCCACGAGAGTATTAAAACAGCCACAGAGGGCCGTGATGAGGCAATAGCTAACTATATTCAAACCTTAAAAAATTTGGCAGCACAGGGCATTAAAACCGTATGCTATAACTTTATGCCGGTGTTGGATTGGACACGTACCAATCTTGATTTTAGGCTATCAAACAATGCATCGGCATTAAGATATGAAGCCGCAGCTGTACATGCTTTTGATCTTTATATATTAGAACGCCCCGAAGCATTTAATGAATTTACTCCCGCCCAGCAAAAAGCCGCTAAAGATTATTTAGACAGCCTTAGCGCCCAGGAAAAAGAATTATTGATAAATACTATCATGGCAGGCTTACCCGGCACTGACGAAGTATATACCATAGCTGAGTTTAAAGAGCATCTTAAAAAATATGAAAATACAGATGCTCAAACCTTAAAAAATAATTTAGCTTACTTTTTACAAGGTATTATCCCCGATGCAGAAAAATTGGGCGTAAAAATGTGTATCCATCCTGATGATCCACCCTTCCCTATTTTAGGTTTACCGCGTGTAGTATCAATTGAAGCTGACTTGAAGTTTATTGTTGACGCAGCACCATCACCAAGTAATGGAATAACTTATTGTACCGGCTCATTAGGCGCCCGTGCTGATAATGATTTACCGGGAATTATGAACCGATTGGGCGAGCATGTACACTTTTTGCACCTACGTAATGTAAGGCGCGAAGCTGATGGCAGCTTTTATGAGGATAATCACTTAGAAGGCACTACAGATATGTATGCGGTAATGAAGGCTGTTATACTAGAACAAAAGAAACGAGTTGATGCCGGCCGTGATGATATTGCTATACCAATGCGCCCTGACCATGGTCATAAAATTTTGGACGATTATAATTATGAAACCTACCCGGGCTATTCAGTTACCGGCCGTATGAAAGGTTTGGCCGAATTGCGCGGTTTAGAGTTGGGTATAAAACGCACATTGTTTTAATAAACACCTAACCATATAACATTTAAAAAGGGCCCGTTACTAATAATGGGTCTTTTTTTATAAGTTTAATTTTGATGATTTAACAATAGTTATAACCTCATTTATTTTAACAGGCTTATCAAAATATTTGATCATTTGGCCGCTCTTATTATATATGGCTATAAATGGTGTGGTTTGCAAATCATAATAATCATTAACCTTATAACTGGGATACTCTGTGCCCATTGTTATATTTTTATACTTAGGTAGATTAAAGCGTTTGCTAAAATCACGCAAAATTTGCATGTATGGGTATTCCGATTTCGTGCAAGTGATCAATACAATTTGCACATCCTTAAAATGTGATATATTTTTTTCTATATCCATAACCAATTGCTGGCAGTGTGGGCAGTCGGGCATAAAATAAACAATCATTACTGGTTTATGCTTTTCAAGTTGAGCCCAGGTGCTATAAGTGTTATCAGCTTGTAATATTTTGTATTGAGGTATAGCAGGGTTTATACTTTTATTTTGTGCCCAACAGTAAGGGGCGGTAAAAAGTAATATCAATATTATCAATATCTTTTTCATTTATTTCAACAAGTATTAAAACTTAATGTATTCATATTTAAATATACAACGCTAGTTATTAAAAAAGGGGCCGTATAAATACGGCCCCTTGCAAAAGTATATAACTTATATTCTAAAAATAACCTTTACGTTGTGGGAATTTAGGCCCGGTTGTTACACCATTTATCTGTGCCTGAGGTATTGGCCTAAGCACATGGTAATCTTTAATATTGGCAGCAGCCTCAGTATTATACATTTTAACTCTTCTAACAAGTTGTCCTGTACGTACAAGGTCATACCATCTGCGCGGATCGCCATAAAACTCACGACTATATTCCTCAAGTATTAAATCCATACCATTTAAAGGAGATCCTACAGTTTTATCGTTTGGCAGAGCTAACTGAGCCAATTGTGCAGGTGTTAATTCCATTGCAAGCGCGTTAGCAGTATTTGCTGCAGCCTGAGTGGCAGCAGTAACTCTGTATTGGCCTTTAGGAATACGGTCACCATCAGCAGGAGTTCTAAATGCAGCTCTTCGTCTTAAAACGTTTAAAGATTGCGCAGCTAAGGTAAAATTACCTGCGCTATAATTTGCTTCTGCGTTTATCATATACACTTCGGCAAACCTCATGTACATAACCGGCCTTGTAGAGTGGTCATTAGTAGCTATCCTGGTAATATCATCCCATTTTTTAATAGCAGGATATACTGTGCTATTATATTGCTGAGGAGTGATGATCACACCTTTAAATGCATCCCTGCGCGCATTAGTAACCGGGCCTGATGGCATTAATATAGCAGTATCGCCATCTACCGGTACTTGGTATGAAGTAAATGATACGTTTGAGGCCGGTGTTAAAGCTCCTTTAGGTGTACCATCAAATTTAGTACCTGATGCTGCAGTTTGGTTAGCTATCCAAAATGTTTGGAAGGTAGCGTCATAACGTGAATCATTTATTTGGTTTGCAAAAGCCACAGCACTGGTGTAAGGACCGTTAACAGCAACACGCACATATGAGCGGCCATTATACACATCCCTGGTTAACGGATTTGGACCACCAAGTTTTTGATTTGGAAGGTCATTACCCGCAACATTACTTACACCAACTGCATTATATGACCAACGATAAAGCACCGGTAAGTTATTAATACCACGGCCGTTACCACAGCAATAGCCACTATAAGTTGGGTCATTACCTACGTCAAATGACAACATAATTTCTTTACCATAATCATTGGCTTGTTTATAAACATCTGTAAAATCCTGCCATAAATCATAGCCATATGTAGCTTTATTGTCAATAAGTGCCTTTGAAATATCGGCCGCTTTTTGAAAATCTGAAGTAGTACCTACTGAGGTATAACCGCGGGTTAACCAGGCTTTTGCCAAAAATGCATTAGCAACACCAGCCGTAGCAGTTTTGCCTACGCCCGAAGCAGAAAAAGGATTAGTGCTGGTAATTGTATTAGGCAAATTATTGGCAGCCGCAGTAAAGTCAGCGATGATTTGCGCGTAGATATCCTCTAATTTAGCAGGCGAATCTTCAGTACTTGGTACAGTTGCAAATGTGGTATGTAATGGTATACCTGCAGGATCTGCAGCAGTTGCCCCACCAAATGTTTGTACTAAGTAGAAATAATAAAACCCGCGTAAAAACTGTGCAGTTCCTAAATAAAGCTTTTTACTATCAGCGCTTAAGGTTGTTGATGAGTTAACATATTCAATTACCCCATTTAAGGTATTAATATATTGAAACTCTGTACCCCAACCAGGGCCGTTTGTTGGAGTTATTGTATAATTACCAAACTGTGGTGATGTAGTTGAACCACCATTTATAAACTCATCAGTACCCTGATTTTGCTGGGTTTGCCCACCATCAGAGCTAAAAAAGAAGGTAGCATTTCTATACGCCGAAGCAATAGCGGCTTTTACACCCGGTTCGCTATTTATATAATCTCCATATAACTGCGCCTTGGGGTTCTCTTCTAAAAGTTTTTTACAACTTGATACCGTTACGGCCAGTGCCACAACTGATATAATTGAAATCTTTTTTACAATTTTCATGACTAGTATTTTAATTAGAATCTAACATTAAAACCAAAAACAAAATCTCTGGTAGGTGGCGTTGCACCATATCCAACAGTAGCCATACGTCCACCGTTAGGTCCGGTTGGGTTACCGCTAAATGTACCGCCAACTGCGCCGCCTGAACTGTTTGCTTCAGGATCAAAAACAGTACCGCCGCTGTCTTTACCCGCAGGGTTGTAGATGATCCATGGGTTTAGGCATTGAGCAAATACCCTTAATGAACTTATACCCACTTTGGTAAGAAACTTAGCCGGAACATTATAACCTAAGTTGACAGTACGCAGTTTTATCCATGAAGCATTGTAGTACTGTGTAGTTGATGAAAACGGATAACTCTGGTTGTTCATGTTAGGTTGTGGGAATGTACCTGTAGGGTTGGTAGGTGTCCAGTAGTTGGTATAAGGTTGGTTAAGACGAGCTGTACCCAAGAAACCATAGCCACCAATTGAACCACCACTTGTTAGGTATTGCACCACTACTATACCGCCCATGCGGAAGTTAACATTGAACGACAAGTCGAAGTTTTTGTAAGTAAAACGGTTAGTGATACCACCTGTATATTGTGGCCTGTCTGAACCTAATATCTGGTTGTCACCATTATCTATTGTTCCGTTACCATTTACATCCTGTACACGTATTTGTCCTGGATATTGTGGATATGTTTGGCCGGCCACTTTTTGGTATACCGGACCAGAAGCCTGGCTCTTGGTCAAATCTAAACCCGGAGAGTCAGAAATTTGCCATATACCTATTTTTTTAACATCATAAGCAACGTTTAATGGGTAACCAACAAACAAACTATTATTAATATCAGCCTGTATACCATTTGGTAAACCAGTAATACGCTCACGGCTAAACGCAATGTTAAAATCAGTTGCCCAGGTAAAACCACCTTTACTTTGTATATTAATACTGCTTAAAGCAATTTCAAGCCCTTTGCTTGCTGATGAACCCAGGTTTGATTGAAAACCTGCACCACCTAAACTTTGAACGTTATTTGTACCCATTAATATACCGGTAGTTTTTTGCGAATACAAATCAATAGTACCGCTTAACCTGTTATTAAATAGAGCAAAGTCTAAACCTAAACTATATTCGGCAGTTTTTTGCCATTGTAACGTAGGGTTAGGTAAACTACCCAATGAAACTCCAAGTGTGTTACCGCCTGATGCACCTCCAAATTGATATTGCTGAATACCTAAAGCACCCAAAGTTTGATATGGATTACCGTTTAATGCACCGTTAGAGGTTATACCATAACCGGTTCTTAATTTTAAATTATTAACCCAATTATATTGTTGCATCCATTTCTCGTTAGAGATGTTCCATGCAGCGGCAAGTGCAGGATAATATAACCACTGATGACCTGGAGCAAGTGTAGAGTTACCATCACCCCTTACAGTAGCAGTTAATGCATACCTACCATCAAATGAATAATTTAAACGTGCCATTTGCGATATCAGGCCGTATTCTGCATATGTATTTTGACCAGCATTGGTAGGGAAGCTAGTAAACGTACCCAAACTTAAATTGTAGAATTGGTTAACGTCAGCCGGTATATTGCTAACGTTTACCTGCATTGATTGATAGTGATTTTTCTCGGTACCAAACAAAGCTGTAAAGGTAACATGGTGTTTTTGAGCAAATGTATTATCGTACGTTAACAAGTTATCCAGTGTATAGTGGTAACCGTCACCATTTCTTTGGCTTGCTGTAGATGCTTTTTGATCAATACCACTAGGCGATACACTGCCACCACCGTACTGGCCTTGGAAAGTTTGAGTAAAGTCATAACCAAACGTAATTTTATAAGTTAAGTGGTTTATTGGTTTCCACTCTGCATATAAATTTGTAAAAGCGTGGTAATCTCTTTGGTTGTTTTTACTGGTTTGTCCGTTATATTTAAAATATAATGGGTTTACATTTGTAGCATCAAAAGCACCTGCCCAAGGGAATAAACGCAAGTCGCCATTATCTAAAAATGGACTTACCAACGGAGACATCCCCGCGGCACCACCTGCCGGGAAACCGCCCGGCTGATTTCTGTAGCTCAACGTATTGGTAAGGTTTAAACCAACACGAATAGTTCTGCTAATTCTATGATCAATTGTTGCCTGAAGGCTATACCTTTCATAACGGTTATTTGGTATAAGATCTGTTGTAGCATTGTATCCTGCTCCAATATTAAAGGTAGTATTCTCGTTACCGCCTGATATATTTAAGTTATTATCAGAATAGATACCTTGCTGATAAGCATATTTTTGCCAATCTATGTCAGTCCCGTTAGCTATACCTTGTTGCTCAAGCGCAGATAGTGGATAAGATGCAGCAGCACCATTGTTCTGCATTATTGACCCCATAACTGCATCTGCTTTAAATTGGGTATATTGAGCTGCATTAAATACTTTTAAATGAGCTTCAGGATTGCGTATACCAAAAGTTGAGCTAAGAGATGTGATTGATTTACCGGCTATACCACGATTGGTTGTAATTAACAATACACCACCAGAACCCCTTGAACCATAAATTGCAGTAGAAGATGCATCTTTCAGTATCTCCAAACTTTTAATGTTATCCGGGTTAATATCAGAAATACTACCGGTATAAGGTGTACCATCAACTACCAATAAAGGTTGGTCTGCGCTGCTGTTTGCACCCTGGCCAATTGTACGATTTCCTCTAAGGCGTATACTAGGTGTACTTCCCGGTCTTGAACTTGTGTTCACAATATCTAAACCCGCTACCCTGCCTTTTAACGCATCAATAAGGTTTGGCGATGGTGTTTCTGACAAAGTTTTAGAATCTACAGATACTGTAGCACCGGTTACATCACGCTTACTTTGCACACCGTAACCAACTACAACAACTTCATTAAGGTTATTAGCATCATTAGCCAAAATAACAGTACCAATATTTGTTGTACCTGCTTTTACTGGTACATTTAACGGTACATAACCTACGTAAGTAATATTCAGTGCAGTTACGTTAGCTTCGGCACGTAAAGTAAAGTTTCCACTAATGTCAGTAGTTGTACCTCCGCTGGTGGTTCCGGCTACTCTAACAGTAGCTCCAATTAAAGCTTCGCCTTTTTTATCAGTAACATGACCGCGTAAAGTGACAGTCTGGGCAAAGATAGTTGTCGAAATCATGCTCATACTAAATAGTAAAAGCAATGCTTTCAAGCATTTAATAAGTTTAAGTTTTTCCATAATTTGTTTGATTGTATGTAATTTTATTATTTACACTTTAACTATTGGTTATATAGTTAATTTCCGATCATACTTTAATGCAGTCGTAATGTCGGGTTTTGGTTGAACACCTATGGCGTATAGCCATTACATTTTAAAGTCCGTTTTTCTCCATATTGATTATAATTTAGTTTATAATTATTGTTATTGCAATCGATTACATAAAAAATACGCAAATTATTATTGTACCTAAAATCATAAAATATTAAAAGTGATTTGGATAAGTTATATTAAAACTCGCGTAAGCAATTGGTATTATATGCGGAATAAAAGTAAAAATAAATTCCAAACTTGCAATCGATTACAATTATAAAATCATGTTTATTGCAATCGATTCCAGCAATCGATTGCAATAAAAGTCAGTATTAATTAAAATTATTTTAATATTATATATTACTTATTATAATCATCTAAACACTTTGATCGGTTTAATCAAAATTCGTTAAAAGTTATTTTTTTAATTTAATCTTATTTTTTGTTACCCTTATTTGGAATAATGATATAAAATATTGATTGTAAAATAACTGTTAAGAAATGAATATATACCATTACACTTGGATATAAATATATATTTGTAATCGATTGCAATAACATTGATTATATCCCAGCTTTAGTATCCATTTCAATACACACCTAATAATATGAAAAGATTTATTTGCCTACTTACATCAGAAAAAGTTGGACCGATTGTAAAACAGATATATGCTTGTGCCTCGTTTTTATCATTATTGCTTATTTTAATAAATAATAGTGCTTATGCTGTTGATGAGCCGTATATATCAACTGTAAAGAAAATTCCGGGGTCGTTAACTTTATCTGCTTCCGGAAAATCAACTACCCTCTTTATAAGCGATGCTGACTTTGAAGGCGTAATGATAGCAACAAAAAACCTTCAAACAGATATTAAAAAAGTAACCAATGCCGAGCCTGTAATTTCAACAGGTAACGTAACTGGTCGCGAAGTAGTAATTATCGGAACTTTTGGCAAAAGCCCGCTAATAGACAAGCTTATACAAACCAAAAAATTAAACGCAGCCGACCTATCAGGCAAAAAGGAACTATTTATTTCACAAGTAGTAAAAAATCCTATGCCGGGCGTTGAAAGCGCTTTGGTTATAGCCGGAAGCGATAAACGCGGTACTATTTATGGCATTTATGATCTATCCTCGCAAATAGGTGTATCGCCATGGTATTATTGGGCCGATGTACCTGTAATACACAAAAATGCTTTATATGTATTACCTGGCCGTCATACAGATGGAGAACCGGCTGTAGAATACCGTGGTATATTTATTAATGACGAAGCCCCGGGTTTTTCAGGTTGGGCCAAAGAGAAATTTATGGGCTTAAATAAAAAGCCGTCTGCAATAAATGGTAAGATAATGGATAATGGCGTAAATCATTATTTATATGAACATATGTTTGAATTGTTGCTACGCTTAAAAGCCAACTTTTTATGGCCGGCTATGTGGAACAACGCTTTTAATGATGATGATCCTGACAACCCTATCCTGGCTGATAAAATGGGCATTATAATGGGTACCTCTCATCATGAACCAATGACCCGTGCACAAAAAGACTGGGAGCGCTATAAACAAGCTTTGCCTAAAGAACAGCAGGTTTGGAACTATGCCACTAACGCAGACGCATTAAAAGAGTTTTGGCTAAAAGGAATGCAAAGAAATAATGGCAAGGAAGTATTGGTGACAGTTGGTATGCGTGGCGATGGTGATGAGCCAATGGCACAGGGCGGAGCGGCAGCCAATATAACTTTGTTAGAAAAGATCATTAAAGAGCAACGCGAATCTATCGCGGCAGCAACAGGTAAACCCGCTAACCAAACACCACAAGTTTGGGCATTATACAAAGAGGTACAGGATTATTATGATGCCGGAATGCGCGCACCAGAAGATGTGACCATATTATATTGCGATGATAACTGGGGTAACGTAAGAAGGTTGCCAAAATTGGGCGAAAACAACAAAGGTGGCTATGGCATTTACTATCACTTTGATTACCATGGCGGCCCGCGTAATTACCAATGGGTTAACACCAATCCGCTGCCGCATATTTGGGAACAAATGAACCTGGCTTATAACTATGGTGTAAAAAAGGAATGGGTAGTTAATGTGGGCGATTTAAAACCATACGAGTTTCCTATCAGCTTCTTTTTAGATATGGCCTGGAACCCGAAAAAATATCCGGCTAATAGCTTACAAGAATATACCAGGAATTGGGCGGCTAAACAATTTGGCCCCGAACACGCTGCAGAAATTGCTCAGATCATATCTCAATATGGTAAATACAATGGCAGGCGCAAACCCGAAATGGTTGACCCTACTACTATACGTACCAGTACACCTTACAATTTGACTGATTACCGTGAATTTGAAACCGTAGTTTCTGACTATAATAAATTAAAAGAGCAAACCATTAAATTAAGCAAAAAAATACCTGCGGTTTATAAAGATGCTTTTTACCAATTGGTATTGCACCCCGTAACAGCTAGCGCGGTATTTAATGAAATGTACCTGGCATCGGCCAAACAAAAATTATATGGCAACCAGGGCCGCACTGCTGCCGACGATGAGGCTAAAAAAGCGGAGCAACTTTTTGCTGAAGATGCCCGCATAACCAAATATTTTAACGACACCCTAGCCAATGGCAAATGGAGCCATATGATGGACCAGGTACATATTGGTTATACATCATGGAATGAACCCACAAGGCCCGGCACCCGTATTCAGGAAAATAGGTTACCTGCCTTTATTAAAATAACTCCTGTTGCTGATGCCGAAATGGGCGTATCTGTTGAAGGTTCTGCTAATTATTGGCCTAAAACAACTACTGAAGCTGCATTACCTGAGTTGACACAATACCCAAGAACAGGGCATTACTTTGAAGTATTTAACCGTGGCCTTGCATCATTTACTTATACCGCTAAATCAAGCCAGCCATGGGTACAGGTAACACCCGCAAGCGGCACTATTGATAAACAACAACGCGTTTGGGTTAATGTAGATTGGACCACCGCGCCGAAAGGAATGAACAAAGTGCCAATAACCATAACTTCCAGCGATGGGAAAACAGTTATTGTGCAGGCAATTGTAAATAATAGCAAACCTGTACCTACATCAGGTTTTGTTGAAAGTAATGGCTATGCTTCAATGGAAGCTATTCATTATAGCAAATTAGTAAATGGCTCATCGGTTAAATGGAATATACTTCCTGATTACGGGCGTACCTTATCAGGCATAGAAGGAACACCTATAACGGCACCAAGAATAGATAATCCGGGTGGTCTTACCCCACATCTTGAATACGAAGTAAACGTTGCAGATACGGGTAAAGTAAAACTTTTAGTTTATACTGCTCCTTCTATAGATTTTACACACGAAAAAGGATTGTGGTACGCTATATCTATTGATGATGAAGCACCGATAAAAGTTAATATTGATCCCCTAATCGCTGATCCAAGAAGGGCTAATGGCGTTATGGAAGGCAACTCTGCTAACCTGATCAAGGTATTAAGTTCCAACCATTACATCAGTAAACCGGGCAAACATATTATTAAATACTGGATGGTTGACCCATCAGTTGTTTTAGAAAAAATTGTCCTTGACCGTGGAGGTGTTAAATCAAGCTATTTAGGTCCGCCTGAAAGCTATAGGGTAACCGCTACTGCATCAAAAAAATAATAGCAAAGGCTCCTTAAACAGGGGCCTTTTTATTTATCTTACATTTATAAACAATTAGCCTGTTTTATAGCTTATAGTATAACCGTCAATTAAAAAATATCATACTATATGCCATTTATAGCATCCGTATCCAATGTCGATCTGCCTTATAAAACTCTTCAGCAAGATGTAAAGAAACAGGCACACGAATTATTCTCGACCAACTTTCCGCAAACAGACAGATTAATATTCGCTTTTGACAATACCGAAATTATTACCCGTAATTTTTGTCAACCCCTATCCTACTACGCCGGGTCGACCACCTTTGAGGAACGCAACAATGCCTATATCGAGATAGCTTTACAATATTCTGTACAAGCTATTGAGGATTGTGTAGCTAAAGCCAATATAAAAAAGGAAGATATTACCGATATCTTATTTGTATCAACAACAGGCTTGGCTACACCCAGTATGGATGCGCTTATTGTAAACAAAATGCGGCTTAGCCCTCATATTAACCGCACCCCCGTTTGGGGTTTGGGTTGCGGCGGAGGTGTATCTGGCATGGCAAAAGCATGTACTGTGGCTAAGGCGAATCCTGATGCGGTGGTATTATTGGTAGCGGTTGAATTATGCTCATTAACTCTGATCAAAAGCGATTATAGCAAAAGTAATTTTATAGGTTCAAGCTTATTTTCTGACGGAATTGCAGCCTGTATTATTAAGGGTGATAATCATGGCAGCAATCAATCTATAAACTATGTAGCATCAAGTAGTAAATTATATTATGACTCGTTAGATGTAATGGGCTGGGAGTTCCAGGATACCGGGTTTAAGGTTTTATTCTCAAAAGATATTCCCACCTTTTTACATGAACATATTAAGGATGATATCACCGAGTTTTTAAATAAGCACAATTTGCAGCTGAGTGATATCAAAAACTTCATCTTTCATCCAGGTGGAAAAAAGGTATTGGATGCCTATACCGAAGCGTTAGGGGTTGAGGGCGACTTTTTACATCATACAAGGAGTGTGATAGCCGATTATGGCAACATGTCGAGCGCTACGGTACTATATGTATTGGAAAGGTTTATGACCCAGGGTTATGAAGACGGCTATGGTTTAATGGTAGCTATGGGGCCGGGATTTTCGAGCGAGATGGTATTATTGAAATTGAATAAATAATTAACCTATGTACTTCATCCTTTTCATATGCTTCTTGATACTGCAACGATTATCAGAATTATACATATCCAGCCGTAATGAAAAATGGCTATTGAGCCAGGGAGCAGTGCAATATGGACAAAGCCATTACCCCTATATGGTGGCTATGCATACGCTTTTTATCATATCCAATATAGTCGAATACATTTGGGGAGATCACGCTGAATTTAGCCCAGTATTGCTAATAGCCTTTTTATTAGTACTATCCTTCAAGTTTTGGGCGCTATCTTCGTTAGGTAAATACTGGAACACCAAAATATACCGAATACCTAACGTATATCCTGTAAAAAAAGGGCCATATAAGCTGTTTAAACATCCCAACTATATGGAAGTGGTATGTGAGATCGCAATTATTCCATTAGTGTTTAATTTATATTATACAGCTATAGTTTTCTCGATATTAAATGCGGCAATGCTTTATGTAAGAATAAGCGAAGAGAATAGAGTTTGGGCTAAATAAAAAGCGTCATTGCGAGGAACGAAGACAACCGAGCTGAGCGAGTTCATTGATACCAGTAAAAAACAATTAACTCATCAATAATCTCTGCACTCGCAAATCAAGAAGTAAAAAGTTTATTAATTCCGTTAATAAACATCTTCCGTTTGAATGTCCTTCGTAGAGATTGCTTCGCTATCGCTCGCAATGACGCCCTTTTTATTATATTCTTTTAAATACTGCAGCCCCTAATGGGGGGATAGTAATTTTTATAGAATGATCTCTTCCGTGCCAGTTAATATATTCGGCGTTTAGAGTACCGTAGTTGGTAACTCCGCTACCCCAAAACTCTTTAGCATCCGAGTTAAATATCTCTTTCCAGCCACCGCCTTGCGTTACGCCTACACGATAATCATGGCGCGTAACCGGGGTCATGTTTAATACCACAATTACATCATTTTGAGGATCATGTCCTTTACGGGCGTAAACCACTATAGAATCATCTGCATTGCCGCCATCTATCCATTCAAAACCACTGCTATCAAAGCCTTTCTCATATAAAGCCGGCTCGGTTTTGTATAAATTATTTAATGCTTTGACCGATGCAGCCATCCCCTGGTGGTTTGGATATTCCATTACATGCCAGTCTAATGAATGTTGGTAATTCCACTCCTCACCTTGTCCAAATTCACAACCCATAAACAATAACTTGGTGCCCGGGTGGGTAAACATAAAACTGTACAGCAAGCGTAGGTTAGCAAACTGCTGCCATTCGTCGCCCGGCATTTTACGCAGCATGGAGGCTTTACCATATACTACTTCATCGTGCGAAAAAGGCAGCATAAAGTTCTCGGTAAATGCATATATTAAACTAAAAGTAAGTTGATTGTGATGATACTTGCGATGTACCGGATCATTACTAAAATACTTAATAGCATCGTGCATCCAACCCATCATCCATTTCATTCCAAAACCTAAACCGCCTAAAAATACCGGGCGGCTAACGCCTGTAAATGAAGTTGACTCCTCGGCAATGGTTTGTGTATCGGGGAAGTGGCTGTAGCAAGCCTCGTTAAATTCTTTTAAAAAGGATATCGCCTCGAGATTTTCGTTACCGCCAAACATATTTGGCTCCCACTCGCCTTCGTTACGCGAATAATCCAGGTATAACATAGAAGCCACGGCATCAACACGCAGACCGTCAACATGATATCTGTCTAACCAAAAAATAGCATTACTTATTAAAAACGCGCGTACTTCATTACGGCCATAGTTGAAAATATATGATTTCCAATCAGGATGGAAGCCTTTGCGCATATCGGCATGCTCATATAAGTGCGTACCGTCAAAGTTGTATAATGCATGCGCATCGCCGGGAAAGTGCGACGGTACCCAATCCAATATTACCCCTATGCCTTCATTATGAAAACGTTCTATCAACAACATTAACTGTTGCGGTGTACCATATCTTGATGATGCCGCGAAATAACCACTTACCTGGTAACCCCAGCTCGGATAGTATGGGTGCTCCATAATGGGCATAAACTCTACGTGTGTAAAGCCCATATCCTTTACGTAAGGTACCAGTTTATCCGCTAACTGTTCATAGCTTAAAAATTCGTCCGGACTTTCCGGGCTGCGTGCCCATGAACCTATGTGCACCTCATAAACCGAGTAAGGTTTATCTAATCCGTTATGAGCTTGGCGGGTATCCATCCAGGCTTTATCCTTCCACTCATAAAAAGTATCAGAAATTATAGATGCAGTGCGTGGTGGTTCTTCCCAGCGTAACGCAAACGGATCAGCTTTTTCCAGGTCCTCGCCGGTATTTGAAGCAATAAAATATTTATAAGCCTCGCCATTACCTATGTTTGGTATAAAACCCTCCCAAACACCTGAACCATCCCATCGAACATACAAGCCATGCGAACCACGGTTCCAACCGTTAAAGCCCCCTATTACTGATACAAACTTGGCATTTGGTGCCCACACCGCAAAATAGGTACCCACTACGCCATCATGTTCCACTACATGCGAGCCAAATTTTTCATATAATTTATAATGCTTGCCTGCTTTAAAAAGACCGATATCAAACTCGGTAAAACGACTGTATGGCTGTACATTATATTTTTGCGGAGGCACTAGTGCTGGTGCTTTTTTTGCGGGGGCGGATGTTTTTTTAGCCATAATTTATATACCCTTGTATAACCTCAAATATATCAATATTGTTGGTGTACGCACTATAAACAAAAAAGACTTTCGAAGTTTTAAAACTTCGAAAGTCTTTCTCTATACGTCATTGCGAGGAACGAAGCAATGACGGTTTGATATGTTATTTAGTTATCTCCAACACCTTAAAGTTTTTACTAAACTTCATTTCCAGCCGGTTATCCGCGCTGATGGTAAAATCAGTGATCGGTTTGCCATCAGCAATAATAGTCGATGCTTTAAATGGTAAGCCAATTATATTAAACGCATAATTTTCATAACGCGGGTTGTATAAACCTTCCAGGCTTTGCTTAACGGTAAAACTGGTTTTGGTACCATTAGCTACAAATTTTTTCTCTAAGTAGATATCCTGTTCATAAGCAAATGTTTCGCCATAATCTTCAAACAGGAAGGAATTAGCCTCATAATCGCTATAGTAAACATTTAATATCACCTCTTCAATTTCCTTTTCGCCTACATATTGCATTACCGGGTATTCTGGTATTACAGAACCTGCTTTAATAAAAATAGGAATGGTTTCCAGCGGGGTTAATACTTCAGTTTCTTTACCACCAACAACTAACTCTTGGGTCCAGAAGTTGTACCAGTTACCTGTAGGCAGATATACTTTCCGGCTTTTTTGTCCGGGTTCTAAAACCGGGCAAACTAATATCTTATCGCCATAAGTAAATTCATCCTGGCGGAAATGGTTACCATACACTTCCTGTTCCTGCATTACTACGGGCCTCAAAATAGGGAAACCATAACGGTGGTGCTCCCAAAATGCCGAATACAGGTATGGTAATAAACGGTAACGTAATTCAATAAACGTACGGTTAATGGCAGTATAAGGATCGCCAAAGCTCCATGGTTCGCGCTCCTTGGTATCACCTGCCGAGTGCGCACGCATAAATGGTGAGAAAGTTCCCATTTGTATCCAGCGTGTAAACAACTCGCCATCCGGTTCACCGCTAAATCCGCCTATATCTGTACCAACAAACGGTATGCCTGATACTGACATGCGCTGGCACTGTATATTGCCTAATTTTAAATGCTCCCATGAAGCTACGTTGTCACCGGTCCAGGCCGAAGCATAACGTTGTACGCCCGAATACCCGGCACGGGTAATAGTAAACGGACGTTTATTTTTCATCAGTTTACGCAATCCCTCATAGGTTGAACGTACCATTTGCATCCCATAAACATTATGGGCCTTACGGTGCGACCCGCGATAGCCATCATAATGGTGACGCACATCATCCGGGAAAGTACCTGCACCAAATACGGCAGGCTCGTTCATATCGTTCCAAACACCAGCTACGCCTGCCTCAACTAATCCTTCAAACAAACCGCCCCACCATTCCCTTACTTCGGGGTTGGTAAAATCAGGAAACTGGCAACGGCCCGGCCAAACATGACCTTCCATAAAGTAATCATCGCTTCGGCGGCAAAAATGTTTTTTCTCTTTGCCCTCTTTAAACACCCAGTAATTATCGTCCACACGTATACCGGGATCAATAATTACTACGGTTTTAAATCCATCAGCAGCTAACTCGCTGATCATCCTTTTAGGGTTAGGGAAGTATTTTTTATTCCATGTAAAACAGCGGTACCCATCCATGTAATCAATGTCAAGGTATATGCCATCGCACGGAATTTTATTTTCGCGGAAACCGGTTGCGATCTTTTTAACCTTGGCTTCAGGGTAATAGCTCCAGCGGCATTGGTGATAACCCAAGGCCCATAACGGTGGCATAGGGTGTGTACCGGTTAGCAGGTGGTAACTCTTTACCACATCCATCATATGCGGGCCGTGGATATAGTAATATTGTAATTCACCGCCATCGCTCCAAAAGCTGGTTTTGGTTTTATCCTCGGCACCAAAATCAAAATGCGATTTAAACGTATTATCAAAGAAAATGCCGTGCGCTATATCATCATTTAAGCTGATATAAAACGGTATAGCGCGATACAGTGGGTCCTGGTTCCAGTTAAAAGAATAAGCATCCGTGTTCCAATTTTTCAATCGTTTACCGCGTAAGTTAAGCTCGGTAGGTTTATCACCCAATCCAAAAAAGCTTTCTTCGGGACGACATTCTTTGGTGCAGAACACATAGTAACCACCAAATTTTACATTTTCTTCCCAATGCATAGGTACAGCATCGGCACTGGTAATGTTATTTTGGCAATCAGAAAATGAAATAAAAAAATCCTGCTTGCGGATATGACAATTTACAGCACTGGTAGAAACACGAAACTCTTCCTCACTTTCGGCTATAGTAAAAGCAACCGGCTTACTATTTAATTTTGGCACACCGTAGGAGAATTCTTCTAAAAAAACACCATGCGGAGCCAACCGTACACGAATAATTTGATCGGTTACAATTACTATCTCCACCTTAGCGTCGCCATCGGTAAAATATATTTTATTCTCTAATTGCTCTGCCTGTTTAGGTATGCCCAAATATTTTTTAATAATGGGCTTTATAGCCTCGGCAGGATTATTAAGGTGATGAAATTCTTCTTCCTCTTCAAGTAATCTATTGGCCAACAACTCCGGATCTTGTATATTTTCTTCCATAAAAAACTTTAAAAATGCATGCCCGCCATAAACAATTTAAGCATTAACAGGATATGCTTTATATAAGCTAATAAACGAATATTTTTCAATAAACGGGCAATACATTGCTTTAAAAATAACAAAATGGATATATTTTTATGAAAATAGCAACAATTAAGTGCTAAAATTTCAATATTACTCCATTCATGGCAGATAAAGCAATATTCAAGCCGCTTTTTATGTCGATTGTATTATAAGTTACCCCAGTCAACAGGTCCGTTAGTTGTTTTTCGCCACTCAAGTTTAATTTAGATAATAAATCATCCGGTAAAATAACGTTCAAATCGCGCTGATTACGATCAAAATTTACAATTATTAAAATTTGCTCGTTACCTGTGTAGCGCAAATAGCAATAAATACGTTCGTCAAAACCCCCGCGATTTTGATTGGCCAGCATCAGTTCATAAAACTCACCTATGCGCAATGCTTCATGTGTTTGCACAGCGTTTAATAAATTACAATAAAAAGTGCGCAGGTTTTTTTGTTCCTCACTTAAGCCGTCACCATCAAATTGCCCGTTATTTAACCATTTTTGGTGTTCAGGTAATCCCCAATAGTCAAAGATAGTGGTACGGCCATCATCACCGCTAAAGCCTTCGCTACCCTGTGCAGATTCTCCTACCTCCTGCCCATTGTATACCAATACAGGCCCGTTTGAAAGTGTGGCCGTGACTATCATACCCGATATGGCATGCCAGGCATTGCCTGCAAAATAGTTTGATGCTATACGCTGCTCATCATGGGTTTCCATAAAGCGCAACATATGCTGGTCAATATCTTTGGTATCATAGTTCCACACCGCGTTTATTTGCCAGGTGGAGTTATTGTACGGATCAGTTGTTAAACGCCTGATGGTATCATACAAACCTGATTTATCATACAGATAATCGAACTTGCCTTTAAAAATATAATCGCGGTATTTGTTTTTATCGTAGGCTTCGCCGATGAATACGATAGAAGGCACTTCAGCTTTCAACTTAGGCACTATCCATCCCCAAAATTCAAAGGGCACATGCTCCACCATATCACACCTAAAAGCATCTATGCCTTTTTGTGTCCAGAAGTGCAAGATATCATATAGTTTGTTCCACAATGGCGGAATAGGGTCAAAATGGCGTTGGTTAGTAGCATAATCAACCCCATAATTCAACTTCACCGTTTCAAACCAATCGTTGATGGATGGATGGGGATCAAATACATCATTTCCGGTTGCTTTGGCGGGATATTCATCAAATTCGCCATCTTTAAGCAGACTCATCAATTCATCCCCACCAGGATTATACCCATGCGGCACTTCAAAATACTGACCCGGCAGATAGTAAAAATCATTGGTAGGCGAGAATGCTTTGGTGGTATCATCATCCTGCCCAAAATCGCGCACTCCGGCAGGCTTTTTATCTGATGCATAGGTACGCGCTACATGGTTGGGCACAAAATCAATAATAACCTTTAACCCATTCTTATGCGTACGTTCAATCAGCGCGTCAAACTCCACCATTCGGCTATTTACATCCACCGCCAGGTCGGGGTCAACATCATAATAATCCTTCACGGCGTATGGCGAGCCTGCCCTTCCCTTTACAATATCCGGGTCATCCGCTTTAATGCCATAAGCCGAATAATCGGTCATGGTAGCATGTTCAATTACGCCGGTGTACCAAACATGGGTAAAACCCATGTTTTTGATTTCCTGCAGAGCCTTATCGGTAATGTCATTAAACTTACCTACACCATTCTCTTCAATCGAGCCATAATATTTATTGGTGGTATTGGTATTGCCAAATAAACGCGGCAATAGTTGGTAGATGATGAGTTTATGATCGGTTTGGGTGGATTGCATATTGAAATACTAAAGTAAAGTATTTAATTAAAGGATACGTGATTATTCATTAAATAACTCGTTCCTCGCCATGCACTAAAACAATAATAGTATTGCCTGATAGTTTGGTCATATCAACCCCGGCCTTACTCACTTTTACATTCAAGATCGCCCCTCTAAATCCTACATTAAAAGAGAACGACTGCCATTTACCCGGCAAAAATGGATCAAACGAAAGCATACCGTTTTTAACACGCATACCACCGAAACCTTCTACCACCGCCATCCAGGTGCCGGCCATGGAGGTGATATGGCAACCGTCTTCGGTATCGTTGTTATAATCATCCAGATCCAATCGCGAGGTGCGCAGGTAAAACTCGTAGGCACGGGCTTCATCGCCCAGTTTAGCGGCTAATATGGCATGTACACATGGCGATAATGACGACTCATGCACGGTACGCGGCTCATAAAAATCAAAATTGCGGCGGATGGTATCTATATCGTACCTATCCTCAAAAAAGTAAATACCCTGCAACACATCCGCCTGTTTGATATAGCATGAGCGCAGTATCCTGTCCCAGCTCCAGTGTTGGTTGAGTGGACGTTCCCCTGAGGGGATATCTTTAACCAGTATCTGTTCCTTATCCAAATACCCATCCTGCTGTAAAAACACCTGCTGCTTTTCATCATACGGGTAATACATATGTTGGATGATGTGGCTAAAACGGGCGGTTTCTACCCCCTCGTTAAAGCTGATACGCTTTACCAGCGCATTATACTTAGCGCTATCTGCCGCTTTAACTTTTTCAATTACATCCAGCGTATATTGCATACACCATACCGCTAATGTATTGGTGTACCAGTTGTTGTTGATGTTATTTTCGTACTCATTTGGCCCGGTTACACCCAGCATTACATATTGCTGTTTATCCTCGCTCCAATTAACCCTTTGCGACCAAAACCTGGCGATAGCTATCAATACTTCCAGGCCATAATCAGCCAGGTAAGCTTCATCAGCAGTATAGCGCACATAGTTATAAATGGCATAAGCGATTGCGCCGTTGCGGTGTATTTCTTCAAAGGTTATTTCCCATTCGTTATGGCACTCGGTGCCATCCATGGTAACCATGGGATATAACGCGGCTCCATCCTTAAAGCCTAATAATTGCGCATTCTCTATAGCTTTACCTAATTGTTTGTAGCGATAAAGCAGTAAGTTACGGGTAACTTTCGGGTCGGCAGTAGCCAGATAAAAAGGCACACAATAAGCTTCAGTATCCCAATAGGTGGAGCCACCATATTTTTCGCCCGTAAATCCTTTCGGACCAATATTCAGGCGGTCATCTTCGCCGGTATAAGTTTGATTTAACTGGAAAATATTGAACCTGATAGCCTGTTGCGCGGCTACATCGCCCTCAATAATAATATCGTTATGCTTCCACTTTTCGGCCCAAGCAGCGGCTTGTTCGGCAAGCATGGTATCAAACCCTTTTTTGCTAACGCGATCTAAGGTTTTGTTGAGTTCATTTACCAGATCCTCCGCCTTATAATTTTGTGAGGATAGGTTAGCGGCGTATTTAGTAATGGTGATGGCTTTGCCTTGCTCTGCCTGTAAATCTACTTTAACACCAACGTATTTTTCTTTTTCAACTGGATTAGCTTTACCTTCCTGCGAAATAGTGAACAGCATACCTGTAGCAACTTCAAAACCTGTTTTTTTGGTTTTTAATTGAACGTAACCACCATCATTATTCGCTTGCTTTTTAACCTCATCCCAAAACTTTTCATCATAGTTAGAATCTTTGTTAACTACATCGCCATCAATGTATGGCGTAATAGTAAGTGTACCGCTAAAGTTTTTTGGGGTGATTGTATATTTTATGGCTCCGCATTCATCATCAACCATGCTGCAAAAACGGATAGCTTCTACCTCAACTTCTTTACCTTTTGCTGTCTTTGCATGGAAGTTCCTTTTCAGGTAGCCTTCCTGCATATTCAGTTCACGCCTAAAGTTGGTTACCTCGCATTTCGCCAGATCCAGTTGCTCACCATCAATATTGATATCAATATCTATCCAGTTGGCTGCATTTAATACTTTGGCAAAATATTCGGGATAGCCATTCTTCCACCAGCCTACACGGGTTTTATCGGGATAGTAAACCCCGGCAACATAGTTTCCTTGCAGAGTTTCGCCACTGTACGCTTCTTCAAAGTTGGCGCGTTGACCCATACGCCCATTACCAAGGCTAAATACGCTTTCGGCAATTTGATTGTGCTTAGGGTCAAAACCTTCTTCAATTATTTTCCACTCGTCAACTTTAAAGTATTGCTTCATACATATTCGTTACTGTCATTGCGAGCGTAGCGCGGCAATCTCATCGCTTTGCTAACAACGCAATGAGATTGCCACGTCGTTCCTCCTCGCAATGACATAGTTTTATAGACTTTTTAACTTATCTAAACTCATTTCATCCAAGCCACTCACCACCAAATTAGCCTTTTTAAGCACATTTGGCGAACCAATACCCACTACTTTCATTCCACCATTAATAGCTGCGTCTACGCCGGCTATGGCGTCTTCAAATACCACACAAGCTGACGGGGCAACCCGTAAAGCCTCGGCACCTTTTAAAAACACTTCCGGGTCGGGTTTGGCTTTGCTTACCTTGTTGCCATCAATAATGGCATCAAATAAATCAACCATATTAATCTTCTCTAAAATAGTCATGGAGTTTTTACTGGCTGAACCCAGCGCAGTTTTAATTCCCGCATCGCGGCAAGCTTGCACAAACTCACGTGCACCCGGCAATACTTCATCCGGCAGCATTTGGTTAATCATATCTACATACCAGGTATTTTTTCGGGTTGCCAGTTCTTCCTTTTCCGCATCGGTTTTGGTAAGGTCACCAATTTCCAGGATAATTTCTAACGACCGTACGCGGCTTACACCTTTAAGTAGTTCGTTCTGTTCTTCGGTAAAATCAAATCCTAATTCGTTGGCTAATCGCTTCCAGGCTTTATAGTGGTAAACCGCGGTATCAACAATTACTCCATCCAGGTCAAACAGGCAGGCTTGTATATTCATGTATTATAGATGGACATTAAGCTTGCAATTTAATAAAAAGCCCCTACAATATCAGTCACATTTGCATACGGCAATTATTTATCTTTGCACAGTTATGAGTAAACCGGGTAAGCAGCAAATATTTTCTATCAGTACCGATGAGCAATTTAATGCTGCTGCTTTAGCCATATTTCAGCATCAGGCTGTGAACTGTGCTATTTACCGCGAGTTTATTGAGGGGTTAAGAATTGATACAACTTCAATTACCTCTATTCAGCAAATCCCTTTTTTGCCCATCGAGTTTTTTAAATCGCGCGATGTGTTAAGCAGTACTGAGCCTGTTGAGGTTACATTTACCAGTTCCGGCACTACCGGGATGATAACCAGCAGTCATCAAGTTACTGATGTAAGTTGGTACTTGGATAGCTTTCGTGATGCTTTTAGGTTCTTTTATGGTGATATTAAAAGCTATACAGTGTTGGCATTGCTTCCATCCTATCTGGAGCGCGAGGGTTCATCGCTCATTTATATGGCGAATGACCTGATCAGACAATCTAACAACCCGGATAGCGGCTTTTTTTTATATAATCATGAGGAGCTGGCCCATCAGCTTAAAAAACAACAGGAGGCTAATAAACCTACTTTATTGATAGGTGTTACATTCGCTCTGCTTGATTTTGTGGAGCAACATAATATTGATTTTCCTGAGCTAATAGTAATGGAAACCGGGGGAATGAAGGGTCGTAGAAAGGAAATGATACGCGAAGAACTGCATGATACCTTGTGCAAAGGTTTTGGTGTAGATGCTATCCATTCGGAATATGGGATGACTGAACTATTATCACAAGCTTACTCAAAAGGTAGGGGCATATTTAACTGTCCGCCTTGGATGCGCATTATAACCCGCGATACCAATGACCCTATGAGTTTGTTAACTAATGATCGTGCAGGTGGTGTAAATGTGATCGATCTGGCTAATATCAACTCGTGTTCATTTATTGCTACGCAAGATCTGGGCAAGGTTTATGCTGATGGTTCGTTTGAGATATTGGGCAGGTTTGATAAT
Source organism: uncultured Mucilaginibacter sp. (assembly GCA_964524015.1). Taxonomy (GTDB): domain Bacteria; phylum Bacteroidota; class Bacteroidia; order Sphingobacteriales; family Sphingobacteriaceae; genus Mucilaginibacter. The sequence continues at coordinate 8,861 of CAZGBN010000001.1, read as the reverse complement.
GCGGACATAAGAGGGTGTAATTTGTTGGTGGGATGAGGATGTGCAGATGTGCAAATATGCGTATGTGCAGATGCTTGTCTGGTTGTCAACATTTGATATAAAATCATTTGCACATCCGCATATCTGCACATCTGCATATTATTATTATTTTTGCACCTGCATAAAGAAAAAATATCATGATAGAGAAATTTTTGCGCGACGACCAGGACCCTAAAGCGATCGAGAAAGTTCATTCACGTTTGGTTGACCTGTTAACTACCGGCGAAGAAATATTATATATAGCTGTACAGAAAAAACCATTGGTAAACTTATTGCCTGATTGTATTGCTATAACTAACAAGCGTGTGCTATTTTTCACCCCTGCCAACCTGGGGCTTTCTATAAAATTTGTTGACTTTGTTTGGAAAGATGTGGTTGATGTTACCACCAAAGAAGAAATTATAGGTGCCGTATTCAGCATAAAAACTACTAACGGAACCGAAATGGGTGTTGATTACCTGCCTAAAATACAGGCGCGTAAACTGTACCAATATGCACAGGAGCGCAAAGAATCTGAACGCGAGGCACGCCGCTTGCGCGAATTGGAGGAAAAACGTGCCGAATCGGGATCGGTGCAATTTGAAAATCCTGCCGCATCAGCTTTTGCAGGCTACCATGCTGCGCCACCGGTACAGGCAGCTACCCCGACTCCACCTGCAGCTACTGAAGCCCCAAAGGCCGATGAACTGACCGAGAAACTGAAAAAGTTGAGAACCCTGTTTGATAATGGCCTCATATCGCAGGAAGAATATAATCACAAAAAACTGGAGTTACTGAGCGACCTATAATAGATAGGTTTTATAAACGTTGATAAGGCTTACTATTACCGAATGAAAAAGTGTTTGAGTTTATTATTGCTGGTAATATCCATAAATAGCTTTGCTCAATCTGTTTATGATAATCAGGTTTTTAACAGTAATATTAAAAGCGTTGAGTTTTATAATACAACTAAACAGGGGTCATTTCCTGTACTTCCTTTAAATTCAAAAGAGCAAATTTTATTAGGTTTTGACGACCTGCGTGGCGGCGGGCGCAATTATTTTTATACACTGGAGCATTGCAACAGTCAATGGAAATCTTCCAACCTATCATCGGCAGAATATTTACAAAGCTATAATGAAGACAGGATAAGGGATTATACTTATTCTACCAGCACTTTTCAGAAATATACCCATTACGAACTTAAATTCCCTAATGAATATATTGTCCCTAAATTAGCCGGCAATTATATTTTAAAGGTGTATGAGGATAGTGACCAATCAAAACTGATACTAACCCGCAGGTTGTATGTGCTGGGCACCAAAATTTCTTTAGCGGCTACCATCGCACCGTCAAATACCAACAGGCAATCAAACCAGAAAATAAATTTCCAATTAGATTATGGACGGCTGCCACTCCAAAACCCAAATGCCGATATTAAAGTATTGGTGATGCAAAATGCACGACCGGAAACCGGGAAATGGAGCTCACAGCCTTTATCTATTCGCGGCACGCAGTTGATATATAACGATGTAAATACCAATGATTTTCCTGGTCATAATGAATTTAGACGCTTTGATACACGCACGCTCAAATTAAAATCAGAACGTATTGGCCAAATTTACCGTGATACAGGTTATACGGTAGTTTTATTAGGCGATCCAAATCGTAATACGCCTGCCTATTCGTTTCAATATGATAATAACGGGCAATTTTTTATCATGAACCAGGATGGCAATGACCCTCGCCGCGATGCCGACTATGCGCAAGTTTATTTTAGCCTGGCAGCCAATAGGTCATCAGCTGAGGGCAGCGCCTACATTATTGGCCGCTTTAATGATTTTAAAATTGATGCCAGCAGTAAAATGGAATATGAACCTGTTAAGGGCCGTTTTTATACTAACCTGTTTTTAAAGCAAGGCGTATATGATTACCAATATGTTTGGGTTGACAAGACCAATAAGCCTGATGATATCTTGTTAGAAGGCTCCTATTTTGAAACCGAAAATGAGTACCAGGTTTTGGTTTACTATCGCCCCGCCAATGCACGCTGGGAGGAGTTAGTAAGTTATAGTTTATTGAATAATAAAAAGTAGTACTTATATTTTATTGCCTTGTATAACCACCCACAGCCACATAACAGGTAGGGGTAGATGTACCGGAGCATTCCCAAGATAAATTCATTTCTCCATCACCTAAATGAAATGAATGTACTGTTGTAGTAGTTCCGGGAGTAGCCACCATATTTTGTGGGCCTGTTTGCACATAAGCATTTTTGTTTGCACTATTTTCGTAATCCTGATTAAGGTAAGTAACCGTATTATAAAATGTCAGCGTTTTAGGCGCGGTGGTTTTAAGACTAAACCTTGCTTCTTTCCTATAAAGATCATATAAAATATGGCCCTGATTATCAACTTTACTACTGGTATATACCGATGTGCTATCTTCCTTAAATGTAACGCTACGCAGTATTTGGGTTAAATTATTATAAGTTTTCCATGTACCAAAAATGCTGTTCTTATCAGGCTCCTGGTAATCTGATTTACAAGAACTAACGCTAAATAATAAAAAAGCAATTGCACATATAGTGTATAAATAACTTAGCTTAATACTTTTCATATTGTCGGTTAAGTAATCGGTTTATTTAAAGTTAAAGAATATTTATAAACAACTAATCATTAGATACTAAATACCCGTTTATATAGATTACGAGATAAGATGATGAAATGCTACAGCTGATAGTAAATTAAAATCTCAGTATCTTTAGCAGCGATGAACCAACCACAATCCGTTAGTTATGCCAAATGGCTTTACCTGTTTATAGGCGTTGCCGCGGTAATAAACTTAACCGGATTGTTTGTCCCCATTATGGGGCCGGATGGTACACTATATGCCACCATTGCCAAAACCATGGTACAGCGCCATAATTATGTGGAGCTATTTGCCTTTGGTAAAGATTGGCTGGACAAACCTCATTTTCCATTTTGGATAACTGCATTATCATTCAACCTTTTTGGCTTTACTACATGGGCCTATAAGTTGCCCGCTATTCTGTTTTTATTTGGAGGAGCCTATTATACCTACTTATTTGCTAAATCATTATACAATAAGCAAGTTGCTTTATGGGCTGTGTTGATATTACTTACTGCTCAACACATCATATTATCCAACAATGATGTACGTGCCGAGCCTTATTTAACGGGGCTTATTATTGCTGCGGTTTATCATTTTTATAAAAGCTATAACCCTTATAATTTTTGGCATTTACTGGCGGGCTGTTTATTTACTGCCTGCGCCATCATGACCAAAGGAATGTTTGCCATTATACCTATCTGCGGGGCTGTATTTGGGCACTTTATTATCACCGGGCAATGGAAGCTCGTTTTAAATTGGCGATGGCTTGTAGCGGCTGTAATAGTCTTAATATTTATTCTGCCTGAAATTTATTGCCTATACATCCAATTTGACGCACATCCCGAAAAAACCATATTCGACAGGCAAAATGTATCAGGTATTAAATTCTTTTTTTGGGATAGCCAGTTTGGACGTTTTTTTAACACCGGGCCAATAAAGGGACATGGCGACCCATCCTTTTTTATACACACTACCCTATGGGCATTTTTGCCATGGTCGTTATTATTATTTGCGGCGATATACCAGTTTATTAAAAAGGGTATTAAAAATGTAAAGGCAACAGAGTGGTATTGTATATGCGGCTCATTGTTGACCTTCCTATTATTCTCAACTTCAAAATTCCAGTTGCCGCATTATTTAAATATTGTATTCCCGTTTTTCGCCATCATCACCGCGCAATATTTGGATAACATTAAACTACCAAAAACTATTTTGGCCGTGCGTATTACTCAAACAGTAGTAATACTATTAATACTGGCAGCGATAACCGCTTTGCAACACTTTTTTGCTCCAAAAATATTTGGTGATGCTGTAAGATTATGTTTATTTATACTTTTTTTTGGTCTGCTATTTTTACCACAAAAACTAACATCGGATACTATACCAAGAATTATTTTCCGCACGTTGTTAGCCTCCTTTGTTGTCAATTTATATTTAAACCAGGTGTTTTATACTAATCTGGCACATTACCAGGCAGGCAGCGAGGCGGCTATATGGATCAACCAAAACAATAAAAACAACCTGCCTGTAGCGCAAATTGATGATTATTATGCTACCGCGATGGAGTTTTATAGCGATAAGCCGGTAATGAATTTAGGTCCTGATGGAACGGGGCCCGCTCCCACCGGACAATTTTTGTTATATGCACCATCTGATATTATCGCCAGCTTAAAAACAAAAGGTTGGCATACAAAAAGCCTTACAAAGTTTGAGCGCTATTGGGTTAGCCGATTAAAACCTGCTTTTTTAAATGGGGCTACACGCAATAATGAATTGAGTAGCGCGGAGGTGGTTTTAGTTAGCAGGTAAGCTGACTCACCCCGACATCGTTTCAGTCCAGCGTAGCGTAGACCGGGTGAGTCAACCGAACGCGTTAAATAACCTAAATGACACTAATAAGAAACTGCCGCCAAATAATAATCTTATTTTTGCGCCAATGAATACTACACTGAAAAACAAATACGACAGCATAATATTTGACTTGGACGGTACCCTTTGGGATAGTACCGGCGTTGTCGCCGAAGCCTGGCAAGCGGCTAAAGAGCAAGTTGATTTTATCAAAGAAGACATAACTGCCGACATGGTGAAAGGCATTACCGGCATGACCTATAAAGCCATTTTTGAGAAATTGTTTCCGTACCTGGATGATGAAAAGCGCGAAGAATATAAAGCTATTGCTGCAAAACAGGAATTGGCTATTCTACATACCAAAGGAGGTACCTTGTACCCGGCTTTAGAAGAAACCTTAAAGTACTTATCAGCTAAATACAAGCTTTATATAGTTAGCAACTGCCAAAGCGGTTATATAGAGGTTTTTTTTAATACCAGTGGTTTAGAAAAATATTTCCTGGGCCACCAATGCTACGGTACCAAAAGTTTACCAAAAGCTGATAACATCCGCGATATTGTAAATGACCATAACCTCACTTCTCCTGTGTATGTGGGCGATACCATGGGCGATTACTCAGCGGCCAAACAAGCGGGAGTTCCGTTTATATTTGCGGCTTATGGCTTTGGATTAGTTGAGGAAGATCAGGTGGCAACAATACAACAATTTAATGAATTACAGGAGTTACTATAAATCAAACTTTTGACTAAGCAGGTGGTTTAGTATATTGACGTTATGAAAATATCTAAATATCTACACTCCTGTTTGCTATTTGAATTGGATGGTTATAAGCTATTGATAGATCCTGGTAATATTACATTTGCCGAAGGATTGGTAACTCCTGAGCAATTCGCGGATGTAAATACCATCATAATTACCCACATCCATCCGGATCATCTGGATATAGAAAACCTTAAAACCATCATCAACATAAGTGGCGCAACTGTTTTGGCCAATAAACAGGTAGGCGATCAGTTAACCGCGAATACTATTCCGTTTTGTTTGTTATGTAACGGTATGTCGCAAGTAGGACCATTTAAACTGGACGCATTTACGGTAATACATGAAATGATAATGGATAACCCGCTACCGCAGATGACAGGATTGTTAATTAATGATAAGGTCCTTCATCCTGTAGACTCGATGGAAGATGCTTTATTGAGATACAAGGGAGTTGAACTTTTGATTATGGTAACTATGGCCCCTTTTGCCAATGAACCACGTATAGCGGCTTTTGCTGATGCTTTACAGCCTAAACAGATACTGCCTGTTCATGATGGATACGCTAAAGAATTCTTTATTAAACAACGTTACGAAGCCTATACCAAACATTTTGATAAACAGGGGATAAAATTTCACCAAGTTTATCAGCCCGGAGATAGTATAACTGTTTAATTATTGCAGCTTCCTTAGCAGGCTAACACCTGTTGGGTCGGTACTTTCGGCTGCATTGGATAAGATGACCACTCCCAAATTTTTGCTTTTATTAAAGGCTAAAAAACTGCTGCTGCCACCTGTACCACCGTTATGAAAATAATAATCAACTCCGCCAACCACAATAATATGCCACGCTAAGCCTATTCTTGCATCGTTATTTAAGGTAATTTGATGAGTTAGATCAATAGCCTTTTCCAACGGACTCATACTCTTGTTGTTCAAATTCGCTTTGACATACAGCAACATATCATTCATGCTTGATCTCAATGCCCCTGCGGATGCTAACGCGTCAAAATCCCATGGTGAAGTTGCAGCACCTTCTTCATCATACACTGTTGCAAAACGTGGCGAAAGCATAGGATATAGATGCTGTATGGTACTTTTCATACCTAATGGCTGGGTAATAACATCAGCCACCATTTGCTCAAATGATTTACCGCTTACTTTTTCTAAAATAACGCCTAATAAGCCTGCGGCCAAATTGGAATAAGCATATCTTTCTCCCGGATTAGCTATAAGGGTGCATTTAGCCAGGTAATCAAACAGTAATTGTTTATTATAGTTTTTATAAGGGTTTGCCTCGTTATAGGGCCTTTGCAAAGCAGTATTTGAGGGCATGCTTGACAAACCGGATGTGTGATTGCTTAAGTTTACTAATTTAATATCCTTTAGCTGTGGATTGGCTGCCACCTCAGCTGGTAGAAATTTGGTTATCGGATCATTTAAGCTCACCTTACCCTGATTAACATACCATGCTAAAAGTGTTGAAGTAAATGTTTTGGTGATTGATCCTATCTCAAATAAAGTATTTGCATCAGGTATTTTGTTATTGCCTTTAGCAGTTTCGCCATAATTATATAAGCTTATCTTACCATCCTTAACAATGCCTATACTTAACCCGGCTGTATTTTGCTTTTGTATATATATCCGTGCTATTGAATCCACCATTTTATCTGTGGCTGTAAGCATCGGGTTTGATGTGGCAACTTTATTGGGCTTATCGCTAAGAGCTACAACGTTATAAGGTTGAAAAACAAATGCTTCTAACTTATTGCTTTCATCCAAATTCATTAATAGTTTTAAGGTAACCGCATCTAATTGAATTTTATAGGTGGCGTTTTTATTATTAGTAAAACTAATTAACGAATCCCGCCTTATAGCCCCCATCGGGAATAATTGCTTCTCGGCAACATTTCTAAAGGCATCAATAGTTACGGCTTTTTTAAAGTTAGTGCCGGTTAAAGCATATATTGCATTAACATTTTTGTTATTAAAGGCTTGTTTAACCAACCTGTATACAGAATCCGTTTTTTGTTGCTGACGGCTTTGGGCCGATGCTGATAAAGCAAAACAGCTAAATAGCACAACTGATACAAAGCCTGCAATTAATTTCATTACTGTACTATTATGGAGTTTGCCCAGCCAGTAAGAATAAAACGGCCATACGTATAGCTACACCGTTTTCTACCTGGTCAAGTATAATAGATTGTTTGCTATCGGCAACATCGCTGGTGATCTCTACACCGCGGTTAATCGGGCCCGGGTGCATCACCGTTATCTCTTTATCCAGCGAGTTCAGAATTTGCTTATTTAGGCCATATAACATGGTGTACTCGCGCAGCGAAGGGAAATATTTGATATCCTGGCGCTCCAACTGTATGCGCAACATATTGGCTACATCGCACCAGTTAAGGGCCTTTATTAAGTTATGTTCAACTTTTACACCCAGTGAAGTAATGTATTTTGGGATCAACGTTGTTGGCCCGCAAACCATAACCTCGGCACCCAATTGCTTTAAGCAAAGTATATTTGACAGCGCAACACGCGAGTGCAGTATATCGCCCACAATAACTACTTTTTTTCCCGCTACATCGCCATATTTTTCGCGGATTGAAAAGGCATCCAGTAAAGCTTGTGTAGGGTGCTCATGTGCTCCATCACCGGCATTTACTATTTGTGCGCTTACGTGTTTGGATAAAAAGGTAGCTGCTCCGGCATAAGGGTGGCGCATTACTACCATATCTACCTTCATGGCCAATATGTTATTTACGGTATCTATTAACGTTTCGCCTTTACTTACTGATGATGAGGAAGCGGCAAAATTTACTACATCGGCTGATAAACGTCTTTCGGCTAATTCAAATGATAAACGGGTACGGGTAGAGTTTTCAAAAAATATATTGGCGATGGTAACATCACGCAGTGAAGGAACCTTTTTTATCGGGCGGTTTAAAACGGTTTTAAAGTTATCGGCTGTTTCAAATATGAGTTGAATATCAGCTTCGTTCAGATCTTTTATTCCTAATAAATGTCTTGTGCTTAATGCCATTAGTTTACTTCTCTGATATCAATACAATTTTATCTTCTCCATCTGTTTCCTTCCAGCTTACCACCACTTTTTGTGATGCGATGGAATCAACCTCGATACCTACATAATCTGCAGCTACCGGTATATGGCGCGAGTAGCGGCGGTCAACCAAAGTTAACAACTCCACTTTTCCGGGCCTTCCAAAATCCAGCATGGCATCCATAGCGGCACGTATGGTGCGGCCAGTCCACAGCACATCGTCCATCATGATCACCTTTTTGCCTTCAATAATAAAATCTATTTTGGTTTCATTAGGTACCAGCTGCGATTCGCGCCTGCGGAAATCATCCCTGTAAAAGGTAATATCCAGGTCGCCCTGCTCAATTTTGCTTTCCGGTAATATCTTTCGTAATTCTTCGGCTACACGTTTAGCCAGGTAAATTCCACGAGGCTGAATGCCTATTAGTACCGACTCAGAAAAATCATTATGATTTTCAATTAACTGACGACATAAACGCTGTATAGTGATTTGAAATTTTTGACCGTCGAGCAGCGTAAGGTTTTGCATCGTTTGGG